>NZ_JAGBKM010000001.1:0-178970 GCF_017498085.1 Psychrobacter coccoides
AAGTTAACCGCCCCAGCTAAGATATTGAGCTGCTTGGCGTGTTTGTCTTTGATGCGTAGTTTGAGCGTTTTCATGGAGTAATTATGATCTCAATGGGTGTGATTATCAAGGCACTTGCAATATTGGGCGACAACGGTTGACGCCTGATATCCACGCCCTAGAAGGACGTGGTTTTACGGCGCTGGATGATAAACCTAAATAAGCCAAATTTATATCATAAAAAAACCGCCTCGACAAAGGCGGTTCTGGTAATTGAAAACAGCGATGACATCAGTCTTGTAAATAGCTCAGTAAACGTAAAAACTCAATGTACATCCACACTAGGGTCGCAATAAGGCCAACACTAAAGACCCATTCATAGTCTTCAGACACACCCATAGCAACACCACGCTCGATGTTATCAAAATCAAGCAATAAGCTAAATGATGCGATGACGATTACAAATAAGCTAAAACCAATTGCAATCATACCACCATCAAACAAAAACGGTAGGCTGGAACCAAATAAGACAAAACCCCACTGTACAAGATACAAGATCATAATGGCAAAAATAGCCGACATCATAATAGAGCGAAACTTATCATTGACCTTGACGATACCTGAGCGGTATAGACCAAGCATGACCGCTGCGGTCACAAAGGTGGCACAGAGTGCCGTCAGAGGCACGCTTGGGTACATACTCATAAATATCATAGAGATGCCACCCAAAAATAGCCCTTCGACTAAGGCGTAAGGTACAGCAAGCGTTCTTGCCATATGCGGCTTGAACATAATGAAAAACGCTAGACCCACACCAACAAACATGCTGATGATAGACGTCATGTAAATAAAACCACTAGATAACCCAGCAGCGATCGCATAAAAAAAGAAGCCTAGACCAGATAGCGCTGACAACCCTAAAAGCATTGTTGTCTTTTGTACCACGCCTTTAACGGTCATCGACTTGCCGCCGATCGCAAGTTCTGCGCGACTGACAATAGGATTGGCCATAAAAATATCCTTAATTAAATAATATAAAAAATAGATTGCAGCTACTTTAGCAAAACCGACATTATTGTCAACTGTGTATACGTGACAGCCCTCAAGGCTTAGCAACGTATTGCAATGAATATAAAAATTCGTTTGATAGGTTATAGTATGGGGTCAATCATCACCGTTAACAATGATAATTGACAAAACAGGCTAGTTTAAGCACGCATTTATCGCTATCATTGCCCTGTATTTTAAAGTTATGTCGAGTCGCTTTATGGAAAACTCAGCGCAGTCAGAAAGGCTGCCACACTTACATGAATCAGAGCTCTTTCATGCCATTAAAAACCCTGCTTTTCGTCGCATTGGTCTGATGGGCCGAGCAGGGAAGCGCAGCGTTACTAAAAGCCTGGTGCAGATTGCCCAAACCATCAATGAGATGAATTTGACATTGATTATGGATGTGCAAACAGCCAATTTACCGACTTTGGACTTAACCGAAATAGCTGCGGTCAAAATTGTCAAGCGTAGTTTGATTGGTGAGATTTGTGACTTAGTTATCGTGGTTGGTGGTGATGGCTCCATACTTCATGCTGCAGAAGCGTTAGCACGTTATCGCGTACCCGTGCTAGGGGTCAACCGAGGTCGTCTGGGGTTTTTGGCTGATGTTAAGCCTAAAGAAGCGGCTTTTAAATTGCGCCAAGTGCTTATGGGTGATTATCAGCTGGATCATAGGTTTTTGCTTATGATGGAGATCCGCCAAGGTCGAGAAGTCCTGCATGAAGATATGGCGCTAAATGATGTGGTGTTGCATGCTGGTAAATCTGTGCATATGATTGATTTTCAGATGAAAATTGATGGCCAAGATGTTTATCGTCAGCATAGTGATGGGCTGATCGCAGCGACTCCTACAGGTTCAACTGCTTATGCGCTGTCAGGTGGTGGCCCTATTATTCATCCCAGTATGGACGCCATCTGTCTCGTCCCTATGCATCCACATACCTTGTCTAGTCGGCCGATTGTGGTCAGTGGCAATAGTGAGGTTTGCATTCGGATTCATGAGGATAATCGTACCCAACCTATGGTGAGTGCAGATGGCAAAGCCAGTGTACCTATCGAACAAGACCAGCGGCT
The DNA here is from genome assembly GCF_017498085.1 of Psychrobacter coccoides. Classification (GTDB taxonomy): domain Bacteria; phylum Pseudomonadota; class Gammaproteobacteria; order Pseudomonadales; family Moraxellaceae; genus Psychrobacter; species Psychrobacter coccoides. The sequence goes on from NZ_JAGBKM010000001.1 coordinate 2,104, forward strand.
GTATATTCGCAAACACCCAGACAAACTCACCTTGCTACATCCGCCTGGTTTTGACTTTTATGAAGCCTGTCGAACCAAATTGCATTGGAATGTTCATGCTGAAGAGTTTAGTCTGGATAAAGATGATGATATTATTGATGATGAGTAGATATTGATAATAAATAACCCCAGTTATTAGACAGTTATATGATCTAACATAGAGATTGAAGATAGTGGTGGAGAAAAGACAAGATGGATAAGCAAACGATATTGGCCAGTCTAACCCCTGATGTGGTCGAAAAGTTCCGTGTAGCGATAGAGCTGGGCAAATGGCCTGATGGTAGACGATTGACTGTTGAGCAGCGAGAGACTTGCATGCAGGCCGTCATGATATGGGAGCACGAGCATTTACCACCTGCTGAGCGTACCGGTTATATTCATAAACCTATTAAAGACGATGGCTCGGTTGTTGGTGCTGAGTGTGATGTCGAGCATGAACATCATTACCCTAATCTGCCAAATCCTAAAGGTGCCATTCAGCCTGTGAAGTTTCTTAATAAATAAACACCCTCAAGCCAGTATAAAAAAGCCACGCTATATAGTATAGCGTGGCTTTTGTTTATTAGCTGATATGCTGATAGCTTAATCATAATGACTGCTCATTTTGAGCCAAAATGATTACACACACTTGCTCGTTATATTGCCGTAGTGTCTACACTTGGACGTAGAGTAAGTGGGTTTTTTTCCATCAAAAAACCCTGCCAACCCCAATGTAAAAAGTTACGAATATTGGCGTGGTCTGTCCCCTTTGGAGTCGCTTTAACTTTAGCATAGTGCTCACCAAACAGTGTCAGGGTATCGAGCTGGCTCAAACCATGTAGCTTTGCAAAGCCAAAAATCTTGGCGCTGCTTTCGTTTTCACCGGCTTGATTGTGCTGCATCCCGTTCACGAACGGCACTGGTGCATAGCGATAAAAATCATCGATAAAGCTGATGACATCATTAAATCCAATGGCTTTTTTGTTCAAACCATTAAGTAGAGCCGATATATCAGATTGGCGGATACTCATAAGTAAGTGACCTCAAAGCAAGTTAAATTAACGATTGAAATAATCTTCGTCATCAAATGAAGGCGCAAAATTGCCTTGCTCAAGATGTTGCATCTGCGACTGAACAGAGCGCTCATGTTGAATACGTTGATAAATCTCTTCACGATGTACAGCAATGTCTTTTGGCGCATTAACACCTATGCGTACCTGATTGCCTTTGACCCCTAATACAGTCACACTGACTTCATCGCCGATCATTAATGTCTCGCCCACACGGCGTGTTAAAATTAGCATGCGTCACACTCCTTATGTCGCATTAAAAAAATATTACTCATTACATTACATCTCAATTGCAAATCATCGTTACATCATTGCATAAATATCTTATCAATAATAATCTCAAAATGATACGTTTCGTCTCAAATTAAAGTAAAGTAAGATATGATATACGATGATAATAGGTAGGTTCATTTAGCCCAAATGAGCCACCATTATAGGTGGCATAATAGATACTGTCACGGCTTTTAACAAAACTGCTGGGTAATTATCACCTTTCGTCAGCCTAAAAGTTAAAAAGAATAGAGTCAGTAACGACTCTATTCTCCATACAAATAGCAAAAATCATGCAGATGGTTGTTTATTTTAAGCCTTACTGTCCTGCCACTCGACTATCACCATCTTCACGATCAAGTCCAAATGCAGTGTGCAGCGACTTAACTGCTTTTTCTAAATGCTGGTCTTGAATCAGTACGGAAATTTTGATTTCACTCGTCGATATCATTTGGATATTGATGTTGTTTTCAGCGAGGGTTTGGAACATAAGGCTGGCAACTCCAGCGTGTGAGCGCATGCCCACGCCGACCAAGGAGACTTTGACCACTTCGCTATTCCCTAAAATCTCTTTGGCACCGATGTCGTCTTTGACTTCATCATTTAGGACTTTTATGGCTTTATCTAAGTCAGTACGATTGACGGTAAAGGTAAAGTCAGTGGTACCCCCAGTAGACAGGTTTTGTACGATCATATCGATTTCGATATTTGCACGGCCGATAGGTGTCAGGATTGCAGAGGCAATACCGGGGTGGTCAGGTACGCCGCGTACTACAATTTTTGCTTCGTCACGGTTAAAGGCGATACCTGAGATGATTGCCTGTTCCATACTGTCTCCTTCGTCTATCGTAATTAAGGTACCAACATTATCTTGGAAGTCTTGATCAAAGCTACCGTCCGTATTTTCATCAAAGCTTGAGAGGACACGTAACGGTACACCATATTTGCCAGCAAACTCTACTGAACGAATTTGCAAGATTTTGGAGCCAAGGCTTGCCATTTCTAGCATTTCTTCAAAGGTGATTTTTTCCAACTTTTTGGCTTTTGAGGTGACACGTGGATCAGTGGTGTAGACCCCATCCACATCTGTATATATTTGGCACTCATCAGCGCCTAATGCTGCTGCCACAGCGACGCCAGTAGTATCAGAACCACCACGACCTAAAGTGGTGGCATTACCTTGGTCATCGACACCCTGAAACCCTGCAACGATAACGACATTGCCGGCATCTAGCTGCTCACGGATGCTGGCATCATCAATACTTTCGATGCGAGCTTTATTATGTGAGCTGTCGGTTTTAATCGCCACCTGACGACCAGTAAATGAACGTGCGCCCACGCCCAGCTCTTTGATAGCCATTGCCAGTAGCGAGATGGATACTTGCTCGCCAGTAGAGACCATTTGGTCATATTCACGAGGGTCTGGATCACTACTAATCTGGCGCGCTAAATCGATAAGGCGGTTGGTCTCGCCACTCATAGCAGAGACGACGACGACGACTTGATGGCCATTGTCATGCCAGCGCTTGATACGTTTTGCGACGTTCTTAATACGATCGATACTGCCCATTGAGGTACCGCCGTATTTCTGTACTATTAACGCCATAAGTTTTACCTATTATTCATGATGGCTGTTGGTTAAAATTCATTGCTAATGAACGGGTTTTGGATGCTTTAAAGTCGAGTTGTAAAAACGACATCATTTTACAGTGCATTGACTGTATATTGATGGTGTTGTTTTTAGACAGTGTTACTTTATACCACAATCATGCGCTGAAATTAAGTCATAGCCGTGTTTTGATATATGGCGATTGGTTATAACAGGTATAACCAATCGCATGCTTGTTGCTTAATCACTTAGGTTTGGCAAGTCTTAGACCACTAACCCAGCTGTGATTCGAGCCAAGCCGGTAAGCTGCCGATAATAGCAGCACTATTATCAGGTTTTGGTGCGCCGCCTTGAGCGTAATCAGGTTTACCACCACCCTTACCACCAAGCTCGCCTGCCAAATGGCGAATGATATCACCGGCTTTGATACGGCCAGTGACAGACTTGGCGACACTGGCTGCCAATGCCAACTGTCCGTCTTTATCACCGATCAAAACGATGACGCTATCAGGAAGCTTGGATTTGATATCATCCATCAGCGTGCGAATCGACTTGCCATCAATCCCTGATAAGGTACTAATCAATACGGGTACATCAGCGATATTTTGCACATCATCAAGTAGGTTTGCTGCTTGCGCACTTGCCATTTTTTGCTGTAAGCGTTCAAGCTGTTTTTCAAGCTCACGCTGCTTGTCTGCCATGGTCTGCACACGTGCAGCAATATTAGGACGTTTGACCTTTAGCTGTGCTGCCAGCTCGCTCAACTGTTGATCACCTTGTTGCAAGTACTTGACAGCGTTCATACCTGTGACGGCTTCGATACGGCGGATGCCAGCGGCGATACCGGCCTCGCTGGTGATTTTGAAGATACCGATATCGCCAGTACGCTCTACGTGCAGACCGCCGCATAGCTCGATAGAGAAGGGCTGACGCTGACCATCGACCACTTGTTCTGTGCCCATGGTTAGTACCCGTACGTCATCACCGTATTTTTCACCAAACAGGGCGACTGCGCCTTTATTCATGGCGTCGTCGATAGGCATATGCTCGATACACGCTTGGACATTGGCTTGAATTTGCTCATTGACCAAACGCTCAATTTGCATGATTTCAGTGTCAGTGACGGGTTTGTCATAAGAAAAGTCAAAACGTAACACGTCGCTTGAAACCAATGAGCCTTTTTGGGTCACATCGTGACCAAGTACCTGCCGTAGAGCAGCGTGTAATAAATGCGTGGCGGAATGGTTTTTAGCACTGGCACTACGAATATCTGACAGTACCTGCGCTTCAGCGCTTTGCTTGGCACTGATCTCGCCCATCGTGACGATACCATGATGAATAATGGCTTGACCGGATTTTTTGGTATCCTGCACCTCAAATACACCAGTAGCGGTACGGATCTCGCCAAGCTCGCCCACTTGTCCACCGCCTTCAGCATAAAACGGCGTACGATCAAGGACGACGACGCCTTCCATACCTTCGTTTAGAGCCTCAGTGGCTTCTCCGTTTTGATAGACAGCGAGCAGAGTGACATTGTCTTCTGTCAATTGCTCATAGCCGATAAACTCAGTAGGGGTGTCGACTTGAATAACGCTACTATAATCAACATCGAACTTACCAGCATCACGAGCTCGGTCGCGCTGTGCTTGCATGTGCTCGTCAAACTCGTCCTCGTTGATGAGGATGCCACGCTCACGAGTAATGTCAGCGGTCAAGTCCAGCGGAAAGCCATAAGTATCATAGAGTTTAAATGCTGCTGCACCAGAGAGGGTGTCACCATCTTGCAAGTCTTCAAGCTCGCTGGCAAGCAGACGTAAGCCTTGCGCTAAAGTCTTGGCAAACTGCGCTTCTTCTTTTTGAATCGCATTTTCAATTTGGCTTTGTTTGTCTTTTAGCTCTGGATACGCATCACCCATTTCAGCGACAAGTGGCGCCACCATTTTATAGAAAAAATCACTCTCTGCACCAAGTTTATTGCCATGACGTACCGCTCGGCGAATGATACGGCGTAAGACATAACCGCGGCCTTCATTGCTTGGTAGCACACCATCTGCAATCAAGAACGCCACCGCACGAATGTGATCAGCAATGACGTTCAGAGAAGCTTGTTGCTCATTAGCGATACCTAGAATATCTGCTGCCGCATCCATTAAGTGTACAAACAAGTCTATTTCATAATTACTATGTACACCTTGCATAATAGCACTGATGCGCTCAAGCCCCATGCCTGTATCGACACTTGGTGCAGGTAGGGGCAACATGGTGCCGTCTTTTTGGCGATTAAACTGCATAAATACGCAGTTCCAAATCTCGATAAAGCGGTCGCCATCTTCTTCAGGCGTACCTGGAAGGCCACCTTCTATTTCAGGGCCATGGTCATAAAACACTTCGGTACAAGGACCACAAGGACCGGTATCACCCATCGTCCAAAAGTTATCAGACGCATAAGGGGCACCTTTATTGTCACCGATACGAATGATGCGCTCTGCAGGGATACCAATTTCAGTGTGCCAAATATCAAAGGCTTCGTCGTCGGTTTCGTAAATAGTCACGTATAAGCGGTCTTTATCGATTGCCAACCAGTCCTTTGAGGTCAAAAACTCCCAGATATAAGCGATACCAGCTTGCTTGAAGTAATCGCCAAAAGAGAAGTTGCCCAGCATCTCAAAGAACGTATGATGGCGAGCCGTATAACCGACATTGTCCAAGTCATTATGCTTGCCACCTGCACGCACGCATTTTTGTGAGGTCACCGCCCGGGTATAGTCACGAGTCTCCATTCCCAAAAATGTCTCTTTAAACTGATTCATCCCCGCATTGGTAAATAATAATGTCGGGTCGTTATGCGGAATCAGGCTCGATGAGGGGACTGCGGTGTGCTGCTTGCTTATAAAATAATCTATGAAGGCTTGACGAATATCGGCTGAGCGAAATGGCTGACTCACAGCGGCTCCTTACTGACGGGTGGTATTGAGTAAAATAAGTTAAATGATTTTGCAAGCGATTTTAGCACAAACGCCAAGGGTGTTGATATAGAAGACTAAGTATGCGCAGTTTTAGTTTGGTGTTTGTGCTGGCTGATTGCGGCTACGAAACCATGCCAAAATAATCGCCACAATCATAATTAGACCAACGATACCCAGCATTGGATACACGGTGCCAATGAGTTTGCTAAAACCAAGCTGACTTAGGCCCAGACCAATGATGGCAAAAAATGCACTTAGCCATTTGAAACCCTTTGCTCCTGGTTTAGCAAAGCGGGTGCTAAAAGCAAAAAACATACCCACTGCGGTGCTGTATATCATACAAATAAGCGTCACCGACATAATCAGGGCTAACACTGGTGAGATATTTGCAGCGAGTCCTAAAGTAGGCATCTCAACGCCTATGAGTGTATCGATATTGGCAAAAAGCCCGATATTAAGTAAGAATATCAACAGACCCAAGCCAAGACCGCCCATTGCTCCGCCCATGGCTGCTGTTTTTTGTGAATGAGTCAACCCACCAATCACAGCCAGCATAGGAAAGCCAACCGCAATATTAAATGAAGCATAAAGTAGGGCGCCAAATATCCAACTTGAAACCGGCCAGTCCGAGCTGATGGTGGGTATCTCTTTTGCGACTTCATTTAGCGTGTCGTTGGCGACATTACTGGTAAAAATTGAGTAAGTGGTGATTGCCAGTATCAATAATAGCAGTACAGGCATGATGATACTGATGAGTCTTATGATGCCTCTTACATTCAAACAAAGCGTGGCAATCACCAGTACTGTCATAAAAACACCACCTACCAGTGGTGGCCAGCCGTACTGCTGAGCGAAAATCGAACCACTACCCGCAAGCATAACCACGCCAACGCCAAACAAAAAGAATGACAACACCACGTCCATAACAAAGCCTGCACGTGTACCAAACAAGGTGTACAAGACTTTTTTGTGGGAATGAGCCTGCATGCTTGAGCTCATGCGTGCTATTTGCATTCCTAAAAATGCAAAAAGAGCAGCACTAACCAGTGTGCCTATAACACCTGACATACCGTAACCGGTGAAAAACTGCAGCACTTCCTGACCAGAGGCAAAACCCCCGCCAACCACTACCGACATATAGGCTGCCGCTATTTGCCAAGACTGTTTATTCACTGTTTTGTACTCCTATCCCTGAAGTTATAGTTTTTAGGGAAAATGTGCCTTAATTATTGTTTAATGCAAATATCCTATGACTAGACATAGATTAAGGTCGCAGTAATGTCTGTGCTACCGGATTACCTGTCTATCATTTGCGATGAAAAGGGAGTGCTTGTTTATTGCGAGGTACATTGTACTTGGCGGGATGTTGTTTTCAAGTCTGATCTGTATTTCAGGGTATTTTGACTCTCTCTAACTGACAGGCCAAGAAAAAATGATTAGGGTTTAGGATGTCCCATATTAATCCATAATAATAATGAGGTTATTTACTAAAAGTCAGTCGATATAAGTAGTGTATTGGTTTATAATAAAGGCTTACTAGTAGTGTGGATTTAGGGTATACAGTGGTTATACCCCTTTAAATGAGGATTATATTATGAACTGGCCACTATTCTCTATGGTTTACTCGATGGCAGCAACGGTTATTGTCGGTGTGCTCATTATTGCAGCTTTGGTGACTGGGTTTAACGAAATTCCACATATCCAAATTGCTGTGGTGGTGGGGCTATTGGTGTCTATACCCGCTGGACTGTTTTTTACCAAAAAAATCAGCAGCATCACTGGCGAAGAAACAGACAACAGCCGCCGCGTGTAGGGTCAGACGGTTTAAAAAAGCCAACCGTATGGCGCATATATATTGATGCCACATAGGTAATGTCACATAGGTAGCGACAGCTGGCTCAGCTTAAAGGTACTGCTGTGTCGCTGGGGTTTCCATTTTCCATACTGATGCTATTCAAGTATTTGCTGCTAGCGCTCTACAGCTGTAGAACTTGATTTACTTGATGACATAAGCGTAAAGCGCTAAATGCTGCTAGGCTTGAAGTTCTGGGGTTTTCGGCTAGAGGTAATCCGGTTATGCTGAGCTCAAGTTTGCCAAATACGCCTTCAGCTACAATATGATGAATGTTGTGGGTTAGGGCAGGGTCAGCGATCAGCTCGACTTGGGTCTCATCTAACCCAACGCCTGCAAGAGCGATGGTCGCAGCCACATTTGAGTTATCAGGAAACAGACTTGCCGCTTCTCTTGCCGTCCCAGTAAAAAATATCGTCGACTGCTCTAAAGAGTCGTAGTCAATCAGCTCGTCAGCATAACTGCCCCGCCAGCCGGATGGGTTTTTTCTACCTTGATAAATCACTTTGTCAAGACCAGCTAAGCTTGCAGCATTGATGCCATCGATGCCGGCAACCGCCCCTGCTAAGAGATGAATGTTCACCCCTTGCGTTTTTGCAGCATCATGTAGTGCAACCGCAAACTTCTCATCGGTAAAAGCGCCCACAGAGACCACCCCAAGAGGGATTTTTTTCTGTAAAACTTTGAGCCCATGCTCTTTGAGTGCTTCTTGTCCTGCCATTTCAATAGCGATGTCAGGGGTCTTTATTAACTCCTCTACAGCAGTAATAATCGTTACAGATTCGCCCATCTCCCTTTTTAGGCGCTCTGCACTTCGAGCGCTGGCGAGAATTGTGGATAGCTTGATATCTTTCGGCAGCATCTCATGCACCTTTCTCGCCATCGATCCATAACCTATAAACATCACGGTTTTCATAATAAACACCTATATCTAAAAAATAGCTCAATGCTAAAAAAAAGACCTTATATAAGGTCTTTTTGACAAAGCGGTTTTTATCGCTCAAAGTGTTTTTTAATACTCAACACGTTTACTTGAGCTCGACTGTCGCACCGTTCTCAATATTGGCATAGACCTCTAACACATCCCAGTTGGTCAAGCGCACGCAGCCTGCTGATGCTTGGCGACTGATGCCTTCAGGCTTTGGTGAGCCATGAATACCGTAAGAGGGCTTGGATAGTCCCATCCATACTACACCTACCGGGTTGTTTGGGCCAGGTGGCAGCATGTGTACTTTTTTCTTATCACCCTTACCGACAGTGGCTTTATACCAAGGCATTTTAACTCTATTGATGATCTTAAAGGTGCCTTGAGGGGAAGGGGTAGCCGCACTACCGACGGTAGTTGGATAAGTAGCAACCAACTGATCACCGTTATAAGCATATAAGGTTTTGTCGGATTTATTGGCCACCACCCGATTGATGCGTTTGTTTAGTGGCTCACGGTTATTGACCACTGTGATGGTTTCGCCAACTTGATACTTTTTGTTTTTATTGAGCTTATCCAAGTAACGCACATCCATATGAAAGCGCTCCGCAAGCATCTCTTTGATGTCTTGATAGTACAGCCCTTTCATCTTGGATTTGGCTTCTGAGCCAGAAGGGGTGGTCGCAAATTTAGTTTTGATATCATCTTCTGTGAGCGTATAAGTGACGAGCACAGGCTTATTAGCAGGAATGTTTTCAATCAAAGCATTCCAAGTTTTTTGATCCATCTTACCAGTTGCTGGTAAGCCCTTCATGGTTTGGAAGTTGGTTAAAGCCTTCTTACTATTCATACCCCAACCACCATCAATGGGGCCAGGCGATGCATGGTTCCAATCAAGCAAAGCCTGCATCTTAATCGTCATCGCCGAGTTGACTTTCATATTCGGTGACCAAGAGGCGTCGTTTACTTGTTTGGCATAGTTTGATAGGTTCAGCGTGGTATATCTTTTACCGTTTTTGTCCTCAATACTTTTGATGGCAGTGTCATCACCCAAGCTCTGTAACGGCTGATTATTGGGAAGCTCAAAAGAAAGCGGGTTCGTTGTGTCGACAGAGGCGCCCTCACTCGGGGCTGCAACTGCTTGGCCTTCAGTGATGTCATCAGTGCTATCAGACTGCTCGTCTTTACGAGTCAGCTCTTGTGCACTCATATTGTCAGCGGCTACGGCCGGCGCTTCTATAGTGGGCGCTTCTACTGTGGCTGGCGCATCTACTGTTTCATTGTTCTGGTTAGCTTTGTTTTTGGCATCGATCAGCTGGCTCATGCGGTCAGTAGCGCTAGAGGTTGCAGAGTTGCTCTCAGCAGAGCTGCTACGGCTTTCTTGGATATCAAGGCTGGCGAGCACAGCCATATCAGGTAGATTGTCTGCGCTGTGTGCTGACAAAGTACGAGCGTTATCATTGGTTGCAGCAAAAGTACTGATACTCATCGTAGCGCTAATCGCTGCGATAGACATAGCAGTAATAAGAGGTTTTATTTTCATCATGTTAAATCACAGTCAGTGGTTACAATGAGGCTATTATGCGCATAATTCAGATACTACGCAAACTTTTGACACATCTTTTTGCGTTGAGAAGAAGCTAAACGTCACCTATTGACGTATTGACTACATTTGAGTAATGTTCACTCAATAGTAAGGCTGTTAAATTGCTTAACTGCTTGTTATCGAAAGGTTTAGTAAGGTGCTACATTAGTCATTGGTCAGTCACTACTCATCATTAGGTCATCATAGTGAAAGCAATTCTGAGGCTGGCACGTTATTGTTTGACAGTCAGATGGATAGTCGTTGGCGCTGTATCGGCTTTGCGTCTATAATGCACACATCATATTTGAATTAATTAACCCGCATGTAGACCAAGAGCATGTAATCAATAAGGTGCGATATGCCAGAACACCAGACTATGAGTGCAGAAGCGTTTCAAAAGCAGTTTAACGATGAGCCTAACCCCACAATCTTAGACCATAATATGGAAGCTGATAGTGCGTTTGTTACCGATCACAGTGAGTATGTAAACTTGCATAACGAACTCGAAGAAGCTCGTGAGCAGCTGTTTAGTATCCGTGATTTTATTCGCTTTGCCGTGACTCAATTACGCAATTACGATGTCGTCGTTGCGCAAGGGACGAATGATGAGTTTGCTGAAGCCGCTGCTATTGTGTTGCATTCTTTATCTTTGGACTGGGCGGCAAATGAGCAGATACTCGACTGCCGCTTGACGGCTTCAGAAAAGCAAGACGTTTTGAGCTTACTAGAAGCGCGTATTGCTGGGCGTAAGCCATTAAGCTATCTGATTAATTTGGCTTATTTCTGTGATTTACCTTTTTATGTGGATGAGCGGGTTTTGATTCCACGCTCGCCAGTTGCCGAGTTGATTCGTCAACAGTTCTATCCCTATTTTAATGTCAACGATATGGCTAAGCCGCTTGGCATAGCAGTCGATGGCCAAGCTGCTACCTTCTATGAGCATGGGCTAGATGCCAAGCAGTTACCACAGCCAGAGCGTATTTTAGACTTATGTACAGGTTCTGGTTGTATTGCTATTGCAATGGCGACACGCTTCGTCGATGCGCTGGTCGATGCTGCCGATATCGATAAAGGGGCCTTAGAGGTGGCGATGGTTAATGTCGATCATCATGATCTGGGTCATCAAGTCAATGTGATTGAGTCAGACTTATTTGCCAAGCTACCTGCTGACAATCAGTATGAGCTCATCGTTACCAATCCGCCTTATGTTGATGCCGCGATTATGGCAGATCTACCGCCAGAGTTTTTGTACGAGCCTGAGCATGCATTAGCTGCAGGGCAAGATGGGCTGGATTTGGTACATCGTATTTTATTTGAAGCGCCAGACTACTTAACGTCTGAAGGTCTGCTTGTGTGTGAGGTCGGTGATAGTGAGTGGGCGCTCAATCAAGCGTACCCAGAGATTCAGTTTAATTGGCTGACATTTGCGCTTGGTGGTCACGGTGTCTTTGCTATGACCTATGATGAGCTCATAAAGCACCGTGAATTATTTGCACATTATGTGCAGCTACTGGACAATGCTCAATAGTATAGTGGTTACTCAAGATCTCAATGAAGTGTTTCTGAAGAAGTTTTACGGGTTTAAGGATAGATATGGCAGGCAATAGTATTGGACAGGCTTTTACGGTGACCACTTGCGGTGAGTCACATGGTGCAGGCCTTATGGCAATTGTGGATGGTGTACCGCCAGGGTTGGCGTTATCTAGCGCTGATTTGCAAGTGGATTTGGACCGCCGCAAACCAGGGACGTCCAAGTACGCAACTCAGCGCCGAGAGTCTGATGAAGTCGAGATTATCTCGGGGGTGTTCGAAGGCAAAACCACGGGCACCTCTATCGGTCTGTTGATTCGTAATACCAATCAAAAATCCAAAGACTATAGCGACATTAAAGATACCTTTCGTCCAGGTCATGCCGATTATACTTACAGTATGAAGTATGGTTTTCGTGATTATCGTGGCGGTGGGCGCTCATCAGCACGTGAGACGGCAATGCGAGTAGCCGCAGGCGCCATCGCAAAGAAATATCTACAAGAGCGCTTAGGGGTGCAAATCCGTGGTCATGTGACTCAGATTGGCAACGAATATAGTAACATCACAGACACACGTCAAATTGACTGGAAGTTTGTGAATAGCAACCCGTTCTTCACTGCTGACAAAGACGCTATTGGTCGCTTTGAGACCTTGATAGATAATCTACGCCGAGAAGGTACCAGCTGTGGCGCTAAGCTAGAAGTTATCGCCAGTGGCGTACCGGTCGGACTTGGTGAGCCAGTATTTGACCGTTTGGATGCTGAGATTGCTCATGCCATGATGAGTATCAATGCGGTAAAGGGTGTCGAGATTGGCGATGGCATGGCGGTAGCAGGGCAGTTTGGTCATCACTCCCGTGACGAGCTGACGCCGGAGGGGTTTACTGCTAATCATGCAGGCGGCATCTTGGGCGGCATCTCGTCAGGCCAAGATATTCGTGTCAGTATCGCCCTAAAGCCAACGTCTAGTATCACCACACCTGGCAAGAGTATCAATACTCAAGGCGAAGCGGTCGATATGCTCACCAAAGGCCGTCATGATCCTTGCGTTGGGGTGCGAGCCACGCCCATTGCAGAGGCCATGCTAGCGATTGTCTTACTCGATCATTATCTGCGTCATCGTGGGCAAAATACCGATGTTAAGCAGCCGGTAGAATCAATTACTTAAAGTCGTCTTAGTAAAATATATTGTAAAGCTATCTGCCCTGTATCATATCTAATGAAATATTAATAGATATGATACAGGGCTTTTTTTTGGACTCTCAAAAGAGTAGTTAATCAGTTCATGATAGGCTCTAGTTGGTAGGTTAATAGAGGTCTTAAACTGTCAATTGATAATCATCAATAGCCACACAGTGCTGATGACGAAAAACCAATAATAACCGCTGACTGGGAATGGCCAACCAGTGGCCAAACTCAATACTGTCGATGCCTTGGTCCGATAAAGCCTGTGCGCAACGATGACGGTTCTGACCTAACAGGCTTTTAATAACAATATGCTGCATAGAGTTTCTCTCTTTGTTTTACGATTTCGATGACGCTATCGTAAAACAAAGAGATAGAAAACCTGTGTAGGAATGATGGAAAGTTGATGAACTATAATAAATACTCGTCCTTTTTAATCTTTAGCCAAGGGGAGGGTAAGGCTAACCATCACGCCAGAACTCTGACTTGTATTAGTATCAACCTCCTTATTAGCATCATTAGCGCTACTACCAACATTACGAATGCTCACATGGCCGCCATGATGTTCAATCACTTGTTTGACCAAGGTTAGACCAAGACCAGTGCCTTTTTTTAGAGCGCCGCTAGACATAGAGGCATGCTCACTTTGACTTTGATGTGATAGGCTAAAATAACGATCAAAAGCTTTGTCAATAGCGTAATCAGGCAACCATTTACCATCATTAAAAACCTCTATGGTGACGGCTTTTGCAGTGCTATGCATATAGACATTGATCGTGTTATCGGCAAAATGAATGGCATTGTCTAACACGTTTTGTAGTACCTGCACCAACCAAAACTGATCAGCGAAAATACTGGTAGTTGCCAATATATCTGCTGACAAAGCAGTGGCTTTTGACATATCTTTATCATCAATATAAATGCTAATAGGCGAGAGCTGCTGCTGTTGCAACTTTGCCGCATTGTCTTTTGCTAAGCTCTGTAGCAATGGTAATAAAGGAGTCAGTTGTCGATTCAGCTTAAAGGTCGGTTGCTCAGTTTTGGCAAGCAGGAGCAGACGATCGATCAGCTGCTGCATTTTGATGCTCTGTTCCCCAACGGCTTGAATGAGCATCTGCCGATCCTCAGCATCCAGTTCGTCATCCTCTAACAGCTCGCCACTGGCACGAATCGCTGTCAAAGGGCTTTTGAGCTCATGAGTTAGGGTATGGACATAGTCAGTGACATACGCTCTATTTTCTAAGCGATGCTTCATGGTCTCAATCGTGTCTGTTAGGCTGTTGAGCTCATGGCCTAAATAAAAATAAGGCTTTTTAGTATCCTCTGCTAAAGCCCCAGTGTATTGAGTAACTAAGGTAATACTCTGCTTCAGCCACCATGCCACCAGTCCTGCTAGTATCAGAGCGATAATGCTCATAAGCAGGGCTGTAATTAGCATCCGTTTGCGGGTATTGTCTAGATAGTGTCGCACACTAGCGGTTGGCTTGCCAACGCTGACGACACCAATTGTATCGCCGGCAGCGTTATTGATTGGCTGCGCCACGTACATGACTGAGCCATCACGATGGCGGTGATTGCGCACCGTACTTCTCGCCCCATACTCTCCTTTTAAGGTTAAATAGACATCATTCCACTGGCTATAGTCTTGCCCTTCGTCATTATCAGGTTGGGATAGTGAGTCATAAATGACCATACCCTGATTATCTGTCACATACACTCTAAAACTACTAAAACTTTTCTTTTGATATTCAGGGGTTATGGGTTGATTGCTTGTTGACGGACCAGAAAAAGCAGCATCAAGCTGCGCCTGAAAGTCAGCATCATATAATTGCCCTGAAGATAAGGGCGTTTGTAGACTGGCTGCGAGTAGTTTGCTGGTGTCGAGCAAAGTATCTTCAATAACCTGCTGCGCTGTAGGCTTGACATAACCAAATAACTGGCCAAATACAAGTGCACCACAAATAACAAGCACTAAAGCGACGGCGAGCCAAATCCTAAAAAATATACTTAAATTAAGTAATCGCTCAGGCTTAGCAGTTTGCTTTGCTGTACCAATAGGGTGTAACTTGGCGTACCAATTGCTTTGATTGGTATTAGAGCGGTTATTATCATGACTGTTAATATAGCCATTCACTTTTTTATGATTCATATTTATAAAGCAGCTGTGTGAGGTAGTGAATGACCACTACTAAGCAGGACATAATGCATAACCAAGCCCACGATGGGTGTGGATGACATCAATACTGGCATCAATAGCTGCCAGCTGCTTACGAATCGACTTTATATGACTGTCTATCGTTCGAGCCAAGCGATGGTCGGGATAGTCGCTGACAGCGTTTAATAGTTGTTCACGACTAAAGACCTGATTGGGTGCTTGTAGCAAAGTCAATAAAATATTGCGCTCGGTATTGCTCAGCTCTAGTTTGGTGTCATTCCATGTCAATGAATAATTGAGCGGTTGGTAATGCCAGATACCAGATGGGCCGTCAAATGTTAACGCTTGACCTTGTGTCTCATTAGAGACACTGCCATTATCAGTATCGTCTAATCCTGTAGAAAGATCAGGCTGTTGTGACAGCAGCTGCTCACGGCGCCAAATGGCTTTGAGACGGGCAACGAGCTCTCGTGGACTAAAAGGCTTGGCACAATAGTCGTCGCCACCCATTTCTAGCCCTAATATACGATCTACCTCATCACTACGAGCAGTCAAAAATACAATCGGAATATCTTTTAAGTTGCCAATACCATCTGTATGACGTATTTGTTGGCATAAGCTCAAACCATCACCATCTGGTAGTCCCACATCTAGAATAATCGCGGATAGGTCTTGAGCCGCATCACTATGCAGCATCGGTAATACACGACTGGCGTTATCTAGCCACGTGATTTTCCAGCCTTCACGCTTGCAGGTCACTTTGAGCGACATGGCAATAGCAGGATCATCTTCTACCAATAAAATATGGGTCATAGGCTTTGTGTCTTTGTATAAGAAAAATGGTTGATGCTGAATTGGCTTGAATTATACCCGTCTATATATGAGCATTGAAAAATAATAATAGAGCGTCATACAATAGATAGGCGCTACGCCAAAATCAATAAATTATCGTAGCACAAATATATGGTCGTACTCTTTGGTGACTGACTATAAAGTGTGAAAAATTGATGAAAACTAAGACTACGAGTAGGTCGTTTTTTGGCTGGCGCTTTTGCGTAAAACAGCCTTGTCATAGGTTATATTTATTATAAAAGGAAGCTAGATTATATGAGCAAATATTTAGATGCGGTCATCGTTGAGCACAACCCATCGCAAAAACCAATAGATAGATCAGTCATTTGGCTGCATGGTTTAGGTGCCAGTGGTCACGACTTTGAACCCATTGTACCGCAGTTGGGTTTGGCTGATGATATGGCCGTACGCTTTATTTTTCCACATGCGCCAAATATCCCTGTGACTATTAATGGCGGCATGGTCATGCCAGCATGGTATGACATCCTAGAGATGAGCCTTGAGCGCAAAGTCGATAGTGCACAAATCGAAGCGTCATCACAAAAAATTCATGATTTAATCAGTCGTGAAATTGAGCGCGGTGTCGCACCTGAGCACATCGTGATAGCAGGGTTTTCGCAGGGTGGGGCGGTGGCCTATCATGTGGCACTTGGCTACCCGCAGCGATTAGCGGGCCTGATGACGTTGTCAACTTATTTGGCAACCAATGATGATATCGATTACAGTGCGGCCAATAAGGACATACCGATACTCATCGAGCATGGTACTCATGACCCAGTGGTCCCGGCTGTCCTAGGCCAACAAGCACAACAGCTGCTATCCGCTAAAGGTTATCCTGTTGAGTATAATACTTACCCAATGGCGCACCAGGTATGTATGCCGCAGATTGAAAATATCGGCAAGTGGCTGAATACTGTATTGCATTAAAAGTCATTAAAACATAAAGCTGTTATACAAACTCCGTCAGTAATGACGGAGTTTTTTTATTAAACGTTCAACCTGCTCTAACTTTCTGGTCTTTATTCTCTTTATCGACTTAATTGTATTTCATCGTGTAGTATAAAAGATATAAACCAGTATGACCCTGTATGGTTCAAATCAGCGGTTTAACGGTCAATCAAAGATAATCTCTGGAGGCGTACAATGAAAATGACTTATTTAGCGTTTTATGTGGCTAAGCAGGGCAAGGCATTAGATCGAATGATTAGCTTGATTGATGGCTCTCCATACAGTCACTGCGAGCTGGTGATTGATAGTTTAGGGGAGGGACGTTATGACTGTATCAGTTCAAGTCATCGTGATGGTGGCCTACGTCGTAAGGTTATTGATATGGAACCCAGTCATTGGGTGTTGGTGCCAGTGATGTGTGATATTGACTATGCCATACGTTGGTTTAATAAACGCCAAAACTTTAAATATGATTATCTGGCATTGATTAGAACAGTGATTCCCGGGTTCTATAATCCTGAGTATCGGTTGTTTTGTTCCGAAGCTTGTGCAGATATGCTTGAGCTGGTCGATCCGGCAAGTTATGGACTTAGGAAGCTATATCGATGGGCTTTGGATAATCCTGCGAGTTAATCAGCATGTTTTCGACAGCGCTTTAAATACAAGCTCTAGATGGAAGTAGTCTAGGCGTATGATCTTAAAAATAACAACCAACCATAAAAAAACCGACCATTTAAATTAAGTGGTCGGTTTTTCGAATTTGGTGGAGATGGCGGGAGTTGAACCCGATTTGATGACACTCTATAACACGCTATGATATTTTGACTTAGTAATATCAATGACTTAGCTTGCTGAAATGTCATTGTATGTCATAGCGTGTCATACAATCCTGTCAAGAATCATGTCACAGCTATTAATTCGTTGGCAGTTTTGATATCTCAATCTTGTTTTGGTCCCCGTGGATCCAGCGGCCATATCTCTTAATAAGCATCTGCAAGCTATGTCCAAGTTGGTTGGCTACAAACACTGGATTCACGTCAGCCATCAGCAGCATAGTAGCATAGGTATGCCTGGCATTGTATGCAGGACGGTGACGCACTCGCTTAGCTTTCATTGCATCAATTAAGCGCATGCGGGCGGGTTTTTCGTTGTAAAAAGGCTGGCTGGTCTCTGGGCAGATCATCACATAGTCGTCATGCAGCTTCATTGCATCGAGTGCTTCAAGTGCTCGCTTTGAGCGATCGTTTAGATATACCTCTCGTGCAGTGTGCGTTTTTGTTACTTGCTTTTCGACACCTCGCACACGGCTTTTGCTAATGATCATTGAGCCGTTAAACCAATCAATATCGCTCCATCTAAGCGCTATCAGCTCACTGGGACGACAACCTGTCCAAAACGCCATTTCAAAATACCAGTAATAAAACCTATCTTTACCCTCTAAATTCACATCAAGCCAATTTAATAGCGCATCCATCTCATCTCGAGTAAACGGATCTGGCAGCCCCGACTGTACTTTTTTATTCTTGATCATCGACATTGGGTTGTCGGCTGGCGTGATTAGTCTTAGCTCTATCGCTTTGTCAAAAACACCGCGCAGTGGTACCAGACAGTTATTATAGGTCTTGTCTGAGTTAAAGCCGATATCTGCAATGACATCACGAACCTTGTCTGATGTTATTTTGTCGATAGGCATTAATGCCAGGCGTGGCATCCAGTGCTTGTTAAGAGCGCTTAGGTAGTCGCCTTTAGAATCCTGATTGGCTTCGCAATGCTTTAAGTACTTTTGAGCGACTTCTTGAAATAGTACGCCGTTATCGACAATTTTGCTATCGTCAGCAACGACATCACCCCGAGCAAGAGCGATGTCGTCATCAGTAAGCACACCCCATTCGGCTTTGGTGATCAGTTCACGTCTAATTTTAACGGCTGTATTGATGCCCGCTGCAGTTGTGGGGTATGGGAGCGTGACGTTGTACGTCTCTTTGTTGCGACTGAAGTAGATTTGCAAGCGGCCATGTCTGATCCGGACGCCTGTCGGCATTTTTCTTTTGCTTGGCTGGTCATCCATTTGTTATATCCTCTTATCGAGTAATATATATTACCCGACTGCTTCATCCAAACAACGTTTTCTGGCCACCGCCGCTTACGTGCGGGCAGTTTCTTTTCTTCAATACCAGTCAGTGCTGAGAACTGCTGAGCATCGACCCAGTCGAGTGGGGTTAGGCCAAGCTCGTGCAGTACGCCGATGAGCGTTTCGCTCTGATTTAACATGGTGGGCCCTCCTTTTTTCTACACGTTAATTCGCCTAGCGCTTGTATTGCGCTCTTTACGCTGTCGTAAGCGTTGCAGCGCAAGGTCTCAAAGTCGTCATTAGTGAGTATCTGCATTGATGTTGCATACGTTAAACAGTCACTCTTTTTTGACTTCTTGATTTCCTGATACTCTACAGCGCAGCTGCCGTCAGGGTTTTTTGACAAACGGGCGATACTAAAGACGCTTTTTTCACTACGCAGAAACAAGCGATTGTAGTTCCGTGCTTGATATTCTTTGTTGCACAATACTGCAAGCTCTGTGACTTCTGCATACTTGTTAAACTCGAAACACATGATCAATCCTTTTTTGCGTTCATTTGCGTTCATTTGCGTTCATTTGCGTTCATTTGCGTTCATTTGCGTTCATTTGCGTTCATTTGCGTTCATTTGCGTTCATTTGCGTTTTTCATAGACCGTTTGGCAGTCAATGCAGCGACTTACACCGCCCAGCGCCCGCCGCTTGCTTGGTATTTCTTCACCGCACTGCATACACTCAGAGAGCGACGGGACATCGAATACCGGTAGGGCACGCAGGCGTGCTTTCATTTCAGCATCTATAGACGTGTTTGCACGATCAATATCATCAGCCATCATGACATCCTTTTTGTTTGCTTCTTACTTTCTGCCTAACGCATTCGGCCAGAATTATAGTTTTGTTTAGATCAGCGTCTTTAGTGTTTGGTTTCAAGTGGTGATTGAGCGTTGCATGCACTGCACGAGGCAAGCAAATCAAATTACTCAGTACGATATTCTGTCTATTCCCATCTATAAACCTAATACAATGGTTATCAGGTATCGGCCCGTGATGGCGCTCCCATAACAGCTTATGCTTGTGCTGCCAACGCTTGCCTGTATCTGACACCTTGACCAAGGTATAACCAGCACTTTGGCATATGCGTTCAGACCCAATTGGGCGCTTATTAATAGCAATCATTCCTTTTTTGAAGGATGTTTTGTTTGCGCCCATATAGCCTGTTTTGCCCTTATTCCACGGGGTGTGCCCGGACACCATTCTTCCGTCTCTGCCGTTGCTCAGCTCAAGACGAGATATTAGGGCCTTCATATTGTTGAAGTTGACATTATCATCAAGGTCGTCAAATTCATTCACCAACTTCTCAAACAGTGATCTCCGTGTAATGCCATACTGGTTTGCTCTTATGTAAGCAATATGGGCATCAGTCCAGTTGATCTTATAACCCTTCGCCATTGTTATTTCCCTTTTTATTACCACTCACCGTAAGAAGGCCTTTGTCAACACGCTCGCCGCCGTACTCCAAGTCCACCTCAATCGCATCTAAATCCAGTCGGTTTACAGAGACAATCTGCTTTGACACCTCGTTAATGGACTTGATTCGGCGTATCTCTTCATCAAGCTCGTCACCTACCAAGTCGGCACTGTTCAGTACATCCAGCTGGTTTTCTAGCACATTGTTTAGCTTTGCCAATAAACTCATGTTTCATCCTTATTCAATACACTCAGTGCCGCAGTTAGCATCACTGCACGGTTTAATTCGGGGTTTTCTGTCTTGGCCACGCTGTGTTTGTTGATGATCCAGCTTGCATCCGCTGGCACGCAAACCAAGTTTTCAATGTCGGTATTGTCATAATCACCGTCGGCAAACATAACGATATAGTCTGGCGGTATCGGCCCATAATGTTCTTCATACGTGTGCCTGTGTAGGCTTCTCCACACGTCTGGCTCGCCGACTTTGATGTGTAGATACTTGGTCCGCCTACGCACCGAGCCAACAGGCAAATGATTACGCCTTACCTTTTCCATCTTTAAGTCAAGCCGTCTGCAGACGGTTCTTATGTCTTTGACGGTAAAGCTGGTGCCAAAGTGCTGGTTAAACTTATCGGTCAACTGACTGCGTGGCAACAGCCCGTGATTGTCTTCTAAATACTGCAAGTGCTCAGGCTTATGAATCAGTGGCGTAATCACTCTAAGCATGCCATGACGCTTGGCGTAACTTGCGATACTTGGCACGCTGACAGACAGTCCAAACTTCTCATTAAACATCCTTGCCAGCTCTTTACGAGTGATATGCGCTTGATGTTTTTTGATGAAGTCATGGTGGGCCTTGGTGACACGCCAGCGAATATATTTAGCCATCGATACCACCATAACCAACTTCTAGCAGCTCAGCTCCCATGCGCACCTCTTCGCCTGTTGAGTACGCAAACTTATTGGCGTCTAACACCAAGCGATGGCTATCGATGATTTGCTTGCTGACGGCTGTCAGCTGGCGAGTTTGCTCAGCGACGGCTTTTAGCTCTTCTTCGTCGCTGTCAGCGCCCATGATGTTCGCCATTTGCAATGACAGGTTTTTGTTTAACTGGGCTAAAATAGTCATAATTAATCCTTTTGATGGTCATAGTTAGCTGTGAATGACTGCGAATCTAATGTCATATAATGAGTAAGTGAGTAGGGATGGGCCCGTTGGTGGTTTCATATAAAGCTTTGCACCGCTTTCAAACTCAATCCGAAAGGACTGGTCTACTGGGTCTACATCTATAACCGTAGCCACACCATCGTATACCGCTCGAGTAAACTCTGGCCCTTTGGTCATCTTTAACTTGTCACCGACTTTCACCAAATACTTAGGGTTTGCGATGATGGGTACGTATACTCGCACGGCTTTGGGGTTTGACATGATTAATCCCCTAAACCAAACAAATAATTAACCTTGTCATGCGCCTGTTTAACGGCTTTGCGTGCTTTCTTGGCGCCAGCAATCAAGGTTTTAATATCAAGCTCTGCCAAATCATCCTCCAAGCGAGACACCTCGTATGCAAGGTAGTTAACCTCGTTTTTCAGCTGGTCACAGTCTTCGCAAGAGCTATCATCATCGAGTTGCACCGAACCATGGTGGATAGGCAGTGCGTCCAATGTGACAGCCAATTCATAGGCAAGGCTATCGGGGTCACAATCAAGACCTTCATCGATAAGCCCGGCATCGGTCATCGATCTATAACTCATTTTAGTAGTCATTACTCTCTCCTGAGAAGTTATTGATGACGTGTTCACGCAAGCCAATCATTTCGTCATTGCGGTTGAGCGAGTGAACATAAATGTATGGCTCCCTCAAGTTATGACCATTGGATTCAAGGTAGGCATCTGCACCAGCGCGAGTGAGGCAGGCGGTCTGAAAAACGGGTATCAGTCCTATTAGTTTGCGCTCATAGTTGTACTTAATCCCATCAACTATCACCGTGACCTCAGCATAACCCTGAGATATTTCAGATATAGCATCAGAAAGACTTTCATCTTCTACCTCTTCGCAATCATCAACATCAATCCATGTTGTCTGAACCTCAATGCCGTTGTAACAATCATCATCAACCGGAATAGGGCGTTTTGAATAGACGCAATACAACGGGTGATTGGTGGCTGCGTTGTCTTGCGTTTTAAGGTTATTCGCCAGCTCAGATAAATTTAACTTGCTCATTACTCTCTCCCGTATGCTTTTGCGATAAATTGGTTGGCGTGCCTTGCTGTCTTATACTGCTCAGACGCCTCATAAGCTTCTTGATCAAAGCTATCTATTGGATCGGTGACATAGAAGTCATCATCACGGCTGGCAAGATAGAGCTTATGCTCATCAATCATTGCTTTTTCGCTGGCTTGTTGACGGTCATAAGCATCAATAACTTTACTCGCACCCGCTGACGCTGTGTTTATGATGAGTACAGCCAGTGCTACTACGCCTACCGCTGCCAACATTCTTGTAATGAGTTTCATAACAATTATCCCTATTGTTGTGCTATTCATGACTGTCTAGCGCCTTAATCAAAGCATCTGCGTGCTTTACTGCTGATTCAGCCATTGCGTAGCTGGTGACTTGCTTGCCAGCATTGGCAGTGATAACCCCTTGCATGACAGCTGCCGCCAACTGGTCACGTCTGCTTAGTTGTTCGGTTTGATTGTTCATGATGATTACCTTGTGTCGTTGTGATTGGTTATTATTATAGTTTAAACTATATAAGGGTGTCAATAGTTTAAACTATAATTAACCTTAATAACTCTAACTGCCTATAACTCCTTAAAAAAAAGACACAAAAAAACCGCCATATAGGCGGTTATTGATGGTTAAGAAACATCTAGTGTTGAGCAAAAGTATATCTTACTCGCCCAAACAGCTTGAACTGTGAGAAGCTATCCCTGTCGATCACTTGGTCGGGGTAGTTGTTCTTATCTGAGTTATCGGATTTTAATACTACCGTGCCATTCAGGTTTCTAATTGCTCGCTTACATATCATTTCATTATCAGCCTGAAACACATAAACCTTATTGTTCACAAAGTTGTCAAACTCACGCTCATTGGTATCGACCAGCATCAGTGTGCCATGCGGTATTGTATAGCCCATACTGTCACTACAGGCATGCATTAAAACCAACCCCTCACCATTTATGGGCATGTTGTTGCTGCGTAAAAACTCAACAGTAAATGCTTGCGTATGTGCCTCAGGGTGTTGCTCATTAATATACCCGCTGCCACAGCTAGCCTTTATATCCAGATACTTAACCTTTACCAGATCATAGTCAGACTGCTTGCCAATAGATACGTATTGTGTGCTGACGAGGTCATCATCTGTAGCATCTTCAGTTGGCAAGGCGTAATTACCTTCGCCATGCATTAACCAATCAACGTCTGTCTTTAACACCTTAGCGATTTCACTTATAAATCGTGAGCGTTTCGACTTACCTGCTTCAAGCTGGTAATAACTAGGCTGCTTCATACCTACTGCATCAGCTACCTGCTGCTGTGAAAGGTTCAGCTGCTCTCTAGCAAACTTCAATCTATCTGGAAGCGTATCCATAACAACCTCGTTATTAAAATGAATAGTAAACACCTCACTTTATAGTTACAACTATATAAGCGCAAACAGCCTAAACTATTGCTTTATTATAGTTAAAACAATATAATCATATAAAATCGATAGTTAGGACAATAAAATGCCCACTCTTTATGAATCATACTCGCAGCTTATAGCTCGCTTTGGCGGACAACAAAAGACTGCTGAGGCTTTAGGTTGTACACAGCCTTCAGTTTCAGCATGGGTTCAAGGTAAGGCCAATATGTCAGCTACTTTGGCACTAAAGGCCGAGCGTATAACAAACGGTGAGTTCAAAGCCGTTGATCTTTGCCCTGCATTAGCCTTGCTCGAAACCACTGATTAAATACTACAACCAACCCTTCATCAACAACACGTTTTTATAAATAGGCAGAACACGATGAACGTAATAGACGCAGCACACAAGACAGTTCACAACTCAAAGCATGGCGGCTCTATCGCCTTGGCAGCACGTATGGGCATGTCTAGCACTGTACTTAACAACAAAGTAAACCCAAACACCGACACCCATCATCTGCGCTTAGATGAAGCACTAACCATCATGGAATTTACAGGCGACCATTCAATCATTCAATCGATGGCCCAGCAGCTTGGTGGCGAGTTTACCACTTCGACTGGCACGACGCCGCAGGCGAGCTTACTAATGACAGCGCTATCGACATCAGCGAGTCAGGGTGAAGTGATGGTTGAGATGCATAAAGCGCTAGAGGATGGCCGTATCGACTGCAAAGAGCACGACTTACTACAGACCAGAATCCAAGACATGATCGTCATGCTGCGTACGCTGAGCAAACAAGTTACCGAACAGTGCGAGGGGAGATAGTCATGTCAGCAGCAAACAATAATTGCAAATGCTCGTATTGTGCCCTGATCGCAGCTACTGAGGTCACGGGTGATGAGTATGCAATCAAGCGTGAGTTTGAACGTATCGAGCTGGCACGCTCACCCGCCAGCATTATCAACACCAACATCAGGTTAATAAAAGCTTATAAAAAGTTTGAGCAAATAGCGGATACGCTTGGTGTCAGCATCGAAGATATTATCAACGCCCAAACAAAAAGCCCATCAGCGGGAACTGATGGGCTTTAGGCGTTTCTGAAATACAAACAATTGATAAAAAGGATTATGCCATGAATTTTCCAACAGTACAACAACATGATGGACTACAACAAGCAGTATCAGCAAGAGAGCTTCACGACTTCTTATCTGGTGGCGAGCGTTTCTCAAAATGGTTTGAGCGCATGGTCAGCTACGGATTCCAAGTGAATATTGATTATGTAGGGTGTACCAGATGGTACGCCCCAGCCAATCAAGAACTGCAAGACTATTTCTTAAGCGTCGATATGGCGAAAGAAATATCTATGATTCAGCGCTCAAATAAAGGTCGCCAAGCACGCCAATACTTTATTGAATGTGAGCGCCAAGCAAAAGCCAGTAGTCCAGTTACTCCTGCAATCCCTCAATCATACGCAGAAGCGTTGCAACTCGCAGCTGACCAAGCCCGCCAGCTTGAGCTTGCTGCGCCAAAAGTAGCGCACTACGACAATGTGGTTGAGCGTGCTGGCTTGTTGAATGCCACGCAAGTCGCTCAAAAGGTGCGTCTATCAGCTGTAGCCATGAATAAGATACTTGATGAGCTTGGCGTCTATAACCGTGCAGTTAAGCGCTCACGTGTGTTTCAGCAGTGGTTTATCGATAATGGCCTTGGCATGGTTAAGCAGACAGAGCAGGGCTACTCACAAGCCCTATTCACCAAACGTGGCGAAGCATGGGTTGTTGAGCGTTTGATTAGTGAGGGGGTTGCGTAATGCATTTTATTAATCACAACTTTACTGATCACGACTTTGAAACCAAGCACATGAACCGCATCGAGAAAACAATCTATCTTGACTTGCGCTCACTGTACTTATCAGAAGAAAAGCCCATCGATGGTAGCGACATGGAGTTATTACAGCGCCGCCTATCTGTCATCAGCGACGATGAAAAGCAAGCCCTAGCATTTGTACTAAAAGATAAGTTTAAAAAAGCTGGCAAGCACTACAAGCGTGCAGCTTGGGACAAGATACTCAAAGATTACAAGTGGGGAAATAAGAATAAAGGTAACGCAAGCAGTAACGCTACCAGTAACGGTGTAACGTTTGATGTAACGCAAGGTGTAACGCTCGGTAACGATGGTTGTAACGTTACACGTAACGATGATGATACACCAATGACACCTGCAGAACGTGTCCGCAAGTCTCGCCAAGAACGTAAGTTAATGATTGATAGCCTATTAGGTGTGGGCGTTACCGTTGATAAGGGTATCAAGATTGCTGACTTAAGAAGTTTGTATGTTCAACATTCTGACAGTATTTCAACCAAGGTTGTAAGCGATACAACGGAAACAGTAACGCAAACTGTAACGCCAAGTAACGATGACTGTAACGCCAGTAACGCAAAAAACGCTGCTATAACTAAGAACCATGAACCATTAACCATTAACCATAAACCAGTTAGTGAGGGCGCACACACAAACACAGGCGAGGCGGTTGTGGATAATTTCAATCATAGTTCTGTGGACAACTCTACTGACCCAAGTCAACAAGCGCCAATCGAAACATCAAAGCCAACCCAGTCATCAGTCAACCATCAGTCAACCAAAGCAGACCAGATACGTGACCAACGTGCAGATGATATCGAAAACTGGGAAGCACCAACCATTGATCAGATGCGTGGTGAGTTATTCAGAGCAGGCAAGATGATGCAACTCACTGATGATCAGTATGACTTGCATGTTTCAGATTTTAAGGCTCATTACGCAGAGCAGGCGTTACTTGGTAAACCTATTGTCACAGATCACAATCGCAAAGCTAAGCTACGAAAATGGCTGATGGGTGAGGTGGACAAGCAGGCAGCAAGCCAAGCACGTCAGGAAAAAGCCAAGGGCCGTTTTAATATCGACAATGCAGATTGGTCTGGCACCACAGCAAACCAGCCAACCCGCGATAGTGATATCCCTGATGCATTTCATCCGAGCCACAGCAAGCCAGTACAGGCCAAGATTGACCCAAGCAAATGCTGCATTTTTAACGGCCTTAGCAAGGAGCCGCTGCCAAGCATGAGCATTGCTGAGACTTACGAATACGTTAAGCAGCATAAGATGCCAGGCAAGTCAGCAGACGAAGTTTACGACATATTACTAAACCAAATGCAGGAGGCGGTATGAGTGGCTTCATGACTAATGCGGCTAATTTCGAAATCAGGCTCAAAGCATTACGTTACATTGCTGCCAGTTACCCCAGATGGGTTGGCCGGAAGGAGCTGTCAGGAATACTAAATGGCACAATCAGAACACATCAGAGAGCTTTACAGCAATTGGTTGATCTAGGCTACTTAGAGAGTGATGAGTGCAATCCAAAAGGCTATCGATTGATCAAGGGTAAGTTTAAGGAGTTTCAAGGGTTATGAAAAACATCTACAACAACAAACAAGTACAGCGTATGGAATGGATTAAGTCCAATACGGTGGTCGTTACTTACACAGACGGCAGTAAAGAGACCATGAGCAGGCTAGCATTCAATCAAATTATTAAGGGGTAGATGGTGATCTTAATCGGAATAGATACAGGCGTAAAAACAGGCTTTGCTCATAGCATAGACGGCGTACTGCAAGAAGTATCCACTCAAACCATTCTAAGCGCTCAAGACAAGGTCCTAGCGATTAGAGACGAAGCGGCACAGTCAGACGTAAAGTTGATCGTCTGCATTGAGGATGTTCGCAAGCGAGGTTGGGTTGACCGTAGTATTGGTCGTGAGCGCATGCAAGGCGTTGGATCGGTCAAGCGTGATTGCGGTATCTGGCAAGAGTTTTGCGAGCGTCACGGACTTCGCCATATTTTAGTTGCGCCCGCTAACATCGACACCAAACGTAAAGCCAAGGACTTCGAGGTGATCACTGGCTGGGCAGGTCGCACGTCTGAGCACGCTCGAGACGCTGGCATGATGATTTATAAATACCATCGATTAATCGAAAAGGGTGTGGTCGACGTGCCAGCGCCAAAGCCGATTAAAAACAAAAAGAGGAAGTGATTATGGATTGGAAGTATTGGCCTGAGTGCTTTCATGCGCTACTTGTATGCATATTTAACATAGTGTTGGTCGTTGCGGTGTCAAACGTGGTGCTACAAATTTATAACTTGTCCGAGTCATTATGGGCGCTGCTTGGTTTCTTGGCGTTGATAGTACGAATGCGAGTTGGGTTTACACGAGATTGAGGGGAAGAGTGTGAGGGATATTGAGCCAAAAAAAGATTGGAGGCTTAAAAATAATCACAAGGTTACGGTCTTAGTTTTAGATGTAGATGATGGCGTGGTCGAGTTTACCGAGGACAGGCGTGTTTTTCGATTATCAGTGTTTTTATTTTTGCAGTGTTTCGAGGAGTGTTTATGAAGAGTGTTGACGTAGTGGGTAGCACATGGATTGATAATGATGGTATGGAAGTGAGGGTTAAAAACGTTAATGCTGGTAGAGTTTACTTTGACTGGCTTAACCACCCTTTGTTTGATTCAGACATTGCCAATGACCGTATGAGTATCACTGGGTTTGAGGCGCGTTTTAAGCGAAAGCCAGCAACCGCCAAGGCCTTTAATCCACTACCATCAGCCACGCTACCACCCAAGGCCGTGCAGATACTCACCGAAGCAGTTGAAGTTATGGCAGAGCGTGGCAAGTCCTACGATAAGTCAGGCGGTCAGGCTGAGCGGTCAATGCCAAAGATTGTTGCGATGTTTAACGCGCTAACAGGGCATGAATTGACACCAGAGCAGGGCTGGAAGTTTATGGCATGCCTTAAGCTCGCCCGCTCAGAACAAGGCGAACATCGTGAAGATAACTACTTAGATGGCGCTGCTTACTTTGCGCTGGCAGGTGAAGAAGCTGGGGAGAGAGAGCAGTGATTGATACCACAGATAAGATAATATTGTCGATTGTTGTTATTTGCTGGGCCATCTTTATTTATGGACTTTTATTTCATGGTTCAGGGGGTCGCAAATGAGTACAGCCGTAGAGTCAAAAACCGAGTGGCATGACAAGAAAGGTGAGTTGATCTTAGTTCTGGCTGTAGACAATGAGGATGGGTCAGTTGAGATAGAATGGCCTAATATTAAGACGCGTGGTATACGGGTAGTGAGTATCAAGCAGTTTCTTAGCCAAGCTGTACCCGCCAGCATCAAAGCCTCGCCCGTAAAGGAGGTCGATAGTAAGCCCGAATCGCCAAAAGCAAAACCCGCTAAGCCAGGTCAGTTCGCTTTTGCGGCCATTGGCGCCTTGACTAGCAGCTTTGGCGAGTCGACAACTCTACAACTTGCAGACCAAGAATGGCTTGAGCGTGGCATGCATGCCAAGACGGTGAAGTTTGACATTGGTGCCGGTGGTCTGCCGCCAGAAGTCAATTGGGAAGATAAGTGCGCCGCTATTGCTAGTATTGACGATAGAGCGGCCAAGGCGCTGGCAAGTATTATACTTTGGGGTAATGATGGCGCATGGGACTGGTCAAGCGCTTTTAATGAAGTTGTTTACGAGTTAGCGGCAAACATGGTCGGTCGCTGTAAAAATGACGGACGCAGCAAGCCTAAAGCATGCAAGCACAGCTTGCCCGAGCTGGCACGGCTGATGGCACGAATGGTCTTATACTTTGAGTTGTACCAACTGTGGGATGTTTATACGGTCAAAGGCCGTTTGTTATTTAGTGGAATAGAAATGAATGACCGAACATATAGCAATCACTTCTTGAAGTACCAAAAGCAAATGTTTGATGATTTGCAGGACTTGGTGTCAATTGCTGATAGTGCTATTGATAGATACCGCCGTGAGTTAAGTATAAGCTCTCTGTAACAGAGGTTTTATTTTAAAATAATTTACTCGTAAGGGTTTACATTGCCCTAAAAATAGGGCACAATGTATCTAACAAGTCGGGGCAATGAGGCAACGGCTTAACTCTAAGAGAGAATATTATGAACACATTAGATAAAAGCACTATCGCTCAAATCGCTGCTGACATCGCTGAGATTGTTGATACTCGTTATGATGTCGCCCACGGCTTACGCATTATTAATAATGACCATGATAATTTTGACATTGCTGAAGGTGATTGGGTTGAGCATAGTCATGATTGGGATTTTGAAAATGACATATCATCAGATGATATGTTGGATGGCTGCTCAACTATTGCCCTAAGTGATAGTGATGATGCTGAATGGATTGATGAGAAAATATCAAAAATGGTTACTCTTTATGGTAATGGTGCAGGTAAGTGCAAGTTAGTTTTAGTTAGTGGTGATGATATGGGTCACGGCGATGACGATAACGAGCTGTTGATTGATGGTTTTGCTACTAAGGTTTACAACGTAGATATGGACTAATATTATGACTATTGAGCAACTAGGGCAAGCCGGTCGCCTGCTATATGGCGACCAATGGCAGTCAGCATTAGCTAGAGCGTTAGACGTAGATAATCGCACAGTTAGACGCTGGGCAAGTGGAGAGAGCGCTATTAAGGATGCTATACGCGATGAAATAACTGAGCTACTTACAACCAATCAAAAAGAGATAGGCGAGTATCTAGCCGACAACGCTTGACCCAAGACGCACTGTAAGGTATGATTTTGTCATACTGGCTTCAGTTGTAAGTAGAGCCAAATAAATCATAAGACGAAAGCTTAACTGCTCTCGTCTTTTTTTATGTCCAATATTTGGTGGTGTAAATGATGAGTGATAATAAAAACATATGGTTTACTAGCGACCTGCATTTTGGTCATGACAATATTGTTAAGTATTGCGACAGACCTTGCACCGTTGCTGAGCATACGGATTTTATTATTGAGTCACTAAACAAGCACATCAAAGATGGCGATACCGTCTATCACTTAGGCGACTTTAGTTACGGTAAGAAAATAAAGTTTGATGATCTAAAGGCGACGCTGGATAGGTTGAAGGGCAACTGGCAATTTATTATCGGCAATCACGATAATGAGAACCAACTCAAAGCATTGTGTCAAAAAACTAAGCATAAAGTATTAGGCGATTATCATAGTGAAAGCATTGAGGGTAAGACCTTTATTATGTTTCACTATCCCATTGAGTCGTGGTGGAACAAGAAGCGCGGCGCAATCCATCTCTACGGGCATACTCATCACAATGATATGCGACACATAGATAATAGATACAACGTCTGTT
The DNA here is from genome assembly GCF_017498085.1 of Psychrobacter coccoides. GTDB lineage: Bacteria > Pseudomonadota > Gammaproteobacteria > Pseudomonadales > Moraxellaceae > Psychrobacter > Psychrobacter coccoides. The sequence goes on from NZ_JAGBKM010000001.1 coordinate 33,448, forward strand.
TTGATAGAGACTTTAAGCCTTACCCTTTAAGTCACTTCGTTGCCTAAATAAAGATAAATACTCGGCTCACTTCGGTGGGCTTTTTTTATGCCTGATTGATTTAGCCACAGTCAGCACATGCCATAGAGATACCCGCTAGCAGATGACGACTGCAACATACGATGAGCTGTCAATGACTATCTGATTTGCATGTGATGATGATATGAGTTGATAGCACCTTTTTTATGCCCGATATGTGATTTTCCATATCGGGCTTTTTTATGTCTAACGTTTGGTTGCGGAGTAGCTGGCATGCGATACGAACACACAAGCGAAGAGCTGTACAGCAGGTATCGCAATGGCGAGACACTAGAATATCGCAGCTATAACTTAAGCTTACTCACTACCAGAGCGAACAATGGTAATAGAGTAGCTAAGCAATATATGGCTTTGATTGAGCCAGACAATAAGAAATGGAAGCCAAAGCAATGCCGTCCACACCATGTAGAAGCTACCGCTGCCCTAACCTAGTCACCAAGCGCAGCATGAAAGGATATTGTGATGACCATGCAGACCAGCGCAGCAATTGGACACGAAGACCACAGCGCAAAGGCAGCACAACGGAACGTGGTTATGGACACGCTTGGCGCAAGTTACGCACGCAAGTACTACAGCGTGATGGTCATCTTTGCGTGGCTTGTGAGCGCACAGGCAGATACGTGCCAGCCACCGACGTTGACCACATAGTCAACAAGGCAAGCGGCGGCACTGATGATCTCAGCAACCTGCAGTCGTTGTGTCGCAAGTGTCACCGCTCAAAAACTGCGACCGAATAGGGGGAGGGCGGGTTTTGACTTCAGCCGGAAGCCCCCAGTGACCGCCCCCTAACCAACATTTGTACGACCGCGAAATTAAAAACTTAGGTCAATGCAAAAATACTAGACAACGGGTGATTATTATGAGTGGCATTGCAACGGTTCCTGGGCGAGGACGCAAGCCAAAACCGACACGTCAAAAACAGCTGGCGGGTAATCCAGGCAAGCGTGCGCTCAATAATAACGAGCCTGAGTTTACTAAGCTGACCAAAGTTGAAGCGCCTGCGTGGATGCCTGATATTGCTATCGGTATGTGGGAGACCATCGTGCCTGACTTATTGGCCAATGAAGTTTTGACCGTGCCAGACCTGCATAACGTTGAGTCGTTTTGCATGGCGTATTGTCGCTGGCGTGAAGCTGAAAAAGATATTACTTTAAACGGAATTACTATTACTACCGAAAAAACGGTGATCAAAAACCCAGCAGTAACAGTAGTCAATGAAGCCAAGCGGCAGATGGTGCAGTTTGGTAGTTTGCTTGGTTTGGATCCTAGCAGTCGTCAAAGATTAATAGGTCCAAAAGGCGAGCAAGGTAGCGGCAATCCATTTGCTGATTTATAGGGTTTGATATGTGCATATATGTTAGTGATACCGTCATTTTGACGCTGTTATTTTTATCAGGATTTGTTGGCGGTCTACTTATACAGTATTTAATTATGTTGCCAGAACCACCTGTTGTAAGTCCACGTCATCCTGGACAAGGTGTGATGCCTCGTTCTAATAAAGCGCCAATACCGCAGTTAAAGAAACCTAAGAAATAACAACCACCTTCACGGTGGTTTTTTTACGTCCAACAAAAGACAAGAAACTATGAAATGGCCCGTACCAAATACACCAATGTTGCGAAAGCTGAAAAGTACGCTCGTGACGTTGTTGCGGGCAAAATCATCGCATGCAAGTGGGTAAAACTTGCGTGTCAGCGTCATTTAGACGACAAGAAAGCCAGTCGTTCAAAGGACTTTCCATACAAGTTTGACCCTGCTAAAGCTGAAAAGATAGCCAAATTCATCCAGTTGTTGCCGCATACCAAGGGCAAATGGGCACAAGACAGACTTTTAATCACGCTTGAGCCTTGGCAGTTATTCAGTATCTGCATTCCGTTTGGTTGGATTCATAAGAAAACCAAGCTACGCCGCTATACGCGGGTGATTATCTTTGTGCCACGTAAAAACGGCAAGTCAATCATTGCAGCTGGTATCGGTCTGTATATGTTTGTGGCAGACGGTGAGTTTGGTGCTGAAGTTTATTCAGGTGCGACTACTGAGAAGCAGGCTTGGGAGGTATTCCGACCTGCTAAGCAAATGGTTGATAGAACGCCACAGATGAAAGACTGGTACGGCATTGAATCCAATGCGTCCAACATGAACGTATCGCGTGATGGCAGTCGTTTTGAGCCAATCATTGGTACGCCAGGTGATGGTTCGAGTCCATCTTGTGCGTTAGTTGATGAATACCACGAGCACAAAGACAGCACGTTATACGACACCATGGAAACTGGTATGGGCTCACGTGAGCAACCGATGATGGTTGTTATCACGACCGCTGGTAGTGGTATCGGTGGCCCTTGCTACATGCTTATACGTGACGCACAAAAGATGCTTGAAGGCGCGATGGATATTCCTGATATGTGGGCGATGATCTACACCAAGGATGAAGACGACGACTGGACAAGTGAGATTGCATTACGTAAAGCCAATCCAAACTATGACATCTCTGTCAGTGGCGACTTCTTGGAAGCGCGTTGCCGTGACGCTGTGCAATCAGCACGTAAGCAAAACACATTCAGAACCAAGCACGTCAACGAGTTTGTCGGTGCCAAGTCCGCTTGGATGAATATGTCTAAGTGGAATCAGGCGCCAGAACGTTTGTCACTGGACGAGTTAAAAGGTCGGCCCTGCTATATCGGTCTTGATTTGGCAACCAAGATTGACGTGGTGGCCAAGGTAATGGTCTTCCCGCCGCATGGCGATGACCCTAATTATCATGTGCACGGCAAATACTACATACCTGAAGCGCGTCTCTATGAAGAAGGTGAAGTCAACAGCGAGCGTTATCAAGAATGGGACAAGCTCGGGTTGCTGACGGTGACTGATGGTGAGGTTATACAGTTCTCTGTCATTGAAGACGATATCCGTGATGACATGGCGACGCATGATGTTCAAGAAGTCGCTTATGACCCCTGGCAAGCAGCACAGCTAGCCCAGAACATGGAAAACGACGGCGTAACGATGGTTGAGATACGCCATACCGTACAAATGATATCAGAGCCGATGAAAGAGACAGAGGCGCTGGTACTGTCACAACGCTGGGCGCATGGCCATTGTCCGATTATGACTTGGATGATGTCGAACGTGACTGCCACGCTTGACAAAAAAGACAACATCTACCCGAACAAAGAGCGCTCAGAGAACAAGATTGATGGCCCAGTCGCTGGAATTATGGCGCTGGCACGTGCGACGGTGCATGACCAAGGCGCTGGTAACTTAAACGACTTCTTAATGGACCCAATAATCGCATGAGTACACTTAATGACATTAACTGGTGGTCGCGCTTTCGCGGCGCTTGGCTTGGCGGTGGTAATAAAACCCGCTTAGACAAGGGCGGCACTGCCATACCGTTTACAGGTGATAGTACCGCTGGCGGTAATAGTATTACTCCAGATAAGGCGCTTAAGCTGGCAACGGTTTGGGCGTGTGTGCGCTTGCGTAGTGAAACCATCGCATCTTTGCCGTTTCATCTTCGAGATGACAATAAGGACCTCGCAAAAGACCATCCTTTGTATCGTATCTTGCATGATCAGCCAAATGCTGACATGACCGCTAGTGAGTTTTGGGAAGCGATGGTCGCTTCTCAAGAGCTTGATGGCAATGGTTATGCAGTTATTCGTAGAAATGCAGTGAATGCAGTGTCTGCTTTGGAGCTGCTAGATCCTGAAAGCATGCAAGTCAGCCGAAGTAAAACAGGTGAAATCAAGTACACGTATAAGAAAGGCACTAAGAGCGAGGTTGTTTATAGCGAAGATGAGATATTGCACTTAAAGGGATTCTCGCTTGATGGCTTGGTTGGTTTGTCTGCTATTCGATACCAGTCTGATGTGATTGGCGGTCAGATTGATGCGAACAATGCCGCTAATTCTGAGTTCAAGAACAATCTAAAGGCTGGCGGATTCCTCAAGACTGGCGAAAAAGTATTGAATAATGAGCAACGTGAATCCTTACGTAAAAACTTAGCGACATTTGGTGAGCCGCAAAACGCTGGCAAGTGGATGGTGCTTGAAGCTGGCATGGAGCCAGCAAGTGCTTCTAATATTCGTATCAGCGCACAGGACGCTCAGTTACTTGAGAACCGTTATTTTGGTATTGAGGAAATATGCCGAACCTTTAAGACGCCACCACAGCTTATCTACCACACAGACAAAGCATCATCATGGGCATCCAGTCTTGAGCAGATGAATTTGGGTTACTTAACCTATGGCTTGCGTCCGACATTGGTGCGCATTGAGCAAATGGTTTCTCGTAAGCTATTAACACCAGAAGAGCGTAAGAAATACACACCAAAATTCGCTGTTGAAGGCTTGCTGCGTTCTGACAGTGCGGGACGTTCTAACTTCTATAGTCAGCTGCTGCAAAATGGCGTAATGACACGTAATGAGGTGCGAGCGCTTGAAGATTTGCCTGCGCACACTGGCGCTGACCAGTTGACCGTACAGCTCAACCTCACACCCATCGAATTGCTAGGAAAAAACAATGAGCAAACTAAAAACGAAAGCGATTAGCTTTGATGTAAAAGCTATCGATGACGAAGGTTTCTTCAGCGGCTATTGCAGCGTCAATGATGTTGAAGATAGTTATGGCGAAGTGGTCAAAAAAGGCGCGTTCGCTGACAGTATCAAAGCGTGGACCGACAAAGGTAAGATGCCGCCGATTCTGTGGCAACACAATCGCAGTGAAGTCATCGGCGTATGGACCAAGCTGACCGAAGATGATCATGGGCTGTATGGCGAAGGTCGTTTGCTGGTCAAAGATGTGGCTAAAGCACGTGAAGCACACGCATTAATGAAACACGGTGCTATCGATGGTCTATCTATTGGTTATCGACTGCAGAAGTGGTCATTCAACGAAGAAGATAGCGTTCTTGAGCTGTTGGCTATTGATTTAAAGGAAGTCAGTGTGGTGACATTTCCTGCTAACGATGACAGCCGAATTGATAGCGTCAAATCTATTTTAGAAAAGGGCGAGATGCCTACATTATCCGAATTTGAGAAGTTCCTGCGTGATGCTGGTGGCTTTTCGAAATCGCAAGCAACGGCCATAGCTGGGCACGGCTTGCGATCATTGATTCAGGGCGAGCCTGGTTCAAAACAATCAGCTGATACCGATATGGGCGATGCGCTCACTATTTTAAAAAACATTAATTTATAAGGGTTTGGTTATGAAACCAGAAGATCAAGTAAAAGAGCTCGCCACTGAATTTGCGAAAGCAACTGATAACGTAAAGGCGTTGGGCGAGGAATTGACTGGCAAGATGAATGCTGGTGAAAAGAGCATTGGCGACCTAAAAGACCAGGTTGATAATGCATTAACGCTAATGAATGAAGCAAAAACCCGTCTTGATGAGGTTGAGCAAAAACAAGCCCGCCGCGGCGCTGATGAGATTGAGCATCAAAAGTCACTTGGTCAGCAGATGTTTGAAAGCGATCAATTCAAGTCGTTTGCTGAAAACCCACGCAACGGTGCACGTGCTACTTTGCATGTCAAAGATATTACTAGCGCAACAAGTGCTGCCGCTGGTTCTGCTGGCGCGTTGGTCACACCGCAACAGCAAGCGGGTATCATTGCGCCGCCTAATCAAATGCTGCACATTCGCGATCTGATTGCTGCAGGTCAAACCAATAGCAACTCTATTGAGTATATCCGTGAGACTGGCTTTACTAATAACGCTGCTGCTCAGACTGCTGAAGGTGCGTTAAAGGCTAAGTCTGACCTTCAGTTCGCTGACGAAACGGCAGCTGTCCGCACGCTTGCTCATTATGTCAAAGCTTCTCGTCAGATTTTGGACGACGCCGCACAGCTTGAGTCGTATATCGGTGGTCGTTTGATGTATGGCTTGAAATTGGTTGAAGACCGTCAGCTGCTAAATGGCGATGGTTTGACGGGTAACTTGAAAGGCATTGTGCCACAAGCGACTGCGTTTGCTGACCCTGCGTCACTAGCCGACTATACGATTATGGACCAATTGCGCTTGGCAATGCTGCAAGCGGTACTGGCTGAATACCCAGCAAGCGGTCATGTGCTAAACCCAATTGACTGGGCCGTCATGGAGCTATCGAAAGATGCTGAGGGTCGTTACATCATTGGACAGCCGCAAGGTACTGCTAACCCAACCATGTGGGGTCTGCCAGTAGTCAGTACTCAGGCGATGGGTGTTGGTAAGTTCTTGACTGGTGCATTCAATATGGGTGCTCAGGTCTTTGACCGTCAGCAAGCATCGATTGCCATTGCGACTGAGAACGAAGATGACTTTGTGAAGAATATGATCACTATTCTTTGTGAAGAACGTTTGGCGCTGGCAGTCTATCGTCCAGAAGCGTTTATCACTGGCACACTAGCGGCGAAAACCACGCCTTAGTATTTAATCAATAATGCTTGATAAGGCCCTGCCAAAATTGGTGGGGCTTTTTTATTAAGCCAAAGTCAGTTTATGAAGCTGATTTTGTCTTACTAAAAAGGAGCAAGTCATGGAATATAAAGTCACGAAGCAGCATTGGGGTGATCGTCAGTACTTTGAAGGCGATACACGTGAGGTTAAAGTTAAATCTGACGCTGAGCAGCTGATGGGAATGGGCTTGATTGCTGAGATTGATGTCAAAGAAGAAAAAGCGGCGCCCAAACCTAAAAACAAGATGGCGAAAGAGCCAGCCAATAAAGCCGAGTAATCCATTATGCAGATACTAACACTGAAAAGAATGATGATTGGCCGCACGATTGCACAGAAGAATGAAGTGCTAACCGTAACCTCAAAAGAAGGGCGGGAGCTAGTTGACAAGGGTTATGTTGTTGAAATTGACAAACCCAAAGACGACGAGCCTAAAACCAAAACCAATAAAACTAAAGCGAAAGCCGATACTAAAGACAAGGCAGATTAAACATGGTGACTCTTGAGCAGGTAAAGTTCCAATGCCGCATCGACCACGATGACGAAGACGCTTTATTGCTTGGATATGTGGCAGCTGCTCGAGATCATATTCAGATGTATCTTGATCGCACTATCTATGAAGTAGCGGTACCAGATACCGATCCTGATGGCGTTATTGACAATGCTTCTATTGATCAAGCGACATTGATGCTAGTGGCGCATTGGTACGCTCATCGTGAGTCAGTCAGTGATTCGTCAATGGTTGAGGTGCCTATGGGTGCTTATCACGTACTGCAACCGCACCGCCGCATGGGGATTTAATATGAATTGTAAAGGATGCGAGGCACGCCGTGAGTGGATTAAAGACAGAACCAGCGAAGCAAAACGAAGAGCCAAGCTGCTCTTGCAAAGACTTAATAGCGCTGATTACGCAGGTAATCGAGCAAAACACGATACTGATTCAGCAAATCGACATTAGTAATCAAAACACTGCTGAGCTCATCGACCAAAACAACGATCTGATAAACGAGCTAGTCGAACAAGAAGATGACGCCGACGCAGGCTCGACCTTTTTAGATATGGATTAATTATGGCAGTCAAGGCAGGCGAGTTACGTCACAGAGTTACTATTCAGCGCTATGTCAGCGGTGGTCGTGATGCAGACGGGCATCTATTAGATGGCGAGTGGACCACTCACAAAAAGGTCTATGCCAAGGTCACACCGCTATCTACTAAAGACTTGCTGACAGCGCAGGCAGCTCAGTCAGAAATTACCGCTAGAATGATGGTGCGTTATAAGACTGGCACCAGTCTCGATACGACTATGCGCGTAATATGGCAGGGCCGTACTTATGCGATTGATAGTCTTGGTCTGCCTGATAACGATACGGGCGTCGAATACACGACGTTCAATCTGTCATCTGGTGCTGAGCAGTTTAAGGACTAACAATGTATATATTCATAAGTTACCAAGTCTTATTTTTTATTGCGTTTTTATTAGGTTTAGCTACATCAATATTATTTCGTTTTGTTTTTAACAAGTCAAAATCTGCTATTTCTATTTCTGATAAATATGATGGTACTAACGGCTATGGCTATCAGCCAAGACCAACACCGCCACAAGCTGAAGGCGCGTTAAAAAAACCACCGAAACCATCCTACAATCCACATAAATAGCTATAGCATTAACTCGTTGAGGTAGTTTTATGGCAAACGAAATCACCGGTCTCGACGAGGTCCAAGCCAAGCTAAGACAGCTTGGTAATAAGCGTAAAGCTAAAAACGCCGCCAATCGCGCTAGTCGCAAAGCTATGAACATCGTCAAAAAAGCCGCGCGTGAGAATGCCAAACGTATCGACGATAAAGACAGTCCCGAAAAGATTTGGAAGAACATCGTCGTTAAAGCTGGTAAAACCAAAGGCTATGACAACGTCACGATGAAAGTCGGCGTCAAAGGTGGCGCTAGAAAGTACGCTAACACCCGTGCTAACAGAAGAGCAAACCGCGCTGGACGCAGCTATCAAACCCAAGGCAGCAAAAAGAACCCCGGCGGCGACACTTGGTACTGGCGCTTTAAAGAGTTTGGGTCGGCTACGAATAACGCGGATCCTTTCTTACGTCCGGCGCTGAATAATAATATCAACGCCGTGCAAGCGGAGTTTACCCGCGCTTATAGCGCTGAACTTGATAAAGAGATTGCCAAACTATGAGTGATTTGCCTATTTACCGCGCGCTTAATGCAGACATTGGCGTGACGTCGCTTATAGATGTAGAAGCCAAGGTTTGGGAGGCTGTCGCACCTGAGGGCACCCAAGCACCTTACGTAGTTTGGCAAATCATCAGCGGTCAAGCTGAGAACCACTTGGACGCACCCGCTAACTTCGACAACGTACAATTCCAAATCATGGTCTATGACACTAGCTCTAAGTATGCAAGCGCGCTACGTGGCGCTATACGAAACGCATTAGAATCACGTGCATGGATATTAAACCCAACAATCAATCAATATGATTCCAACGCTCGACTTTACGGGCGCGGCTTTGATGCCAATTGGATATCGGACCGTTCAACAACAGAGGATTAGCATCATGGCTAAAGTCGAAAGAGGCGTACTATCACAAGGTACGAAAGTATGGATTAAGCATGGCGATACGCCTGAGCTTACTAAAATGGTATGTATCACTGGTATTCAGCTGGGCGATGACAGCGTTAATGATATTGATGATACGTGCTTGGAAGAAGAAAATACCACTACATCAGTGCCAGGTCTCACTACGCCTGGCGAAGGTTCCATCTCTATCAATACTGACCCCAAAAATGCAACACATATGACGCTACTACAGTTAGCTGATGAAAAAGCGGTTGTTGAAGTATTTATCGGATGGAGTGATGGTACTGTCGAACCTACGCTAGCAACTGATACGGTGACGTTGCCCGAAGGTCGTACATGGACTTCATTTGTTACGCAGCTAAAAGACACTAACCCCACGTTTGAGCCCAACGATCTGGTTAAGCATGCGGTACCGATGAAACGTCAATCTAAGGCTATTACGGCATACAATACCACGCCATAAGCATTGACTAATCAATAAAACATAAACCCCTTAATTGGGGTTTAACTATTTTTAAAGGGCTCATAAATGGCAAAGTTAAAGTTATCAGATATTAAGTCGGGCAGCCTTGTCTCAGAGGTGCGCGAGGAAACCATTAAGTTTTGGCACAATGGTGAAGAGTTTGAAGTCGATGTGCTCATTAAGCAATTACCGTTCGGTGTAACTGACGATCTACTGCGGCGCATGAATAAAGGCGATGATGTGGCAGCTGAATGGATTAGCAAGGCGCTGGTGGATGAAAAAGGTAAGTTGGAGTTCACCCAGCAGCAGGTTAAAGACAAACTGGTGCAGCCACTGGCAAACGCCATTTTTGATAAAGTGTGGGGGCTTGAGAATGTAAAAAAGACGATAGAGGAAGCCAAGAGCAAAAAGGAATAATCGCAGGTGAAAACGAGCTGTTATTCGAATTGGCTTTAAATGGTATCGGTGGCAACACCGTCCATCAGGTTAAGAATAATCTAACCATGCTAGAGATTAGACAGTGGGCAGAGTACCGCTATAGACGTGGCAGTCTAAATGTGGGCAGGCGTGTTGAGCAATCGGTGGCTAATATGATGTCTATCTATATCAACTCTCAAGGCGGAGATATTGACCCCCTTGAGCTAATGCCGCATGAAGATGATGTTATTGAGACTTTTGAAGCGCAGCTGTCAGACTAAAGTATATTGCTAGAGTGTTTCTAATCGGTTATAGTTAACCTTTATTTAATTGTAGCGAAATAGATTATGAAAAAGATACTACTAACATCGGTTGTAGCAGCTGGTATTTTGTCTGCATGCGCAACACCTGCCTACAACTACACGCCTGAACTCAAAGAGATAAGCAAGCCGCCAATCGGTCAGGTGACTACTGCCAGCCTTGGGGATCATATGTTGACGCAAGGAATGATGGTTCAACAAGATGCTATCTATATAGATGGCGATTACAATATGTCTGGCAATAAAGTATCTTCGGGCTATTTTGCGAAACAAGGTGAGGATGAGAAGTACGAGCAATATAGGATCTCTAATGATATTGGCGCTGGTAAAGTCACGAAGGGATTGCTAAAAGACCCGCCTGCTTTGTTGGCTGTTAGGAAAGAAGATAATGCTCTTTGTGTCATGACAATTTATAACTATGTTAGTAGTTGCACCACAGATGTTCCGTATCAAAAAACTAATTGGGCGACTGCTAATAAAAACAGCTTTCAACAGACGTTACTTTATAATGGCAAAATAGGTAATAAGATAAATATCGGCTATCGTGAGTTTAGTAGCGATACAGCAAGACCTGCGTTTAACAATGATGTTGAATACGACTTATCACAATCCAAAGAGATTGGGTACAAAGGTGCTTTGATAGACGTCATTGATGCCAACAATAAGGAAATTAAGTATAAAGTAACCAAGGGATTTAACAAATAAAAGATAAAGATGAAATACTCCCCGCACCAGAAGCTACCCGCCCAACAACTAAACTGGGCACAAATATGGGTAAACAGCTTGATTGAGCATAATGAATGGACGCTCGTGAAGTTGGTACCTGTTGGTTATTATGTTTACCATTATGTAGATGACGAATAAAAAATAACAAGCAACCAAGAACCTCAGTCAGCAATGATTGGGGTTTTTTATTGCCCAAAATAAGGATGAACCATCATGGCAACAAACTCACTTGGCAGACTGACACTTGATTTGGCGGTACGCCTAAGTGAGTTCACAGACGGTTTGACGCGAGCTGAACGTGAGACAAGAGAGCGCACCGACAATATGGGTGGTTCTGTTCGTAAGTTTCGCGATCAGGTTATGGAGGATTTGGGCGGTACTCAGCTTGGCAGTGCACTTGATACGCTAAACAGCAGATTGGCGGCAGTCAGTGGTGGCGGCATGATGGCGGCAGGTGCATTGGCTGGCATGGCAGTCGGTGGCGTAGCAGTCGCAGCAGGCGCATTGGCTGCAATGGCGCTAGAAACATCCAAGGCTGATGTGCAGCTAGCAGTTATGGCTGGCACGGCCAATACTAGCCTAAGAGCGTTCCAAGTATTGACGCATGCAGCGGCTGGCTTGGGCGTTGAGCAAGAGCAGTTGGCCTCTATCTTGGCAGACACGCAGGAGAAGCTTGGCGAGTTTAGCGCAACTGGTGGTGGTGGTGCCGCTGATTTCTTTGAAGCGTTGCAAAATAACACTTCAATCACAGAAGAAGGCATCCGTGAGCTTGGTAAGACATTACAAGGTAAAGACGGTGCTGAAGCAATCCAAATCGTTAAAGACAAGCTTGATGCATTGGGTGCCACATCACAAGAACAGCGCTTTGTCTTTGAAAGCTTGGCGGGCGACTTGGGTAATCTCATGCCATTGTTCGCTGACGGTGGTGTGATACTCGAAGAGTATGGCTCTCAGCTAACCGATGCGGGTGTGATTAAGACTAAAGAAGCGATAGAAGAGTCGCGCAAGCTAGCAGCACAGACGCAAGCTATTCAGACTAGGTTTGAGGGGTTGAAAACAGAATTGGTCGCTGAAACCATCCCTGCGCTTGGTACGTTGATAAATTACTTTACCGAAGGCGGGAAAGAAGGGCGTGGCTTTAAGGATGAGGTGAACGGTGTTGGCGAAGCAGTCAGAACAACAACTGGTCTAATCATAGCTTTAGCAGCAAGCGTCAAGATCATAGCTCAGTCTTTCCAAGCGGTGGGTGCTCAGATGCGCAATATAGGACAAACCTATACAGCATTTGTCGAAGCTGATGGCGTTATTGCAAAGAGCAAGGCCCTAATCGGCGGCACAATTACTAGCGCAGGTCTTATGAGCGTTAGTATGCAGTCTATAAGCGATGAGTACGATAGGGCTGTCAAGGCGTTTGAGAGTGCCAGCGCGGGGCAGCAAGGGCAGCTCACAGGTTTATCAAAATCTTACTATGACACCAGCACCTTTTTACAAAGTCACAGCGACGGTCTGGCAATCAATACCAAAGAAGCAGACGCCAATGCCAAAGCGCTAGAAAAGCAAGCGGCCGCATCGGGTAAGGCTGCGAAAGCTGCAAACTCTGCAACAGCAGCACAAGCTCGCCTAGTTGGTATCAGTGGCGACACTGGTGTGGGTAATGCTCATCTACATATTCAATACCGTGATAAAAGTCGTGCAGTCAGTCAGTCGGACATGGATAGGTTCAGAGCAGGCGGCAAGCGGATCACCGATTACAGAAAAACCAGTGGCTTTGGCCCACGCAACACAGGCATTAAGGGCGCTTCAACAAATCATCGTGGCACTGACTTTGCGGTGCCGAAAAACACACCAATCACAACCAATGTTCCAGTCGCTGGCGTGAAGACTTGGCACGACTCAAAAGGTGGCGGCTACGTATCGACCGTCACCTTTGAAGATGGTGTGGTTATTGACTTATTGCATCAGATGCCAGGTGTTATGGGTATCGAAAAAGGCAGTGGCACTGGCAACAGTGCTATGGATGGTGCGCTTAGAAGGGCAGACGCGATGGCAGAGAAAGCCGCTGCTGATGCGTTACGAGCGCAAGAACAGTTACAACGCAAGCAGTTATCCATTGCTAATCAGTACGCCACTGCCAATGAAAAAATAGAGATGAGCCACAAGGAGCGCGTGGCAAGCATTCAAGAAGCTTATGCGGCTGGCTCAACTGAACGCGCAGAATATATGGCGCGTGAAGAAGAGCGCTACGCCAAAGAAAAAAATGCCAACCTCTTATCTATTATGGATAAGTATATGAGCGAAGAAGAGCGAATCCATACAAAACATCAAGAAGCGCTCAAAGCAATTGAAGCGGCGAACATCCAAGATGACAACGTTAGACAGATGTATGTTGACCTGCAAAATGCCGCTTACAAAGAAGACTTGGCAAACTTTCGATTTGCTGCCAATGCCAAAGCGCGTGAGCAAGACAAGCTATATCAATCACTCGCTAGTAGTATGCAATCAAACAGAGGTTATGCTGCCAGTGAAGGTCTTGACCGTATGGCACAGCGCACCATGGGCGAAGATGATTATGCAGTATGGAGATTGGCGCAAGACCGAGACGATACTTTCAATTCGGTCAATAATCAGTACCAAGACCGCCGAAACCAAATCAATGCAACCGATGAGCGTGGTGAGTTTGAGCTGCCAGAGCTTGAGCGTTTTGAGTTGCTAGAGATGGCAAAGCAAGAGCATATGGATAACCTCTGGGCGATGGATCAAGATTATGCACTCAAGCAGCAATCACTTGATGAGCAGCTGAAAGATAAGCGTATCGCCATGCAAGAAACTGCGTTTGGTGCCATGACGGACGCTGCTGCGATGTTCTTTGGTGAAAACTCGAAGATGCACCGCGCAGCCTTTGCATTAGAAAAAGCCTATGCTGTACAAAAAGCTCTAATGAACGTAGAAGAGACTTACTCGAACACTTACAACGCTATCTCTGCCATTCCCTTGGTAGGTCCTTATATTGCTGGACCAATGGCGGCAGTCGCAGCAGGTATGCAGGTTGCCCGTGCAGCTGGCATTGGCGGCATGTCAGCCCCAGCGGTCAGCGGTATTGCTCACGGTGGTTTGAGTAACGTGCCAAAAGAGTCAACATACCTACTAGATAAAGGCGAGCGCGTCCTGTCGCCTAATCAAAACAGCGATTTGACCAAGTTTATGCAAGATGGCGGCAATCAGGGCAATATCACCATCAATAACAATTCAAGCGCAAGCGTTAGCGCAAGACACAATCCTGATGGCACCGTGACCATTGATATGGTGGATAAGATGATCGAGAAGTCATTCCGTCGCATTGGCCGTCCCAACTCAATCGAAAGTAAGAGCATTCAGCGTCACACAACTGCGAGGGTAAAACGTTAATGAATAACTTTGCATTGTGTCCACTGCAGCGCGGCTATACGCCTGAAGTGGCTAATAACTTACTAGAGCAAGAGTTGATGGGCGGTTTTGCCCGCCAGCGTGTGCAGTTTGTCAATAACACGCACACGATCACTGCGTCGGTCATGCTTGATGATGGTATGAAGCAACAATACTTTTGGGCATTTTGGCGCAGCCATCAGAGCAATCCACGCCCATTCCTTTGGCGCTTGATTGTTGATGATGTGGAGGCGCTAACATACGTCTGTCAGTTTATCGCTGGCTCGTTACGTATAGATGAGCGAGATGGCAAAGTCTATAGTGTGTCTTTTGGTTTGCGAGTCAAGCCAAACAACACAGGTAAGGAGTTTGACCAAATTATCATTGACGCATGGAATGAAGGCAATCCGATAAAACTATTTAACTTACTTGAAAAATTGGTGAATGAAGATTTACCAAGTGCATTAGGGGGTTTGTAGTGGTAACGATTGACGATATCAAAGACTTGCATCTTGACAGCTCGCCAAGTATTGCATTGCTCGAGACACTGGAAGTCAGTCACAGCCTATGGTCTGAGCCAATACGTATTGTCACCAATCATGCCGACGGCGTGGACGCCATGCTCGAGACTGGCGAGGTAGTCAGTTTTGAGTTTGCGCCATTAATAATAAACAAGGGCATGACCTCTGATGACTTGGACCAAAACCTAAATATCACCCTTGGTGACTTGGGCGAGATTGTGCCACCACTTATCAAGCAGATACGTGACGCAGCCAGTGACGAGTTTCCACAGGTCACTTATAGAGCTTACGCTTTTAACACCGCATCAATGACTTTTGCCAAAGACAAACCAATTGACATCATCAAAGGTTTGAATATTGAACAGATGAGCCGTGACCACCAAGCCACCACGTTTGATGCCAAAACATCGGATAAAAACACAGTGAAAACTGGGCGACCTTACTCTCTCGATGAGTATCCTGACCTGAAGGGATTGTTATGAAAAGCATCGATCCTTTACTTGGTCGCAAGTTTGACCGTGACCATTATCACTGCGTCCACTTCTTGATAGATGCTGGCAAGCACTTGTTTAATTATGATTTTAGTCAATGCTTCTTAGGCTTAACTGGTTCGCTCAATACCACGCTCAGCCCCACCAAGGACAGTATGACCAAAGGCGAATTGGTAGAGCATCCAACCGACGCAACCATCATATTGATGACCAAGCTAGACAATACGCATCATGTCGGCTTGTACTATTGCGGACGTGTGCTGCATTTATCAGAGGTTGGTACGCGCTTTGAAGCGTTACGCAGCATCAAGCGACAATACAAAAAGGTAAAGTTCTATGACGTTAAAGATTTTTCACAACGAGCTTGACGCCACCGACTGCACCGAGCGTAGCTATACCTGCTTATTGACTGAATGGCTGCAAGTGCGTGAGCAGTACCCAACAGCACGACTTTACAAAGACAGCATCTGTCTGCAAAACGATATCACACCTAAAACCAAAGCGGATGCGTGGGCGCTAAAAGATGTCACGGGTGACTATCAGGTATTGTGTCACGCAGGAGATCCGCTGACGCTTGGCATCATCGCTGCTGTCATATCGGTGGGTGTTGCCGTTTATACCTATTACAATATGCCCGAAGTAAATGCACCGCAAGATGTATCAGGCTCACCAAATAACAGCTTGGCACAGCGTCAAAACAAGCACCGAGTTGGCGAACGTGTGCCAACGATATACGGCAAGCGCAAAGTAATACCTGACCTGATATCACCTGTCTATCGATATTATAGTAACAACGTGCAAGTAGAAGAATGCTTGCTGTGTGTGGGTTCAGGTTGGTTTTCTATAGATGAGAACACCATCGATGAGGGTGAAACGCCTGTCAATACAATTGAAGGGGCGTCTCTTAGTGTTTATGAACCCAATCAATCACTGGTCAGTCCAGCACCGCAAATTCAAATCGGTGGCGTGTTTGATGAGTTGCCGATCGTCACTAAACAAGTTAGCTCGATTGATGGAAAGCAGTCGTTGGTGCCGCCAAACAGTGGCAAACTTATTTATCATAATATCAACATACTGGAGACAGGTGAGATAAAAGCTGACGGCTATGCTTATATGGAAACGATTAGGTTTTGGAGTAACTCTCAGCAAGACTGGGTTTATTTAGAGTCGCCACGAACGGCTGACTTCACAGGCGTTTTTAGCTCTGGTGAGGGTATCATCATTGAAAATGCTATTTATGGCGCAGTCGAAGATGCTGTTTTATCAGGCAATAGCGATATATCAATGGATGGTGTACTAACCATAGCTAGCACAAGAGATATTACCAATCCAGATGCTTATAAAAAAATAAAGATATCAGCATTATTAATCGATGACGTTACTAACGGTAAGTTGGATCTAGCGGGTGATTATGATGTGGATAGCATTGTAAAGACAGGTGGTTCAGGAAATTACTTTTATGAAGTAACACTATCGCCTAGTTACAACAGCTCAAACCCAACCTTCTCACTGATGACCGCTGATGCTGTTGGTGTTGTTGCATCGGTGCTCACGAAGAACGAAAGCAATATTGATTTAAGCGGTCAGTACACGGTGGGTAGTACGTCACCTACATCCATTACCTTAGTCAATCCAAGCGCTGTAAATAGCGATTGGAATCGGGTAAGCGACCTGACAGCACAACAAAAATCTGAGTTCTTAAAAAGGAAAGTAACCTTTAGAGGGTCGGCTGACAACTGGATTGGTTGGTATTACGCAGGCAACAAAGACAGTACTGGCTTTATCGTTAACTTCTTGGCTCAAAACGGTATTTATGAAGAAGATAGAGCTAAGCAAGTCGCAATCGAAATAGAATACCAAATGATTGTCAATGAAGTGCCCACTGGTCAGGTTTTTAGATACGGCGATATCATGCAAGGCGTTGCCAACAATCGCAATCCTATTGGCCTAACCATGCGTCAAGAGTTGCCAAACGCTGGCAAGTTTAGATTTCGCGTCAAGCGTGAAAACGATAATGGCAGCGGCTCTAGCTTGATTGATGATGTGGTGTTTGAGTCAGCCTACAGTTATTACCAAACCAAAAAGTCAGTTTATGAGCATGACACCATCGTCAGGCTTAAGCGCATGGCAATCGGATCTGGTACCAATGCTAGCGAATTAAACATGGAAGCCCATCGCAAGCTTAATACGCCTGATGGGTTTTTACCGACCAGTAACTTTGCTGACATAGCGATTGACATGGCGCTGGATCAGTACAACGGACGCATGAGCCCAAGCGAAGTCGATAGCAATTCCTTTTACGACCTGAGCGCAGAGATAGCCGCTTACTTTGGTACCGATAAAGCGTGTGAGTTTAATTACACGTTTGATGATAAGTACAGTAGCTATCAAGAAATGATATTCACCGTTGCTGAAGCCGTGTTTTGCACCGCCAGACGAGAAGGTGGTTTGCATTATTTTAACTTTGAGCGCGAAACACCTAATAGCCTGGCACTATTTAACCATCGCAATATCGCACCAGAAAGCATGGTCATAACCGAGTTCTTTGGTGTCCAGGATAACTATGATGGTATTGAGTTTAAATGGCGTGACCCATCGGACAACTATGGCGAAGCTATTATCAGGCTGCCAGACGAGCTGCGCACCAATTACAAAACCATCGAAAGCCAAGGCGTAACCAACAACGTGCAAGCGCATTTCCTTGCGAATCGTGCATGGAATAAGCTGAAATACAATCGTAAGGCGATAGAGTTTACCGCATACGGTGAAGGCGACTTGGTGACGCGTATGGATAGAATCGCGGTCGTTGATTCGACCGTGCCGATACTGTGCAGTGGTCAGATTGAAAATCAAGAAAACACGGTGCTCACGCTTGATTATCCTGTCAGCTTAGATGCTGGCAAGAACTATGTTATTCATCTGCAACTCAAAAACAGCACGGTCGATGTGATTGAGATTGTCGGTCAGCTTAATGATTATCAAATCCAAGTGGCACGCATACCCGCACTGTCACTTGTGACCGATGGTGTGACGCACGCTGTCTTTAATATCACCGAAGCGGATAACACTGAATACGATGCGTATCTGATCAGTGAGAAATCATCGAAAGCGCTGTTTGAGTCAACGATAAGCGCCATGTCATATGACAGCAGGTATTACCCAAACGATAAAGACTATATCAACGGCTTAATAACCTAAACCAATAACCAATAAATTAAACAACGCCCTCAATTTTGAGGGCTTTTTTTTGGAGCTTAAAAAATGGCTAATGAAATCACACTCAAAGCATTGCAAGACGCAAGCGTTGACGCGAAGTCGCTAGAAGAAGTGGTTAACGGTAATGAGTCAAAACAGGTCACAACGCGACTAGGTGAAAGTTACCCATCGGTTAAAAAAGCCATTTCACAAATGTTTGAAAACGGCGGCTTACCTGCTACGCCTTTTGCGACTAAGGCTTTAATGGAGGCGAGCGCTCTAATTGACGGTGATTATGCACTGGTCACCGACGATACTACAACATCCAACAACGGCTACTACCAAAAGCAATCAGGCTCATGGGTTTTTCTTCAGTGGAATCCATCAAAACAGCTTACAACATACTACTCCGATGTAATGCAGTACGGGCCGCCATCTGATGTTGTTTTAGTTGAGAGTGATAATTTATATAACTCATCCATCAAGAGTAATGACGTTTACATAAAAAATCGAGGCTCGGTTATCACTGCTTTAAGCGGGTCTCAAATAGGTGCCTTGCCTGTTGTCAGCGGTCAATACTGTGTTATTTTTAGCAGCTTCACCCAGTCTTTCGTATTACCGTCCGTTAGTAATAGCATTGACATGAGTGTGGGTAAAGAAGTGCAAGTGCTTACAGGTATCAACTCAACGACAGTGAGTGCAGGTATTTACAGATTAGAGTTTACGATACCTAGCGGATTTAGTTACCTGCTTTTTAACACAAAAGTGGGTACTACTGTTGCAGACCCATTTTTTGTTGGTTTGTATAACTCGCAAATAAGCAAGATTGGCAGTGCTGATATTGTTGATAAGGCAGCTAGGGCTATGATAAAGCCCTCAGTTCTGACTAATAAAAAGTGGGCAGCGATAGGTGACTCAATAACTGAGCATAATTTTAGAGCTAACAAAAATTATCACGACTACATTGCTGACGATATAAATAGCTTAGCAGTTATAAATTATGGCATCAGCGGCACAGGTTATTTTGATAGATACAATATTGCTGACACTATTACGCAAACAGATTTTGATTATCTAACCGTGTTTTGGGGCACAAATGACTGGGGTAATCAAAAATCGACTAACCAAAAACTGCTAGGTGGTTTTTTAGATACTGGTACAACAACGATAAGCGGCTGTATCAATACAGCCCTAATGGGACTGATTACTAGGTTTTACGATAAAAAAATAGCAGTGATAACGCCATTGCCGCGCATCACAAATTGGGGCGATAACGCCGCAAATAATGCTTACGGATATACACTCAAGCAGCTTGTAGATTTGATTAAGCGGTATTGTAATCACTATTCAATCCCATGCCTTGATTTATATCATGAGAGCAATTTACCCGTATGGATCCCTGCTGCGAATACAGAGTATTTTACAGCGCCTAATAATAGTGACCCAGATGGCTTACACCCAAACGATGCGGGGCACAAGATTATTGCTAATAAAATAAAAGCGTTTTTAGAATCTATGTAATAACCACTCATTCGATAAGCTTTATTTTTTCTAAAATCTAGGAGGGGCTATGGACATCAAACAGACAATCATGCGCATGCTGTTGTTTAATCGCTGGTTGTGCAAATCAGAATCAGCACGTAAGACAAGCAGGCTAATCGCAAGACTAAAGCGCTACTTAGCGATCAGCATTACTTTTGCTGAGCTTATCAATGCTGTTTTTATAATTGGATTTAGTAATGTTTTTATATACAGAAAAGCATTGACTGGCGGTGGTCTTAATTTGCCCAGTTACACAGTTTTTAATCAAGTGTCGACTTGGTATTTCTTTGCATTTTTTCTGCTGGGTCTACTGCAGATAGCATCGATGCTGATACCCTCGCTACGCGCTGTTAAATCGAGTGGTCTTTGCATGATAGCGTCATCATTAGTGTGGGGCGTAGTAACAGGCGCTTATTACGCATCACAAAACGGCATGGTAACACCTGCTACAGTTATTATAGGGACGTGGGCCGTAGCGGTGTTTTTTATGGGTAATAAAATAATCAAACGGGCTATGCTAAAAGAGCGAGTTACCAATGAGGAGACGTAATGACATTCGTGGCAGAGATAATAGCGTCTTTTACTCCTCAGGTGCTATTTGGCATGTTTGGCGGGCTAGTTGGCGGTATCTACGGCATCAACAAAAAAGGCTATGAGTTAAAAATATCGGCAATATTACTGTTTACAGCAGTGATTGCAGGCAGTGCAGTCGCTGAGCTCTTACATAAGAAGTTCGCACTGGATTATATCTTCCCTATATTCTTAATCTCAATACCAGCAGGATCCTTTTCAGGGTATTTGATGGTTGCGCTAGACATAGCAAGTCCTAAGCTTGCAAAGGCTGCAATCGATAAAGCTGGTAAAAAGGCAGTCGATAAATTATAAACAATTAGCATTAAGCATAGCCCCAATTTCGGGGTTTTTTTAATGCCTACAATGAGGTAAGAAAACATGAACGTATTTGATAATATTTTTGATAGATTGATGAAGCATGAAGGTGGCTACGTCAATCACCCAAACGACCCAGGCGGCGAAACCATGTACGGCGTAACAAAGCGAGTAGCACAAGCGCATGGATATTACGGCCCAATGCGCAGCTTGCCAAAATCCACTGCGAAAGCAATTACTGAAAAGTCGTACTACAAAGCAGTGAAGGGCGACCAGTTGGACCGCTTGATTGCGTGGCAGTTGACAGATGCTGCATACAATCACGGCAATAGACAAGCAGTTAAGTTTTTACAGCGTGCAGTCGGCGCTAGTGCAGATGGTCTAATCGGACCCCGAACACTGGCAGCAGTTGAAAAAATGGATAAAAACGATGTGGTGTTTTTATTCAATGCTGAGCGTATCGAGTTTTATACTCGCCTGCGCACATGGCAGACTTTTGGTCGCGGCTGGGCACGTCGTGTAGCGGGTAATCTCCGCTTTGCTGCAGCTGATAATTAGGATTTATTATGCTTACATGGTCATTGATTAAGGTCTACTGGCGACCGATAGCCGTATTACTGTTTACCGTGCTAACAATAGCGCTTATCTACTGGTACGGTGCCAGTCAGTACAATAAGGGCTATAAAATCGCTGCCATCGAAGAACAAGCTAAGCTTGATGTATTGATAGTTAAGCACGCCAAACAAGCGGCCGAAGCGTCAGGGAAGTATCAGGCGCTTAAGTCAGCACGTGAAAAAGAGCGGGGAGTTAAGTATGTTGAAGTTGAAAAGATTATCGAGCGTCCTGTTTATCTTAACGAGTGTATTGATGACGACGGCTTGTCACAGATTAACAGTGCCATTGCCAGTAAGTAATATCTCACCTGACCTGATGCAGCCGTGTGCTGATTTAAAACTACTGACAGGCAACACGGGTGCACACATGACACGCTGGGCTATAGATACCAGTTATCAATATAAGGACTGCCAAGCACGACATCAGGGCTTAATTGATGCGGTTGGAGTTCAGGAATAATTACACCGCAATGTCTAAAACGATGCATCCTGTCAAAATCCTGTCATAAAAAAAGCCAACCACCTAAGTGATTGACTTGATTTAAAATATTTGGTGGAGATGGCGGGAGTTGAACCCGCGTCCGCCAGCACTACGCTCATGACTCTACATGTTTAGTTTCTGTCTTTAGTTTTAGTCCGCACCGATCCGACAGTCAGGATGGATTGGACGAGTCTCTAAGTTTGAACCCAAGCGATTGAGACAATCACTTGTGGCGAACCTATATACGGACGCTTCAACTGGGCTGGTCAACTATAGGTAATCGGCAGCGCAGTAAGCAGGGTTTAAGCTGCTAGAGCGTAAGTTTCGTCGTTTGCGACTATAACAATATATGTTTGATTTACGAGAGGACATATACTCTCGACATGCATCATTGAGTTTCATCACCAGCGTCGAAGCCAGAACATCCCCAATAAGACAGAGTATTATATCGCACTATCATTTATATTACAAGAAAATATAGCGCTTGGTTACATATAATATCATTAGCTTAAATCTAAGTAATTAGTTTTAAGCTAATAGATATATGTGGCTTACTTCGCTCAATTTCAAGGTATATCTTTTAAATACTTTTTAACGTTATTTAAAAACCAAAAGCTGACCTATCAGACCTACTTAGTTTATGACAAGTAATAGCGCCAAAAAATAAAAAGAGAGCCAATATAGTACTGGCTCTCTTTTAGAATAAATCAAAGCTTACTAAAGATTACTCTTCAGAAGTCTCTTCATTATCGTCTTCTGCTTCATCTTCAGCTAGATCTTCATTATCACCATCTTCAGAAAGAATAGTGACTAAAATGTTAGCAGTAACGTCATGATGCAGCTGAATGTCAACGTTATATTCACCTACTTGACGTAGCGTACCTTCTGGAAGCTTCACTTCAGAGCGATCCACTTCTAAGCCAGAGTTGGTTAGTGCTTCAGCGATATCACGAGTACCGATAGAGCCGAATAGCTTGCCTTCGTCACCTGATTTGGCACGCATAATAACATTAACGTCAGTTAAGGCTTCAGCACGCTCTTGAGCAGTGGCGATTTCTTTGGCTTCTTCAGCTTCAAGCTCAGCACGACGTGCTTCAAACTTTTCAATATTAGCTTTGGTCGCAGGTAGCGCTTTGCCTTGCGGGATAAGAAAGTTACGTCCGTAACCTGGTTTTACATCGACAGTTTCACCGAGTTTACCAAGGTTGACGATACGCTGTAACAAAATAATTTGCATGAGTCATTCCTAGTTAACGGTTAAATTACTGATGGTTGTCAGTATACGGAAGTAGCGCAAGAAAGCGAGCTTGCTTAATAGCAGTTGCTAATTGACGCTGATATTTTGTAGATGTACCTGTAATACGGCTAGGTACGATTTTACCATTTTCACTGATGTACTGTTTTAGCAATTCAACATCTTTATAGTCGATGTGAGTGATGCCTTCAGCAGTGAAACGGCAGAATTTGCGACGGCGATAAAAACGTGCCATGAGTATTCTCCTTTAATTAGTCTTCACTGTTGTCGTCATTGTCGTTTTCACGACTGTCTGAACGACGAGTAGTCGCTTTGCGTGCACGCTTTTCATCGGCATTTTTAGCTAACTGCGACTCTTCAGTGATTGCTTCGTCACGGCGCATAACTAGGCTACGAATGATCGCGTCGTTATAACGGAATAACTCTTCAAGCTCAGCCAAAGTCTCACCGTTAGTTTCGATGTTGAAAAGAACGTAATGAGCTTTGTGAATCTTGTTGATTGGGTAGGCCAGTTGACGACGACCCCAATCTTCTAGACGGTGAATAGCGCCGCCATTGTCTTGAACCAATTTGATATAGCGTTCAACCATGCCGACCACTTGGTCGCTTTGGTCTGGGTGTACAATTAACACCACTTCGTAATGTCGCATATTGGACTCCTTACGGATTAGTAGCTATCAACCCTATGTTAATAGCAAGGAGATTTATAAGGTAAGCATTATGAGCAATAAAACAGATAAGCTTAGGATATAAAGCGCAGTATTATAACAGCTACCCAGCATGAATACAAAGCCTAATCAGGATGTCATCGAGAATAATTGCTTTATACAAAAAAAGCACCGACTGAGCGCTGCTTTCTTGTCCAGGAAACGGCTGTGGGTCAGATCATTATTTTGGTAATTTGCTCAACTGGCTATCATCTGCTTTTACCACCAGTGTTTTTGCTAGCTTATCGTGCCAACCGATATTTTCAGGGCTTTTAGAAGCCATATAATAATGTACGGCAATGACCACAAATCCTAAAAAACTAGTAAAGGAAAATAAAAGATTGTAAATGATAAACAATAACAGCGTACGCATACCGATACGCTTACCGAAAGACGGTAGGCGATGAGTGGTTTGGTCGACCACACGAATACCAGTAATGAGCTTGCCAAGTGACTGCCCACGCAGTGTGATAAACACCAATTGTAGAGCAAATAAGCCAAACACCAGCACTTGTGACATCATTAAAGTCGAGCTGGGCAAGCTTTCCATCAAGCTCATAGAGTACTGATAAGCTGCATCCATGTTTTGAATGTCTTGGAACTTGGTGTAGTCGACATCCATCTTGGTCAGTGCTAAAACCAGTGGAAAGATGGCTAGTATATAAAGTAGGGCGTTGATTGCGGTGGCTAACACGCGCGACATAATAGGAGCAAGCACCACATTACCGACTACTTTGTCTGTACTGCTAGCCAGTTTGGACGTGCTTTTTTTATTTAAAGAAACATGGTTATGCGGGGTATGCAAACGATTGGTCGTCATATCAACCTTTGCATTTTTGCCATCGTCTGTTTGACGCTCAGGCTTGCCATAAAGTCTATCTAAAGAGACCTTGTTATCGCTACTATCATTTGCTGAAGCACTGTTGTTGGTGTCTTCAGGGAATACAGTCACATTATTAATGATAGAGTCATTAGTGGTCGTAGCAGCTGGGCGATAGGTGTATTGATTACCTGTAACATCGCCAAGACGCTGCCATTGATCGAAGCCTTCGTGCCAGACCAAGTCATCTAGTACCACTTCACCAGATGCCAACATAATATTAAGCTGATCCAAAGTATAAGGACCAGCTTGTACGTTATTTCGAGCAAGAAAAATCTGCATAGTTGCCTGCATAGTTAGTCATATCTTAAGTCGCTGTTCATAATATTAAATCATGGTTCTTAATATATGATATTAGGGCCTATTTAATGTTTTTCAAATAGACCCTAACGTTTTATCTTTAACGACTGTGTGAGTTACCGCTGTGACTTAATATGACAGCTTATTTGGTTTCTTCACCTGCTAAGAAGAACCAAGTATCAAGTACTGAGTCAGGGTTTAGTGACACTGAGTTGATACCTTGTTCCATAAGCCAGTAAGCTAGATCTGGATGATCTGATGGTCCTTGGCCACAGATACCCACATACTTGTTTTGCTTACGGCAAGCTTCGATTGCCATCGATAGTAGTTTTTTGACCGCTGGATCACGCTCATCAAATAAGTGCGACACGATACCTGAGTCACGATCCAGACCGAGCGTGAGCTGGGTTAAGTCGTTTGAGCCAATAGAGAAGCCATCAAAGTGCTCTAGGAACTCATCTGCTAATAGGGCGTTGGTCGGTAGCTCACACATCATAATGACACGTAGGCCGTTTTCACCACGTTTTAGACCGTTTTTCTCTAGTAGTTCGATGACTTCTTTGGCTTCGCCAACAGTACGAACAAATGGAATCATGATCTCAACATTGGTCAAGCCCATCTCGTCACGCACACGCTTAAGCGCTTTACACTCAAGCTCGAAGCAATCACGGAAGTTATCAGAGACATAACGACTAGCGCCACGGAAACCCAGCATGGGGTTTTCTTCTGATGGCTCGTACAGCTTACCACCCAATAAGTTGGCGTATTCGTTTGATTTAAAGTCTGACATACGTACGATGACAGGTTGATCAATAAAGGCAACGGCTAAGGTAGAGATACCTTCAACCAGCTTATCAACATAAAAATCAACGGGTGACGCATAGCCAGCGATGCGCTCAGTGATTGCTTGTGAGATTTCACGTGGTAAGCTGTTCATGTTGAGTAGCGCTTTAGGATGCACACCAATCATACGGTTGATGATGAATTCAAGACGAGCAAGTCCAATACCTTCGTTTGGCATTTGACCAAATGAGAAGGCACGATCTGGGTTGCCCACGTTCATCATGACTTTAAATGCCAGCTCTGGCATGGTTTCGATAGAGTTGGTCTGGACATCAAAGTCGATTAGACCTTCATAGATGAAGCCAGTATCACCTTCGGCACAAGAGGCGGTGACGTCTTGACCATCTACCAATAATTCGGTGGCGTTACCGCAACCAACGATAGCAGGTACACCAAGCTCACGGGCGATAATAGCAGCGTGACAGGTACGGCCGCCACGGTTGGTGATGATAGCAGAGGCACGTTTCATGACCGGCTCCCAATCAGGATCAGTCATGTCTGAAACTAAGATATCGCCATCTTGTACTTTGTCCATCTCGTTTAGATTGGTGACGATACGTACTTTGCCTGAACCGATACGCTGACCGATTGAGCGACCTTCGCACAGTACTTTGGCTTCACTGGTGTTGATGACATAGCGCTCCATGACATTGCTGTCTTGGCGGCTTTTGACAGTCTCAGGACGGGCTTGCACGATAAATATCTCATTGGTATCACCGTCTTTTGCCCACTCAATATCCATCGCTTGACCATAATGCTTTTCAATAGTCATGGCTTGTTTGGCAAGAGAGTTTAGCTCTTCAGTCGATAATGAGAACTGCATGCGTTCTTGTTTTTCAACATCGACGACTTTGACTGATTTTTTGGTACTGCCTTCATCGCCATAGACCATTTTTTTATGCTTACTGCCCAGGTTGCGACGAATAATGGCAGGCTTACCATTGGCAAGTAGCTGCTTAGAGACATAGAACTCGTCTGGGTTCACCGCGCCTTGGACGACCATCTCACCTAAGCCGTAGCTTGAAGTGATAAAGACCACTTGATCAAAACCACTCTCAGTGTCTAAGGTAAACATAACACCAGCTGCGCCCGTCTCTGAGCGTACCATGCGCTGAACAGCGGCAGATAAAGCCACGCCTTCGTGCTCAAAACCTTTGTGGACACGATAAGAGATCGCACGGTCATTATATAAAGACGCAAATACTTCTTTGATAGCAACAAGGACGTTATCAATACCACGGATGTTCAGATAGGTCTCTTGTTGACCAGCAAATGAGGCATCTGGCAAGTCTTCAGCAGTGGCAGAAGAGCGCACGGCAACGGCGATATCTTGGCCACCGCTCATGGCTTCAAAAGACTGACGCACTTCTTGCTCAAGATCTTTTGGCAGTTCTTGCTCAACGATCCAATTACGGATTTTTTTACCCGTAGCGGTCAGTTTATTGACATCATCAACATCCAACGCTTTAAGCTCATTGTTAATCTTGTCAAGCAAGCCTGTCTCTGTCAAAAAGCGATTAAAAGCATTTGAGGTAGTCGCAAAGCCGCCTGGTACACTAACGCCTAAATCAGATAGGTGACTGATCATCTCACCAAGTGAGGCATTTTTGCCGCCGACCATGTCGATATCGTTTTTTCCTAGCTGATCAAGGTTGATCACAAGTGCTGAAGATTGCGCTGCCATGATAACTCCAAAAAATAAGGTTATTTAGTAAGGATTATAACGGGGTAAATTATACCGCTATATGACGACAATTTCGATAGCTAAACCAAAAAACTTGTGAAAAAAATACAAACTGTAGGGTTTTGAGATAATTTGGTAATGATTAAAGAGGATATTGGGTGACTAGAGGTGATTGAACAGACTCTATACTAACAATGATTCCTATTAATTGCCTATTATGGGTATAATGTATGACGTAAAATACCATCATAAATATCTAAGCGTATCTATCACTGCGTGTGACTATTAAGGTTTTTAAGCTATGTATTCCCATATTCAATCTGAGCAGGACAAGCCTACCATTCAAAACCGCCATGCCTTAAGTCTGGACAACTCTCAAACGATTAGAAGTGCTTTTTTTATTTCTGACGGTACTGCCATTACGGCTGAAACCTTAGGACGCTCTATATTAAGTCAGTTTGCCTCCGTACCCTTTGAGACTCGAGTACTGCCTTATGTCGATAGCTTGGAGCGTGCAGAGGATGCGGTGCAACAGATTAATATGGCGTATCAGCGTGATGGGTTGTTGCCCTTAGTTTTTGATACGATTGTCAGTCCTGAGATACGGGAAAAAATAAACTCCGCTCACAGCTGTAACCTAGATATGTATGAAGGTTTGATCGGGCGTATCGCTGAAGAGACAGGCGTCGAGCCAGATGCGCACTCAGGTCACGCTCATGACAATGTTGACTCAGAGACTTATAAAGAGCGTATTGATGCGGTGCATTTTGCATTAGACAATGATGATGGGGCGCGTACCCGTCATTATGATATGGCAGATATCATCCTGATTGGCGTGTCTCGCTCAGGTAAAACGCCGACTTCATTGTATTTGGCATTACAGTTTGGGATTCGAGCCGCCAACTATCCGCTTACTGAAGACGACTTATATGACAATCAGCTGCCAAAAGCGCTGCGTGAGCATAAAGACAAACTATTTGGACTGGTAATTGATACCGATCGATTGGTAAAAATTCGCCAAGAGCGCCGTGCAGGTAGCCGATATTCCAGCTATCAGCAAGTTCAACAAGAGCAAAGAGCCATTCAGGGCATATATACATCGCAAGGTATTCCAAGTTTGGATGTGTCAGAGATGTCTGTTGAAGAAATTGCGACTCGTATTTTGCAGATGACAGGGCTTAAACGCCGTATCGGCTAAAACTTATCAAGCAGCCACTAAAAAATGCTGCTTTTTATTTTACAATTTGCCGCTGTGTACCAATCACGACTACATGCTAAATACTTACTACTATATATAGAGCATATTATGAATTTACGCCACAAAGCCTTTCAGCCGCACTTGCTACTCACAGGTTTGTTATGCAGTGCTGCACTGCTAAGTGCTTGCCAAACCTCGCCTTTTTCTCGTCAGCCTGTGCCTGAGCCTCGTTATGTGCCGACCATTGTGCTTGGAGACGTACAGACCTTGACCATCATGCCAGACCGTGTGGCTTGCGCATCGGCGCTACCCATGCAGTGCTTATTGGCAAAATCTAGCAGCGATGGCCCTGTCTTTCAGATTCCTTATGATGGGGTTGATAACTTCACGCCAGCTATCGGGACTGAGTATGTGATTAGCGTCCGCCCACAAATTGATGAGGCTAAAAAAAGCCTAACAGGCCAATGGACGTTGCAAAATATCTTGTCACAACGTATGGTGGGCACCCCTTAAAGCTATGCATAAAAAATGCAAAAGACCCCAGTAAATAAACGAATAAATACACTTATATAAAGAGGATAGCATGGGAAGCAAACGTAAAGATGACGCTACCAATGATACTGGTAAAGACATTAATACCGAGGTATCAAATAAAGACAGTGGTCGTGCGCCTGCGACCACACTAGAGCAAACAGAGGCTCAAAGTAAGCAACAACAAATTGAGCAAACACATGAGCAAGTCACAGAGGATGTCTTGCACCATCCCAATTTGGTCAGCCCGCTAGACGATACTCGTATCGAGATCAAATCAGAGTTTACCAAGGATCTACAGCGTATTAAAAGCGATCCACATAGCTTTGAGTACGATGCTGTTGTGTTGGGTGCTGGGCCTTCTGGTGAAGCTGCAGCGATGAAACTGGCTAAGTCTGGTAAGAAAATAGCCGTGATTGACCCTCGTGACCAAATCGGTGGCAACTCTACTCACGTTGGTACGATACCGAGTAAGGCGCTGCGCCAGTCTGTATTTAATTTAATTAACTTTCGCCGTGACCCTATGTTTACCAAGGCGCTTGAATACGAGCAAGTGCCGCTAAACAAGGTATTGGCCAATGCGCGCCGAGTCATACGTAACCAAGTGAGTACCCACACTCGGTTTTATGAGCGCAATCGCATCGATGTGATTCAAGGGTGGGCGCATTTTGTAGATAAAAATACCTTGCGTGTCGAGACTGAAGAAAATATCTTTGAAACGATCACTTTTAACAAAGCCATTATCACAGTTGGTAGCCGTCCTTATCGTCCTGATATTTTGGACTTTGACCATCCCCGTGTGTTTGATTCGGATAAAATCCTACAAATGGATTATATCGTCAAAAAAATCATCATTTATGGTGCAGGGGTGATTGGTTGTGAATACGCCTCTATCTTTACTGGCTTGGGCTATAAAGTGGATTTGATTAACAACCACGATAAGTTATTAAGTTACCTTGATGCTGAGATTAGTGACGCCTTAGCCCATGACTTTAGACAGTTTGGCGTATTGATTCGCAATAACGAAGAGATTGATCATCTAGAAACCCATGATGACTATGTTGTCTTACATCTAAAGAGTGGTAAAAAAATCAAGTCCGATGCGATTCTTTGGTCAAATGGACGCTCAGGTAATACAGAGGGTCTAAACTTAGACGCTATTGGTCTAAAGGCCAACAGTCGTGGTCAGCTTAAGGTCAATGACAACTATCGTACCGATGTAGACAATATTTATGCTGCAGGTGATGTGATAGGTTGGCCGTCTTTGGCATCAGCAGCGTATGACCAAGGTCGCTGTGCTGCGGCTTACATGGTTGGTGATAGAGATGCTGAGCCAGTATCAAGTGTACCGACTGGCATTTATACCATCCCTGAGATCTCAAGTATTGGCAAAACTGAGCAAGAGCTGACTGATGAAAAAGTACCTTATGAAGTGGGTCAGGCGTTCTTTAAGCACTTGGCACGCGCGCAGATTATCGGCGAGCGCTCCGGCGTACTCAAAATCTTGTTCCACCGTGAGACGCTTGAGATTCTAGGTATTCATTGTTATGGTAACCATGCCTCAGAGATTATTCATATTGGGCAGGCGGTAATGAAGTGTCAGAGCAACAACACGCTTGAGTATTTTGTAAATACCACCTTCAATTATCCGACCATGGCAGAAGCCTATCGGGTAGCGGCCCTAAATGGTCTCAACCGGGTGTTCTAAATTTTAATATGCCATAATAAAAGCGCCTGTTAAACCTCTAACAGGCGCTTTTTTTGACCTAATTTTACAATGGTTCAACAGACGCTGTATCTTTTAAGTTAACGTGTATCTTTTATAAAATTGGCTGTTTTGATTGTGTGCGTCGACGCATAATCAATAATAAGCAAAAATAAAATAGCCATAAGCCCAGTAAGGCATAAAATCCCGTAGCGACTTGTGCGACACTAGCACCCATCTGATTGAGCTGTACGGAAGTATTGATGCTAGGGGTGGTAGGTATCAACCAGCGTAATACTTGCAATATATCGGGCAACTGATTGGCTGGCCAAGGATAACCACTGACAAAAAACATCGGCAATGAGCTAAAGATAAGTATTTGCATACTGCGCTCACGCTGGCGAAACCATAGCCCAAAGACGCAGCCTAAAGTAGCAACTGTGGGACAAAACACAGTAAGAAACAAGAAGCTACCAAGCATGTTTTGGCCCCGTGGATAGTGATGCAGCTCAAAAGTCCAACCATAATAAAAGCAGCCAACCATAAAACTGAGTGTGCCGAGTGCAGCAATACGTCCTAGCCAGCCACGGATACTGGTCATATGTCGGCGCTGCTCATACCAAGTACCAATCAGCATCGCTGCAGCGATCAACAGTGTCTGCTGTAAAATGATAATAGAAACAGCGGGTACCACATACGCCCCGTAGCCTTCTGTCTGATTGTATAACGTCACCATCTGCAGTGGCACGGCTTGCGTATTTTGCGCAGCAGTGGGCGCATAAGCGCCCTGAGCGACACGCTTTTTGACTTTTACGCCTGCTGATACGGTGCTGACCGCCTGCAAAAACCCCATCTGCACGTTTTTATTTAATAAAAAGTAGCCACCATTACCAAGCACACTGACGCTGGCTGCCTTTCCTGACAGCACTTGCTGCTCAAGACCACTTGGAATAATCATATAGCCTGCGATTTGATCTGACCAAATGGCTTCTTTGGCGGCTTGTTCATTTAAAAAGCGTCGGGTATCAAGCTGTGGGCTGGCACTACTATAGCGCACAATAGTGCGTGATAAATCGCTGTTATCATAATCGACAATTCCGACGGGCACATGATTGACGACCTCAGATGAATAAGGCCATGGATAAAAAAACCCATAGATAATAGGCGCTATAATCAACATCAGCAGTACGCCTTTATCGGTAAACACATCTTTGATGGTTTGGATAAAGTTTGCCAAAAACGACTGTGGCACTGGGTTTTGCGGGGTATTAGTGGTTGAGGTTGACATTAGCGGGCCCCCCAGCGCTCAGGATGTGCTAAGGCACGTTTTAGCAATAGCGTCATGAAAAGCATCGCTATGATGGTTGCCAATAACAGGCCATAAACAATTGGCATGGATACCATAGTCGGCGCTTGCATTTGTAGCTGTGCGATATGCAGTTTTAAATAGTGCGTCAAAGGCAGGGCGTCTGCCCAATATTTGGCACTATCAGTAATGGCGATATAAGGATAAGTCACACCAGCAAAAGCATAAGAGGGCACAGAGATGAATCCCGTAGCAGACAAGCCCATACGCAATGAAAACGAAGTCAGAGTAAAAACAGCGCCCAACCAAAATGACAAGATCATCAGCAGGACCAGACTGAGATAAGTCATCAATATAGAACCCAACGCTGCTCCTTGCTGCGGTGCTGCCAGCCACAATGCCACCGCAGGCCAGATACTATAAGCCAGTATCGGCCAGAAGTATTTCCCCAATAGTCCTGCAAATAGTATTGATAAACTGGATGATGAGTGCTGATTTAAGCGCTTTTTTGCTGGCACAGCAGAACTGTGGTTTTGTATGTTTGGCGCCGTTGTCAGAGATGGATTATCACCATTAGACGGGGTTGTACTCATATCGGGCGTACCCGTATCAATAAAATGTGACCAACGCCCCAGCTGCTTGTCACGCAGCTCACGACCGATGGTGGTCGCCCCAATCACCATCGCTAAGATATGTAGCAGCGCCGGAATCACTGTCGATGCCAAAAACTGCTGATAGTTATTGATGGTGTTAAATAAGCTAGTACGCTGAATGCTGATAGGGGATTGGTTGATCATGGCCTGTGAGGGCGCTGTGCCTTGCTTAACTAAGCGCTGTATCTCCACACCTGCCGATAGCGTGGCCACCACAGCTTGTACACTGGTCTGGATAATGCCTGAGTGTGTACCATATTGCGCATTTACCTGCAAAGTCACAGGAGCAGGGGTGCTTGATGAAATATGACGGGCAAAGTCTTCAGGAATAACCACCACGGCATATACGTCACGCTGCAATATCGCCGCCTCGACCTCAGCTGGCGAGTGGTATAGGCGATGAACCTGTAGCTCAGGACTGGCATCTAAATAGCGAACCAACGTATTGGCCACTGGGCTGTTGTCTTGATCCACGACACCAATCGGTAATTCACGAATCTGGGTTTGAGAGAATATCCACCAAACGAGCAGTATCGTCGCCAATGGTATCCACAGTACCATCGCCAAATCCCATTGGTTTTTGGCCAAAAACCGTCGCTCGTAGGCGGCACTGCGCAAAAAAGCATGTAACAAGCGCATGGCTTACTCTGCAGCCGAAGTAGTGAGAGTAGGGTCTATCTGTACCAAGACACTCATACCCGAGCGAATACGATCATCAGGGTCTATAGGTCTGGCTTTGATCTCAAAGGTACGCACATCAAACCCATCGTCATTATTGGTCGGACGCCAAGTGGCAAAGTCCGACAGGGTTGAGGTGGCGTAAACGGTAAAATCTTTCGTAAACGGCGCTTCTGTAGAGGACAGTGCTGGGATAGTGCCTGTAAACTGCTGACCAATAGCGAACTGACCTAAATGATTTTCGGTAACATTAAGTACCACCCACTGATCATCTGGATTGACTAACGTCAGTATTGGCACGCCTTGACCAATGACTTCACCAGCGTTGACAATCACATCATCAACGATGCCTGAAATCGGGCTTTTTAGGTTGGCTTCTTTTTGAGCGACCCGTGCTTCTTCAAGCTTTGCATCAACTTGTGCCACTTGCGCGCGAGCAGCCGCAATGTCTTCGCTGCGTGCGCCTTCGGTTGCCAGATCATATTGTAAGCGTGCCGCTTCGGTCTTGTCGCTATTGGCGAGATACTGTGTATAGGCTTCATCACGTTTTTGTCGTGACATCAGACCTTCTTTATACAGACGATCAATACGCTCGTACGTACTTTTGGCCAAATCTGAAGCGGCTTTATTGGCTTGCCAAGCGGCTTTTGCTTGGGCAATCTCTTGTGGACGTGCGCCACTCTCAGCCTTATCTAACTGACTTTGAGCCGCTTGCTTGCCAGCTTGGGCTTGATTTATTTTGGCATTAATCTCAGGTGAGTCCATCTCAATGAGCTGCTGACCGACCTCGACTCGATCCCCCTCAGTGACAAGTATCTGTGCCAGACGTCCAGGAACTTTAGCTGCAATGGAGGTTTGCTGCATTTGCATCTGCCCTTGCAGAGTGAGGCTTTGTGGCTGCTGAGCGCTTTTGTATAAGCCATAAATAATAACCCCAAGCACGATAAAAATAACTAAAGCAATAATGGCTTTTTTCATTGTCGCTTTGTCTGTAGTGGCGTTACTCTTTGAGCGTGAGTGCTGATAATCAGGAGCAGTAGGCTCAGCTTTTGCGCCTGCCATAGGTTCATTAGCAGTGTTTGATTCACCCAGCTCATTATGAGGTTCAGTCATGGCAATGGTATTCCTAAATAATATACTCAAAAGTGCGGTAAAAACATTTAATATACTTCGATGACATAAGGCTTAGCATCCTCTATGGCCTCAAAGTTATACATGGCCCCAAAAGCGACAATAAACGCTGAATAATACAGCCAAAGCATAATGACAACAGCTGCTGACAGGGCGCCAAACTCAGCACTGTAGTTATTAAAGTTTTGTACATAAATCGAAAATAGTACGGACAATAAAATCCAAAGCACGGTGGCAAGCGCTGCACCTGGCATGAGTTTTTTAAGTGCAATCGCATCGGCGTTTGGTGCAAAACGATACAAGCTTAGAAAGCTTAAAAAAATGATGCCTGCCAGTATTGGCCATCTGCTCCAAAGTGCAACCGTTTTTGCGATCTGCGGGAAAGGGAAGTAGGCTGCTGCTAAAGGAACGATGGCAATAGAGGAGATGGCTATGATTACGACTAAGACAGCACCGAGCGTTAGGCTCAGCGCTCGTATGGTCTTTTGAATAAAGCCGCGCTCTTGATTGATATGAAAAGCCAAATTAATCAAGATAATTAGGTATTTAATGCCTTTTGAACCTGCATAAAGCGCCAACGCACTGGAGAGTAATAAACTAAAGCTTAAGCGTGATGTGGTATTGGATACCAGTTCGGTTAAGCGGTTATTGAGAACATCATAGACAGAGTCTGGGATAAAAGGTCGCAAAAGCGCAATCTGCTCTTGCATCTCCATAGGCGAGAATAGCAGACCATAGATTAGCACAAACACAGCCATTACTGGAAAAATGGATAAAAAACCAAAAAATCCGACGCTGGCACAATGCGCCCAAACATGAGAGGTGTTTGCTATACGCCAAGTGTTGATGATAGGTTGTAGCCAACTGGGTATCTTAGAAGTTAAGTCTGTCATCATAGAATCATTCACCAAGGGTTAGTAATAGCGCCAGCATTGCTCTTAGCCTTTAATGTCTAGCATTTTAGCTTTTTATACTTTGAACATTGTTATTTATGCTTAGTAGCAATCATGGCTTAGTGTATAGCGTCGGTAGTCTGATATCAGCTGTATTTAGATACGTATTAAAGGCAAGTGGTGTGCCTGCGCTTTGCATCAATGCGGCAAGTGCCTGAACGTAATCGTGAGCCGCTTGTGCTTGCTCGGTACGAGCTTTGAGCGCCTGGGTTTGCGCTTGTACCACTTCAATGGCTGTATTCACCCCTTCTTGTAGGCCCAATTGACGTAAACGCAGTACCTCTGATGCCAAATCCACATTGCTTTGTAGTGCTTGATAGCGTGATTGAGCATTGTTGACATCGTTCCAGTTTTTTTCGACCAACAGCAGAAGATTGTCACTGAGCTCAATCTCCGAAAGATCAGCCTGACGAATCTTAGCGGTACTAGAAGCTAAAGATGCAGACTTATCCAAGCCGCCCCATAACTTCCAGCTAGCAGAGACACCAGCGATCCAGCTGGGGTCTTTTTCAGCTTGCCCATAGCCATAAAGCATAACAGTAGGCTTATAGCCAGTATCTGATAGCGCATGCAACCGCTCAGCTTGTGCCCGCTTCGCTGCTACTTTTTTTAGGCCAGGGTGATGATTGAGTGCTAAGTTTTGGAAGTATTCTATATCTGGTAATGGTTTGCTTGAAACAAATAATGGCGTGGTTGGCTTGATCCGGTATTCTGTGCGTAGCAGACGCTGTAGCGCAATCATCGCCAGACGGGCATCATTGTTGGCTTTTATAGATTCGCTCTTGGCATCAGCAAGTGCCGACTGGGCTTCAAGCCGATCGACATGTGAGATAAAACCTTCTTCGAATAACCGCTGTGCCATATGGTCAGTCTGCTGCAACGTATCATAAGCATCTTCACGTAGGTAGGCGGCAATAATCGCCAGTTGTGCCTTAAAATAACGCTCAATCAAAGTGTTGTACAGCTCGTTTTTATCCAAGATGCTGTCTGCCACCGCTTCTTGGGTACGAGCGTCTGAGGCCTCTGTCAATGCCTGCGTCCGCCCAGCGGTATAAATCGGCCAAGCAAAACCCAGCCCTGCGCCTGACGTTGAACCTGAACGTTTAAACTCATGAGAGTTCGGAATACGCTCACCGAAGTCGGGAAGATTTGGTAGCTGGTACGACTCCAGCGCATCGTCGATGTTATCGCCTACCTCATTGACACCACTGATGATTTCGTTTCTTAGCGATGACAAGTCAATATCTTCTTGAATGGTGTAAGTACTCGCTGACATTCTTGCAAAGACAAAAGGGTCGTCTACTGTTTGCAGAGCATCGGTTTGATACTCACTGGCGGCGATGGCCGCTTGATTGGCAGCAAGCTTGGGTGAGACTTGTAATAAAATATCTTGCGCTTGCTCAAGACTCAGATGACTAGAAACGTCTATAGGGTAGCTATGGGCAATGCTTTTGTGCGTGATAGGGTCAATCACAGTATTTAGCGTCGGATTGTTGTTTTGCTGCTTTAAGTCTGTGTCCAACCTACTAGTGTGAATGACTGCCTTGGTATCCGCGCCCTTATGTTGTGTCGCACCAGTATCAGAACCGACTTCTATGATCTGTGTGGTATCAGTTGGTACCATGTGAGTACTTGCGACCGTATGGCTTGCTGCTCCTAGTAACATAAGAGCTGTGATAGCACCAGACAGAGATAAGATAGCAAATTTCATAAGAGGCTTGTACCATTAATCAGAGAACGAAATATTATCATGCAAGAGGTTTGAGGATAGCGTTTTTGAATATACCTTGTTTTAAAGGGAAATACTGTTAAAGTCAGTGGCTTTTAAGATTTATTATTTGGCCGTGATTATTAAGGCCCTACACTGTAGTGTCACAATCATGACTGGTCAAGGCTCATTATGGTCTTGTCATTCACTGTATGGTCACCACTTTATCAAAAGTAGGTGTTGCGTTTGAAGCCATGGCCCTGTTATTTTGCAGTTATCATTGCTTATGCTTCATAAAAACAGATAAACACACTGTATTATAAACGGTGTACGAACTGTTGTAGACTATTATAAAGTGAGCTTACCCCCCATTAGATAAGTGGGGCAAAACAAGTCATAGAGCATATAGAGAGGTAGGGCATGGCAGGATATATATTGGCGCTGGATCAAGGAACGACATCGAGTCGGGCGATTTTATACGACGACCTAGCACGTCCTATTGAAATTGCTCAGCAGCCCACCACGCTCAAAACACCAAAGGCTGGGTATTTAGAGCAAGACGCTCGCCAGATTTGGCAAACCCAAATCAGTTGTGCTCACGATGTGATTAACCAAGCAGGATTGCTCGCTACCGATGTCACCAGTATCGCCATCACCAATCAGCGTGAGTCTATCGTGATATGGGACAAACAAACAGGCAAGCCACTGGCACCAGCGATTATTTGGCAAGATCGTCGTACAGCAAGCTACTGCCAAAAGCTAGCCAATGAGGCGACAGCAGATACAGATGTCGCACAAAGCGTACGACAAATAACAGGCTTAAGGCTAGATCCTTATTTTAGTGCCAGTAAAATTGCTTGGCTGCTTGAGCATTATCCTAAACTGAAAGCACGAGCAAAAAGTCATCAAGGCGGACAGATAGCAGTAGGCACCATCGATAGTTGGTTGATTTATCAGTTGACTGGCGGTGAGCATGTTATAGACGTGACTAACGCTTCTCGCACCTTATTATATGATATTCATAAGCTGGCATGGTCAGAGTCGCTGTGTGCTCGTTTTGATATTCCGCTGGCGATACTGCCCAATGTACTGCCATCAGATGGCGATTTTGGCAAAACCAAAAGAGGCTTGTTTGCCAAACAAATCCCCATTCATGCGGTTTTGGGCGATCAACAAGCAGCGCTCTTTGGTCAAGGCTGTCTCGATCCTGGCATGGCAAAAAACACCTATGGTACAGGTTGTTTTATGTTGATGAACATCGGTCAAACGCCAAAGCTTAGTGAGCATCAGCTTCTTACCACCATTGCTTGGCAGCGCCGTGCGCCGATGAGCCGTGTGGATGAGCTGTCCATTAGTGATATCGTACAATCTGGTAAACGCATCATACAAGCGCCCACTTCTTTTTTTAGCCGTGAGGTGACTTATGCGCTAGAAGGCAGCGTGTTTATGGCGGGAGCTATCGTGCAGTGGTTACGTGACAATTTAGGCATGATCAAACAAAGCTGCGATGTCGAAGAGTTGGCTCGGCAAGTAGACAGTAGCGAGAATGTCGTATTGCTCCCAGCTTTTACTGGTCTTGGCGCACCTTACTGGCGCTCTGATATAGAAGCCAGTATCAGCGGAATAAGTCGTGGCACCACCAAAGCCCATATTGCTCGTGCAGCGCTTGAGGCGATTGCCTTCCAAACTTATGACGTGCTTATCGCCATGCAAAAAGACAGTCCACATCCACTCACTGAGCTACGGGTCGATGGTGGCGCTGCCAATAATGATTTACTTATGCAGTTTCAGGCAGACTTGCTGGGCGTACCAGTACTGCGCCCGCAAGATACTGAAATCACTGCCAAAGGCGCAGCGTTGCTGGCAGGTGTCAAAAGTGGCTTGTATGACGCAGGTACGATGCAGGCGTCATGGCAGGTAGACCGTATCTTTGAGCCTAGCATGTCAGCTGAGTGGCGTGCCGAGCATCTGGCAAAATGGCAAAATGCAGTGAGTAGAGCCTTGATGGCTATCTAAATGCTTTATAAGCCAGCAACTTACATAGTCATTAACCTAGTCAATGATCTGCGTTATAAATATACATGCTGTAACGTAAGCCCATCGTGACTTTGACATCTCTTACATTACTTATCTATCAACAAAGGGCCTATCGTTTTTATACTTAAATGGTTGCAGAGACCTGCAAGCAAACACTTGCACTATTAGAATAAATTCATAATAAAACGTTTAAGGATAAAACATGAGTAACCATGACCATATTGATCGTAAAGAAGTAAAAAACATGTCTGATGAGACAAAAGATGATCTGAACGCAGATATGATCACGGGTGAGCCTGGCTCACATCCAGTAGGGACAGGTGTCGGTGGAGTTGGCGGCGCAGCAGCAGGTGCAGCCATAGGCACTATGGCAGGGCCGTTAGGTACGCTTATCGGTGGCGCTGTCGGTGCTATCGTTGGTGGCGGTGCCGGCCATGCAGCAGGTGAAGCCATCAACCCCACTCATGAAGAGGCTTACTGGCGTGCAGAATACGCAAAAGCGCCTTACTACAAAGAAGGCTATGAGTTTGATCGTGATATGCACCCAGCCTATGCAGTAGGGTATGCCAACCGTGCACACTATCCAGTCGATGCTCGTTTTGAAGATCATGAAGCAGATCTGAAGCGCTCATGGGAAGAGGTAAAAGGAGACTCTCGTCTGGTATGGGATGAAGCCCGCCTAGCATCACGTGATGCATGGAACCGAGTAAGTAAGTGATTGTTTATGAGTCACCTTGTCATTGATTATCGTAGTCTTTTGAGCCAAAGCCCTTAAGATATATGATATGTTAAAGCTCCTAGAACACAATCTAGGGGCTTTTTTTATAAATGAGTGAGATAAAAAGTACCAGCCTATACATAACAATCAGAGATAAAAAATAGGGATATTATGAGCCAATACGCTATTGCTGATGGTAAAAAACAATTTTATATTGCCACTGCCAATCTACTGAACTTTGCCAATCCTGATAGAATCTATTATGACAATGCGCCTGCTTATGATCAAAAGACCTATCAGCGCAAGCTTAGTGGCCTGACTGAGCTACTTGCCAAAGCACATGCTGATATCATAGCAGTACAGGAGGTATGGGACAGTGACGCCCTAGAAGCTTTAGCGCTGTCATTAGGGTTTAAACCAGAGCATGTGGTCGCACCACTAGCCAGCAACGATAGTGCCAACTCATATACCCAAGGTCAGGGTGCCAAAAACACACCAGCTGTTGGTATTATCAGTCGTTTTGAGCAGATAGAAACCACCATTTTAGAAGACATCAAGCCAAAAGCCATCATCGATGTACCGGATGTAGGGCTTTATGAGCATTTTAATCGCCCGCCATTATTATTGCGTGTTAACGCTTTTGGTCAGCCGATTACGATCATTACCGCTCATCTGAAAAGCAAACGAGCTTATCACCTACGTGATGACAATGGTCAGTTGTTAGAGGATATTGATGATCCAAACGTGCGTGTGCGTGCCAAATTGCGCAGTTTGTGTATGCGTGCTGCGGAAGCGGCGTCTATACGTATATCTATTATCGAACGTTTGCACCATACGCGCGAGCCACTCATTTTACTGGGTGATATGAATGATGTGACAGACAGTGTGACCACACAGTTAATGACAGAGACAGGTGAGGTGAATTATGATAAAAGCATGCGTGATGTCGCTTTGTTTGATGCTGCTAGAATCCAGTCTCGGTATGGTTGGATGAAAGACATGGCTTATACTCATATCTATCAAGGCATGCCAGAGGTGATTGATCAGCTATTTGTTTCAGAAGAGTTCTTACCTGACAGTAAGTTTGCGCTTGGTGCCGTCGAGCGAGTGGATTATTTTAATGATCACTTGAAGTGGGACTATATCGATAGAGCCACTGACCATGGTATTATACGAGCGAAAATAAAGATTTACGATTAGGGCGTGTCCTCAATCTGAACGATTGCATCTAAATGGACTAAAAATGGCTAAATTTTGCCAAACGGCGTCAAATAACTGGCTAGTATCCCGATATTATCTGCGTTATTTTCCTTGTTTGACTTCAATTTATCTCATTTTTATCATAATTTTCAAAATGAGGACACGCCCTAATCATTGACCACATTTAATGCTCTTATTTATTGATACACTGATAATAAATAGGTACTTTGATTAATACATTGCTATTTTATCCATACAAGCCCTTTACTTGTAGTGTGCGCGTTTTTATTAAATATCTGCAATCTATATTCGTTGTTGTGATTTTGGTATGATTTGTCATAATCGATAACACAGAGGTCAGTTGCGTCCAGTGCTATGCCATTAATAGCCTATGAATTGACCTACAGAGATCAGGCATGACAAGCGAACACACGACAAGTCGTTATCAAATTAGGGTATAACATCGAGAGGTTTATAATGAGTGAGCAAACAAGCGATAAGGTTTTTGATGATAAAATCGAAGACATACTTGTCGATTCAGAATTAGCAAAAAAACTGGTGCCTAATAAGTTTAAGTTTACCAGTCAGCAAGGCCGTGCCCGTCGTCAAAAACTATTGATGGGTGCCAAAAAGCTCAGTGAGACAAAAGCAATCAATGAGATCAGTCTGGCTGATGTCTGTGAAGAAGCAGGAATCCCACGAGCTTCTGCTTATCATTTCTTTCCTAATATTGAGGCGATATTTTTAGCCTTGCGTTTTTTGAATGCCATTGAGATCTTTGAGATACTGACTACGGTAGAAACAGAAGACTATGATAGATGGCAAGGTTATTTGACAGCTCTGTTAGAGCGTAGTGTGAATATCTTTTATGAAGACAGCACTAAGGCGAAGTTAATCTACGATACCAATACGCCAGATTTTGAAGGGGATAGTTTTGGTGAAGATATCGATCATCAAATCGTTGAGCTGGTTTATGAGCGCTTAACCCAGCGTTATGAGCTGCCAAGCTTTGGTGATGTCAAAGACATGCTGATGGTGACTTATAGTATTATTAATGGCATCTTTACTTTATCTTATCGTCGCCATGAAAAAATCACAGACAGCTATCTACAAGAAGCCACCATTGCTGCGATTGCTTATTTGCGTTGCTACTTACCTGAGAATTTACCACGTAAACAGTAGTCAATGTTGATACACATCTACTCTTTATGCGGTACATAAAAAATCTGGCTCAAATGGGCCAGATTTTTTTATTGTCATCAATTATCCTAACCTGATGCTAGTCGTCAATATGATAAGTCGCACTTGGCATAGGTAGGGCAATCGTGGTTGCAGGCTTATCACTGATACGAGTAGAATTGGCTGAGCTTTTATTTGTGACAGGCATGACAGGAAAGGTTTGACCACGACAGACATCATCGCTTGGATCTAATGGCACATAGGCTTGGTAATAACGATTGATTTTGTTTTCTAGATCTACATTGGTCTGTGAGTCATGAGCATTGACGTATGCTTCACGGGCTTGCTCAAGCCAGCG
Source organism: Psychrobacter coccoides (assembly GCF_017498085.1). Classification (GTDB taxonomy): domain Bacteria; phylum Pseudomonadota; class Gammaproteobacteria; order Pseudomonadales; family Moraxellaceae; genus Psychrobacter; species Psychrobacter coccoides. Next base: position 76,630 of record NZ_JAGBKM010000001.1, read on the forward strand.
ATCGGCCATACGAAAGTGGCTGCCTGATTCTATCCAACTTCGCTCACACTGCTTGCTGGCTGCCCAAACCAAAGCAATTTCACTAAAGGCGATTTCACGTGGTGCTGTCTCTACACCACCGCTATCTTTTAGAGCATTGAGTGTCGCCCACAGATCAGGACGCATCAAAGCTGAAAATGTAGGAATATCAGGGCTCCACTCTAGTTGTGCAAGGTCATTATTTAATAGGGCTTGCAAGATGGTATGACCTGTCTGTAAGGCATAACTGCCAGCAGCAGATGTGCTGTTTATACTGTCTTGATGATAGGCGTAATTTAACCACGCCTGTGCTTTGTAAGCAAAATACTGCTGATGCGGCGTTAGTGCTTGTCGCTGATAGTGCCTTAATGCTATAAACATGCAGTCAATCGATTGTCGTTGTGCACTTTGATACTTGGGCTGTGTCGTTTGCGCTCTATTATTATCGGTACAGTAGTTGGCCAAATTTGCGAAACGGGGAGCGCTATCGCTAGCAGCGCTCAAATGCGTACTAACAACCGTACCATCGAAAACTGTGTTATTGGTCACAATGTCTTGAGGGTGATTGTCTGCAAGCGCAGATGGTGCCATGGCACACAGCAGTAATGCTGCTCCTAGCGCTGTACCTGTACGGAGAGTAGGCAGTTGATTATTTGTTTTTTTAAATGCTGCGGTTAGTTTGAACATACATCCTACTTAGTGGTATTGCTAAAACCAGGTGGCTTAATCTCATAAGGTTGCTAATGGCTAAACGCTTGAGAGCATACTGTAAAAGCCATACACTGAAAAATATCAAGTATAGTCAATCCACTATAAAATAGATACAGTGCTACTAGGATGAATGTTGCGCAGCATCGAAAAGTTTTGAGGTCGCACAGCAAGCAAGGAAAACTTATACCAGTAGCACGCTATAATAGCTGTACTCTTTTTATTTAGGATTCACTATAGAGTCAATGTCTAAGCGTTGGTTTTTGCGAGGGTCTTTACGCTTAAACAAATCTTCGTCAAACTTAAAGCGCAGTCTAAAGTAAGCGCCTTGTTGGGTGGTGTCTTCATAGGCGATGTCTTCGTCTTCAAACCCCATAAAGTTATAGCCAAGTGACAGCCATAGGTTGGTCATAGGACTATAGCCGACTTCAGCACCCAGCATATATGACATGTCATCAGCTTGATCATTCCAGTAAGTCCCTGCTTGTAGACCAATATCCCAGCGCTCGCTGATGTCGTATAGACCACGGGCGTAAGCGGCATGTGCAGTATTGTCACTGGCGATACCATCGGCATCATACTTAGTATATTTACCCGCATAGTGCCCAGAGATAGTGAGCGGACGTGTTGGATGATAGTTGCCACTCCATGACCAAATGACGGTGTCTTTTTGGTACGGATCGTCGCCAGTGTTATTATCGTCTAGGCGATATTCAAGCTTGGCGAGCATGTCTAGCTGGTTGCTATCATAATCACGATAGGCAGCACCAAGCTGAAAGCGATTGATGGTGCGATGACCGTCATCATAGTCTACTCGTGAGTAGATGTCTTTTGCCAACAGAGTAATGTCATCAGTATAGCGATAGGCGATACCAGCACTACCTAATAAGGTATCACTGGTATTGCCCCAGCGTTTTTCTAAGCGGCCTGATGCTTTATAGTTTTCTTGCGCCAGATATTCAATACCGAAACCTGCGGCAGTGGCCGTGCTGTCCTCTTCACCTTCGAGTGACTCCACACGTTCAAACAAAGTGTTAAGCGTTAAGCCTTCTTGTACATACCATTTGTTTTTTAGACCGATGGCGGCTTCCGCTTCACGAGCACTGATGGCATCTCGCATACGGTACTCACTATATACCTTGCCATCTTTCATATAAGTGGCATCAAAGCCAACCACGGTACGCTGACGTTCATCAGTATCATCAAGGCCATAACTGCCTGACAAGCTGTTGATTAGGTCATGACGGGCATAAAGGCGGCCTAGGTTACCTATAGGCGTCTCACCACCGATGGAGGTGGCGTTTCGATTGCTGTGCTCAAGATCTTGCTCGTATTCGGCAAACACCAGTGCATTGTTGAGCTTGGGTAGGTGCGCAGTGATACGGGCACGGGCAGTGGTACCTTCGATGTCTTCGGCTGCGTCACTGACACTATTAAGCGCAGACTGATTGGTAATACTGTCATTGAATATCGTGTCATCAGTGAGGTCTTTTACATCCGTTGCACCTTGAATATTGCGTGAGGCGGCAGTCGCATCTTGCTTATAATAGCGTACACCGATTTCACCGACGATGTTGGTACTCAAGCGCTGCTCAACGCTGGCTTGAACCCCTTCGATGCTGGCTTCAGTGGTGTGGTCTTTGCTACGCACACTTTCTAGTTTGAACGCAGTTCTTTTACTTTCTAGGGCATGAGTGACTTCTAGGCCAGATTCTGTACGACCAGCGGTGAGCGGTGATGCGCCCGTGACAAAGCCTTTATCTGCATCGTTATAGTACGCCTTTGCTCGTGTCCGTTTGTTGTCGTCATAGTTTAGCTCGATACGCAGGGCGTCGCCGTCAGTATCGTCGCCATCTAGAAGCTCTTTTGCATTGATCTGATTGCTTGGATCGTAATTAGGGTTTTCCGCTTTGCTCTTAGCATATTCAGCGACCAGCTTTAGCTTGTCATTAAACTTAATAACGCTATTGATACTGGCAAGCTCTTCTTTGTTCAGTGGGTCGTCACTATTGATGTAGCTACCACCGACAGAGACTTTATTTGTCAATTGTTGCTTGGCTGCAACACCGCCGACCCAATAGTTCTCGCCACCTTCGTCCACTTCGACAGTGACACGTAGGTAGATGGGGTTACCATCAAAGTCTTGGCTAGCAATCGGTGATGTCAGGTATAAACTGCGGCTGATAGGGTCAATCTCATAATCAGCGAAGCGCGTAAGCGTCTCACGGCGCACGATAAGTCCAGGATTGTTGGCATCACGGGTGATAACTTCGATGGTCTCAGAGTTTTCGAGTACCGCATCGAAGTTTTCTGCTAGCGGATAAGGGCCTGAGATACCAAGACCACGAGTTTCGTTGACACGCTGTGATGAGCTGGTCTCTGCAGCGAAGGCTGTGATACGAGTGTTGTCGTCTTCGTACTGTGCTTTGACACCGGTCAAAGTGCGGTTGTACTGACCAAGCTTAATGCCTTCGTCGTCTGTCACGTCAGTTTTTAAATCACCATACATGGCAAACGAGCGGCCTTTATCCAAGCGTACATAAAGCTTGCTGGTCGACTGTGCATCGAAGCCTTTGGCTGAGGAGTCGCCATAGACAGGATAATATTCACCTGGCTCGATATCACGGAACAGGCGCTCGCCTTTTTTGTCACTATCGTAGGCCAGGGTTAGTAGGTAGTCACCGCGCACCTTGCCTTTGAGGAACATAGCGGCACGACCCGTCGCTGAGTAATCGTCATTGCCCGAAAACTCGTGTAACTCCTTTTCAAATGCGCCTTGAGCATCAGTGATACTACCGCCATCGAAGTCTTTGAGTGAGATAGCGCCTTCGACGATACCGACGGCGATCACTGGGCGTAGCTTGGCAGTGAACTGCAGCGGAATAATTTGCTTGGTACTACCCGTGTCGATGACCAGCTCACCTTTACCTGGTGCACTTGGTGCAATCACTGGAATCAGTAACTCACCACCGCTGACGGTGACCTGAGTGCCCGCTTGGTCTTTATTGCTGTCTTTTAGGTTGATACGGCCGATATTGGTATCGATGGTAATCGGAGTTGAAGCCACATAAGGACGGTTGTCACGGTCCTTTAGACTGATGACGACCTGATATTCGCTGATACCATCGGCTTGTATCAGCTGTGTTTGCGTACGATAATCGATGGCTTGCAGACTATCAGGGGTGATGACTTCTATGCTTTGCTCGGAGATGACTTGGCCATTGATATCCGTTGCGACCCCTTGTAGTGTATTGCGACCACGCTGGAGATCTACCGCATAGTAGTCAAAGGCGGTGACGTTTTGCTTTTTTTGCTCGGCGGTCTTACCGATTTGCTGCTCTGATACCGCTTTGCCATTGGCATATAAGGTAAACTGAGAGCCGAGTGGTGCTTGTACTTGTACCAGTTGCTTATATGAAGCCAACTGCTGCCCTGAACTTAGGTTAATAAAGCTCACATCGTTGTTTGGTACTTCTTTGAGGAACTCTTCTAGCAGCTCAGCTTTTGGTTGCTGGATGGTGTTGACCGTCATATTGATGCGATCAGCATTTGGCTCGACCATGTCTGCAACTATCGCTGAGTCACAGGTGATACCTTGGTCTAAGTCATCATTGGACTTACAGCCACTGGCATCGATATTGTCATTATCATTTTGATTATAGATAGGCTCTAGATCAAGTTTAGTCTTGATGGCTTGCTCGAGTGTATCATTTTTGGCATTAATGCTTTCGCTACGTTTGATCAGCTCAGCATTGAGACGTTCGGTGCTGTCTGCCATACCACCGACGATGGCGAAGTCGGCACGATGTAGCTCGCCGTATTTGAGATCGACAAAGCGGCTACCGGCATCGCCAGCATTGCGGTTGCTTTGGATGACAAGCTCAGTATCTCTAGGTAGAGTGGTGGGGTCTGCTTTTAGGACGTGGGTCTTGGCACTAACACCATATAGGTTGTATTTACCTTCAGGATCGGTCACGACAAAGTTGCCGTCCTCCATATAGATACGTACGCCTGCGACACCAAGCTCGCCATCTTCTTTTTGTTGAATGCCATCACGGTTGATGTCGTGATAGACCTTACCGATGATGATACCATCAGTATTCATCACCCCGCGGTTGACCTCAATCGGCCACTGCGCCTCTCTAGAAGTGATGATTGTGCCACCAGTTTCAGAGTTACGACCTTGGGCGATAGCACGGTTGATACCGTCGCCACCAAGTGCTGATGAGCCAATCAAAACGCGGTAAGTAATTTTCTTGGCTTTATCTTTACCAGTTTCAATGTTACCTAAACTTAAAACCTGATATTTACCAACTGCTTCGAAGTCATCCGCTTTTGTATTATTAATACGCATGGTGCCTGGCACATAGTCAAAGCCACGTGGCAGAGCATCTTTTAAGTCGACATTATAAGCAGTCGTTTCACCACTGTTCTCGATTTTAATGGTGTAATTGACATAATCGCCAAGCTCGGCAGTCCTGACATCAGCTTCTTTTTCTATTTTGAGGTTGGGCAGCACATCGATGATGGTGGTATTACTACTGATATTGGTGGTGATGTCTTGGCGATTGCCATCTCTATCAATATAAGCGTCTAAAGTAGCTACTAACTTGTCACCTTTCAGCGTCTGAATGATGTCGTCATTGATTGCATTGGCATTGTTTTGCGTAGGTACATTTAAGCGATATTTACCCGTACTGTTACCCGTCTCGATGGCCTTTAACGAGTAACTATCACCCGTTTTTGGTGAGGTAATGGTTATCCATACTTGATCTTGCTTATAAGGATCAACGTTGCCTTGTGCATAACTGGCTTCGACATAGACGTCTTTGCCAATTTGCGATGAGGATTGATCACTGTCAAAGGATTTGTTTTTAAAACCGATACCTGGCTTGACAATGACTAAGCTATCCGTTTCTATGACTGCCTTTACCGACGGGTCTTCGACGACCGTTGCACCAAGCTGAATATCGATCAAGTCGCCGTCAGTTGCATCAGCGGCAGTTAGTGCTTCAACGATAAGCTGAATGCTTTCGCCTTGTCCTAGCCTAATTTGAGCAGTTAAGTTATCAAGCAATAGCTGCTTATCGTCATCATCGACGATGCCGTTGTTATTTAAGTCCTGATAGAGTCTTATGTTTGATAACGTATCAGGTACTGTCAGCCTTAGATCGACAGTCTGAACATTATAACTGTTGCTTGTGAGTACATTTACCCAGCTAGCAGTGTTGCCTGGCGCTACAGTTTGTCGTGGTGACTTGCTTAAGTTGATACCATACTCTGATAGAACAGAGGCTTTGACTCGTACTCTATTTGATTCAGACTTTAGGGTGTTATCCGTTTGGTTATTGACGATGTAACTGGCATTAGCAATATTGTCGATGATGCTGAGCACATCGGAGGTAGCTGCCGCTGCGGAATTTGATTGCATAATCAGTATGGCTGCAGTTAGTGCAGACAATTTGACTACTTTAGTCGATAGACGAGTAGACTGAGCGATACAGTGAAGTGTCATATTACGTGATTATCCAATCAAATCCAAAACATAGAGACTGTCCTTACTTTTAGTGAAATCTAAGTAAGGACAGTTTTGTGCGTTATCTATAATTTTAATTACAGATAACGTGATATAACGATAAATGGCCTATGGGAGACTACAGGCTGCCATCTGCACCGGTAGGATTGATTTGTACAGCAAATACCATCGCTGCATATTTCTGCGGTGCTAAGCTGGTTACCGTACCACTAATAGCAGTAGAATCAGCTGTTGCTCCATGAGCATTGTCTGCGGGCAATGCATTTGCATCAGCGACATTGGCGAGCTTGACAGTATAAGCAGGAGTAGTGGTTGACGTGAGCACTTGCGCTTTGTTATTAAAGCGATCTGTCGTATCCGTTATGACAACATCATCGAAAGTAAATCGTGCATCTGCCGCTGAGAATTGATTAAATGCCGTAATCTTATAGACGATACAATCACCAGGTTCGGCGGCGACATCATCTTGTGTAAATGTGAGGGTAGCGCCAGCGGCACAAGCTTTATTTAACGCTTGTTTTTTATCAAGCTTCAGACCTTTTACTTGCGTTTTGTTTTTGACCAGACGCTCACCTGTGGTTGGTACATCATTGCCGCCCAATACCATGGCCACGGTGATATCTTCCGTGGTACCCAAGACCGCATCGTTAGACTCTACTAGGTAGTTAACCGTAACCGTAGAGCCTGGCGCCATACCAGTCCAAGGTGGCGCGCCATCTTTAGGTACAGCATTGGTCAGGTCATTATCACCATTAATATCCCGTAAGATGGTGTAAGTGACGTTAGGAGTCGCTGGATTATTATCAGCATCATATACCAGTTCAACGGAACCTGTGACTACAGTAACTTTGTTATTGGCGTCTGGAGCAATCGTGAATTTCACTTCATCTGCTTCATCACCTTCTACTTCTTGCCCAGTGTTTTGAATGACAACAGAATGAGTGACTAAAGTAGTGTCTCCAGTATTGGTAGGGATTTCTTTGGTAGTTGGGTTGATAAGACTGATGGCACGCTGGTTGGCAACCAAAGGCGCTGCAGAGTCGCTACCAGTAGCTGTACTAACGGTGCCATCTGTGACCTCACTATCATCACTGGCTGGATAAAACTCATCAGTGTTTTGCTGAGGATCAGTACTGTCCGTACTGTCATACATGACTACGTTTTCACCAAGGTTTAAGGTGACAGAAGCGTGGTTAATGGTGTTTTTGGGTTCTGCAAGTGGTTCGTCTTTATCCTTTTGCACATCAAAGGTAATGGTTGCTGTTTCACCAGGTGCTAAATTCAATAAAGTCACTCTGATACTATCATTCGCCGTACTGCTGCCTTCGCCTTCAATGCCCGGTACGATAGTGGCATTATTGCTAACACTTAGGTTTGGTTGATCCGCTAGACGTAGGCCTTCTGGTAGACCATTAAAAACAGTAATATTGTTCGCATTCACTGCATAGTCAGCGCTATCATCGTTCTTAACTGTTACGGTATAGGTGACCTTGGAGCTTGGATCATTTAAGTTTAGGGTGCTACTTGCCTTACTGGTGATCTTAAATACAGGTAGTTTGGTTTGACTGTTATTGATATTAGTGAGCGGTGTTGCGTCAGCGTTATTAGCAGTATCTGTAAAGAAGGCGCTTGAAGCTGATAGGGTTAGGTTTTGAGAGTTACCACCAACGTTCCCAGTTGTTTTTGCAGCGATTGAAATCTCAGCACGCTCATTAGGCTGTAGGATGATGTCAGTATTTTTGAACTCAGTGCCAGTCACGGTAGTCGTGCTTATATCTGTACCTTCTGCATTATAGATGGTATAGGTAACATTGGTAGCATCTAGATCATAAGCGCTTGTTGGGTCTTGACCAAACTCTGTACCTGGAATTGTACCGCCCTGAGCCAAGTCAAGCGTATAAGTATCTTTTACGTTACCTGAGTTGGTTAAAGTATGGTTAAAGGTTACTCGGCCTTTAGGCGTGACAGTCAAGTTACGGTTATAGTCATCGGCAGCATTATCGTCGTCGTTTTTAGCGGTTAAACTAAAAGCGGCACTTTGAGTGATATTGACGGTTACTGGATTGGACTCAACAGGCGTTTGTTCGACATTGCCGATTTTATAGGTAGCACTGGCTATGTTTTCGATGGTAGGCGCTGACTCAGCTACGACTTCTGCTGCATTTGCAATATTGTTAATACCAAAGGCTGCGGCGATGCTGACTGTTAATACTGAGTACTTAAAGGTACCGGATTTCATCCAGAGATTCTCCTGATTAAAAAAACGAAAGACAAAGGTCAAAGGAGTTAGTTAACGATGGTATTAAGTGATACGTCTGCTGATTTTTTCGCAGGAAGTAATTTGATATTCCAGCGAAGTGCTTTGTATTCAGATAATGGGACTTTGACAAATTTGCCGTCTATTTTGCGCATAAGTGGCATCTCAGCATAATTCTTGCCATCGATACTTGCTTGTGCACTGCTTGGTTGAGCCTCACCGGTAAATGTCATACTGGCAGGTATAGGGAGGGTCACAGTAACGTCGCTGATAGGTTGATCAATGACATTGGTGTATGTAGCACGGTACTGTACGGTTTCACCCTTCTGAGCATTTGATGCTGAGATATAGCTAATTTCGCCATCCGCAGATTTTACAATTTTGTTAGCCTGTAGCTCCATCTTGAGCGCATCTGCTGCATAGGATATGTTGATCAAGCATGCAGATGCTGTCGCTGCGATCAGAGCCTGGCGTAAAAATTGAAAAGGTTTCATATAAAATTCCTCAATTGGGTACTTTTTAATCAGCAATAATCATGCCATTAATAAAAGTATAATTTGTAAAAGGTGGGTTTTTGATAAGCGTGCTACGTTAACCCCTTGTTTCTTAAGGCATTGAGTGTCAGTGATCAATAAGACGTTATCATAATGGTATTGGTCATACACCTTAAAGTGTATGACTGTGAATTGCGTTTATGGCGCTGTGTTTTTAGCACCATACTTGGTATTAAAGTATAAAGTTGCTTGGCTTGGCTCTGTAGAGTCTGTTGGCGTTTTTGATAAGTTAAAGCTCTCAGATATGATGGTTCCGTTTTCACCAATAGGCGCTGAAGTATTGGTGCTTCTAAACACTGACGAAGGGTTTCCTAACGGTTTTGGTAAATTGAATACAGACTCAACGGGGCTGCGTTGCAAAGAGTCGCTAATTTTGACTTCGTTCAAGTCAACGTGGCTACGGTTGTAGGCTTCTAACTTATAAGCAATACAATTACCAGGTTCAACATTACTAGCAGGATTACTACTAAAGCCTGTCGTTGGTTGGTTGGTAGTGGCAATATTCAGATAATTAAGAGTGCTATCACAAGTGTGTATGTATTGGGATTTTTTGAGCACCAATGCAGTATTCGCTGCCTTCACTTCACCGAAATCAAGATTACGGGTGACATTACCTGAGCTGTCTTTTTCGGTTTTATAATCATAGACATTAGGGGTTAATGCAGTTTCTTGGGTATTGACCGTTGTGTCTTCGCTATATTCCCAAGCATTCGGCTCTGTCTGTACCAGACATACCTTTGATTTACCAGCTAATGCACTTGGAGTCACGCTGAAGCTATATCTACCTATACTCGCAGCTACATTTGACACAGGTTGAGGGTTTGGTGAGGTCGATACGATATTGTTGCCATTGCAGTCCGTAAGACGGATTCGTAAGGCGCTGTTAAAGATACCTGATTCATTGTTATCAAACACACCATTGTAGTAGTTACTATTACCGGTAAAGGTGGCAGAAATGTCCTGTTTGGTACTGTCGTTGGCCGTGATGCCGCCATTATCGTTAAAGACAATACCTGAAAACGTATAAACTAATGGCACAGATGGACTATTGGTAATAGTACAAGTGATTTCATCACCATAAGTGGCGTTAGTAAGCGTGAATGAGCGAGTTTTAGCAGTGGCATCATAAGTCATCTCTGCAGTAGGCATGACCGTGGTGCTGCCAGTCGTGGCGTTATTACAAATGTAAGCGGCATTATAATTAGCAATATCACCGTCATTTTGAGTGTTGATAACACGCTCAGTAATGGTATAAGTATCATTGGCTGTCAGGTCCACAACACCACTATTATCGTTAGTGACGGTTTGCCCCGTACCTGTAGTAACAAAAGTCTCTATCGCTGCCGCGCCATTGTTGATACTGATTGAAAACTGATCACGGTTGTTATTATTGTCATTGACACGATTACCATCGAGCTGTTTTTGAACAATGAGCTTGGGAGGCGCCAGACAGAAGTAAAAGTCTGAGTAACCCACAGCGTGTGGACTGTTTCTTTGTGTATAAACATTGCTATGCTTTAGATTAAGAAGGACATCAGCAATGTTGTAACCCCAAGCTGCATCGATGGTACACTCACCTGCACCACAGTTCTCTCCTTGACGAGCTCTTACGATGTCTCTAGCACGGTTGGTAACGTGAAAACTAAGATTAAAAGTCAATTGTCCATTATTAGCAGAGACATCAACCTGTTCGATGTATGGTACTAGCCTAGAGCTTATAGTAGAGTCTAAGTCTTGTATTTTATAACCGACTTTACTCACTGGACGATTGATGCTGATATCCAAACTATGGTTGGTTCTGGCAGCAGGGGAGTTGTGAACCAAATTCAGCGCTGATCTAGTAGCGCCATTGATAGATCCATAAAAGGGAGGTGTACCACCATAGTTGTTATTTAAGTCTAAAAGTAGGGGGAAGTTAATTAAAAAGGTCTTATTACCAGAGGCTTCTACAAACGTAAAAGTTCTGGAAGGGTTGCCATTGGTCCAACTGAAATTCTGAGAGTTCATAGGACTATATGCTGGCGGGTTTGCGCCAATATAGTACATCTTATGGTTAGCTGGGCAGCTACCTACTGGAGAGGTTGGTGGAGTTGATGGTAAGAATGGATTGGCATAAGTATGTAGACTGCTGAGGCTTACTCCGATGAGTAAAAAAGTAGATATTGCCAAGCTTAGTGCAGGCGGTATGTCTGTATGTTTTTTCAGGCCAGTACGGCTGCTGTCATGCATCTTTTGTCCTCGAAGCTAAATATATACCGAGTCGAAAAGTAGGGTTGTTTATATTAAACCTGCATAGCCTACTGGTTGTAGTGTATGCACCTTCTTACTACTCATGTTTTAACATTGGAATTATTTTAAAGACCACTGTCTTAAGTGATTAAGTTGTTTATATGATAGATAGCCATTAAAAAGAACGAATGATAAAAACCATCTAATTTAGAATGGGTTATGCAAAAAACATGCCAAAAACCAAGCACTGTTATGGAAAGAGATTTTCTCAGACGGTATTGATAACACCAAGTTTATATTAGCGCAAAAAAAGAAGAGTGGATGCATTTTTTGTCAGCTGTAATAGTGGCATGAGGAATTACAGACAGTTAAAAATAGTAATTTTTTGTGTGTACTGTGCTTTCTATCTTAGTATTTATAATGAAATGTTAATTGTGATAAATATGAAAGATAAATAAGCGTATGGTGTCTAGAATAAGATAAATGAGGTTCTGACAGGATTAAGAGGTATTCACAAAGCACCTCAATAATCTACAAATATTTATTATCTTGCTAATCGTTATTTATTTAAAAAATACTTGTTATGTCGTCATTTCTTTATAGCCATAAACATTTGCGTCGTAAGCGTCTATAATGAATAGACATCATGACGTAATGGTCAAGTATATAAAAGTGACTGCTTGGTCAAGATGGCTATGGATGTTTATCAATCTCATATCCATGTGCCTGCACAGTAAATTACTATCGATCGAGAGGCAGCAGACAATGAAATGCTTGAACATGATTCAGACACCAAACAAGTAAACCGTTATCTCTTCAAATTGTTAAATAGACCTGCCAGTTGGTAGGGATGACTGACCTAAAAGGATAAAAAAATGAATTATTATAAGGATGCCGATAGCACCGAAACCCAAGAATGGCTAGATGCTTTTGAATCTGTCATCAAGCATGCTGATAAGGATCGGGCGCAGTTTTTATTAAAAGCACTGTATAACATGGCGGTGCAAGAAGACTTGCCGTTCAACCGTCTTGATACTGCTTATGTCAATACTATCGCTGTCGAAGATGAGCCGATGTATCCAGGGGATTTGGGCATCGAGCGTAAGATTCGTGCTCTGATTCGCTATAATGCCTTGGCGATGGTGATGCGTGCCAACCAAAACGACGACGATCTAGGTGGTCATTTAGCGACATTTGCTTCAAGTGCGACGCTTTATGAGACTGGGTTCAACCACTTTTTCCGAGCAGCCAACGACAATTTCGGTGGCGACATGGTCTATTATCAAGGCCACTCAGCGCCCGGTATTTACGCTCGTTCTTATCTAGAGGGGCGCTTGACGGAAGAGCAGCTAGAGAACTTCCGCCGTGAAGTAGGCGGTAAAGGTCTATCGAGCTATCCACACCCATACTTGATGCCGGACTATTGGCAGTTCCCGACCGTATCAATGGGTCTGGGCCCCATTATGTCGATCTATCATGCCCACGTACATCGTTATATGGAAAACCGTGGGTTGCTCGAACGGGAAGATCGTAAGATTTGGACGTTCTTAGGAGATGGCGAGACTGATGAGCCAGAGAGTCTGGGCGCAATCTCCCTTGCCGGTCGTGAGAAGCTGGACAATCTTATCTGGGTGATCAACTGTAACTTACAGCGTCTCGATGGTCCGGTACGGGGTAATGGTAAGATTATTCAAGAGCTTGAGTCCGTGTTTCGTGGCGCCGGCTGGCGTGTGATCAAAGTGATCTGGGGCGGTAAGTGGGATACGCTACTGGATAAAGACCATACAGGCGTGCTTCAGTACCGTATGGAAGAGGCGGTCGATGGTGAGTATCAGTTATATGAAGCACGTACGCCTGAGTTTACCCGTGAGCATTTCTTTAATAAATACCCAGAGCTCAAAGAGATGGCCGATGAGTTATCTGATTATGATATCTCACGCCTAAACCGTGGTGGCCATGATCCAATGAAGGTCTACGCTGCCTTTAGTGAAGCCATGAAAACCAAAGGCCAGCCAACTGTTGTTTTGGTCAAAACTGTAAAAGGTTATGGCTTGTCGACGCAAGCACAAGCGGTCAATAAATCGCATCAAATCAAAAAGCTCGATCATGAATCGTTGATGTATTTCCGAGACCGTTTTGAGTTACCGTTTACAGATGAGCAGCTAGAGACGCTACCTTTTTATCGTCCTGAAGAAGATTCGGCAGAGATGAAGTATCTAAAGGGTCGCCGTGAAGCGCTAGGTGGTCATCTGCCTAACCGCCGTAGTGGTCATATTCCGCTGAATATTCCTGATATCTCAATTTTTGATCGAGTGTTACAAGGCAGCAAAGGTAAAGAACAGTCGACGACCATGGTGTTTGTGCGTCTACTGTCGGCCATGCTAAAAAATAAAGACATTCAAGATCGCGTGGTGCCAATCGTACCTGATGAGGCACGCACCTTTGGTCTAGAAGGTATGTTCCGTCAAATCGGTATTTACTCTGCTTCTGGACAAAAATATACCCCTGAGGATAGTGAAGCCTTGATGGGTTATAAAGAAGCCAAAGATGGCCATATGCTAGAAGAAGGCATCAACGAAGCGGGCGCCATGAGCACATGGATTGCCTTGGCAACCAGCTACTCTGTCAATGCGCTACCGATGATTCCGCTATATATTTATTACTCGATGTTTGGTTTTCAGCGAGTGGGCGATCTGGCTTGGGCGGCAGGTGACTGTCAAGCGCAAGGGTTTTTACTCGGTGCCACCGCTGGCCGTACCACGCTAAATGGTGAAGGCTTGCAGCATCAGGATGGTCATTCACAAATCCTATTCGGTGTCGTACCAAACTGTGTGACTTATGATCCTTGCTTTGGTTATGAGCTAGCGGTCATCATGCACGACGGTCTACGCCGTATGTATGGCGATGGTGAACGTGTCTATTATTACTTGACCTTGATGAATGAAAACTACGAGCAACCTGCCATGCCAGAGGGCTGTGAGGAAGGCATCAAACGTGGTATGTATTTGCTTGAAGACAACAACTCCAGCCAAGTACAGCTGTTAGGCTCTGGCGTTATCTTACGTGAGGTACAAAAAGCGGCGCAAATTTTAAAAGATGAGTTTAATATCAATTCTAACGTCTGGAGTGTCACCAGCTTTAATGAATTGACCCGTGATGGTATGGCGTGTGATGACTACAACCGTCTGCATCCAATGGACGAAGAAAAAGTGCCATGGGTCACTGAACAGCTGGCACCGCATAAAGGTATCGTGGTAGCTGCGACTGACTATATGCGTAACTACTCAGAGCAAATTCGTGGCTGGCTGCCTGATAACCGTCCTTATATCACGCTTGGTACCGATGGTTATGGTCGCTCAGACACACGTGAAAAACTCCGTAGCTTTTTCCATGTGGATGCCGCTCACATCGTGGTAGCGACACTGAAGCGCTTAGCAGACGAAGGCGAGGTAGAGATGCGTTTGGTCAAAGATGCAATCTCAAGCTTCGGTATCGATGCTGATCAGCCACCAGCATGGCAGCAGCAGCCGCATTATGACCATTTCCCTGATGCGCCAGCGCCAACTCCTGACAATATTAATCCAAATCCTGTGCCTGAGTTTGTCGGTGAAGATGATGATGAAATCAGTAGTGAAGGCCGTGCGGAAGATAAAGCCGACGCCCAATTGCTCAATGATGATGACGTCCAAGAATAACAACGACAAGGCAATCATAAGATAAGGAGAAATATCATGGAAATTAAAGCCCCCGATTTGGGTGTAGACAGTGCCGAAGTCAGCGAAATTATGGTACAAGTCGGTGACGTCATCGAAAAAGACGACAACATTATTCTGATAGAGTCAGACAAAGCTTCAGTCGAAGTACCAAGCTCGGCAGCTGGTAAAGTGACCAACATCAATGTCGAAGTTGGTGATCAAGTCAGTGAAGGCACTGTGCTGATTGAGCTTGATAGTGATAGCAGTGCTGATGAAGAGCAAGCACCTGCCGCTGAGGAGCAGTCAGCAGCGCCGCAAGACGAATCACAAGAGGCAAAGTCAGCAGACGAACAAGACAAGCAGACAGAATCTGAGTCACAGCAGTCTAAACCTGCTGCTGCAGAAGCAGGGCAGGCGACGACTCATGCGCTACCAGACCTGGGTGTCGATGAAGCGCAAGTGGCTGAGATTATGGTTAGCGTTGGTGATACCATCAGCGCCGATCAATCAATATTGTTGATTGAGTCTGATAAGGCTTCTGTTGAAGTGCCTGC
The DNA here is from genome assembly GCF_017498085.1 of Psychrobacter coccoides. Lineage (GTDB taxonomy): Bacteria > Pseudomonadota > Gammaproteobacteria > Pseudomonadales > Moraxellaceae > Psychrobacter > Psychrobacter coccoides. Next base: position 92,181 of record NZ_JAGBKM010000001.1, read on the forward strand.
TCCAGAAGCAGGTAAAGTCGAGAAAATCTTGGTAGAAGCGGGTGACATGGTCACCAACGGTCAAGACTTTATCGTCATCGTAGGTGACGGTGGTGCTGAGACTGATACCAGTGAGACAAAAACCACTGATTCGCAAGCACAAGACAGCTCAAAGGATAATGAAAAACAGTCGCAAGCAGCCGATGCTGGCAAGCCAAAGCAACAGCAGACAGAGTCTCAGTCTGCACAAACACAAAGCAAGCCACAACAGCGCAAGCTGACAGAAGCACAAGTCAATGAAAAACTAACGGACGTTTATGCAGGACCGGCAGTGCGTAAGCTTGCCCGTCAATTGGGCATTGACATTACTCAAGTCAATGGGTCGGCATTAAATGATCGTATCCTAAAAGAAGATCTGTTTGCCCATGTTAAGGACAAGCTCAGTACGCAAAAGGCAGCCGCTGCTAGCGGTAATGTCGTTAGTTCAGGTCTGCCAAGCTTGCCTGATATGAGTAATGCTGAGATCTGGGGTGAGACTGAGACTCAAGATTTGAGCCGCCTGCAAAAAGTGTCGATACCGCAGCTCAACTACAATACCTATCTGCCGCAGGTCACGCAGTTTGATGTGGCAGATATTACGGATACTGAAAAGCTCCGTGGTGAGCTAAAAGGTGGCATGAAAGCCGAAGGTATCGGCCTGACGATTTTGGCATTTATTGTCAAAGCAACGGCTCACGCCTTGACGCAGCATCCTCGTTTCAACAGCCATCTCAGCGATGATAATACGCAAATCATCTTGCGTAAGACCGTCAATATGGGTATTGCAGTGGCGACAGATGATGGTCTGATTGTTCCAGTTATCAAAGATGTACAGGATAAGGGCATCAAGCAGATTGCCATTGAAATCGGGGAGCTGGCCACAAAAGCCCGTGATAAAAAGCTGGGCACTAAAGACTTACAAGGGGCGAGCTTTACCATCTCAAGTCAGGGTAACTTGGGCGGTACCGCCTTTACGCCACTGGTGAATTGGCCGCAAGTCGGCATCTTAGGGGCTTCAGAAGCGACGATGCAACCACGCTGGAATGCTGATAAGCAGACTTTTGAGCCACGTTTGATGCTGCCACTGTCCTTATCTTATGACCATCGTGTCATTAATGGTGCTGATGCAGCAGTCTTTACCCGTTATATCGCAAGCTTACTGGCTGATCCACGTCGTATTTTGCTATAGGCTTAATGTTTTTATGACTGGGTTAAAAAGATCACTTCGGTGGTCTTTTTTTTGTGCCATTTTTAATCCGTTTAGCAGTTTGGCGATTAAATTGAGGACCTGCCTTAGTCGATCGATTGAGAGTATTGAAAAAACAGACACAAAAAAGCCGGCAATGAAGCCGACTTTTTATGGTTTGTAACGCTAAACTGTCTTTTTATTATTAGAACTGTTTTACAAACGCAACGCCGTATACCCAAGGGCTGATATCGACTTCACCGATATCTGTACCGTTTAGGCTAGCATCAGTTTTGATGTCCATATAGCGGGCATCAATACGGAAAGACTCAGTTTCTGCAAATGGGATATCAACACCGATATGACCAGCCACACCAAAGCTATCGTCTAGATCTAAATCAGCACCACTGCCATCATAGATTCTTTCTTTAAAGAAAGTCGTATAGTTGACACCAACACCAACGAATGGCTTGACATTCATTGGCATATTGTAGCCATCGAAGTGGTATTGTACAGACAGCGTCGGTGGTAAATGCTGAGTTTTGGCATCAATTTGATCGCCATTAGCAGCAGTTAGGGTAATGTCATGATGAAATGGAATTGCAGCAAGCAATTCGATACCAACGTTATCAGCGATAAAGTATTCGCCACTGATGGTTGGGCGGACGTCGCTATCAACATCAACAGCTAATCCACCATCTAGAGTGCCGTTGTCACTCTTAGGGTCAACATAGTGTGCGCCAGCAGCCACAGACCAAGTACCAGCAGGTACAGCAAAGGCAGTGGTCATAGTAAGTGCAGTAGCAGCGGCTAAAACTAGGGATTGTAGTTTCATCACGAAGTTCCTTAATATATAAAGGGTTGTCAGTAACCACTTGATTGGGATTATCAGTTACTGATGGATAGGGTTACAGTAAACATATAATCTGTGACCTCTTATATTTATTATAATACAAATTCATTACTAACGGTAGTGAGTTAGATGTAAATATGCAACATAGTTATTTTATCTATACAATAATAGGTTTTTTGTCTTTTGACGACTACTGCTCTAGTTATGGTAGAGTTCGGGTCAATATAGAACGATGTGAAGTGATAATAAATTATGATGGGTTATTGTAGTAACTCGCCTTTGAGATGTGTCAATGCGCAAACATTGGTTGTCATCAATGAAAAAGACAACTGCTGTCCTGAGTGTGGGTTGTTTTTAGTACCCACTAACGATACGAGCAGTAATGCTTTGGTAGAGTTGCAGAATTTGTATTTAAGCTTAGGGTTTATAGCGATTATGACACTGGCTTTGGTTTATATTGGTTATAAGAATTTTGTGTAATCAGTGTTTTAAGAACGATTTCATTATCTAATTGCGGTGTTATGCCGTATGGGGACGGCATGCTATTTCGATACATAAAGCGTTTGCGACATATCACTTATAATATTTTACAAAATGAGGCGCATGATACCTTAGTCAGCCGTTACGTTGATTATTTTTTAATTGCTTTAATTTTGACGAACGTGACCGCTGTGATCGCAGAGTCGGTTGATAACTGGTATTACCCTTATCAAGAGTACTTCACTTTATTTGAAAACTTCTCCATCGTTGTGTTTTCAATCGAGTACTTGTTGCGTTTTTGGAGTATGGCAGAAGCCAAGCCTGACCATACCACTTGGCGTCAGCGCTGGGACTGGCTCAAAAGTCCGTCAGCCTTGATTGACTTGGTAGCGATCGCACCAGCTTTCTTAAACTTCTTTGTCAGTATTGATCTGCGTTTTTTACGTATACTGCGCCTTTTTCGTATCTTAAAGTTGACCCGCTATTTTGCTTCAATGCGCATTTTGTTGGTGGTCATCAGTAAAGAAAAAGGCTCTTTTCAAGCGGTCATATTTATTTTGATTATCATGATTGTGACCGCTTCTAGTGGTATCTATTTGGTAGAAAACCACGCACAACCAGAGGAGTTTGAGTCGATACCTAAGGCGATGTGGTGGGCCGTCGTGACCCTTACCACCGTTGGTTATGGTGATGTGACGCCTATCACCAATGCCGGAAAAATCTTGGGCGCTATTATTACTATCTTGGGTGTGGGCTTGGCGGCGCTGCCAGCAGGTATCTTAGCAACTGGTCTGGCAAATGAGCTTGCCCAACGCCGTGATGAGCTTGAGCAGCAGTTCCGTGAGTTTTTGGTAGATGGTGACTTTGATTTAGTACAAAATCAGATGATGATCGAGAAGATTCGCCGTGAGCTTGGGCTCGACAAGGAGCAAGCCCAAGATATCGTGCTACAGGTATTACGAGAGCAGGAGCTGGAGCGCCGTGAGAAAGAAGTACGAAAAAAGAACTTCTGTCCTCATTGTGGGGAGCCCTTAGAGTAATTACAGGGCTTTATGTGCGAACTGCCAGTGGCACAGGGAGGGCGCGTGCTAACTCATGAGCGACTTCTTGTGCGGCGTTTTGTAAGTCGCTAGCAGCTAAAGGTAGGTTTTGTAGCGTCATATGCCAATCATCCACTTCACGTTGTAAGCTGGCCGCCCAGATACAATGACAATCATGGGGCAGTTGTTTTAGATTGACCATAAAGGCACGATTACCCTCATCGTCGCTTAAGTGTACTTCACCAGCTTTTACCTTACTAAGCGGCTCTCCGTGATAGGAGCTGACCAGTAGTCCAATTTGATTGATATGGGCGGGTATTTTGGACAAGTAAAGACGAATCTGCTCTTGATCTAACGGTCCCTCGTATAAGGCTTGCTCACCACGATCCTTGCCATTTAGGCTGTCACCTTGATGGCGAATGGATTCTGTCTTATCACGCAACTGCTTGAACCATACCATGTCACTTATGTTGCAGTTATCATCGTAGAGCACGCAGGCCAGGTCGATATCGATGGCGCTTTGGTTTTTTTTGAAGCGTTTTAACATGCCTTTTGGCTCAGTTTTGGTAAACGCATAGTTTAGACCAAACAGTAGGGTGTCAGTGGTTATCCCTAATGCCTTGAGGCTGTCTGAGAGTATGGGTGCTGCATCAGAGGATAATGGCGAGCTGGTGGACATGACTTTCCTTATTTTAAATAGATAATGCTTAAAAGGTATAAATGGCCATATAGATTTTAAAATTCCTTGACTATATTTGGCAGATTGTTATCTGCAAAACATCAAAGTCAACAGGTAAAGACTTAAGAGTCGGTTTGCTGTTGATCTGCAAACTGGTCATCGACTGATGTAAGGTCTCGTACGGCTTGATACAGCAAGTCGGGCTTGGCATCAAGCAGACCGCTACCAAAACCTCGTAGCCACCACACCAGTTGAGAGGTTAAGTTGACTGTGGCATGGACGGTTAGCGTATCGTCATCGTTAAGGATGACTGTTTGATCCTCACTCAGTTTGCTTTCTGTCAGGCTTTTGCCCGCTCGTCTGGTGAAGTGCAGCTCAATTGCCGTGTTTTTACCATGGTCTGGCAGCTGACTTAATAGGGGGTGGGTAAAGCCCATACTGCCAGCTTCCAAGTAATCATCTAGGTGGAAATCCTCAGGGGTCTCAGCAGTACTTTCCAGTATCTCTACACGGGTAAATCGGTGTAGGGCGAAGGTACGAATGATGGTGTCTGGGTCATCAATACGAGTCGCTAACAAATAAATAATCACTCCGCGCTGGATGATGGCGACGGGATTTAACAGATATTCATAAGCTTCGGTTTTATTACTGCGGATGTAGTAGGCTTTGATTTGTAATTGATAAAATAGAGCGTGGTAAATGTTGTCTTTACTGTCCAAGTCAATATGCGGAGCGATTAGGGCTTGCGTCGCAGGCTCAATCCGTACACGGTCTATCCATGAGTGAGTGACTTTGCTGTTTTTTAGTTGTCGCCGTGCCAAGTCAAACCAAGGAAACAGCTCATCCAAAATGGCAGGCGGTAATAGCTGAGTGAGATTGGCTTCGACCATATTGAAGGCGACCGCTTGTGATAGATTCATATGCGGCAAGCTTTGTAGCGGGGCATCATCCTTCCAGCGCCAGCCTTGTGGGTTGGCGTTGTTTTTTTCGATAGGGAAGCGTTTGGCTAAGGCGTTTAGGTCTCGTTGTACCGTGCGCAAGCTGACATCAAACCCTGCCAGCTTGAGCTGCTCATAGATATGAGAGGTTCCTACCCAGCGGTTGCGCTGCAGCTGAGACAGCACTTGCCATTGACGTGCCGTGGTCGCAGCGCCATGACGACTGGCTGTATGGTCTGTGGTGAGAACGCTGGACTCATCGATCAAAGGCGTGGACAGTTGATCTGCCTGTAGCTTTTGAGTGTCAGGCGTTGAGTTATCGGTTGGCTTAGCGCTTGGGTCAATCATTAAAAGCTTACCTGTATTAAGTCGTCGGTCTCAGAGGCTAACGTAACGTCTGTTTTATTCAATGTCTATCTTATCAAAGATAAGTCAGTAATTTGAGTTATTCTGCTCTCTGTATATAGGGTATGTTCAACACGCCCTAGTCAGTTCGGAATAAAACCGATACGCTGATGTCACGGTGCTGCTGGCATAAGTCTAGTCTGCTGCGTAATACTCATCTCAGCAGCCTATGACCTGAGTGCGCCATTTTTATTTAGGATGGACTATAAATACTCTGTTTCTTTGGTCGTCTCGTCTTTATTGTCATTCGCATCTGGTTGGCGCTGGTTGTCTTTTTTTCGACGTTTCTTTTTGCGTTTCTTTTTTGCTTTCTTTTTGGCTTGCTTGTCATCATCATTATCTTCAGCGTTTTGGTTTTCATCCCATAACATTAGGCGGCGCAGAACCTTACCAAACAGAGTGTCTTTACGATAGCGGCCTTTTTTGTTTTTGGTATCGATGGGTAGGCCTGTCATTAGGGTGAGCGCCTGACTTAAGGTATGCACGCCATAGATACGAAACTGTCCTGCTTTAACCGCCGCAATAATGTCATCTCGTAGCATCAGTTGCTTGACATTGGCCATGGGTATGACCACCCCTTGTTGTCCTGTCAAACCTTGCTCGCAGCATGCATCATAAAAACCAGCGATTTTGGCATTAATACCACCGACAGCCTGTACTTCTCCCAACTGATTCATAGAGCCGGTAATCGCCAAAGCTTGATTGATAGGAGTATTCGCTAACGCTGATAATAGCGCACAGCCTTCGCTGACGGTTGCACTGTCGCCATCGATATGGGCATAGCTTTGCTCAAATGCTAATGAGGCACTGAAGTTAAGGGCGTGGTGTTGACTAAACAGGGCTCGCAAGTAGCTGGTCATAATCAGCATGCCTTTGGCGTGTAAGCTACCACCCAAATCAACGTCACGCTCAATATCCAAAACCTCACCACCACCGATATTGGGTTGAATCACTGCAGTGAGGCGTGCTGGCATACCAAACTCACTGTCGGCATAGCTGACGACGGTCAAAGCATTGACTTGGCCGACGGCCTTACCTTGTGTATTTAGCAATTGTTGACCGGTTTTGAGCTCATTCCAGTACAAATCACGTAAGTAGCCTGAGCGCTCATCCATGTCGCTAATGGCTTGAGTGACATGCGTGTTATTGACGATGTCTTTATTTTTTAGACGGGCATGACGACTGGACTCATGTAACAGCTTGATGAGGCGATCACTGTGCAGGCTGAGCCGATCTTGGTTTTCGGATTGTAGGCTCAGGTGTTCAAGTAGTGCTGCTTGGGCGCTATTATCAAAAGGCAGAAGCTTGGCATCATCGATGATATCTGCCATCTTAGCAACCAGTGCTAACTCATGCTCGTGGGTGCGAGGCACATCATCATGGAAGTCAGCACGCACCTTAAATACAGCATCAAACTCTGGCTCAAGCTCGAGCAGCTCATAGTATAAGTCAGCTTCTCCAAGCAAAATGACTTTGATGCTTAAAGCGATCGGTACTGGCTCTGAAGACAAACCACTTGCAAAGGCGGTATTTGATGCAAGAGTAGAGGGCTTGATAGTATGGGTTTGTAAGGCTTGTTTTAGACTTTGCCAAGCATAAGGCTGCTCAAGTAAATGACTGGCCTCTAATACTAAGTAACCGCCATTAGCACGGTGTAGTGCACCAGCACGTATCATGCTGACGTCGGTAGTGACTGTGCCCGATTGGATGGTTTGGTCGATATGCCCAAGTAGGTTTAGATGTGTCGGTAAGCTCTCAAAGATGACAGGGGTGCCACCATTGGGATCATGACTGACCATGATGTTGACAGTATATTGGCTTGGTGTGGTGGCCAGTTGTATACTGACCGCAGCTTCCTCATTGCCATGAACTATTTGCTCGGTATGCTCAGCCATATCGGCACACAAAGCGTCAAGATATGCTGTGACATCAGGTAAGCTGGAGAACGGCTGATGAATAGAGTCGAATAAAGGCCGTAATGTACAAGGTGCAATATCGTACTGTGATGCTTGTATGGTTTCTTTGACCTGAGTCCATAACTCACCCACCTTTTGCTGTAGTTGGGCTGCTTGTCCAGCTGGCAGGGCCAAGGCCAATGGCGTACGTGGATCGGAAAAATTGTGTACATAAACCCAGTCATTAGGCGCTGATGCATGGTCAGCGATTTGATGCAAGAGACGACTGATAATGGTACGTTTGCCAAGACCGTTTTCTCCAGCAGCAAACACATGATAGCCACTTGCGTCAATATCGAGCGCTGTGCGTAAGGCTTTTAGCGCTCGCTGCTGACCAAAACCTATATCTAAGTTTGGTGCTTGACGGGTATCGATTGGCAAGCTATCAGCATGACTGTAGCGTTTGAGTTGTTCAGCGCAGATTTGGCATTGTTGTGAGACCGCTGTATAGATTGGATGTGGCAGTGAGTCATCTTGCTTGCTTTTAGCTGATGAGGCGATAGGGGTCATTAAGGGTTTAGTCATATAAGTATGGTATTCGTTTTTAGGGGTGGCATATATTGTCGTCATCTGCAACTATCCAATAAGCAGCCTGCATGATAAAATAAACGGTTCACATGTCAAAACGGGATGGTTTTTTATATGTCAGCTTTCGCTAAAACCGCTGCATTGTCTGCAAATTCAGGTACTACAGATTCAGGTGTTAATAGCATAGATCCGACTGGCTTTGTAAAGCTTGGCGGGCAGTTACCCAAGCTGGCCACTATTTTAGCGCAGGCAGTCGATAAGCTCGGATTGACGCTAACTGAAGCGCAGCAGCGTGCTCTGTTATTATACTTAGATCAGCTCTTATTATGGAATAAAGCGTATAACCTGACCGCCATTACCCATCCAGAAGAAGCACTTATCAAACATGTCATCGACTGTTTGGCTATTATACCGCATTTACCGTCAGGGTCGTTATTAGATATCGGTACAGGCGCAGGCTTGCCAGCGGTTATTATCGCCATTTGTCAGCCTGAGCGCTCATGTACAGCACTCGATAGTAATCAAAAAAAGATTCGTTTTATCCGGCAGATCAGTAGTGAGCTTGGTTTAAGTAATGTGCAGCCCATCGCTTCTCGTATTGAAGCGCATGACGCCAGCTACGATGTGGTGACCTCACGAGCTTTTGCCAGTTTAATAGACTTCGTAGAAGTAGCGCAACCACGATTGGCCCCTAGTGGCCGTTTGTGTGCGATGAAAGGTAAGGCGCCTACTGATGAAGAGCGACAATCCCTTGCAGAGACATGGCAAATCAATACCATTAAGCTCAATGTGCCTGGGTTAAATGAGAGTCGTCATTTGATTGAAATGTTTGGCAAAAATGACTAAGCTATGTGCAGGTTTTAATCATGAAACATCCGGCACGTTTGTGGAACCTAACGCTGGTCTGTATTTGAATGTTCAACAGACTCTAAGCAGTATTTAAAATAATCAGTATTTAAAGCATCTAATACTTAAAGCAACTAGTATTTCAAGTAACCAGCCGTTATAGATCTTAATCAAATTGAGTGAATGTATGGAAATCATAGCCATTGCGAATCAAAAAGGCGGTGTGGGTAAGACCACGACAGCGGTAAACCTAGCCGCCAGCCTCGCTGCTAAACGCAAGCATGTCTTGCTGATTGACTTAGACCCACAAGGTAATGCGACCAGTGGTACTGGGTTAGACAAAAATGATTTGGAACTGACAATGGCCGATGTGCTGCTAGATGGGGTGTCTTTGTCTGATGCTATTGAGCGCAGCCCAGCTGGGTTTGATGTCATTGGTGCCAATAAAGAGTTGGCAGGCATGGATGTTACTTTGATGGGGCATACCAATAGTCATGAGCTGTTTAAGACAGCTGTAGCGGACTTGGTGAGCAGTCAACTAAAAAGCAGTAAAGACGCTTATGATTATGTGATTATAGACTGTGCGCCCAGCCTAAACCTGCTCACGATTAATGCGCTGGTTGCCACAGATGGTGTGATTATTCCAATGCAATGTGAGTACTATGCATTAGAAGGTTTAGCTGATTTGTCACAGACGATTGAGCGTTTAACTGAACTTAACCCTAAACTGCATATCCGTGGTGTGGTCAGAACCTTATATGATGCGCGTAATACACTTGCTCGTGATGTCTCGGCAGAGCTTGAAGCGCACTTTGGTGATTTGATGTACAAAACCCTTATTCCAAGAAACGTGCGTTTGGCAGAAGCGCCTGCTCACGGTCTGCCTGTGATTGCTTATGAGCGATGGTCAAAAGGTGCTCGAGCGTATCAAAAACTGGCAGCTGAAGTGATCAAACAAAGCCGCTAGGTATAAGTAGCAACAAATGACAACAAACGAATGGTCAAATAGTAAAGTAACCGCACTCTCAATTTAGTATGGACTATCGTAGGCTGTGGCGTTAGCTCAGCTTTAAAGCTTTACAAAAGCAAAACGCTCGGCTGAAAGCGCCAGCCTACAGCAGTATATTTAAGTCACTAAGAGTGGGTTAAAGCGTTTAATAAGTAACGATAGTTGTATGATTAAAGTTTTGTAAAGTTATCAACCAGCATTGGGCTTTTATTTTAGCGTTAGAGGATAGGTAATCATGGCGAAAAAACGAGGGTTGGCTGCCAATCGAGGTTTAGATGCCTTATTAGGATCAATCAAAAAAGAAAAGCAAATTGCCGCCTCTGCTTTGCAAGATGATACGGCGATGCCCAGCACTGAGCGGCATGACTCTAAAAGCGTTGATGCGACGCTGTCTGATGCTGGTCTAACGGATCATAAACCTACCACTCAAGTAGGTACTGCCAAATCTAAAACAGATGCGCTCAAGAGTAATAAGAAGGTTACTGCTGACAAAGCTACTTCAGCACCTCGTAATGCTCGCAGCGCTCTTAAGACACGTGGCGAAAGTGTCGACTCTAGTCTTTTAGAGGACCAAATTAGCCTGGTACAAATCGCAGTGACGCAGCTGCAGGCAGGAAAGTATCAGCCGAGGCGTGATATGAGTGAGACGGCATTAGCAGAGCTGGCCTCTTCTATTGAACAGCATGGTGTCATGCAGCCTATCGTTATCCGTCCGTTATTGGCCAATGAAGACAAGAGCTCAGCTGAAGTGACTCACGAAATCATTGCTGGTGAGCGGCGGTGGCGTGCGGCCAAAATGGCAGGCAAACCCGTGATTCCTGCCATTGAGCGTGCGCTATCAGATGAGCTGGCCATTGCGTTAGCATTGATCGAGAATATTCAGCGTGAAGACCTATCGGTCATTGAGCAAGCAGCTGCTTTACAGCGTTTTCATACCGAGTTTGGCATGAGCCATGCCATGATTGCAGAGGTGGTGGGGAAGGCACGAACCACGGTATCGAACCTGTTACGTTTAAATCAGTTGCATGATACGGTTAAAGAGCATTTGGCAAACAGTGCCCTTGATATGGGTCATGCACGCACACTTTTAGCATTATCATCTGAGCAGCAGCCCATCATCGCCCAAAAAATAATCGATGGCGGTATGACTGTACGTGACGCTGAGAAGTTGGTCAAATCTATCTTAAACCCTACCTCCAAAGCTGAACACAAAAAGCAGGCCCAGTCTCGTGATACTGAATATTTAACGCAGCGCCTGACTGAGATGCTAGGGGCTGAAGTGAAGCTTAAGCACAAAAAAGACGGCAAAGGCAGTGTAGAGATATTCTTTCATAGTCAAGATGAGCTATCAGCTTTGATCAAGCAGCTAGAAGCACAAGGCCAATAGTAACCTATAGGGTCATACTTTAAATCGCAAATAAAGCTTTTAGGCATTTTTCTTGCAGTAAATTGTAGATGCTTTTTATAGAGCAGCCGCTTTAAGTATCTAAACAATTGAATAAATATAAATAAGAGAGATGGTATGTGGGAGCTGGTAAAAGCCGGTGGTTGGCTGATGATGCCTATCGTTGTGTGTTCAATCGTTGCGCTAATCATCATTATTGAACGTAGTAGTACCTTGCAGTTTGACAAGATCGTGCCTAGACGATTGCGTGAGCAGCTGATTAATCGCTTGCGTGAAAATGGCGATATTGGTCGCACTCAATTGATGAATGTTAAAGAAAAAACACCCTTGGGTGATATTTTAGCTACTGGCTTGCTTTATCGTCAGTATGGTCTGGACTCGATGACCATGCACATGCAAAATCGAGCCAGTGTGCAGATTCATCAGTTAGAAAAAAACATTAATATGCTCGGAACCATAGGGGCTATTGCACCCTTGCTTGGTTTGTTAGGGACAGTATTAGGGATTATCTCTTCGTTTTTGGCCATTACAGATGGTGCCATGCAAGACCCAACGCTATTAGCAGCTGGGGTCTCGCAAGCTCTCATCACTACCGCTGCAGGTATGATCGTCGCAATACCAGCATTGGTGGCTTATCGTTATTTTCAGCGCCGTATTGTCGATATCAATGCTCAGTTTGAGACAGAAGCCGGACTTCTGATTCAAGAGCTTTATGACCATCAGCTGCTGGCGGATGCTCGTCCAGTTGGTACCGATGTAGCGATATCTATAGAAAAAGGCGCAGAACCAAAAAAGAAAGCAGAGGCCGAACTGGTCGATGTTGATGCAGAAAAGCCAATTCAAACAACGTATAAACCGGCAGCAACGACTTCTTAAAAGTTGTGAAATAAAAAGCTTTTCACGATCTATTTTACTTACAAGACCATGTTTATCTGAGATATCGTCATGCGCTTTAGAAAGCCTACTGTTGAACCACTTGAAATCAATTTAACACCGATGATTGATTGTTTGTTGTTTTTAATCGTGTTTTTGTTATTAGCAACTTCATTTAATCATTTTAGCCGCTTAAATATTGTCTTGCCTGAGGCTGAAGGCGTTGCGCATTCTGAGCAACTTGAGAGCATTGAGGTTGCGGTACAAGAAGATGGCAGTTATTTGGTTAATGGTATCAGTCTGGCTGACAGTAGTGAGGCGGAGCTGACCAACATGCTACGACAAGAGGCTGGTAATGAGCGTAATATGTTGTTTGTGATAGCCGCTGATGCTAATGCAACACACCAGTCTGTGGTGCGTGTTATGGATATCGCAGGTAAGCTTGGGTTTTTAAACCTAAATATCAGCACGGTTGTGCCTATGGGGCAAACGTTAGCACCATAAATAAGTGCCCATATGAACCCATAGTTACATGATTGCTAGTGTCATGAATGCGTTTTGTAATAATAAGATCTTCTTTAAGCAGTGGTGCCGCTGGTGTTACTGACTTGTCTATTCACATCTAAGCTGAGGCTTTTATGAGCCAATCTGAAGAACCTAAGACCTTTGATGCCACATCACAGGACTTGCCAATACCTAAAATCAAGACCTTACTGCGCCTGTTGAGCTACCTTAAGCCCTACTGGTGGGCGTTGCTGTTGACCGTTGTAGGGTTTGCCATCAATGCGGCGACTGAGATTTGGATTGCAAAGCTTCTCCAGTACATAACCGATGCGATCAATCAGAACGATCGAAGCAAGCAAGCTTGGTTTCCTGCTTTGATTATTATGCTGTTCTTTGTGCGTGGGGTGGGTAGTTTCTTAGGTAATTACTTCTCAGCCTTGGTATCGCGAAACCTAGTCTATGAGCTGCGGGTGCAGGTGTTTAATAAGCTATTGCGTTTACCAAGCTCTTTCTATTTAGCCAATCCAGCGGGAACTATCTCATCTAAGTTGATTTTTGATGTGGAGCAAGTGACTGCTGCTAGCACGGACTCAATGAAGACTCTACTACGTGATGGCTTGACCGTAGTCGCCTTGATTGGTTTTTTGCTCTATACCAACTGGCGTTTGACCTTGATCCTATTTTTAGTGCTGCCGCCGATACTTTGGCTGGTAAACTTTGCGTCTAAGCGCTACTTGAAGCTGTCCAAGGGCATTCAGGAGACAATGGGCGGTGTCAGTCATATTACCAATGAGGTGATCAGCGGCTATCAAGTGGTAAAAAACTATGGTGGTCAGGCGTATGAGTCGCAGCGCTTTGATGCTGTCTCAAAAAAGAATCTGCGCCAAGGCATGAAGGTGGTGGTGACTAATAGCATCAACACACCAGCTGTGCAGCTACTGATGGCAATGGCGATGTCAGTGGTGGTCTGGCTTGCTCTACGTCCGTCAGTGATTGATAGTATTACGGCAGGTGAGTTTATCTCTTATATCGCTGCAGCAGGATTATTGAGTAAGCCTGTACGCTCACTCACAGATGTCAATCAAAAGCTCCAGCGGGGTATAGCAGCCGGTGAGTCTATATTTGCCTTACTAGATGAGCCTGAAGAAAACGACACAGGCACACAAAGTCCTTCACTATCAGGAGATATCAAGCTAGATAATGTCAGTTTGGTTTACCCTGACAAGACGGTTGCGCTAACAGACTTTAATTTAGACGTTCGAGCAGGCGAGACAGTGGCTTTGGTTGGGCGTAGCGGGGCGGGTAAGTCATCGCTGGTTAATTTATTGACCCGTACACTTAGCACGACTTCTGGTCAGATTACGATAGATGGCGTGCCTATTGAAGATATCACTCTAGAGTCTTTACGGGCGCAGATTGCGATGGTCAATCAGCAAGTGGTGCTATTTAATACCACAGTGTTTAATAATATAGCCTATGGCAGTTTAGCCAATAAGTCGCAAGCTGAAGTAGAAGCGGCGGCCAAAGACGCCTTTGCTCATGAGTTTATCATGCAGATGCCAAATGGCTATCAGAGTCACATTGGGGCTGAGGGTTTGCAGCTGTCTGGTGGTCAGCGTCAGCGCTTATCGATTGCTCGGGCTTTATTAAAAGATGCGCCTATTTTGATACTGGATGAAGCGACAAGTGCGCTAGATAATGAGTCAGAGTTTTATATTCAAAAAGCATTGGATAATGTGATGCAAGACCGTACTACTTTGGTCATTGCGCATCGTCTGACAACGATTGAGTCGGCTGATCGGATTGCGGTGTTGGATGCGGGGCAGATTGTCGAGATTGGAACCCATGCTGAGCTGATGGAGAAAAAGGGCTATTACGCTCAGATGTATGCGCGTGATTTTGATATATAGCTAGTACTAAATAAAACAGATACGTTAATAGCGACGTGCCACTGGTATAAGTTTTCCTCGCTTGCTATGCGCTTTGCACTCCAGAGGCTTCGCAAAATTCATTCCAGTAGTACTATCTCTATCTTGTAGTGGGTTGGCTATAGTACCAAGCAGCTAAAATGAAGTAAGTAAATGGATGCAAATGGATGAGTATTGAAACTGCAATCACTGATGCTTGGCAACGAAAAGCCCCTTGGCTGTGGTTGCTGCTCCCTATAAGTTGGCTATACGGCAGTTTGATACGACTTAGACACCAAGCTTACAAGTTGGGATGGTTAGCAAGTTATCGGGCCCCTTTACCAGTGATGGTTATAGGAAATATTACGGTAGGGGGAAGTGGTAAAACCCCTTTGATTATAGCCTTGGTTGATCATTTGCAGCAGCAAGGGGTGAGGGTTGGGGTCATCAGTCGTGGTTATGGCGGTGACAGTAGTCAAATGCCTACATTGGTCACTCATGATAGTGTGCCAAGTGTGGTAGGAGACGAGCCATGTTTGATTGTCAATATGACCGCTGTACCAATGGCGGTATGTCCCAATCGTCAGCAAGCGATCGAAACCTTGCTCGTGTCATATCCTGATCTACAACTGATCATCGCTGACGATGGGTTACAGCATTATGCGCTGCAGCGTGATATTGAGTGGATTGTGGTCGATGTGACACGGGGCTTTGGCAACAAGCAGCTGTTACCAACGGGGTTTTTACGTGAACCCATGTCACGGCTACGCACAGCGACTCTGGTGTATCATGAACCATCAAATACAGCGTCGGCCTCTATCCGCCAAGAGAGTGTGGGTCAACGTTTGACGATGCAGCTACAGCCTGATGGTTTGCAGCCTTTATGGTCAAAAAAAGATACAGAAAGGCTGGGCTTGAGACTTTTATCAACCAAGATGTCAAAGCCTAGGGCTGGTGATACCGTGCATGCGGTAAGCGGTATTGGTTATCCAAAACGTTTTTTTGATACGCTACAATTGCTCGGGTTTGAAGTGATCGAACACCCGTATCCCGATCATCATGACTTTGATTTAACAGAGCTACTGCAGTATACGCAGCATCCAGTTGTGGTAACCAGTAAAGATGCAGTAAAAGTAAAAGCTGTCCTGTCGCAAGCGGCTACTACCAATACGCTAACTGATCAGCATCAAGCACTCATAAATAGGCTATGGGTACTGCCTGTCACCGCTAAACTGTCCACTGCCTGTTATCAAAGGCTAAAGCAGCAGTTAACGGATTTTGATATCACTGTGTCAGATTAACGAGCCCACACTTATCGGCATCTTATAGGAGTCACCCATGTCCATTGCAGCCTTGCCAAAAACACATATTGTCATTCCCGCCCGCTTTAAAAGCACTCGCCTGCCAGGGAAACCGTTACTTAATATACATGGCAAGCCCATGATATTGTGGGTCGCTGACAAGGCTCAAGCGGCTCACTTTGCTGATGATATGTGTATCGCCACCGATGATGAACGTATTGCCAAAGTTTGTGTTGATGCAGGCTATGAAGTAGTCATGACCAGTAGCGACCATGCTTCAGGTACAGATCGCTTAGCAGAAGTGGCGGCCATAAAAGGGTGGGGCGATGATGATATTATTATTAATATGCAAGGCGATGAGCCGTTGGTACCACCGCTGTTATTAGAGCAAGTCAAGACGTTGCTGGTGGAAGATAGCGAGAGTGTTATGGCGACCCTATACGAACCCATCGCAGATTATGCCAGCTTTATGAGACCATCGGTGGTAAAAGTTGTGAGTGCGGCGATTGACAATAAACAACGGGCGCTTTATTTCAGCCGTGCGCCGATCCCTTGTGACCGTGATGTGGCGTTGGCAGTGGCTGCAGGCGATATAAATATAACCGCCCTCCCGGCGCCAAAAAACGCCTACCGACATTTGGGCTTGTATGCCTATCGGGTGAAGCTGCTGCAGCGCTATGTACACTGGTCGCAAACCCCGCTTGAGAAGCTTGAGAGTTTAGAGCAGTTAAGAGTGTTGGAAAACGGGGGTCATATTGCCATTACCGAAGCGGCTGTCCATCTGCCTGCAGGCGTCGATACGCAAGAGGATCTGGATCGCCTAAATGCAATGACATTAAGTGCGTTTCAAGATGATATGCAGTAACAACAGACTGTAGCAAGTGATGGAGCAGTAGGCGTGAGTGAAGCAGATGCGATAGGTATTATGAATACAGACACTACAACGATAACAGATGTCACAGGTAATGCTTATTTTGCCCCACTTTTGCCGTGGCAGCAGACATTATGGACACAGATGACTCGCCGTATCAGTATGCCTGCGCAGCAGCTGCCGCACGCTCTGCTCGCTGCTGGTATGCAAGGCATGGGTAAGCGTGCGTTTGTCTGGCGTTTGGTGGCGTGGTTACTGTGTCGCAATCGTGATCAAAATCCGCTTGGTGCCTGTGGTCACTGTGAGAGCTGTCAGTGGCTAAAGTCTGGCACACATCCTAGCCTGCAAGTGCTGCCTATCACCAGCATGCCCACCGAAGCCAATAATCAAGAGGGTGGCCCAGAATCAGTCAGCAGTACCAAAAAAGCCAAAGCTGAAAGTAAGACTAAAAAAGCGGCAAGCCCTGCCTCCTTGACGATAAAAATCGATGATATTCGCGCCCTGCGACCGTTTATTTATCAAGGCGGGCAGGGGCTGCGCATTTGTGTATTGGATCATGCAGAGCAAATGACCATCGCTGCTGCCAATGCGCTACTAAAAACACTCGAAGAGCCGCAAGCACAAGTGCATTTGTTGCTGATGAGTGATATGCCAGCCAAGCTACTCCCGACGATCAAAAGCCGAGTACAGCAATTACCACTGCAGACCATCCATCCTGCTATCGCCCTAGATTATGTCACTCAACAACTTGGCGGCACGATCAATCGTCAGATTGTCAGTCCAGACGATATCAAGCAAGTGTTGCAGCTGGCAAATGGGGCACCTTTAGCAGCGATAGATATGGCAAAATCGACATGGTATAGCATGCGTGGGCTGTGGTTGACCACTTGGCAGGCGCTACGAAGTGGTAAACGCAGTGCCATAGCAGCCAGTGAGTATTGGCAAAAGCAGCTTAGTTTGTTGGAATTTATTAGGCTTACTGAGCTTATGATGCTAGATGTTCGCCGTGTCTGTCTGGGGCTTGCGAGCATTCAAAGCGATATTGATATATCAGCTGCCTTGGCGTCACATCCACCAAGTGATGGGGCTTTAGAGACACTGACCTTAGAGTTACAACAAACAAAAGCGGCCCTTCAGCAAAACGTGCAAGAAAAGTTTGCTTATGATAATCTGATGCAACAATTGGCGCAGTTATAAGCGATGGCGATCAGCATAAAAAATAGGGCTTAGCATAAGCGCCGCTAATAACGATGAATTGCCATTATAATACACACTCATATTACTAGTATATCTGATTAGGGAGCTGATTATGGCTATGCAAGGACGAGGCGGGATTCTCACCTGTCATATTGAAAATATCGACAAGCTCTATGCCAGCTACTTATCGTTTGTGGATAATGGGGCTTTGTTTGTACCGACAAATCGCAAACAAGAATTAGGGGATGAGGTGTTTGTCGCTGTGACCTTACCCAACTCTAGCGAGCGCTTACCGATGAATGGGAAGGTGGTCTGGATCAACCAAAAACCACAAGCCAATCGTCCAACAGGGTTTGCGGTGCAGATTGGTACAGATGTGGCCGGCCAAAAGATTAAACATGAGGTCGAGCGGTTGCTGGCGGGTAAGATTGACAGCCAATTAGCGACTTATACCATGTGATCCATGCCTGATGCGCATGATGACTAATAGCGTGAGGGCACATACATATCATCAGGAATGGGCTCTCGGTAATACTCGTCGTCACGCTTACGATCGGGCAGCTCAATTTCTTCACGTGGTATCTCTTTATAAGGGATTTGTTCGAGCAGATGAGCGATACAGTTTAAGCGTGCTCGTTTTTTGGTATTGCCTTCCACCACCCACCAAGGCGCTTCTGGAATGTGTGTTCGCTCAAACATAGTCTCTTTTGCTTTAGTATAATCCTCCCAGCGTCGCCGTGACTGTAGATCCATAGGGGAGAGCTTCCACTGTTTTAGTGGGTCGTGAATGCGGCTCATAAAACGTGAGTGCTGTTCATCATCAGTTATTGAAAACCAATACTTTACCAAGCGAATTCCAGAGCGTACTAACATGCGCTCAAACTCTGGTACAGACTGAAAAAACTCTTCGTATTGTGCATCAGTACAAAACCCCATGACACGCTCAACGCCCGCTCGGTTGTACCAACTGCGATCAAACAAAACAATCTCACCTGCTGCTGGCAAATGTGCCACATAGCGCTGAAAATACCACTGTGACTGTTCACGCTCAGTCGGCGCAGGCAATGCCGCCACACGACACACACGAGGGTTTAGACGCTGAGTAATGCGTTTGATAGCGCCTCCTTTGCCAGCAGAGTCACGGCCCTCAAATATCACTACGATACGCTCACCATATTCGACAACCCAGTCTT
Source organism: Psychrobacter coccoides (assembly GCF_017498085.1). Classification (GTDB taxonomy): domain Bacteria; phylum Pseudomonadota; class Gammaproteobacteria; order Pseudomonadales; family Moraxellaceae; genus Psychrobacter; species Psychrobacter coccoides. Next base: position 111,369 of record NZ_JAGBKM010000001.1, read on the forward strand.
GTAGCTTAATCAGCTCACGCTGCAAGCGTAGCAGCTCTCTAAAATAGGTTCGACGATTTATCCGTTCTTGTTCTGTGACCTCGATGCCATCGAAACGAAAGTCTCTTATATAATCGTCAACTTCGTGCTCAAGCTCTTCATCGTAGCTATCAATTAGGTCTTGGTGCATCTTACGTCGCAGCTCATCATTGAATATTTCCTTGTCCATGCGGCCAATAAAATTGCCCTGCTCAGGTGTGCTAAGCTCGCCGCACTCTTGTACCGTCAAAAAGTTAGAATCCGTTGCTGAAGGTATCTTGGACATACGCCACTCCTAATACTTAGTGGTTCTTGATGATTGGATTAATCGTTATTATCTACTGTAGCATATCCTAGCGCTACAGCTGTAATAGAGATTACTGCTTATATAAGCCTTAGGATATATGGTTTTTAGTTAGAATGGACGAAAAGTCAGTTTATGCTAAGCATAAAAAAGCACCCTCTAATACTAGATTAAAGGGTGCTTTTTATCTGGCAAACGTTAGACTAAAACGGCAGCTGATATGTAGTGCTTATCATTATTAATCATCATGTTGCCTTAAGATATAAAGTTACTTCTCTAGGATACAGGTGACGCCTTGACCACCAGCAGCACAGATTGAAATCAGAGCACGACCTGAGCCTTTTTGGTCTAGCAGCTTGGCAGCAGTTGCCAAGATACGACCACCAGTTGCGGCAAATGGGTGCCCAGCGGCCAATGATGAGCCGTTAACGTTGAGCTTACTGCGGTCGATAGAGCCTAATGGCGCATCAAGCCCCAAACGCTCTTGGCAAAAAGTCTCATCTTCCCAAGCAGCAAGTGTTGATAATACTTGTGAAGCAAAGGCTTCATGAATTTCATAAAAATCAAAGTCTTGTAAGGTGAGTCCTGCACGCTCAAGCATACGTGGCACAGCGTAAGCAGGCGCCATGAGTAGGCCTTCTTTGTTGCCCTCTTTACCGATAAAGTCAACCGCTGCCGTTTCTTGATGCACGATATATGCCATGGGTTTTAGTCCATGCGCTTCAGCCCACTCATCAGTACCCAGTAACACGCAAGAAGCACCGTCTGTTAGTGGGGTTGAGTTAGCAGCAGTCATCGTTGGGTTAGCGTTGTTTTTGCCAAACACAGGTTTTAGCTTGCCCATCTTTTCGATAGTAGAATCTGGGCGTAAGTTGTTGTCACGTGTCAGGCCTTTATAAGGAGAGATAAGGTCGTCAAAGAACCCTTCATCGTAGGCACGGGCCAGGTTTTTGTGACTATTAAATGCCAATTCATCCTGTGCCTCACGGCTGATATTCCATTCAAGCGCAGTGATGGCTTGGTGGTCGCCCATGGATAAACCTGTACGGGGCTCACCGTTTTGTGGTGATTCAATCAAGTCTTTTGGGTTAAAGCCAGTCAAGGCTTGTAGGCGTTGTTTATTGTTTCTAGCAGCGCCTAGTTTTAGGAGCACTTTGCGTAGGCCGTCACCAATAGCAATCGGCGCATCCGAGGTGGTATCAACACCACCTACAATGGCTGAATCAGTAATACCAAGTGCGATTTTGTTGGCTGCAGCAAAGGTTGCTTGCAAGCCTGTACCACAAGCCTGTGCGATGTCATAAGTTGGTGTGTGTGGGTCTAAGGCTGTATTGAGCGCCGCTTCACGGGTAAGGTTGAGGTCACGGCTGAGCTTAAGTACAGCGCCTGCGACCACTTCGCCGACACGCTTCCCTTCGAGATTATGGCGCTCTACTAGGCCATTAAGAGCAGCGGTAAGCATATCGATATTGCTAGCGTCAGCATAAGGGCCGTTTGAGCGTGCAAACGGGATACGGTTGGCACCTAAGATAGCCACGCGATGTTGACCAGCACTCAACTTAGCGTTATTGGTCTTTTTAGAGGCACGTGTTGGCGCTTTTTTAGCCGTATTGGTGGTTTTTTTGGTCGTACCCTTAGTTTCAGTACGCTTAGTCGCTGCTGGTTTTTTGGTCGGGCTTTTTGTCATGTCTTTCTCGCTTTTATTCTCGCTTTGGTTGTTTGGTTTTGACTCTGTTGATGCTGGGATTTTTGTGGCGCTAAAGTCTTCTTGCAAAGCATCTGCTTGCTTGGATTCGTTAACCAACTCCTCTTTAAGCTTGGCTTTTTTTTGAGCTTGGCTATCGGTGCTGTTGTCTGCTGCATGATCCTCAACGATGTCTGTTGCTGCTTTGAGCTCTGCGATGGAGTCGTAATTGTCGTTATCGTTGTTTTTAGTAGCGCTTGTATGACTGCTGCTAGAGGCCGTATCAACGGGAGTGGTCTCAGTCGCTGCGTTTTTTTTGACAACGGTACTCCCAACAATTGGACTGTCTTTTTTGTTACTCATAAAATTATCCTTAAAAGAGTGATTATAGATGATAGGGGTATAACGTCATGATAGAGCAGTTTAGGCTAAAACGTTTAAAGCAAGCGGTTTCAGATAATAATAAGTCATTTGACACCAAATAATTTGACACTAAAAGATCATTCAGGCGCTAAAAATCCATCATTGATAAGCTAAGCGGTCAATATATAAGATGTTGACAGTTTATCATCACTACTTTTATTCGCTTACGGTATGGTTTTAGCAAATCAGGTAACGCATGTTTGAGGCTAAGTAAACCAGCAATACATAGACTGGTCAGTATTACTTATTGGTATTGCTTGTGCGCTTATCTGATAATATATTGTTATCAATACTTATGGTAGTCATAACTTCTAGGTTTGATTCTAACATAAGCACTATTTTTTTAAATATAGAGAAAGTAACTGGGTCGTTTTGTTGCCTTCGGTGCTAGCTATTGACAGACTGACTCATTATCGTGTACGTCACGGAGTTTTGGACATGTTTATGTTGGGCGTGTATAGTTATGACGGCTTGAGGTTCACTTACTAAAGACTAATAATTATTAATTACTGTGATGACCATAGGGTTTTATAATAGAGTCAATCCGACATAAAACGAGCACACTCTATATCAACAGCGCTGTATTCGTTTTAAATTGAGTCAACTATATGACTTGAGGTCTTATTCATAAAGAGCTATTTATCGTTGCGTTTTTTTATTCATTAAAGTTTTTGTTTTTAAATACAGGAGTATTTTATGTCAGATCGTTATGGTAGTTTTGTGCAGTCTTCTATCGGTAAAAAGGTCGCAAAAAACCTAGGCCTGCCATTACCCGTCAGTCTTGACCGTTTTGAGAGTGGTGAGCGTTTGGTACGAGGCAGTGTATTGGTTGGGTCAGCCACAGGCGATGATAAACGTGTCAGCGAGTCGGTGGCAAGAGTGTTGTCGGATTTGCACACTCAAGTTTTTGTTAATAGTAGTGATGGTATTAAAGATGCACTGGCAGAGGCAGATGTTGAGGCAAAAGCCAATACGGGCAGTGGAGATAACTTTAAGGTGTTGCTGTTTGATGCCAGTAATGTAAGCAATGCTGATGAGCTCAAGCAGGTATATGATTTCTTTCATTTCGTCGCCCGTCGGGTCGAAAAATCAGGTCGTGTGATTATCATCGGTCGTCCACCTGAGGAGACTACTGATATAGATAAGGCGCTGGCTCAGCGCGCCCTTGAGGGGTTTGTAAAGTCAGTTGGTAAAGAGTTTAAACGAGGTATCACCGCTCAGCTGGTGTATGTGTCTGAAGGTGCGGAGTCAAACCTTGATTCGACACTACGCTTCTTTACTTCAGCTCGCTCAGCTTATGTGTCAGGACAGGTCGTACGTGTCGGTGAGGGTACCGCAGTGGACGTGGACTGGACACAGCCTTTAGGCGGCAAAACCATGTTGGTGACAGGGGCAAGTCGTGGTATCGGTGAAGCAATGGCTCGAGTCTTGGCACGTGAAGGGGCGCATGTAATCTGTCTGGATATACCGCAGCAGCAGGCTGACCTACAAAAAGTAGCCAGTGAAATTAGCGGCTCTATTTTGATGGTTGATATCACTGATGAGGACGCTGGCGCACAGATTGCAGATGCTGCCAAGAAGCGTGGTGGTCTTGATGCTATTATTCATAACGCTGGCGTGACTCGTGATAAAACTCTGGCCAAAATGGATGAGAAAAAATGGGATATGGTCATTAATATTAATCTGGCCAGTATCGCCAAAATCAACCGCTACTTACTTGACAATGAGGTGCTAAAGGACGATGCACGTATCGTTTGTGTCTCTTCAATCTCAGGTATTGCCGGCAACTTAGGCCAGACGAACTATGCTACTTCTAAAGCCGGGGTCATTGGACTGGTCGATGCGACTGCTAAACAGTTGGCAGATGACAATAAGGGCATGACGATTAATGCGGTGGCGCCAGGGTTCATTGAGACGCAAATGACAGAAGCGATCCCATTTGCCATTCGTGAGGCCGGTCGCCGTATGAACTCAATGAGTCAAGGGGGACTGCCCGTTGATGTGGCCGAAACCGTGGCTTGGTTGGCGTCTCCTGCGTCGGGTGGCCTCAATGGTAATACCGTGCGTGTCTGTGGTCAAAGTCTGCTAGGTGCGTAAGTGTTATGTATTTTAAAGTATTGATATTAAATAGATTATTTAAAATAAATCACAAATACTTACGAAAAAATATCAGTTAATTATAAAAAAGCTGCCCGTGGGCGGCTTTTTTATGATAAAAACAAGGCTTTGATAGGCTCAACCAGTGTTTGCAGTTTTTGTAATTGTTTATATGGTTGACTATAATGATCGTTTTAGATTGAATGATGACGCTTGCTGTGAGAGAACTTAATAACCGAGCACTCGATAGCTGGGTAAGATATATCTTGTATAAGCCCTACACTTAGGATTGATTTATGTCAGACAAACATTTTGATGCGTTGCCAAAAGCGCATACCACTTACGCTAATATTATCAAAAGCTTATTGCCGATTGGCGACAATGCTAAAGTTGGTAAAGACGAGCTGCCAAGAGCGACCTATTATGTAGATGATCTGCACATTGATCAGAGTAATCTGGAAGATTATCGTAAAATCTGTGGCTTTGCTGACAATGGCAAAGTACCTATTACTTATTTTTCGGTGCTGTCGCAGGCGCTACAGATGAATATGATGGTGAAAGAGCCGTTTCCATTTGCTATGCTGGGTCTGGTGCATGTCGACAATCAGGTCACTCAGCACCGCCTGATTGGTGAACGTGAGACAGTCAATATGTCGGTCGCATTTGCTAATCTACGTGACCATGCTCAAGGTCAGCAGTTTGACTTCGTGACGACAGTTAAGTCTCAAGATGATATCGTCTGGGAAGGGACATCGACTTATTTGGCGCGCGGTAAAAAGCCTGATACCAATAAGGCAGGCAAGCGCAAATCACGGCCAGTGACCGTCAAACCTATGGTCGATGAAGCAGGCGTCCATAACGTTTTTGAGGTGCCAGAAGATATTGGGCGTCGCTATGCCTTTGTTTCAGGAGATTTTAACCTGATTCATTTGCATTCATTATCAGCCAAAGCCTTTGGTTTCCCTAAAGCCATTGCTCATGGTATGTGGTCAAAAGCAAAATGCTTGGCACTGATGGGCGAGTTACCCGAGGCTTGTAGCGTCGGTGTGTCATTTAAGCTACCGATTTTTTTGCCCGCTGAGGTGGAGCTGATAGCAGAGCCAGTAGCGAAGCTTGAGACAGTAGAAGACAGCTGTCATTTTGGCTTATATAGCTCAAAAAACGATAAGCCGCATTTGGTGGGGCATATCACTTTACTTGCTGACGATGCATAATGCCTACTTATCGGCACTACCAAGTCGCCTTTAGTAACGTACTTATTATTAATTATTATTTTTCTTGATTATTATATGTATTAAAACTATGACTACAACTGAACAAACTCAATCTAAATCGAGCGCAGACCATGTTGTTAATACTGATGCAGATAATGGTATCAATCTTGCGAATGCTTTAGAGCCTTATTTTCGTCCTGACCAACAAACCATCGTTTGCGGAGCGCTAGATGACAAAAAGATCGCCGCTTTAGCCAAAGCAGGGGTTGAGCTTATTGTCAATTTGCAGCCTGATGACGAGCTTGGTTTTGATGAAGCAGAAGCGGTACAGCAAGCGGGTATGGCTTATGAGCAATTACCGATAGGTAGTGCTGATGACTTGAAACAGCTTAAGATACTGGCCTTTGATAACATATTACGTCAGCATCATGGCAAAAAAGTCGCTATGCACTGTGGTTCTGGCTCTCGTGCTGGCGCCGCCGTTGCGCTGCGTGCAGGCTGGTTACGTGGGCGCAAGATGGATACGGCTATGGCGCGTGGACGCAGTCATGGTCTAGATGACAGTCTGGAACAAGAAGTATATAACCGCTTATTGGTGCCACGTTAACGCTTTACTATAAGCTTTAACTGAGTGATGGTCATATAATGACAACAACAGGCGGCCAATGGGCTGCCTGTTTTGTTGCGTGAGTTTGCTATTAATAAACCTGTGAGGTGAGCATGCAAAATAATATGAATGAGCTGAATCAAGCGCATGATACGGATGGAATCAATACTAAGCTACAACAGTATATGCAAGAACTGTTGACTGACTTACAGCTAGACGATGCGCCAGCGGGTGGCTCAGTGGTGGTTTATCAAGGTGGTAAGTGTGTGGCCATAGCAAATGTAGGTATGGCGCAGGCAGACAAGCCATGGCAAGCAGACACTTTATCACTTAATTTTTCGACTGGTAAAGGCGTACTTGCAACTTTAGTGCATGTGTTAGTATCAAAAGGACTGCTTGATTATGATGAGCCCATTGCCAGTTATTGGCCAGAGTTCGCTCAAAACGATAAAGCGGCGATTACCCTAAGAGCCGTGCTTTCACATCAAGCCAACTTATTTGCGATTAATACTATCGATGCTGATAGCGAGGCACTACTGAACTGGGATGTGATGCTAAAAAAGGTCGCAGCGATGTCGCAGACTCCTCCGGATAATGCCATTGCCTATGACTCGGCTTATAGCGCTTTAGTGTACGGTTGGGTATTGGGCGGCTTGATAGAAGCGGTCACGGATATGTCGCTTGCGGCAGCGTTGCAGCATTATTTGACGCAACCTCTAGGTATTGCTGATAGCTGTTATTTCGGGGTTCCAGCCAATAAAGTAGATGACGTTGCAAGGTTGGTCAAGGATTTTGAATCGTTAACAGAAGACAGCAGCCAACTGCGTAGCAAGCGTCATAAACCGACCTTAAAGCCCGACTCAGCACAGACTTTAGCGACGTATGCCAGCTTACCCAGTTATCAAAACTGGTTACGACTGGTTAATAACAATCATGATAAAAACGTAGCCGATGGACAGCTAAATGCTCTACAAATCAATCGCTTGTATTTTAATCATAAGGGGGTTAATGCCAATAATTATAGAGCGGCATTGGTACCTGCTAACAAGCAGCCTATCGACTATCATGACAGCCAAACCATGCAGGCAGTCATTCCTGCAGCCAATGGTATAGCCTCCACACAAGCGCTTGCGATCATCTATTCTATGCTGGCTAACGGTGGCATATGGCAAGGACAGACGCTGATTGATAGCACTACTTTCGCTAAGTTGTCCACACCGCAAGTGTCGGGAATGGACGCCGTAATGCCGGTGAATATGAATTGGCGCTTGGGTTATCATGAGTTGTTTAGCCTCGGTCATGACACCAAGTCAGGCTTTGGTCACATGGGCTACAATGGTTCAGTCGCTTGGTGTGATCCCAGTCGTCAGCTGTCCTTTGCTTTTGTACATAACTTCGATGTCACTATGCTGGGTGACATTCGTCAGTTTGCACTGACCGAAGCACTGATAGCAATGATTGATAAAGGTATTTACTAAGAAGTTATACCAATCCCAAAACTAAAATAATGCGGAAAAACTACGTAGATATTACATCTAGTCTAAATTTTATGAAGCTTAGTAAATTTGACAAAGTTAGTTGCCCTTTTTGGGTTTGTTATTATATTTTAAATTGTTAAAAATAAGCTTTAATATGCAAAAAACCAGCATGAGCATGCTGGTTTTTTTATGAAGTAGTGGGGTCATTAAGCTCTAGGCCGTTCTTAGCGCTTAGGCTTGGCGTTCAACTTGACTGACATCACGCACTGCTCCTGTATCGGCACTGGTAGTCATGGCAGCATAGGCACGCAGGGCTGGTGTGACATAGCGCTCACGGCTGACAGGCTTCCAAGCATCACGGCCACGTGCTTCCATGGCGGCACGGCGTTTTGTCAAGTCGGCATCGCTAACTTGCATATTGATGGTGCGATTTGGAATATCAATATGGATGGTATCGCCTTCCTCAACCAAACCAATGGCACCGCCTTCCGCTGCTTCAGGGCTAGCGTGACCGATCGACAACCCTGAAGTACCACCAGAAAAGCGTCCGTCAGTGAGTAGGGCGCACTCTTTACCCAACCCTTTTGATTTTAGGTAAGTGGTCGGATAAAGCATCTCTTGCATCCCAGGACCACCCTTTGGTCCTTCATAACGAATGATGACCACATCGCCTGCCACAATCTCATCACCCAATACTGCGTCGACTGCCGCTTCTTGTGATTCAAAGACGCGTGCACGGCCAGTGAAGGTTAAAATACTCTCATCAACGCCAGCGGTTTTGACCACACAGCCACGCTCAGCGATATTGCCATAGAGTACCGCAAGGCCGCCATCTTCTGAGTAAGCATGCTTGACGCTACGAATACAGCCTGACTCGCGGTTGACATCGAGATTGGGCCATTCTTTTGACTGCGAAAACGCCTCGGTAGTACGGATGCCACCAGGCGCTGCGATATAGCGAGCCCGCGCTTCTGTATTATCAGGATTCATAATATCCCATTTATCGATAGCAGCACGCATAGAGGGGCTATGAATGGTTGGTACATCAGTGGAGAGCAGGTCGGCACGGTCCAGCTCAGCGAGTAACGCCATGACGCCGCCTGCACGATGTACGTCTTCCATATGGTACTTTTGCGTAGCAGGAGCGACTTTGGATAGACACGGTACACGGCGACTTAAACGGTCAATATCAGCCATCTTAAAATCGACCTCAGCTTCATTGGCCGCTGCCAATAAATGCAAAATGGTATTGGTCGAGCCGCCCATAGCGATATCGAGGCTCATGGCATTTTCGAACGCCGCTTTGGTGGCGATAGAGCGGGGCAGTACTGAGTCATCGTCTTGCTCATAGCGGCGTTTGGCTAGATCGACAATCGTACGTCCTGCTTCTAAAAACAGCTCGCGGCGTAGCGCATGCGTGGCGAGTAGTGAGCCATTACCGGGCAATGACAACCCTAAGGCTTCAGTCAAACAGTTCATCGAGTTGGCGGTAAACATCCCTGAGCACGAGCCACAAGTCGGGCAGGCCGAGCTTTCGATAGCCAGTACATCTTCATCACTGATGCTATCATCTGCAGCATCCATCATGGCATCGACTAAGTCCAGCTTACGAATGGCATTGCCTTTACCGTCAGTGCCGTGGGCGTCACTGCCGCCATCGTTATTATGGCTTTGGGCAACAGTGCTAGCGATGACCTTACCTGCTTCCATTGGCCCGCCGGAGACAAAGACCACAGGCACGTTTAGGCGCATGGCAGCCATCAACATCCCTGGCGTGATTTTGTCGCAGTTGGAGATACAGACTAGGGCGTCAGCACAGTGCGCATTGACCATGTATTCGACCGAATCAGCAATCAAGTCACGGCTCGGCAAAGAATAAAGCATGCCACTATGGCCCATGGCAATACCGTCATCGACAGCGATGGTATTGAATTCTTTGGCCACGCCGCCCGCCTTTTCGATCTCACGTGCGACCATTTGTCCAAGGTCTTTTAGATGTACATGACCAGGTACAAATTGGGTAAAAGAGTTGGCAATGGCGATAATAGGCTTACCAAAGTCATCATCAGTCATGCCAGTGGCACGCCATAGGGCGCGCGCACCTGCCATATTACGACCACCAGTAGAGGTTTTTGAACGATAATCCATGTGATTTTCCTTACAAATAGACGAGGCGTGTTAAAGGGTACAGCCTCAACTTCGATATTGATAGTGTGCTTTTTATAGTGAGTGAAAACTAGTGAATAATACTAAGCCGTTACCATACCATTAGCTATAAGTGACTTAAGTCGACATACACCATTCGTTTGGGACTACAGCCTTACTCAATACGCTCTAAGATAGCGGCTTCAAACCAAGGTAAGTTTGCTTTGTCAGCCTCTAACTTAGCAATGACGGTTAAGGCATGAGATGCTGGTAGTAATTGATAATCTTGCTCTGCATCCATCTTAAACACGGCGTCGTGGTCAGATGGTGTCTGATGATTTGCGCTGTACTCATTAACAGTATGTTCAGCAATACTAATCAGCGGCTGCTTGTTATTTTTATAAAGTACATCGACACGACCATAAAACTGCCAGTCTTTGATAGCAGCAATGACAGCATCGTTTGATTTTTTTGTATAGATCTGCTGGGTGTCTTTAGCTGTATTGGTCCAATGCAACCGTACTGCCAGCTGTAGCGCCTCGCTAAACACGACCAGAGAGCCGTTTATTTTTATGTGCCATGGAGTAGGTATCAGATCTTCTTCGATACCAATCAGTTTGGCGGCCTCACTAGCTGTCATGATGACATTAAACTGTGCTAATAGTTCAGGTGTTAAGGGATTGGCCTGTTTAATCACCTCATCTAAGCTATCATAGTGGTATAGAAACGGCAACGGCTCATCTTGCGTCACGGTCTTTTCGGTGATTTTGCAGTTGTGTATACGCCAGCCGATGGCGCTGTCTATGAGTGCTTCTGCTAAAATAATGGCATTTGGATCGACCAGCTTGGTATATGAGGGTTCAGCGAGACTACCTGTAGGCGTAGACACTGTAGATCCTGTCGTATGAGGTGACGGCGCATTGACATCAGGATGAGAGCGTAACTGACTAGGTAACGTGGTCAAATTCATAAACCTAACATGAGTAAAATGGAGGTCTAATATAACATTGATTAGGGCAGACACGCCAATGAAATAGCATGCTTAACCTCCTAAAACGCCAACAACTAACGGCTAGCGCTTAGCATCGTTGACCGCTGTTCATGAGCAACACACCTTGTACTTGTCTCTGGTTTCGTCCACTATATTGTAGACATGAGCTATAAATGTATAGCAAAATAATCACGCAGGACAAATATTGCTAAGCAGTCTAAAGCGAATCTTATTAAGATAATTAAGGGGATAACAATGACTCAAAACAAACAAACTCAGTATGACGATAATAATATCTTTGCCAAAATGCTCAAGGGTGAGATTCCATACCATAAGGTTTATGAAGACGACAAAACCTTAGCCTTTATGGATATCATGCCGCAAGCTAAGGGTCATGTACTGGTAATTCCTAAGCAAAAAGCCATCGATCTAGTAGATCTAGAGCCTGAATATGCTGCTGCCGTATTGATGACTGCCAAAAAGGTCATGCAAGCACAGCGTCAAGTGTTTGAGCGAGAAGGTATCATACAGATGCAGCTTAACGGCTCGCAAGCAGGCCAAACGGTCTTTCATTATCACATACATCTTATACCCTCTAATATTCATGAATTAAGCGTTCATGCCGCCAATCAAGCCGATAGCGATGAGCTTGCTAAAATGGCTGAGCAACTGGCAGCGGCAATCGACTCTTAATCAGGCGCATCGTCTCTAAAATCTGTGTAACGACACTCCAATATCAATACGGTCAAAAGGCAGCGAACAAGCTGCCTTTTTTATTGCTTGGTAATAGTCGTGTAACAAACGTTAAAGTAGTGTTACGAGATTGGCGGTTGTCTGGGGTTTTGGGCAGTAGTGTGGTAAATATCATACCTATTCTTGTTTTCTTCAGAACCATTGCCAGAACTATTGGTCAAAGTTATTTGATTTATTTGCGTAACCGTTTCTTTTAGCAGCAAATTCTTTTAGTAGTAAATGTATTTATTTGAATGGCGCTGTTATTTTGTCTTGTTACTTTTTGAGGGTACCATTTTTTATGAGTAAGTTACCTCGCTCCACTATTTTGCTGCCCGTGTTTGTGCCAGCGGCAGCCATTATGTTGTTGTTAGTGATCGGTACATCGATCAATCCCCAAGCGGCTGGCGAGTTGTTTAGTACCGTGCTGACTTTCACCACTGATACCTTCGGTTGGTTTTATATGTTGGCGGTCGCTATATTTTTAATGTTTATCATTGCCTTGGCATTTTCGCCTTATGGCGGCATTAAGCTGGGCCCCGACCATGCAGTGGCTGAGTACAGTTTCCTTGAATGGTTTGCCATGCTGTTTTCAGCAGGCTACGGTATTGCGCTGCTGTTTTATGGCGTCGCTGAACCTGTGCTACATTTTGCCAATCCGCCACTGTCACAACCAGAGACTGTGGCCGCTGCCAAAGAAGCAATGCAGATTGCCTACTTTCATTGGGGCTTTCATATTTGGGCAATTTATGGCGTAGTCGGTTTATCACTGGCGTATTTCTCATTTCGCCATGGTTTGCCACTGTCAGTGCGCTCAACGCTATATCCATTGATTGGTGATAAAATCCATGGACCCATTGGGCATACTGTCGACGTGTTTGCGATCGTAGGTACCATGTTCGGTATCGCCACCAGTTTGGGATTGTCAGTGGCGCAAATCAATGCAGGATTAAACTATTTACTACCTAATACGATTCCGATGGGTACGACAGTACAAGTTATCATCATTAGTTTGGTGACATTGGCGGCACTTTTTTCTGTATTGGCTGGTATGGATAAGGGTGTTAAACGGCTGTCTATCCTAAACATGGTATTGGCAACAGCATTGATGATATTTGTGTTTGTCGTTGGTCCATCGGTATTTATCTTAAATGCCTTTATGGAAAACACCGGCAGTTATTTGGGCAACATCGTTGAGCGTACTTTTAGCTTGCAAGCCTATCAGTCGAGTGATTGGATTGGGAGCTGGACACTCTTTATTTTTGCGTGGACGATCGCCTGGGCGCCTTTTGTTGGGCTGTTTATTGCTAAGATTAGCCGTGGCCGTACCATTCGTGAGTTTGTCTTGGGGGTGATGTTGGTCCCGACGCTGTTTACTTTCTTTTGGTTTTCGGTATTTGGCGATACAGCGCTGCACATGATTATGGTCGATGGTTATCAGGCTTTGATTGGTGAGGTGCAAAATAACCAAGCGATTGCGCTCTTTAAGCTACTAGAAAACCTACCATTTACCCAGATTGTCTCATCACTGACAGTACTATTGATTATTACTTTTTTTGTGACGTCGTCAGATTCAGGCTCGTTGGTCATTGACTCGCTGGCGGCAGGGGGCCGTAGTGATACGCCATGGTGGCAGCGCTCGTTTTGGGTAGTCACCGAAGGTGCCGTTGCGGCAGTATTACTGATTGCAGGTGGCTTGAGCGCTTTACAAACCGCTGCTATCGTTAGTGCTTTGCCGTTTGCTGTCATTATATTGGTGTCTACATTAGGTATGTGGCGTGCGCTGCGTATTGAAGGCCATCGTAACGAGAGCTTAGCGAATGAAAACCACTTACCGCCGCATCTGCTTAAGCTGGATGCATGGCGTGATCGGATTGATTATATTATCGAGCAACCCGATCGTGAGGATGTTTTAGACTATATTAAAGGTACAGTGATGTCATCGATGAGGGAGGTGGCTGAGAAGTTTGCTGAAACAGGGTGGTTGCCTGAGGTTAATTATGATGAGGTCAATAATCGTGCTGTGCTTGAGTTAAGGCGCGGTGACAACGTTGAATTTTGGTACGAAGTTCGTCTGTCAGAGCACGAGCTTCCTGATTATTATACTGAGGATATGGCCAGTGAGTTACCTCAAGAGCACCATCACCGTGCTGAAGTCTATCTGCGCCGTGGTGGCCAAACCTATGATCTATATGGCTATCAAAAAGAGTCAGTGATTAACGATATCATTGATCAGTTTGAAAAGTATCTGCACTTTGTCAATGTTTCACCGGATATCTTGCCATGGCGTATGCAAGAGCATGATGACGAGATTACCTTAGAGCAGGGTAGTGTGTTTGATAAGTAAATATTGAATCCTTTGATGTTCCCTAAAGGCAGCCACTTAGCTGCCTTTTTTGTGACAGAGACTCCCTTTTTGTTATTATCTAGAAGCGCTATGGTAAATGCCATTTTAAACAGCGGTCTGTTAGATTTATAGATGACAAGATTGTCGACAAGTGTTATTTATGCATACTAAAGACACGTAAATACTTTGAAAAAACAAATGCTATATAAGAGTATGATATACCTATTCAAATTTATGACTTTTGAGAACCTTTTATGAGTAAGCTATCTCGTTCGACTATTTTGATGCCGGTATTTATACCGACTGCTGTGGTCATGGTATTGTTGGTGATTGGGGCTTCAGCCAACCCACAGCTGGCAAGTGGTTTATTTGCACAGGTGCTGGGCTTTACTACCGAGACTTTTGGTTGGTTTTATATGCTGGCCACGGCGCTGTTTTTGATGTTTATTGTGATTCTGGCGTTTTCGCCCTATGGCGGTATTAAGCTAGGTCCTGATCATGGTACGGCGCAATATAATTTTATTGAATGGATCTCTATGCTGTTTTCGGCAGGCTACGGTATCGCTTTGTTGTTTTATGGCGTTGCTGAACCTGTGATTCATTTTGCCACGCCGCCGTTGTCAGAGCCGCAAACCATTGCTGCAGCCAAAGAAGCGATGCAAATTGCTTATTTTCATTGGGGGTTTCATATTTGGGCCATTAACGGGGTAGTGGCACTCACCTTGGCTTATTTTGCTTTTCGCCACGGTTTGCCGTTGTCAATGCGCTCGACACTGTACCCCATAATCGGCGAAAAAATCCATGGCCCTGTCGGTCATGCAGTGGATGTGTTTGCTATTTTAGGCACTTTGTTTGGTCTGGCAACCAGTTTGGGCATCTCCGTCTCGCAAATTAACACCGGCTTGAACTACTTGCTGCCGAGTATTCCAGTCAACACCACCGTACAGGTCATTGCGATCACTGTCATTACAGGCTTGGCACTGATATCAGTGTTGGCGGGTATGGATAAGGGCGTCAAACGCCTGTCTATTTTAAATATGACACTCGCAACCTCCCTGATGTTGTTTGTATTTATCGTCGGTCCTTCGGTGTTTATTTTAAATGCCTTTATGGAAAACACAGGCAGCTATCTGGGCAATATCGTCGAGCGTACTTTTAGCTTGCAGGCCTATCAGCAGGGTGACTGGATCACCAGTTGGACGTTGTTTATCTTTGCATGGACCATTTCTTGGTCACCGTTTGTCGGTATTTTTATTGCGAAGATTAGCCGTGGGCGTACCATCCGTGAGTTTATCGCCGGTGTGATGCTGGTGCCAACAATCTTTACTTTTTTTTGGTTTGCCGTGTTTGGTGATACAGCGCTAAACATGATTATGGTACAAGGCTATGAGTCCCTCATCAGTGAGGTACAGAACAACCAAGCCATCGCTTTATTTAAGCTGCTTGAAAACCTACCATTTACTCAGGTGGTATCTGCTTTAGCCGTCGTCCTTATTATTACCTTTTTTATCACTTCTTCTGACTCTGGATCGTTGGTGATTGACTCGTTAGCTGCAGGGGGGCGTAGTGACACGCCAGCATGGCAGCGTACGTTTTGGGTGGTGATATTGGGTGTTGTCGCCTCGGTGCTGCTGCTGGCAGGTGGGCTACAAGCTCTGCAAACAGCAGCCATCGTCAGTGCCTTACCATTTACCATGATCATCTTGATTGCGATGTTTGGTATGTGGCGAGCGCTGCGTATCGAAGGCCACCGTGATGAAAGTTTGGCAAATGAAAACCGTTTGCCACCGCATCTGCTAAAGCTTGAATCATGGCGCAATCGAATTGATTACATCACTGAACAACCCAGCCGTGAAGATGTTTTGGATTATATCAAAGGGACGGTCATGTCATCGATGAGGGAAGTGGCTGAGAAGTTTCAGGAAACGGGTTGGCATCCTGAAGTCAATTATGATGACATCAATAGCCGGGCGGTATTGGAATTACAGCGTGGTAATGATGTAGAGTTTTGGTATGAAGTGCGATTGACGCACCAAGACACACCTGAATATTACAAGGACGGTGGCAGCAGTGAAATATCGCAAGATCACTATTACCGTGCTAAGGTTTACTTACGCCGTGGTGGTCAGACTTATGATTTGTACGGTTATCAGTCAGAGTCGGTGATTAACGATATCATCGATCAGTTTGAAAAGTACCTGTACTTCTTAGACGAGTCGCCGAACAGTCTGCCATGGCGCATGCAAGAGCATGACGATGATATTACACTTGAGCAAGGCAGTGTGTTTGATAAATAGTGCCTTCGATAAACCGTTGATTTGGTTGTTTAAATGTCGTGCTTAGCAATGCAAGTTATTTATCTGAATGGCTTGCATTAAAGCCAAGAACCCTTAGAATAACGGCTTGTTTCCATTGACTTATATTCAATAACAAGCAAGCCGTCTCTTTATGCTCATACATGACTCAGTCCTTTCTCACCCTGTCGCACCAGCTGCTAATGATCATCCGCTATTGCAGCCTTTAAAAATCGGCGGCTTGACGATCGAAAACCGCCTGATGGTGGCACCCATGGCAGGAGTGACCGACAATCCTTTTCGCAGATTGTGCAAATCTTTTGGTGCAGGGCATGCTGTCAGTGAGATGATGATCGCTGATACAGCGCTTTATGCCAGCAAAAAGTCCTTATATCGAGCCAACTTCGATGGTGAAATCGCACCGATATCGGCCCAAATAGCGGGGGCAGAGCCAGATAAGCTAGCAGAAGCGGCCCGTTATCAGATCGACAATGGCGCCCAGATTATCGATATTAATATGGGTTGCCCTGCCAAGAAGGTTTGCCGTAAGTTGGCAGGCTCGGCACTACTACAAGATGAAGATTTGGTTGCTCGTTTGCTCGATGCGGCGGTAAATGCCGTCGATGCGCCAGTGACGCTAAAGACACGGCTGGGGTTTGCCAATGGCCGCGAAAATATCCTGCGTGTGGCAAAGCGGGCTGAGCAAGCCGGTATTGCAGCACTTGCCATTCATGGGCGTACTCGTGAAGATATGTATACCGGTGAGGCTCGTTACGAGCTGATACGTGAGGTCAAAGACAGTATCAGCATTCCTGTCATCGCTAATGGCGATATCGACAGTGCCCAAAAAGCTCAGCAAGTCTACGACCTGACTGGTTGTGACGCAGTGATGATCGGTCGTGCAGCTCAAGGACAGCCGTGGCTGTTTCGTGATATCGAGCATTACTTGCGCACCGGTGAGCGCTTAGCGGCGCCAAGCGTAGGTGAGATCAAGCAGATAGTGCTGGCGCACTTACAAGAGTTATATGGCTTCTATGGTGAGTACTCTGGCTGTCGTATCGCTCGCAAGCACATCGCTTGGTATACCACCGGCATTCCAAACTCCAACGCTTTTCGCCAAGCGATGTATCAAGAGGAGAGTACTGCTGGACAGTTTAAAGTGGTTGAAGCGTTTTTACAGGCGCAAGAATAGGGCAGACGCTTAAAGCGATTTTTTAATAAAGAGTCGTCCTAATCAATATCTTCAGCTGTTTTTTTAGGCAAGTTTTTCCTCTCTGGCTTCTCTTTTTGCCACGGAAAACGGCCTTCTAGCTCGACTTGTAATGACAGGCTCAAAAAGGTACGAATAAGAACGATAAAACCCAGTATCAGTACCCCACGTAGAGTAGGCTTGGTCACTACCGTCGCCATGATGTCAGCAGCAATCAGCACTTCAAGTCCCAATAATATGGCTTTACCAACCGTTTGTCTGATTTCGATATAAGTGTCTTGATTAAAGCCGCCAGTGATACGAATCGCCCTAAAAAAAGCATAAAACAATCCAAAAAACATAATCAACACGCCGATAAACTCGACAACTTTGGCAATTAAATCAATGTAATGCGCTAAAAGTTCTATCAACAAACCTCTCCTATATGGCAAATAAACTCGAGTAGTCAACAAAAAACAGTAGACTTGACAGGCTTATTGTCTTAACCAATAATCATTCTTTTACAAAAAATATACGTTAACATGATTAACTCAAGACAATGTAATTTTGTTATGCTACAAAAACAGCATTGAGATACGTATCGATATCGATGCTTACTGCTAGTGGCAATATCATCAACAGTATAAATATTACAAGGACGTTTTATGGCCAAGCTTTCAAAAAAATCTATCAAAAGAAAGGTTAAAGGTAAAAACATCATTATTACTGGTGCTTCGAGTGGTATCGGTGAACGTACGGCATTCTTGCTTAGTGAATGCGGTGCACATGTCATCTTGTTGGCCCGTACAGAAGAGAAGCTAAAAAGGGTACAAGAAGCGATTGAGACACTGGGCGGACAGGCCAGTTATTATGTTTGTGATTTGACCAATATGGATGATATCGAAAACACAACCACGCAAGTTTTAGCAGATTTCGGTCATGTTGATGTATTGGTAAATAATGCTGGTCGCTCGATTCGCCGCTCAGTGCACGAGTCCTTTGACCGTTTTCATGACTTTGAGCGTACCATGGATATCAACTACTTCGGTGCCGTCAAAACCATTCTGGGGTTTTTGCCAGTGATGATAGGGCGCAAATCTGGTCAGATCGTCAATATCTCTTCGATTGGTGTACTGGCAAACAGTCCACGGTTTTCAGCTTATGTGGCCTCAAAAGCGGCGCTAGATGCGTTCAGCCGTTGTTTGGCAGCAGAGGTAAAGGGGCATAACATCACGGTGACCAATATCTTTATGCCGCTGGTACGCACGCCAATGATTGCACCAACTAAGCTATATCGTTATATGCCGGCGCTGATGCCTGATGAGGCAGCCATGATGGTGGCAGAAGCCATCGTCAAAAAGCCAAACAGTATTGCCAGCACCATGGGCAAGTTTGCTTCGGCGACGTATTCATTAGCACCAGCGATCAATGTGGGTATTCAGTCTATTGGCTATCGTTTGTTTCCAAACACCAGTGCAGCGCAAACCGCTGATTATAAACCCAGCATTGCTCAGCGTGCCTTTGCCAAGATTTTGCCTGGTGAGCATCACTAGAATAGAATTGCTAACATCTGACATAAAGAAGGATACCTCGGTATCCTTTTTTATTCGTAAGCAGCCCCTTTAAAACGTAGTAAACGCAAGGCATTGAGGGTAACTAATACCGTTGCACCAGCATCTGCCATGACGGCAATCCATAGTCCAGTAACCCCCAGTATAGTTGTGATTAAAAAAAGCCCTTTTAGACCTAAAGCAAAAACAACGTTTTGCTTGATGTTGCTCATGGTAGTGCGTGATAGCGCAATGAGATGTGCCGTATCAGTAACACGGCTTTTTAATAAGGCGATATCCGCCGTTTCCATGGCCACATCAGTGCCGCCACCCATCGCAATGCCGACATCGGCAGTTGCTAGAGCTGGAGCATCGTTAATACCATCACCGACCATGGCTATTTTGTGCTCGTTTTTCATGTCGTTTAGCAGGCGCAGTTTATCTTCTGGCAACAGCTCAGCCTGCCAGTCTATATCCAAATCCCTAGCCAGCGCTTGTGCAGTCAGGCGGTTGTCACCTGTCAGCATGACAGAGCGTACGCCCATCGCTTTCAGCTGTGCAACGCCTGCCTGGGCATCCTCTCGTAGCTCGTCTCGTAATGCGATTAGTCCCAGTGCCATGCGACTTTGCTCATCAAATAAAATTGACACTGTTTTCCCTTCGTTTTGTAGCGTCTCAATATGCCGCTGTTGTTTGGGAGAAATAACAGCGTGCTCGGCAGCATAAATAGGAGAGCCGATAGCAAGCTTACGCTCAGCGACAGTAGCATGCACGGCTTTACCAGCAGTAGCCGAGGCGTTGGTAGCGGCTGGCACGACGACACTCGCCGCTTCAGCATGGTCCACGATAGCTTTAGCCAGCGGATGACTAGAGCCTGACTCTACACTGGCAAATAGCGCCAGTATGTCGTTTTGGTCTTGAGCGTGAACACTTGAGGATTCTGGCGTAAAGGCAATAACGTCGGTCACCCGTGGTTTGCCCTCAGTCAATGTGCCTGTCTTGTCAAAAGCCACGGTATTGACTTGTCCAATGGTTTCTAAGGCGCTACCGCCTTTAATCAGCAATCCACGGCGGGCACCTGCTGCCAGACCCGATGCGATGGCGGCCGGTGTTGATAATACGAGCGCACAAGGGCAAGCAATCAGTAACAGCGCCAGACCACGATACAGCCACGTCGCCCATTCGCCGCCCATGAGCAGTGGCGGAACGACAATGATGAGTGCGGCAATGGCCATTACTGCTGGCGTATAGTAGCGACTGAACCTCTCAATAAAACGAGCAGTGGGCGCTTTAGAGGCTTGCGCTTGTTCTACCAGCTCAATAATGCGTGCAATGGTATTGTCAGCGGCGGTCTTCTGCACTCGGACCTGTAGCACCCCATCAATGTTGATCGACCCTGCAAACACCGCATCATCGATTGTTTTTGCCACCGGTACCGACTCGCCGGTGATAGGCGAATCATCAAGACTCGATGTGCCGTTTATGATAACCCCGTCGGCTGGAACGCTATCGCCAGGGCGCACAAGCACCACATCATCTACTTGTAGCGAAGATGCTGCGACGTGTTGCTGCTTGCCCTGAGCGTCCAGTAAAATGGCGGTTTTTGGCACCAAGGAAACCAAAGCCTTGATACCTGCACGCGCACGATCCGCCGCCACACTTTCAAACAGCTCACCGACGGAGAATAAAAACACCACGGCGGCAGCCTCGCCAGACTCTCCTATGAACAATGCACCAATGGCCGCAACAGACATCAGCATTTCAATAGAAAATGGTGTGCCTGTTGCTGCCAGTAGCAAGGCCTTACGGGCAAACGGTAGCACGCCGATAACCACAGCAACTATAAAAGCCCATGCGCCATATTCAGGAAAAACCAACGATAGCCCATAGGCGGCACTCATTAAGATACCAATGCCAATGACCTGTTTGCCCTTTATGGTTTGCCACCACTGCTGCTCGTCTATAGCGGCTTGACTGCCATTTAGTCCCGCCTCATTTTGTTCACCCGTTAAAGCGGACACCCCAAACCCTAGGCGCTTAATGGTTTTTTCGATATCTTCAACGTCAGTATTCACATCAGGCGCTAGAGTTAGCTCTAGTTTCTGGGTGGCAAAGTTTAGCTCAATCTCAGAGACCCCAGGCAGACGTCTAAGCGCCCGCTCAATTTTGTCCACACAACTGGCACAATCCATACCTTCGATACGATATTGCATCGTTATTTATCCTTTGATTATTTATGCTCTTACTACTTATGCTCTTATTAGGGATAGTATGAACCCTATAGTGGCTTTAGGGTCAAGAGTGTTGACAAAAAACAATTGGATTTTTTGTTTTCTAACCTTATAGTTACTTTATTGTTTAATCCACTTCCAATAGTTTAAAGCTATCGGTGTCGGCTGTGGCTTTAGCCCAGTCTTTTGCTGTCTAAGGAGATAAAAATGCTTATCAAAATTGGTGAGCTTGCCACCCTTACAGGGGCGACGGTTGAGACCATTCGCTATTATGAAAAGGAGCAATTATTACCCAAGCCATCTCGGAGCGCTGCCAACTATCGTTTATATCATGAGGCGCACATTGAACGTCTGCAATTTATCTTGCATTGTCGTACGCTTGATATGACTTTAGATGAGATACGAGTGCTGCTTCAATATAGAGACAAGCCTGATGAGAACTGCGGTGAGGTCAATGTGCTATTGGATGAGCATATTAAGGCAGTTGAGAGGCGTATGAAAGAGTTAGCGCAACTCAAGCAGCATCTGCTGGTGTTGCGACAAAAATGTACCAATGAAGCGCCAGCTGAGTCGTGCGGAATACTCAATGCACTTGCCGACCACTCTTGTCACGATTAGGGCGATGTATTCGGTGCGCTATATAGGCAGCAAACAGTTGCCCGCTTATCTATGCTTGTAGATAATTTAAAATACAGTCAATAACATTCGGCAGTCGTTATGAGGTTAAATGTGATGATTGTGCTTAAAATAAATACTCTAATAGAAAGGAGCGACGAAAATTACTGTTAAATAACCCAAATAGGAATATAAAGGTTGAGAATAGCCACATAATTGAAAAATAAAGCTTGTTTTGGTCTGGCGTCCAACCCCAAGAGCCCAGTCTCTCTGCCATACTAGAATTAGAGAATATAAGCCACCTGAAGAATAAACAAATAAGAATATAAAGAGTAATCCATATAAGCATTGTACTACCTAATTTTTTGTATATATTCTGCAGTTATAAAGAGCAGAACGGCCAGATTTCTATTAGTCCTTGAGGTGTGCTCGCTCGAAGCT
The DNA here is from genome assembly GCF_017498085.1 of Psychrobacter coccoides. Lineage (GTDB taxonomy): Bacteria > Pseudomonadota > Gammaproteobacteria > Pseudomonadales > Moraxellaceae > Psychrobacter > Psychrobacter coccoides. Next base: position 133,729 of record NZ_JAGBKM010000001.1, read on the forward strand.
GCGAATTTTTAAAAAAGGCTTGGCTTTATGAAGATTAACCAAAAACCCGCCACAATATCCAAAACATGCCGATCATGACGATAGCAATCACAAGCACTCGTTTGAACCAGTAGGGGATAAGAGGTTGTTTATAGCCGATGTCACCCAGTTTACTCTCGACGCCACTTTGCAAGCTCTTAAAGCCTTGCTCAGACTGGGTAGTTTTGACTTTATCTTTAACCAAGACTCCAGTATCTTCCCTCAACTCTGGCTTTCGATCAAAACTGATCGCCTCATTAGGAATACCTTGTTTATTGGCTATCTTCGTCAGTTTTTGTTGCTGTTTTATTTTGAGACTATTTTCATAGTCGTCAATACGCTCTTTAGCGGCGTCCATACTGATGTTTTCATCTGCAGCTAACGTCTTAATTGCCATAACCAGATTGTTTTTTTCGACCATTATCATGATTTCTTTAGATAGTTTGGGGTGTTTGTTCTTTAAGCTGGGGTCAGAGTTAAACATGGTCATCCTTAAGGTTTTGGCTATATTTACATGCTTTAGGGTCAACAGATCCTATATTATAACAACTTTTTTTGCATAAGCTTGGCGCAAAAAAATACCACCAACATGGATATGTAGGCGGTATTTTAATACACTCAAAGCTGGTTAAAGCGATGGCTTATAAATCTTTCCAGCGCTGGATAGACTCTTTGATGACTTCTTTGGCTTCGCTTACATCACCCCATGATTCGACCACAGTCGTGCCTGCTTTTTTCAGGTCTTTATAGTGACTGAAATGAAAGTTTAATTGATTGATCAGCTGTTTTGGTAGGTCGTCTAGGCTGTTGTAAGCATTACCAGTATCACGATCATCGGCAGGTACGACGACGATTTTATCATCAACTTCGCCATCATCAACAAACTTCATCACACCGATGACTTTGGCCTTTAAAAAGATGCCCGTCGGTAATGGCTGCTCAGTAATAATTAAAGCGTCGAGCTCATCACCATCTTCGTCAAGCGTTTGTGGGATAAAACCATAGTTACATGGTTTGGCAAAAATCTGTGGGTCGATACGATCCAGCTCAAATACAGCCAGCTCACGATTCCACTCAATCTTGTGGCTACTGCCGGTTGGAATCTCAACCACGACGTTGATGATACCGCCGTCGACGTCGCCTGCATCTAAGATTTTATTAAAGTCTGCCATTAACAACTCCTAATGATGTACATGAATTTTTATAAGGTAAAAGTAATGAGTTACTGCGGTTTGCGAGTATAACAAGTTTGGCTGATTTTTTCTCGTTTGCGTTAAGTCTAAACAGGCACAAGGCTATGCAAAATACACCTTAAAACCAATTAAGGCAAACGGCTAGATGGCTGTTTGGTCGGGGCGGTTGGGCGTAGCTCAATCAGTCCTGCATGGCGCTTGGCAATATTATCAATCAACTTTTGGGTTATCTGCTGATAGCTGAATGTATAGCCAGCCTGTGGATGGACGGTATTATTTTGGTTGCTCTCCATTGCGACGAAGTCTGCTAGGCGTAGCATTTGCATACCCGCATACCCGCAAGGGTTGATGGCATTAAATGCTGATAGGTCACAATTTAGGTTAATGGCAATGCCATGATAACTAAAGCCATGCTTAATCTTAAAGCCGAGCGAGGCGATTTTACCCAACATAATGGTATCGTTATGATCGTCGCCTTTATCTTCAGGATAAGCGCTGTAGAGATAAACGCCTGGGGCATCACGGCGAGCATGAGCGCTGATATGAGTATTGGTTGATAGCGCTGGGCTGTTTAAGCAGTCATTAGTCATATCTTCGATCGCTTGTTCAGCGTGCGAGACTAAGTTACGTACACTCCAGCCAAGGCTGTTTAGATCAAACAGCCAGTATACCACCAGCTGACCATGACCATGCCACGTCACTTGTCCACCGCGATCGGTTTTGATGATGGGGGTGTCGGTATGCCGCAGGATATGTTCTTCTTTACCCGCTTGTCCAAGCGTATAGACATCATTGTGATCGACGATCCATAGTTCATCTGGCGTACGCAAACCTTGCTCTTTTTTTAGACGGATACGCTCAAGCGTCTGCTGTAGCATGGCCTCGTGAGTGTGAGTATAGTCTGCAGCGGATAAGGATTTGCTTACCAAGGTATCAGTAATATGATGCGAGGTTTTTTGGGCAGTCGAGGTGTCTGATGATGGGGCAGCGTTTTGTGGCAGCGGTCGTTGTATCGTAGGCATAAAGAGTCACTTCTGATAATGTCGTAGACAGTGTATATAAGCGATGGGGCACTAACAAGATGGCGGTGCTAACAGCAGCCCTTAATATTAGCACGCCCTAAAGGCGGTACTGCTTTTATTTTAGGGTCTCTATACAGCGTTTAGCAGCATACCATCATCATAAACATAAATAATACGCCTTAGTGTGTCAAACATGCTTTTCATTGAGTAGTCATTAAGCTACATTGTATATTAATACAGCTTTATAAATGTATGCTTCTATTAAAAGTCCAGCGGATAAGCTGTTTTAAAGCCCATCAACACTAAGTCTCATGATGAGAGGTTAGGAACATTACAAGGAAAGAAAATGACCGACAATGACAAGATAACAAGCACTGTGACAACCTCAAAAAATATCATTACGACTATTGAGCAGTTACAAGCCCAGTTTTCACGTTTGCAAGCCCTGAGTCGTACACAGCCCATCAATGATTGGGCGATACGTGAGCGGCAGCTGGATAATTTGGAGTTGCTGCTGAGTGATAATCAGGAGAGGATTGCCCAAGCCATCAGTGACGACTTTGGCCATCGTAGTGAGTCAGAAACCCAGTTTGCTGAGTTGTTCCCAAGTTTTACGGGAATCAGTCATGCAAAAAAACAGGGTAAGTCTTGGATGAAGACCCGCAGAGCTCCTATCTCAGCGATATATAGACCTGCACATAATGAGGTACAACCGCAGCCATTAGGCGTGGTCGGTATTATGGTGCCATGGAACTATCCACTTTACTTAGCGGTTGGTCCCATCATTGATGCATTAACAGCGGGTAATCGGGTCATGGTTAAGATGAGCGAGGCGGCGCCAAAGTTTGCCGAAACCTTTGCCAAGCTGGTCGCTCACTATTTCTCATCAGATATGGTGTGCGTGGTACTCGGTGAGGTTGATATCGCAGAGGCGTTTAGTCGCTTACCATTTGACCATCTGCTATATACTGGCTCCACGGCGGTGGGCAAAAAAGTCATGGCGGCGGCTGCGCCGAATCTAACGCCAGTGACGCTGGAGCTTGGTGGCAAGTCACCAGTTATCGTCATAGATGATGTGAATCTAGAAAACGTCGTCAATCGCATTATGATGGGAAAAACGCTTAATGCCGGTCAGACCTGTATCGCCCCCGATTATGTGTTGATTCCACGGGCGTATCATCAGCGTTTTATTAGCCTAGCGATTGAGTGGCTGCAAAAACACTATCCCAATATCGAAAATAACGAAGATTATTCTTATATTATCAATGCAGAGCAATTTAAGCGGGTTCAAGGCTATCTAGAGGCGCTACCCGCTGATAGTGTGTGTCATCTAACGGGAGTGGTTGCCAATGCAGAGACCCGATTGATGCCGCCTGTTATCGTCACTGAGCCTGACTTGAGTAGCCAGCTGATGCAAAATGAGATTTTTGCGCCAATTTTACCTTTGATTCACTATAATACTTTAGAGGATGCGATTCAGTTTGTGAATGAGCGTCCTCGTCCTTTAGCGCTATATGTGTTTGGTAATGACAACCAGCAGATAGATCAGGTGCGTACGCATACCGTATCAGGTGGTATGTGTGTCAATGAAGTCATCTTGCACGTTGCACAGCATGATCTGCCATTTGGTGGGGTTGGCGAGTCGGGCATCGGTGCTTATCATGGAAAGACAGGGTTTGAACGCTTAAGCCATATGAAGCCTGTCTTTGTACAAGCCAAGATTAATGGTATGAATCTATTATTGCCGCCTTACGGTGATTTATTTAAAAAAGCCATGGCGCTGTTTTTGAAGTAACCCGCTCATGCCACAGGGGCTTAATAACGACTAACCACCATCACAGATAGGATATCTCATGCGTCAATGGATTGCACTAAGCTTACTTTGTATGAGTGCGCTACTGTTGCCAGTATCGGCATCAGCGGCTTGTGATTCACCCATCAAGTTTGGTGCGCTGACATGGGAGAGTGGTCAGTTTATCTCTGGAGTACTTAAGTACATCACCGAAGAAGGTTATGACTGTACGGTAGAGGAGGTGCCAGGCGCTGGCCCTGCGCTAGAGACAGCGTTGGCACAAGATGACATACAGGTGATTGGGGAGCAGTGGGTGGGACGCTCTCCAATTATGGAGCAAGCCATCGAACAAAACAAAGTCGCTGTTATTGGCGACACATTAAAAGGCGGTGCTACTCAAGGTTGGTATGTACCCAAATACGTCCTAGAACAAAACCCAGGCCTGCGCAGCTATCAAGACTTGCCCAAATACGCTCAATTGTTTCAAGACCCAGAAGATCCAAATAAAGCCCGCTTTATGAACTGTCCTTCTGGCTGGACGTGTGAGATATTCAATACACGGCTGCTTGCGAACACAGGTCTAGACAACACTTTTAATAACGCTCATCCTGGGACTGGCGCTGCACTGGATGCTGAGATCTCATCTGCCTTTGAGCAGCGCAAGCCGCTATTGTTTTACTATTGGCAGCCGACTGGCCTGATGGCGAAGTACGACTTTGCGCCGCTCGAGTTCCCGTCTTATGATGATGCCTGCTGGCAAGACTTGTTGCGTGCGGACGGTACGGCAGACTGTATCTCAGGGTTTCCTGTTTCTCCTTTAGGTATCGCCGTTTCTACTCCGTTTATGGATGCTAATCCAGAGCTTGCTGGTGCCTTCAAAAACGTTGAGTTTACTCCTGATCAGCTTAATGGCGCTATCTTGGAGATGAGTGAGACAAAACGCAGTGGCGAGGAGCAGGCATTAGCATTTTTGCGTGAGAATCCAGCAATCTGGCAAGCTTGGCTGTCAGACGAGGCAGCCAAGCGTCTGGCTGCTGAGTTGGGTATCAGCCTGACAGGTGCTACGGCTGCTGGCACCTCACTCACTAATCACAGCGCAGCAAGTGATAGCCGGCTTGGCTTATCATCAAGTTTCCCTTCATGGTCGCTTGAAACCCCGCTTAATAATACCTTAGCAAACGTGGTGCAGAATTATGGTGAAGTGTTTCGCACCATCAGTAGCTTGGCGTTGACCTATCTGTTATTACCTATCGAGCGGTTGTTGACCCTCATTCCGCCTTGGCTGCTCATTGCTCTGGTGACGGTACTGGGGTGGTTTGCTGTGCGCAAAGTTTGGTTTGCGCTGGCCTGTGGTGCAGGGCTATTCTTGATTGGTGCTTTTGGACTTTGGGGGGCGCTGATCGATACTTTCGCCCTCCTGATCGTGTCGGTATTGGTCACTATTATCATTGGGATTCCTATCGGTATTGCCATGTCAGGCAGCAAGCTGCTACGTAAGGTGGTCACGCCTATCCTCGATGTGATGCAGACCATGCCAAGCTTTGTTTATCTCATTCCGGTGCTGATGCTGTTTGGTATTGGTAAAGTGCCAGCGTTATTTGCTACAGTCATCTATGCGTTGCCGCCTCTGATTCGCCTAACGACCTTAGGTATTACCCAAGTCAATCATGAGATGATTGAGGCGGGGCGCTCATTTGGTAGTACGCATTTGCAGCTGCTGATCTGGATTAAGCTGCCCCAAGCGCTGCCCAGCATCATGGCGGGGATCAATCAGGCGGTGATGATGTCGCTGTCGATGGTAGTATTAGCCTCTATGATTGGTGCACCTGGCCTTGGTGAAGACGTTTTGCAATCTATCCAAACGCTTAATATCGGTCAGGGTCTACAGGCGGGTACAGCCATCGTCATCGTCGCTATTATTATTGATCGTATCACTCAAGCTTTCGGTCAAGGCAAACGAGCCCGACAAAAAACCATTGATGCAGGCAAACGTCCAATGGGTTAAGCTGAGTCAGATCAATGATTTATTCAATAGATAAAAGCGGAATAAAAGACGTGGCAACATAAAGACATAAATAACGAGATAAAAACACAAATAGCGAGAACCATGATGAACCATATCCAGCTCGAAAACATCAGTAAGATTTATAACGCCAATCGTACTCAAGCACAAAGAGCGTTGGCGTTATTGGCTGAGGGCATGGATAGCATCGAGGTCAAAGAGCAGACAGGCTATTCAGTTGGGCTTTATGATATCAATTTGGCGATTAAAGCAGGTGAGCTGCACTGTATCATGGGGCTGTCAGGCTCTGGAAAATCAACATTGATACGTCATATCAATCGCTTGATTGATCCCACTGATGGCAAGATATGGGTAGATACGACTATCAATGCCAAAAACCCTGCCCATACAGACAGCACTGTGAGAGTGAAAGGCGCTACCACCGATAGTCAACCGACAGCACCGACGCCAGACCCCCATAAAGCGATGGCAGAAAATGAAAAATCAGCCTCTGCTATCAATATCTTGGCGCTCAATGACAAAGCACTGCAACAGTATCGGCAGCAGAGTGTCAGTATGGTGTTTCAGCACTTTGGCCTAGTACCACATATGACTGTTATACAAAATGTGGCGTATGGGCTGCGGGTACGTCAGATGAGTGTGAGCGAACGTCATGAGATTGCCCGTCATTGGCTCAATGAAGTGGGACTGCCAAACTTGGAGCACAGCTATCCTGATGAGCTATCAGGTGGTATGCAGCAGCGTGTTGGACTGGCACGAGCATTGGCGACGGACAACCCAATTCTGCTGATGGATGAGGCTTTTTCGGCATTAGACCCCCTTATTCGGGCGCAGCTGCAAGACCAACTGCTTGAACTACAAGAGCGGCTGAATAAGACCATAGTTTTCATTACTCATGATATTGATGAAGCGGTAAAGGTTGGTCAACGCATCAGTATCTTAAATGGCGGGCGATTGGTACAGACAGGGACGCCTAATGAGTTACGTCACCATCCCGCTGATGATTATGTAGCACAGTTTATGTGTGCAAAGTCTTGAGCACGCTTTAGGTATTGCTTTTTATATTACTATATTTTTTAATCGGCTTTTAATGTGTCTGCGCATACATAACTATTAACATAAACTCAATCATAATTTGCCTTTGTTAATAATATCTAATTGTATTTACTCTTCTATGGCCGTAATATAAATCCTCTATTATTCAAAGCAGTCCCAGTAAAAGGATAAGTCATGCCGCCCAAAAATATCCGCAATAATGACCAAAATGACAGTCATCAGTTAGGTCAAGGCAAGCGTAAACCCACCTCAGCGCACACTTTGCGTTGGCTAAAAAACGCCAGCAGCTTTGGTGTGACGATATTGCTTAGTGCAGGGTTGTTGGTTGCTTGTGGTCAAATGAGCACTGCTGATAGTGGTGCAAATTCAGGTAAGCAAAGCAGTCAAAACAGCGGCGTGACAAGCTCTCGTGATATGTTGCCCTCCGATATGCTCGGCCAAATGCAGGCATTACCCCAATTAACGGACGGTTTAGGCGATACTGGCGCAGCGGTCATTGACCCTAATAAACCGACCTTGATTAAGTTTTGGGCGAGTTGGTGCCCGTTATGTCTGGGCACACTTGAGGAAACTGAGGACTGGCGGACGAATGCTAAATTCGCCAACTTAAACGTCGTCACGCTCGCCAGTCCTGGTCACCTGAATGAAAAGGACGCTGGCGACTTTGGTGCTTGGTATGCTGGCATTCAAGCTGATTATCCCAAACTACCTGTATTGGCAGACGCTTCAGGACAGCTGATCAATAAGCTGGGCGTGCAAGTCTATCCCAGCTGGGCGATACTGGATAAAAACGGTAATTTGGTGCACCTGGTCAAAGGGAATATATCAGCAGAGCAGGCGTATGCGCTCGCTGACAATGCCGGCAACGATTTTGCTGAGCTCAAAGCAGGCAGCGCCAAACCTGCAAACGTCCAGACTTTAGATAACAATAGCAATATCGAGACCATCAAGCAAAAAGATGGCGTCTATTATAACGACCAAGGCAAAGCCATAAATACCCGCTCTATCTATCTGGCTGGTGGCTGCTTTTGGGGTGTTGAGGCCTACATGGAGCGTGTCGATGGGGTAGTAGATGCAGTCTCCGGCTACGCCAATGGTGATATTGCCAACCCAAGCTATGAGCAAGTGATTCGAGGCTCAGGTCATGCCGAGACTGTCAAAGTCACTTATGATGCTGACAAAACGGATCTGGATACTATCTTAAAATACTATTTTCGTGTCATAGACCCGACCAGTCTAAATAAACAGGGCAATGACCGCGGCGTCCAGTATCGTTCGGGTGTGTACTACACGGATGACGAAGATAAAGCCGTGATTGAGGCGGCACTGCAGCGGGTACAAAGCCAGTATGAGCAAAAAGTGGTGGTTGAAAACCAGCCTTTAGATAATTTTTATCTAGCAGAGATGTATCATCAAGATTATTTGGCAAAAAACCCTAACGGTTATTGCCATGTGGATCTCAGCCTCGCTGATGATAAGCCTGAAGGAGTGGCTCGCAGTCAGCTGGCTCCTGTCAGTACCATCGCTGAGACATTAGAACCTAAGCGCTATGCTAGTTTTGATAAAAATGCGCTTAAAGACACCCTGACCAAAACGCAATACAACATCACTCAAGAAGCAGGTACAGAGCGGGCATTTAGTCACGAGTATGATGATTTATTTGCTCCAGGGATTTATGTCGATGTGGTAAGCGGCGAGCCGTTATTCTTATCCACTGATAAGTACCAGTCCGGCTGCGGTTGGCCAAGTTTTACCAAACCTATCGACAAACAAGTCATTACCGAGCATCAAGACACAGCTTTTAACATGGTACGTACTGAGGTGCGCTCACGGGTAGCAGACTCGCATTTGGGTCACGTCTTCCCTGATGGCCCTAAAGACCGTGGTGGGCTGCGCTATTGCATCAATGGCGGCGCATTGCAGTTTATTCCAGTAGATTTGATGCCACAGTCAGGCTATGCGCCCTTAGTGAAACTGGTCAAATCGTAACGACCTTAAACTGAAATACAGTCTGTTGAAGTACAGTGTATTAAAAGACGTTAAGCCAATTCTTAGCGTCTTTTTGGTAATAGGTTTGATAAAGATAAGTAAATAACTGGAGTAATCGTTATCATTTTGCGCTAATCGCTAGCGAACTCTGAAAAACATAACAAATTTCGCTATACTTAACCCACTCAACGAGTCCCTCGTATATGCTTATCGTTTGTGAGCTTATGACAGTTTTACTTTTAACGGGCTATCTCTAGGGTCTGTTTGATAATTCGATCATGGCGCTGACAGACCCTATATATCGTGTCGCTTTAGGTATCAGGTGGCGTTTACTTTTCTTTCTGTGTTTTAAGGTTTTAGAATGACCGTTACCCATGTCCCAATCATCACATCGTTACTTGATAACGATCTTTATAAATTCACCATGCTACAAGCCATGCTACATCAGTTTCCACAAACGCATGGGGTTTATCGTTTTCGTTGTCGTAATAATGAAGATACTGCTTATCCACTAGCTGATATTAAAGCGGCGCTAGAGTGGCAGTTAGACCGCTTATGTGAGCTGCGTTTTACAGCAGATGAGTTGGAGTATTTACGTGGTTTGCGCTTTATGCGCTCAGATTTTGTAGATTATTTAGAGCTGTTTCAGCTCAAACGCCGCTTTATTACCGTCAGTACCGATATAAAAGGTCGATTGTTTATCGATATTGAAGGGCCGATGATACAAGCGATGTTCTTTGAAGTGTTTGTCTTAGCGATTGTTAATGAGCTTTATTTCCAAGCGTTATCAGATTCCAGTGTGCTTGCAGAAGGGCAGCGCAGACTGGACGCCAAAGTGGCTTTGTTGCATCATTATGCAGAAGCGCAAAGCACATACACGTACGATACGCCACCGTTTATCGTTGCAGATTTTGGTACCCGTCGACGCTTTAGTAAGGCGTGGCAGGCCCATGTGGTAGACACCTTGCATGCAGCGCAACCAAGTATCGTGGGCGGTACGTCCAATGTGTTTTTGGCAAAAGAGCTGGGCATGACCCCAATCGGCACGATGGCACACGAGTTTATGCAGGCGTTTCAGGCATTGGATGTGCGTCTACGTGATTCACAAAAAGCAGCGCTTGAGGCATGGGTACATGAATACCGTGGCGATTTGGGCATTGCGCTGACTGATGTGGTTGGGATGGATGCGTTTTTAAGAGATTTTGATTTGTATTTTGCCAAGCTGTTTGATGGTCTGCGTCATGATAGCGGCGACCCTTATGCATGGGGTGATAAAGCCATCGCTCATTATAAAAAGCTAAAGATAGACCCCAAGAGCAAGATTTTAACCTTTAGTGATGGTCTAGATTTAGACAAGGCGTGGGAGCTGCATCAATACTTTAAGGATCGTATCAAAACCAGCTTTGGTATCGGTACTAACCTCACCAATGATATGGGTATCACTCCGATCAACATCGTCCTCAAACTGGTCGAATGCAATGGGCAGCCAGTCGCTAAACTCTCTGACAGCCCGGGCAAAACCATGATAAACAATGACACTTATCTGGCCTATCTGCGGCAAGTGTTTGAGGTTGATGAGCCAGAGTAATCGAGGTTTAACTGTCAGTGCTACTAGACGTCTCTTCAGCGAAAGCTGCGTCTAGCGCCTCTTGTACCGCATTGATACGAGCTTCGCAGACACGGTAAGCGCTGATAGACTCTTCCACCGTGGTCATTAGGTTGTCAATATCTGGTTCATCTTGCTGTTGTAGCTCAGCGGCATTGGTCTTTAAAATATTGTAAGCGGCCTTAAAGGTTTTTGGGGCGGCTTTTTTGCGTCGGCGAGTAGAGGTGGTCATAATATTTCCTAATGTTCAAATATAAGATTAAAAAAAGCAGATAAAAGTTACCAAAATTCGATTTATGATTCGGTTAGTGTGTCAGTAGATTCTGTCATCTTGTTGTCAGTGTTAATATCAACAACTTGTGCTGTTGCTTTACCGTCTTTTAAAACAATATGAATGGTCTGCTCAGGATAAAGCTGCATACTGCTGGTCAGTATCTGCTTATCTTTAGCATCCGTCAGCATGGTATAGCCTTGCTTGAGTATTCGGGACGGTCGATGTAAAAGCACGATATCACGCAGGTACTCACTGTCACGTTTGGCTTGTATGACTTGCTGCTGAGCGCTTTGTAGGACGGATTGTTGATGGTTTTGACTATATGTAGCAGCCAAGGCTAGGTGTTTATAAGCAGATGTTTGGGTTTGTGTGCGCAGCTCATTTGCGCGTCTGGCTGCTTGCTTGACTTGGCGTTGGGCGCTTTGTCGAATGTTTTGCCAGGCATAATCACTGTCTTTTTGTAATGCGGTGAGCTGACCGATGGTTTGCGACTGGATTTGGCTTAATTGCCAAGATGCTTGTTGCTGCGCTGTATTCAGCTGCTGCTTGGCGGCATGTTTAATTTGCGCTTGATACTGTAGCGTTTGCATGACCAGCTGTGCCAAATGACTACTGATGGCAGCGATGACCTTTGACGGGGTATCAAAGCTGGTATGCGCCACTTCATCTAAAATAACCTTGTCTCGCTCATGACCGATACCGACCCAGACAGGGATAGGCTGCTCTGCGACCAGTGCTGCAAGCTCGTAGTCGTTGAGATAGGCCAGATCACCAACAGCGCCGCCGCCACGAATAATGACTAATAGGTCTGGCAGGCGCTGATAGGTATCATAAAACTGCTGCTGGGCGCTGACGATGGCTTGGCGTATCTCCGCTGGTGCATGATTGCCCTGAAAGGTGGCATGATGGTAATGAAACTGACAAGCTTTGGTACTCGCTAAGCGGTCTGCGTCGGCTTGAAAATCGCCCAATCCGGCAGCTTTTTCGGGGGCGATGACCAGCACATGCTCGATATCAAATGGCGTCGGCAGCTGTTGATTCAGATGTAATAGTCCTTCCCCCGTCAAGCGGTCGACCATCTCGGCGTATTGCCGTGCCAAGTCGCCCAATGTATAGCTGGGATCAATATCTTCAATAGTGAGAGAGAAGCCGTATTGCGCATGAAAACCTGCTGATACTTTGAGCAAAACCGTTAAATCACGCTCCAAAGGCATACCCGTCGCACGCTCAAACTTAGCCAGTACGCGGGCGGCTTTAAAGCGCCAAAGGTTGCCCCGGCAGCTGGCCACGACCTTGCCATCATCGTCTTTTTCTGCCAACTCAAAGTAATAATGACCGCCTTTGCTCGATAAATTACGAATCTCCGCTTTCACCCAGACACGGTGATTGAAGGTTTGTTTGATCACCATCTCCACCGCTGACAAATAGTCACTTAAACGCAGAACGGTATCTTCCAAGTTGACTTCTAAGCTGTTTTCTTGCTCAGCAAGCTCAGCCTCTAGAGTCGCTAAATCCTTAGCAGGCACCAAGGGCTTGGCTTGTTTGGTATTGGAAAGATTGGGTTTGCGCATAATATGAGACCTGAAGTAATTGGGACTTGCAGATTGACTGGGGGGTGTTCAGTATTGGATAGGACAGTTTATCGTAAAAGCACTCATACAAAAAGAGAAGCCCTTAAGCATTCTTAGTGTTATTGGCAACAGAAGTTAATCGTATACTCATAATCATCGCTACGTGACAAGTCTGGTGAGCCTGTACCAAAAATAGAGCCGATAACCGCACCGGCTTGGCCAACCATGCGTCCAGTACGCTCATCTAAAATACCATTGTAGACGACTTTATCATCAACGATAATCACTTGCTTGTTGCGGCATGTTTTTTGCGCGCTATTTATTGCGTTTTGTTGTGCCTTCACTTTGGTTTCTGCGATACCAGTCGTCTCATAGATAGAGTTCTCACGCTGGATGACAGGTGAGGATGGGGTGCTTTGGCAAGCGCTCAAGGCGAGAGCGGCAGCCAAGGGAACACTTAAAGCAGCAATGTTATTAAAAGTAGTCATAAATCATTCCTAGTAATTATCAGTTTAAAAGCGCTTAAATAAGCAGTATGAATTTATCTTATCTGCATCTTACCTGTCTAGGCCATTATTGTGTGTAGTGTTGCCCTGGTTTTTTGCGGAGACTCTATAATAATAAACAATATGATATAGCAAGCAACATGCCAGTACAGCAAATGACTTGAAATATAAACCATATCTAGGATAATTGAGGCATTCATTCTTAACCAATAAGTAGAGCTATGCAATTAATTCCTGCCCCTGCTGGCGTGCTCGAAGTCGATGCACTTTGGCAAAATGATGACCCACGTGATCCAAATACCGATACTGTGGCTTTGCTTTGTCATCCCAATCCATTATTTGAAGGGACGATGAATAATAAAGTGGTCACCACGATGTACCGTTTTGCCCGTGACAATGGGATGCATGTGGTACGTTTTAACTTTCGCGGCGTGGGTCAGTCAACTGGCGAGCATGATTATGCTGATGGTGAAGTCGTCGATGCCATGACCGTGCTACAATGGATTGCAGAGCAAACTGGGGCACGCAAACTGTGGTTAGGTGGTTTTTCATTTGGGGGGTACGTGATCGCACGTGTCGCCGAGCAAGTACTTGATGCGGCGCATATATGGGATGTGAGTGATTTTGAAATTGCCAACATTGCGCTTATCGCTCCTTCTGTTGAAAAAAACGACAGCAGTGATTTGAGCTTACCCGCTGACAAGACTTTTGAGATCTACGGCGATGCTGATGAAGTGATTGATCCTGCGGTCATGCAAGCATTTGCTGAGCGTTTGGGCATTGCCGTCAGCGTGGTCGAGGGCGCTGGGCACTTCTTTCATGGGCGCCTGTCTGAATTAAAAAAACTATTAGAACAGCATAGCCTTGACACGTAAGGCTGTCAGATACGCTTTAGTTATCATGTTTGATTGGGGTTTAACTGAAGGCGTGTTCACCGTAAACTGTGGTAACAATACAATTATCTTTATTTAATGATGAGTCATATTATGAGTTTATCTCCATTGCAGCGTTACGAGCAGGCTATCAGTACCGATGAGTTTACTCGCGACGAGCAGCAATATCAGGCCATGAGCTATCTTGATGATCTGTATCATCAGCTTAATAATAGCGCACCACAAAAAAAAGGCTTTTTTAGCTTTTTAAAATCCAAGCCTGCGGCGCCAAAAGGTCTATATATGTGGGGCGGGGTGGGACGTGGTAAGACATGGATGATGGATATGTTCTATGATTCTTTGACCATAGAGCGCAAGATGCGTCAGCATTTTCATCATTTTATGCAGCGGGTACACAAAGAGCTGAATAATCTACAAGGTCAAAGCGACCCACTAGAAAAAGTCGCTGATATTATTCATAAAGAAGCGGTGGTCATCTGTTTTGATGAGTTTTTTGTCTCCAATGTCTCAGATGCTATGATTTTAGGAGACTTGTTTACCATGTTGTTTAGCCGAGGGGTTACCTTGGTTGCGACCTCTAACATTGAACCGTCAGGCCTCTATAAGGATGGTCTACACCGTGATCGGTTTTTACCGGCCATCGCTGAGGTTGAGCAGCACACCACGGTGATGAATATTGACTCCGGGATTGACTATAGACTGCGAGTCTTGCAGCAAGCAGAGCTCTATGAATCCCCCTTGACTAAAGCCAACTACCATTGGCTTGCCAACCGTTTTGCCAGCTTATCTAATAATCAAAAAATCAGTAACGAGCCGATTGTTATCAATGGTCGTGAAATAAAAGTAAATGCTCGTACCGAAGATATTTTATTCTGTGAGTTCCGTCATTTGTGCATGGAGCCACGCTCTGCTGCAGATTTTATTGAAATCGCCAAGCAGTTCAATACAGTGTTGATCAATTCAGTACCGGCATTAAGTGACGAGTTGCGAGACCCCACACGCCGCTTTATCTATCTGGTGGATGAGTTTTATGATCGCCGTGTAAAGTTATTGGTACGAGCAGAGCAGCCTATTTTAGAGCTGTATCAGGGAGAGAAGCTTGCCTTTGAGATTGAGCGCACACGCTCGCGGCTACTTGAGATGCAATCAGAAGAATATCTGAAAATGGAACATCGTATAGAGGGCGCTGATGTCGCTTAGTGACTGTCAATCAGGACTTTTGAATGAAAGGCTTTGAAGGCGCTCTTGTGCTTACCTACAAAAAAGCGCCCAGTTTTAAAAATATGGCAGTTTAATCGGTTTTATTTATCAAGTGCCCTAGGGATTAACTATTATAATAAATAAGGAGCAATCATGAGTACTGCTAAACAAGCTGACTTGGATAAAAGCAAAAATCAGTCGTCAAGTTCGGTAGAGGATGGCGTAACGACCAATACCCAAGTGACAGATGAACAGATAATTAACTGGATTAAATCAAGACGCAGCATTGGTAACTTAACCATTCCTGCACCCTCTGAAGAACAAATAACAGCAGCGATTGATTGTGCTGTGACGGCTCCTGACCATAAAAAGCTACAGCCATGGCGCTTTATTGTCACTCAAGGCAATGCTCGTCATGAACTTGGCCGTGCGCTTTTGACAGCGGCGCAAGAAAAAGCCGCCCGAGAAGGGGAGGTGCTGTCTGATAAAGATCAGCAAAAAACATATAACATGCCGTTGCGTGCGCCTGTAATTATTACGGTAGTCACTCGTATGCAACAACACAAAAAAGTACCACATTTTGAACAACTGCTCAGTACAGGTGCTGCAGTACAAAACTTAATTTTGGCCCTAAAAGCACAAGGGTTTAGCACGGTGTGGCGTACTGGACTGCTTTGTAATGAACCAGCAGTCAAAGCCTATTTTGATGCTGGTATAGATGATTATGTCAGTGCTTTTGTTTATACTGGTTCCAGTCATTGCGACATGCCAACCCGCAAGCCCATTGATCTTGAGCCGCTGTTGCGTTTTGAATCATAAACAGCTGCTATACTTTTATACAGACTACAGGCCATGCAGATAGTACAGGCTGCAGCAATTTAACAAGCCGACTGATACGGATATTTAAATATGACAAGCGCAAATAAAGACAATACTGCTAATCACTCGACTGGCGATTTTACTGATAAAACCACAGCTCAAACCGAGCACAAGCCTGATATCAGTAACAACGAAAAGCCAAGCGGTCTGTTGGCAGGTATTATTGAGCGTGCTACCAAGTCAGGTGTTGGGCGTCGAAAGCTGGACCCCAGTATCGTCGAATCAGACGTCGAAAAAAACATGCAAAAAATCCGTGACAACCCAACCAAGCTGCGTTTGGCTTTTTTGGGTGGTGGTAGCTTTGGAACCGCTATGGCAAACTTAGCGGCTCGCAACGGCTGTGATGTCACACTGTGGGTGCGCAATAAGCGAACCGTAAAGGCGATGACCAAGACCCAAACCAACAAAAAATACCTACCTGGCTACAAGTTAGATGATCGCCTCAAATACAGCCATGACTTAGCAGCAACGGTCAAAAACAAAGACATTATCTTTTTGGCTGTGCCAAGCTCGGCTTTTCGAGAAACTCTCAAAAACATTGCGCCCTTTATCACGGGACAGTCGGTGGTGTCATTGACCAAAGGTATGGAAAAAGACAC
Organism: Psychrobacter coccoides; assembly: GCF_017498085.1. GTDB lineage: Bacteria > Pseudomonadota > Gammaproteobacteria > Pseudomonadales > Moraxellaceae > Psychrobacter > Psychrobacter coccoides. The sequence continues at coordinate 150,350 of NZ_JAGBKM010000001.1, forward strand.
CTTTGCTTTGATGAGTGATATCATCAAAGACGAGCTGCCAGAGGTCAATTTTGGCGTAATGTCAGGGCCAAATCTCGCCATCGAGATTATGAAAAACATGCCCTCAGCGACGGTCATTGCTAGTGATTCAGAGCCGCTACGCCATGCTGTACAAGCTGCGCTACACAGTGCTTTTTTTCGAGTGTTTGCCAGCGACGATGTCAAAGGGGTTGAGCTTGGTGGTGCACTCAAAAACATTTATGCAATTGCTATGGGTATGGCAGCGGCCTATGATGTCGGCGAAAACACCAAAGCCATGCTACTCACTCGTGCATTGGCTGAAATGAGCCGATTTGGGGTGGAGACAGGGGCGAACCCACTGACCTTCCTAGGACTGTCTGGGGTAGGTGACTTATACGCTACTTGTAGCTCAGAGCTAAGTCGCAACTTTCGTATCGGCAATATGCTAGGCAGTGGGATGAGTATCGATGCTGCTGTCAAGAAGCTTGGTCAAACCGCTGAAGGGGTTAATACCATTCAGCAGGTACACGAAAAAGCGACCAAAGAAGGTATTTATATGCCTATCACACACGCATTATATGCTGTCATTTATGAAGATAAAGCGGCATTAGGTGTGGCGCTGCATTTAATGGAAGCCGGCTTTCGTAGCGATGTAGAGTTTGTCATGCCGCATGACCATAGCAATGCTGAATTGACAGCACAAATCCAAGCGGCAACCAGTGATACGGATGATGACAACGCAACCAAAGGTAGCGGCGAATAGAACTGAAGCGAAAAATAAAAACCAACCCAGATAATTAGGTTAGAATAATAAAACTGGGTCGAGAAAGGCGATAAAAGATGATAAAAATAATATTGATGCGTCATGGGCAGGCAAAGGATGCGATCGGTCCAGACAGCGCACGCCAATTAACAGACTACGGAAAGCAGCAAGCGATACAAACAGCAGAGTATATCACTGAGCATTATTCACCAGATCAGTTTGTGGTCAGTCCTTATGATAGGGCGCAGCAAACGTTAGCAGAGCTAAGCTTGCGAGCGCCTACGGTGCCAGTACAGGTGCAGAATAACATCACACCCTCTGACGATGCCCGCACAGCCTTGATTGATCTTGGCCATATCGAAGCGGACTGTATGGTCGTAGTCTGTCACATGTCTATCATTGCCTATCTTGCCAGCTTGCTTACGGGCGATAGCCCTGAATCGTTCGCTTTGGCAGAAGCTCGAGTGTTTGAAATGGAGTTTGTCATGGCCAGTATGGCGACTGAAATTGATCGTTTTGTACCAAAGCAGCCATTTTGATACCGGATAGGCTAATTTTATGATTCAGTTAAGTAAGGACACCTTGGGTGCTACATGTTTGGTTAAGAGCGCAGCATAGTCCACTTGCCGTCTGGCATGATGAGACAAAAAACTGGCAGTCTATCGACGGTTGGCAGCAGCTTTATGACACTTATCATAAAAGCAAAAGCAGTCATCACTCTCTTTATTTGTACGTGCCTTCTAGTCAGCTATTGCATGTAGAGACTGAGCTTAGTAACGCCCAACTCAAACAGCTGGGTAGTACAGGTAAGCAGTATTTATTTGAAGAAACCTCACTAACAGCGGTTGATAAGCTAGAAGTGAGGCAGACCGGTCACGCTCATGTACAGCATCTATACGCACTGGCCCAGAGTGATATTGAGATATGGCAGCAGAGCGCAGCGTTAGTCGGTATGACTGTCAGTGCAGTAGTGCCGGATTTTTTGCTGTTGCCTGTTCCTGAACAAGCGGTTGCTCAGCAAGTGGTTCTATACCAGGATCACTACACTTTTTTATTGCGACAGTCGCAGCAGCAAGGCATGGCGGTAAACTATCTGCCCTTAATCCTTGAGCGCTTGCCTCATCTCAGTGAGGCAGTTACGCTTCCTGCTATCTTTGCATCTGAGCACTCAGCCACCAGTCGGATTGACTTACAACAGCCGTCTGCGTATGAGCCTGAGCAGACACAAATTATATCAGAAACGGCGGCACTACTGGCAGAGCAGCAGGTGGTTCTGACGCCGCTTAAGGCGACTCCCACGCCCATTGATAGTCCTGAACGTCATCCATTAAACTTCTTTGTTAAAACCTCTGATGCGCAGCTGTCGCCTTATCTTCGTATGGCTATGGCGGTTGCATTGGCCGCACTGTTATTACAGGTTGCCGCTGATGGCCTACAGATCTATCGCTATAATAGTGCAGCAGCAGCCACAAAAGCCGCAGTGACCTCACAGTATCAAGCCTGGTTTCCCAATGAAACGCTCAATACCAGTCGCACTAAGTTACAAGTGCAGATGCAGCCTAAGCTGCAAAGTGCAAAAACCACATCAGCCTCGCATATGACGATGTTGGGGCAGATATCACCATTGATCAAACAGTCATCCTTGCATGCACAGGCACTGGTTATGACGCCAGATATGCTGAGTTTTACTTTAATAGCACCCGATCGTAGTAGCCTAGATCAGTTTACCAGTACCTTGATGTCACAAGGAATAGCCGCCAACCTAGAACGTGTCAATAGTAGTGAGCAAGGGCAGTTTAGCGGGCAAGTCACGATCAAGGTTACTGATGATACCAGTATAAATCTTGCGGCTTCTTAAAAAACTCAAGAATCAATCTTCAAAGCCATAACCATTAGGGTTCATTGGTTTTATTTATACTCACTTTTAAGGCAGTTAAGTAATGAATGCATCACGGCGCAAAGCCAAGCGCTCACAGCAGGTAAGCAATACGCTATCTGACCGCCTTAGCCACTACCAACGTACACTGGAGAATCACTGGCAAGCCCTGTCTTCTCGTGACCAGTTAGCGCTGGTGGTCTTGATACTGTTTTTATTGCTGTTTGTCGGTGGTTATGGAGGTTATAGTGTGCATCAGGCGGCAAAAAAGAGCCAGTCAGCGTATCAAGAGCAGATTGCCGATTATTTTTGGTTGCGCTCTCAAGCAGGTAATATCGATCCAAACGCCCTAAGCGAGTCGCAGGATGACGCTAATGCTATGCCACCTGCAAGCCGAGTAAATAGTATCTTACAGACATCAGGTATCGATAGGGCACAAGTCATTGCTGCCAATGAAGGGGTGCAATTAAGCTTCAATCATCCAAGTCAAGCGGTGGTGAGTGCTGCCCTTGGTAAGCTTGAACAACAAGGCGGGCGGTTTTCTCAGTTATCGATACAGCAGGATGCGGTCACAAAACAGATGCAAGTGCAAGCCACTATTCGGTTTTAGCCTCTATGTGTGGTTACTGCTGTGATTTTGCTCGATATGAGTCAGTTTATAATCCCATCTATCACGGCATAATAGCAGCAGATAAGTCATGGTTGCAAAGATGATGACTCAGACTACAAGCTTGAAAAATATACTGTTTGGCACAATAAATACTCTAACCAATATCAGTTATGGACCGTTACTATGAGCCAATCTCCTGAACCAAATCATGATGAGCGTCTGGATTATAAAAAACCAGTCTCTGAGTCTTTTGTGGGTTCGCAGTCAACGCATGCGCTGGCATCAAAAGAGGGTCATTCATTACTGACCGACCAACAGCGCCGCTCCTTAGTGGCTTATAATCACCTCACTTATCTACTGTATGTCATCAGTTATTTTACTGCTGGGATCTTATGGATACTGCCTATCGTGATGAATTATGCCAAACGACGAGAGGCTGATGGCACTTGGCTGGCGACACATTTTGATTGGCAGATTAAGACTTTTTGGTACAGCATTGTCTTCTTTTTTATAGGTGCAATGATTATGATATTTGCCCTAGGCGGCTTGGGTGTCAGTGTCCTAGCAGACAGTGGTAATATAGCGATTGGCTCTGTTTTATTTACCGGTCTTGGCATCATGATTATGTTTTTTACTTTTATATGGCACCTTTATCGTATTGTACGAGGCTGGATTGCGCTGACTGATAATCGTCCTGTGCCTTAATGCAGTCAGTTGAAAACTGTCATAGGCTTAAAAGCGCTACTGGTATAAGTCATCCTTGCTTGCTGCGTACCTTCGATACTGCGTAATTGTATTTTAAAACCAAGCACCCCAGTAGCACTGCAACACGTGTATATTGGGTTTATGGTAATTGAATCTACAGTATGGAGCATGTCGTACCGTGGTTTGATGTCCGATGGGTATGATATGAAAACTTGGTTTTGCTTCTGTTAAGCTGATATAATCGCAGCGCATTACTGCCGTCGCAGATTCAATGGTTTTGCCATTGATATTATTTTATTCATTATTTTTTAAGCAGGGTTTACTGTCATTATGTCCTACGCCTTATTACGCCCGTTTTTGTTCAATATGGACCCTGAGCATGCTCATGAAATGACCCTGTCTTTGTTAGATAAAGCCCATAAAGCACGCACGTTAGGTTTGATTTATGGCCAGCCGATGCAGCCAACAGACTGTATGGGTTTACAGTTTTCTAATCCTGTAGGACTGGCAGCGGGTTTGGACAAAAACGGCGACTATATTGATGCACTTGCTGAGTTGGGTTTTGGGTTTATCGAAGTTGGTACGGTGACACCAAAACCACAAGCTGGTAATGATAAGCCGCGCCTGTTTCGACTAAAACAAGCAGATGCCATCATCAATCGTATGGGCTTTAACAATCAAGGCGTAGAGCATCTGATTGAAAACGTAAAGCATTGCAAGTATAAAGGCAATATTGGTATTAATATCGGTAAAAATGCCAGTACGCCTGTAGAGCAGGCTGCCGATGATTATATTTATTGTTTAGAGCGTGTCTATCCGCATGCCTCATATATTACTATCAACATATCGTCGCCCAATACGCAAAATCTACGTGACCTGCAAAGTGGTGAGGCGCTTACCCAGTTATTGAGCACGATTAAAAACCGCCACAGTCAGTTGGCTACAGAGTATGGCTTTTATGTGCCCTTGGTACTCAAGGTTGCGCCGGATTTAGAGCCGATACAAGTTGATTATATTTCGCAGCAACTGTTAGATTTTGAGATTGATGGGCTGATTGCTACCAATACCACATTGAGCCGTGTTGGGGTCGAAGACTTGCCGGATGGCGAGCAAGCAGGCGGCTTATCTGGTCGTCCTGTCAGTCATATCAGTACTCAAATCTTGCAACAATTCTCAGATCAGTTGGATGATAAAGTGGCGCTGATCGGGGTGGGTGGTATCGACAGTGGTGCAAAAGCAGTCAGAAAGATTAAAGCAGGTGCTGATATGGTGCAGCTATATACAGGACTTATCTATAAAGGGCCAGGTCTTGTGCAGTCTTGCGTACAAGCCATTGGTGGTTATTATGATGCGCAAGAGCACTAATCTGTTCTGATGTAATACACAGCGATGCTCGATAGTGAGCCGTTATTCATTAATGATACAGTGAGGCAGTGATATGAGTGGTTTGGATATTGTGATTGCCATCATTGTCTTAATGGGCTTGTGGCGTGGCTTTCAAGTAGGACTTATCAAGACAGCATTGGGGTTAGTAGGGTGGTTTATTGCTCTGATTGCTGCAACACGCTTGGCAAGTGTGGTTTCCCCGCAGTTTTCAGGGATAGTACAAAGCCCAGTGTTACAGATGGCAATGGCGTTTTTGGTGGTGGTTGTTATCATATTAGCCATCATGCACCTGGTGGCATTTGTATTTTCAAGTGTGCTAAAGACTTTGCGTTTAGGGATGTTAGATAAAATGGCGGGTGGCGTCTTAGGCGCGGCCAAAAATGTCCTTGTCGTATTAGTTGTGCTCAGTGTCAGTGCGCCCCTGCTAGTGCAAATGCCTCAGTGGGAGACGTCTGTGCTGGCGCCTGAGCTGCTGCCTTATGCGCCGGTGGCCAAAATGATGGTCTCAGATGCTCTGGGCGTTGCTTGGGAACAGGTTAATCAGTCATAAATTGCAATCAATTATTCGTTTTATTGTTTATAATAGACAACTCATCTTTTATCGTTAAACTATAGCCAGTTGAAACAAAACTGTCATAAGTTCAAAGGCGCTACTGGTATAAATTTTCCTTGCTTGCTGCGTTCCCAGAGGCTGCGAAAAATTTACCTCAGTAGCCCTGTAACACTTTTAAACTGAATCTATTATATCTGAACGCTTATATCATTTGAACATTAGGAATATTAAAACCTAATCGCATGAAACAAGATTCATTGAAATCACTCTCAGTAAATAAACATCATCAGATTGTCGGTGCGCTGGTAGCCAGTACTGCCATCAAGCGTGCCGTTATTGCGTCATCAATGTGTAGTACGAAATAGGACATAATTATGTGTGGAGTCGTTGGGGTTGCAGCTCATGAGCCAGTTAACCAAATTCTTTATGATGCTTTAACTATGTTGCAGCACCGTGGTCAAGATGCTGCGGGTATTGTGACGTTGCAAGATGGACGGTTTTATCTGCGAAAAGAAAATGGCATGGTGCGTGATGTGTTTATGACTCGCCATATGCTCAAACTCGTCGGTAAGTTTGGTATCGGTCATGTCCGCTATCCTACGGCAGGCACATCAAGTAGTGCAGAAGCGCAGCCGTTTTATGTCAACTCTCCTTATGGTATTACGCTTGCACACAATGGTAACTTAACCAATGCTGAGAGCTTAGCCAAGTCTTTGTATCAAGAAGACCGTCGGCATTTGAATACCGACTCTGATTCTGAAGTGTTGCTCAACGTTTTGGCACATGAAATGCAAAATGTGGGTAAGACCCATCCAAAGCCTGATGATATTTTTGCCGCAGTAAAAGCGGTGTATGGCCGCTGTGAAGGCGCTTATGGCGTGGTAGCGATGATTACTGGCCAAGGTCTATTGGCGTTTCGTGATCCAAATGGCATTCGCCCATTGATTTTTGGTGAGCGTTTGGCGGCTAATGGCGGCACTGAATATATGGTGGCATCTGAATCAGTGGCATTGACAGGCTGTGGTTTTACCATCATTCGTGATGTCAAACCTGGTGAGGCTATTTTTATTGACTTAAATCATAAGCTACACACGCAGCAGTGCGTGGAGCAAAAAGAATATACGCCTTGTATCTTTGAGTATGTCTATTTTGCACGTCCAGATTCGATCATGGATAATATCTCTGTTTACAAGTCACGCCTACGTATGGGCGAAAAACTGGGACAAAAAATTCTTGATGAGTGGGGCGAGGACCATGACATTGATGTGGTGATTCCGATTCCAGATACGTCTCGTACGTCAGCGATGGAGCTGGCGCTGAAGATGAATATTAAGTACCGTGAAGGGTTTATGAAAAACCGCTATATCGGCCGAACCTTTATCATGCCAGGTCAGCAGCAACGTAAAAAATCTGTCCGTCAAAAGCTGAGTGCAGTGCCTTTAGAGTTTAAAGGTAAGAACGTGTTATTGGTGGATGACTCTATCGTGCGAGGAACGACTTGTCATGAGATCATTCAGATGGCACGTGATGCAGGCGCTAGAAAGGTGTTTTTTGCCAGTGCTGCGCCACCTGTAAAATACCCTAACGTTTATGGCATTGATATGCCAGTACGTAGTGAGCTTATCGCCTCAGGTCACAGTGTCGAAGAGGTGCGTCAGATTATTGGTGCTGATCGTCTGATCTTCCAAGATTTAGATGATCTGATCGATGCGGTCAAAGATACCAAGCACAGTCGTGTCGAGGGCTTTGATTGTGCCGTATTTAACGGTTGTTATATCACAGGTCAAATCAACGAGTCGTATCTCGAGCATCTGCAAGCGCAGCGCAATGATAGTGCTAAGGGTGTACAGGTGGTTGCTGATACCTCTGTCGATATGATGGGCGTAGAAGAGCAGTAAAAAAGAGCTGCCATTCACTACAAGAGGCGACATTCAATGAATGTCGCCTCTTTTTAGTTTTTATCTGTTCTCAAAACCAAGGTTACTCTTAGGTCAACACATGGGTAAATACCCAAAGTAGCCCATTAAGGGTGGCAATACCCACGACCATACTGACCAGCAGTTGACGGCTGATGTGGTAAACCGCAAGCACCAACACCAATGCGCCAATCTGTGCCAGTAATAGATGCAGCTCAGCACTACTAAAGCCTGTATGAGCAGATAAGTCTTGATAAGAAAGGCTGGTCAATATTAGCAGCACCATCACTGATAGTGGTAAGCTTTCATTTAGCCGATGTAACCAAGGCGTATCAAGGATTTTTTTGGGTATCAGTGCTGGGATAGCACGGGTAATAAAAGTGACGCCTGCCATAGCAAAGGTTGCGGCAATAAGGTAGCTACTGGTCATGGGTTGCTCCTGCTTCTGTACGTTGTATCCAAAAGCCCCGCGCCAAAATCATCAGCATACAGATGGTAATTGCCACTAACAATAGCCAGTTGTTGGTAAACAGTGAGGCGATGGCCAAGGCAATCACAGCAATACCAATAGGGAAGTAGCGTTTGATGCTATGAAACTGCTCATAAGCCAAAATAGCAAATAGACATACCAAGGCAAAGTCTAGATGCGGTACCAAGTCATTTAAAGCGCTCCCTATCATCACGCCTATGATCGAGGCCAATACCCACCAGCTTTGATTAAATAAGCTGATAGGGAGTATTAAGGCCCGACGAGAAGCATGGGGCAGGCTTGTCATCACCGAAAACGTCTCATCAGTTAGCGCAAACAAACAGTATGCCTTGGCAAGTCTATGTGTCGGTAAATACTGAAGCAAAGGCATACCATAAAAAACATGGCGTAGGTTAATGGCGGCAATATTGGTGGCAATATTACCAATGGGTAGCCCTGCACTGAGCATCGGCAAACAAGCATATTGTGCAGCGCCAGCGTACAGTACGACACTGAGCATAATGGTCGCCCAGATAGGGACGCCTGCCACTTGGGCCAGTACCCCAAAGGCAATACCTGCTGGCAGGTAACCCATCGCCACAGGGATGCTTTTTTTGAAACCCTCTGACCATTGGTAGGTAGGGCTTGATTGTTCATTAGTACAAGTATTCACGTCATATCCTACAATGATCAGGTGAAGATTTTAAATTCGACAACCGTTTTATACTGGTGTTAATGTCGTCTCATTTCCAGTTTTGTACGTTTGATATAAAAATCCACTCAGTATAAACAAGCGCAATAATAGCAGCGCCCAGACACTGAGCCAAATTCCAGTCATATCCCACTGTTGATACAATAACCAACTGAGCGGGAAAAAGATCAGTGCCAATAATAAAGCAGCATTACGAATGACATGACCTGCAGTTAACCCAAAAAATATGCCATCAAGCCAGTAAGCACCCACCCCGACGAGTGGCAGTAGTATCGCATAACCTTGATACGCTGTGGTCAATACGTACACCGCTTCGATATTGGTCATCAGTTGCAAATAAGTCGGCATGGCCAGCCACCAAATGCTGCTTAACAAAATCGCCAACACGTAACTGACGACCCCAGTACGTTTGACGATGATACGAAAGCGCAGCCAGTCACGGCGCCCAGCGGCCTGACCACTCAAAGTCTCAGCAGAGACGGCCACACCATCGAGCGCAAAGGCTGAAATACTCAGTACTTGCAACAAAATCGCATTGGCTGCCAATACCAAATCACCACTTTGAGCAGATAGACGTGTCACCCATGCAAAGCTCAGTGTCAAAATAAGCGTACGAATAAAGATGTCTTTATTTAAAGAAAATAGCCTAAGCATTTTATCTTTGGTAAAGTGCTGTGCATCTACCTTAAATAAGGCCGCCCAAGTCAGCTTTAAGTGCTGGCGGCTTAGCCATAATGCTAATATGACACCGGACCAAAAAGCGATGGTCGTACCTAAAGCCACACCGACGATATCCAGTTGCATGCCATAGACAAAAAACAGCGTTAGAATAATATTAAGTACAGCGATAAAGCCTTGCTGGTAGAGCATATAGCGGGTCTTGCCCTGTCCTGCAAACCAACCAATGAACGCAAAGTTCATCAGCTCAGCGATAACACCCCAAAAACGCACATCTAAATACGCCTTTGCTGCTACAGCACTGTCCGGATTGGCAGACAGTGCCTTTAAGCCAAACTCAATAAGCCAAGGCTTTGCGACTAATAGTACCAAACCAATCATCACGGCTAACAATAGGGCACGTTGCAAGATAGACAGTAGCGGTGATGCTTGCTGTGGCGACTTAATGTCATCATCGGCAAGCTGTCCCAGTGCTTGTGCTGATAAGCCAGAGGAGGCGTACTGTAAAAAATTAAAACTGACCAGGATTAATGACAATAGCTGTATGGCCAGTCCCATGCCTGCAAGCTTTGCCGCCACGTTCATATTACCGACGATGGCAGTATCAATCACGCTTTGTAACGGCATGGCCAGATTAGCCAGCAGGACTGGAATGGCAATGGCGATGATATGTTTATAGCGAGTATCTATAGGCGAGATGACAGGTGGCGGTGTGGTCGTTGGCATAAAATAATCTCTATCAGTACCATATAGTCGATTTAATATAAAATCGATACAGCGTTACTAGCATAAATGTTATGCAGCTTCGCACAGTGTTTGATGCTGTTACTCACGTTTTTTAAATATCGTAGATAACCATACAAAGACAAAAGCACCTAACCTTAGGTGCTTTTATCAGGATGTTTGAGACACTTTAGCTATGAACTCTTGGGTTTGCGATCAGTCTTGTTCAAACATTTTTGGGTCATTAAAAGTCACAATCTCTTCTTCAAACTCAGGCTTTACTTTAACCACAAAGTCATCACGTGACAAGCCCATTCTCAGAGGGATAGAGCTGGCGATATAAGTTGATGAGTAAGTACCTGCTAATAGACCGATAAATAGAGCAACCGAGAACCAGTATAACCCGTCACCGCCCAAGAACATCATCGCCAGTACTACCAACAGAACGGTGGAAATAGTCATGATAGTACGGCGTAGGGTTTCAGTCAGTGACAAATCAATCGTTTGACGTGGTGTGATACCACGGACACGGCGAAAGTTTTCACGAATACGATCATAGACAACGATAGTATCGTTCAATGAATAACCAATCAATGCCAATATAGCCGCCAATACCGTTAAGTCAAATGGGAAACCAAATAGCGCAAACACACCAATGGTGACAATAGCATCATGAAATAACGACATCACTGCACCCAAAGACAGCTTGAACTGAAAGCGTAGAGCCACATAACCAAGCATACAGACCAAGGCTAATGCCAACGCCATCACTGAGTTTAAGTACACCTCATTACCGACCTGACTGCCGATAATATTGACATTACTAATCTCGACCGTATTATCAGCAAGCGTTAAGGCAGTTTCTAAGCTGCTATTTAGCCCGTCGACATTGTCAGACTGTGGTGGCAGGCGTACCAGTAGCTCCTCTCGCGTCCCAAGGTACTGAACGATAGCATCATCAAAACCATTGTCAGCCAGTGCTTGAACGACCTCGCCTTGTTCGACAGGCTGCTCATAGCGCACATCTGCTGATACGCCGCCTGTGAAATCAAGCCCTAAGTTCAGACCATTTACAGCGATGGCAATGATACTTCCTATCACCATCAATAAAGACAGAATCGCCATCGGCTTTTCTAGCTTCATAAAAGGAATAATACGCTGGTTACCGATGGCTTTGATACCACCTTCTTTTGCTGCTGCCTCATCAGCGGCGCTGTCGATCTCTTGATTGACATCATCGGCTTGTGTGCTTAGCGCCTTACTGCTTTTATCAACACTATGACTGCTATTACGGCGAGATTTGTTTTTATTCGACTTTGCGTTACCTGAGTGGTTTGTTTTGCTGTTACTGCCTTTACCGTCACGACGTGGTTTGTTGCGGCGACGGCGCTGGTTGTTGTCATTCGTGTTGTTAGAGTTGTTACCTGAACCGTCACCTGAGCCACTAGGTGTCGGCGTATTATTTGGGGCGTTATTGTTTTCAGTCGCCATGTTATTCTCCTAGCCGATGCTCAGACGTTTGATAGATTTACGCTTACCATAAGCAATTTGTACCAGTGCACGGGTCACCAAAATTGCAGTAAATAGCGAGCTGACAATACCAATAGCTAGGGTAATCGCAAAGCCTTTAATCGGCCCCGTACCAATAGCAAATAAGATAAAGGCAACCAATAGCGTCGTGATGTTGGCATCGAAAATACTACTAAAGGCACGATCAAACCCTGCCACGATGGCGGACTTTGGCCGTACACCATTTGCCAGCTCCTCTCGAATACGCTCAAATATCAGTACGTTGGCATCTACTGCCATACCAATGGTAAGGACGATACCAGCGATACCGGGAAGGGTCAGTGAGGAGCCTAAAATCGACATAATAGCGATAATAATAATGACGTTAACTGCTAGTGCGATGTTAGCAATCACACCGAACAGACGGTAAAAGATAATCATAAACACAAAGACCAGCAAGTAACCCACCTGCGTCGAAAACAATCCTTTATCGATATTTTCTTGACCCAATGAAGGGCCAATGGTGCGCTCTTCTACGAAATACATCGGTGCTGCAAGCGCCCCTGAACGTAACAATAGCGCAAGCTCAGCAGCTTCTGCATTGCTTTCAAGGCCAGTAATACGGAATGAGGAACCCAATACCGCTTGAATATTGGCACGGTTGATTACCTTAGTTTCAGCATAAGGCGTACGTACTTCGACAGTCTCGCCAGTCTCTGGATCTTCCTCATAAGTGACTTTTTGTTTGTTTTCAATAAACAATACGGCCATTTGTTCACCGACAGCAGTACGGGTGGCGTTTTGCATGAGTCTACCACCGGCACTGTCCAAGGTGATATTGACCTCAGGACGACCGCTTTCATCAAGACTGGTCTGTGCGTTGGTCACTTTATCTCCAGTGACAATCGCTTGACGCTCTAGCAATACCGGTGGGCCATCTAGTGTTTTAAAAGGAAACACTTCGGTACCAGCCGGGGGAATGCCGCCCATAAAGTTTTCACTGTCTTTGGCGACCAAACGAAACTCTAGATTGGCAGTACGACCGAGGACACGTTTGGCTTCGGCAGTATCTTGCACGCCCGGCAGTTCAACGACGATACGGCTAGCGCCTTGTGACTGTACCAAAGCTTCGGTCACGCCAAGCTCGGCAATACGGTTACGCAGCGTGGTTAGGTTTTGGTTGACTGCGTAGCTGTTGATCTCATCTATAGTGGCATCGTTATAGGTCATGATCAGCGATGGACCTTGCTCATCTATAGAGGACTGTAGATTAAAAGTTGTTCCCATCGTGCCTTGCAATACATTTTGTGCACGGTTACGAGCGTCGGTATCAGCGAAATGCAGGACGATACCTTGTGCTTGCGTCTTAGTTCCTTTAACCGCTATACGCTCGGCACGTAGCTCACGGCGCACATCACGACTGGCACTGGTCAAACGCTGCTCTAGAGCTTTGTCCATATCCACTTCAAGAACAAAACGTACACCGCCACGTAAGTCCAATCCTAGCTTCATCGGCTTAGCGCCGATGTCTCGCAGCCATTGCGGTGTGGTTTGGGCAAGGTTCAGGGCGACCACATAATTATCACCCAAATTTTGGCGCAAAACCTCTTGTGCTTTTAGCTGAGTGGTTGGGTTGTCCAAACGCAATAAGGCACTATTGCCCTCAAAAGTGCCATCATGATAACGAACACCAGCCTCTTCTAATAGGCTTTGTGACTGAGTTAAGATGTCTTCAGAGAGCTGTGTTCCTGCCGCAGCACTGGTAATCTGTACAGCTGGTTCATCAGGATAGAGGTTTGGTGCAGCATAGAGGCCGGCGATGGACAGCACGACAGCGATGAGTAAGTATTTCCAAGCGGGATATTGCATAATGACTTCTTTAAGTTGATAAAGTACTAGTGACCTAAGTCACAAGTCAGCAGATGGGAAGTTAGCAGCGACAAAGGAGGATGATTATCGTTCAGATAAGCAAAGTACTCTTTGATCCTTATAAGTATCTACTACGATAGTAGGACATAAAGGCAATAGGCTCATAGTAGAAAATGACCGTAACTATTGACGGTCATTTTTTCATAACTTATTTATCATAGGCTATTAATGGCTATGACCATGCGTACTGTCTACTGGCGATGCATCAAACTGGTGACGATACGCCAAACACTTATACGCTCTCGATCGTACCTGCAGGCAATACCGAAATGACAGAAGCACGCTGTACTTTAATATCAGTGTTGTTGTTTAAGCTAATCGTCGCATAATCACCTTCAAGATCTTTGATACGACCCATAAGACCACCAGCGAAGATCACTTCATTACCCACAGTCAAGGCATCGACCATAGCACGATGCTCTTTGGTGCGCTTAGACTGGGGACGAATGACCAAAAAGTAGAAAATAGCAAAAAAAGCAACCGGTAGTAAAATTTGACCGAATAAAGAAGCGCCTGTTGCCGTCTCAGCAGCATGGGCAGATTGAATAAAAAGGCTCATAGTGTTTCTCAGTTAAGTGACAGATAACAATAAAATTAGACGCATAGTAACAAAAATTCCCAGACTTGGTAACTGTTAATCATAGGCTATGGATATTTTTCTCGTCACCAGCGCATATTAAACGTCGTTATCTGACAAAATATTGTGAAATAATGACATCAATGCTAATATCAAATGGCTGCTATTGTTTCAGCTTTTAGCGAAGATATTGTGCGGTTAAGATGCGCATGGGCGTATGCTTTGACGCAGAATATACCATTTAATACAAAGTAGACAGTATAGATAAACTGTTATCTATTATAGTGATCAATCGCGAATTTTTATATCATTCATTTTTTGTTTAGGTTACCTAACTTGTTCAACACAACTTTGTCTACACCTCGTTTATACCGTGCGCGTGCTCGTAAGTCCGCCTCAGCCAAACCTCCTCCGACGCTTTGTCCTAAATGTGTTAGAGCCCGATCAGCGCCTAGCTCTAGGGCCGCAATGCTGATGGCGTTGTCGATAGCATTTATCCCTTATCCTGCACTGGCTGCTAGTGCGATAGCGGAGCCTACTGCCATCAGTATCCTATTGCTGATATTTTTTGTGGTGTTAGCGATAGGGGTGTCTTTTGTCTGCTCCTTGGCGGAGTCGGTTTTACTGAGTATGACCCCTTCGTTTATTGCTGATGTGCAAGACAGCAACCCCAAAAAAGCAGAAATGCTCAAAGCCCTCAAGGTCGACAATATAGATCAGTCACTGGCGGCTATTTTGACACTGAATACCGTGGCGCATACCTTGGGTTCTATTGGTGCTGGTGCACAGGCGACCATTGTCTTTGGCAGCGCTTGGTTTGGCTTGTTTTCTGCGATTATGACGTTGGCGATTTTATTTTTATCGGAGATTATTCCAAAGACATTAGGAACGATATATTGGCGTCAACTCAGTGGTATGGTCGCTTATTTTGTACGCGGTATTATTTTGGTGTTATATCCACTTATTTGGATATCAGAGCGCATAACCAAATTATTAGTACGTGGAAAAGAGCCTCAAACCTTTAGCCGCCGTGAGTTTGCTGCTTTGGCTAGTATTGGTGAAGAGTCAGGGCAAATAGATCCGCTTGAATCACGTATTATCCGCAACCTGTTGGCGTTTGGAGCGATCAAAGTAGAAGATATTATGACGCCACGCTCTGTGATGCTGGCGTTTGAACAAAACAAGACAGTCGCTGAAGTGTTGGCTGATCGTCCAAAGCTGACCTTTTCACGCTTGCCTATTTATGATGGTGATTTAGATAACATTACAGGCTTTGTGCTAAAAACCGACATGCTGCTAGCAAAAGTAAATCACGCTATGCATAAGCCGTTGGTGCAGTTTCAGCGTGAGATTACTTTTGTGTTCTCAAAAATGAAATTGTTTGATCTGCTTGAGTTGATGCTAAAAAACCGCTTACATATTGCGATTACCGTGGGTGAGTATGGCGAAGTAAAAGGGCTGGTTACACTAGAGGATGTCTTTGAGACATTGTTGGGTCTTGAGATTGTAGATGAGATCGACCGTGTAGAAGACATGCAAGCACTGGCACGGCAAATGATGGATAGAAGGGTAGAGCGTCTGGGCATGAAGCTTAGCGACGATGAACGATTGGACCCAGAGGATAATAGCCGATCTTCTGGTGGATAGTGGCTTTTATGTACAACGGCACTTTGATTGCTTTCTAAACAGGCTGCTAAATACTGGTTGTATTTATTAAGTAAAGAAAAACAGGCCGCACAAAAGTTAGATAGCATAAAAGCGAGAGACCAAAAAGTATGAATGCAATATTTAAAAATGGTGTTACATGACTGTTAGGATTCAATGATAGGCTAAAGCCATTCAACCACGATCGATATATAGTCGATTAACGACTGCTTTAGAACCTAACTATTTTAAAACCACTAACTGGCTGACGATTTTGAAAGAAGTGTACTGATCGCAAAGCGTGTAAACGCCCTCTGCGATATGTGCGGGTGGATTCGTCGAAGCTAAGCTTGCGAAATACAGAGTTGTATTAGTTAGCTCATGTCATATAAGTAATAATATTAAGGATTATCATGAAAAAGCTATTGAATACAGGGCTGTTTGCTCTATTAGTAAAAAGTGCTGGTATGGCCGCAATTGCTGCTGTTGCGAGTACGGCTGCTGTAAGTGCGCAGGCCGCTACTATGACGGAGGATCTAGTGCAGAACTATGCGTCAGCAATGAAGTCAGCTGCCAATAGTCAAAGCACCAGTCGCGTCGCCGCCTTGGTATCAGATGATGCACTGATATCTTTATCTAGAAGAGGGAAGACAACCAGCTTAGATAAAGATGGCTACCTAAAGCTACTACAAAACAGCTGGAACCAAACCTCAGACTATCGCTATGACATTACGATTGATAATATTGTCACGACGGGTACTCAAGCCAAAGCCAATGTAAAGACAGTTGAAAGCTGGGTTAAAGATGGCAAAAAAGTATCCTATGTGACCACTTCAAGGGTCACGTTAGCGTTATCAACGGGTAATGCTGTCTTACTACGGGCCGTATCACAAGTGACTATAAGCTAGATTAAACAAGTCCAAAATGGCTGTCAGCTACATTACAAGTGACTATATTACAAGTGACTATAAACTAAGCCCGTGACTCATTTAAGACACAGGCTTAGACATACCCTATAAAGCTAAGACAATGAAAATTACATATTATCTTTTATAGTGCTATGGTTTTTGGTCTATATTGCATACTATACTATTATTCACCCTCATTTTCGTCATCTCTTGCTGTTAGGAAAACACCATTATCATGTCTACTGTGTCATCTAAACCAATTGTAATCTCAAAACCACGCTCATTTATCGCTCTACCTTTGACGCTTGCAGTATCGACCTTACTCATCAGCGCGTGTAGCAATACATCAACAGTCAAAAACACAGGAGTGACCAAGCGCTCAAACGCCACTGTAATCAGCAAGCGCCCAGCGGGCCAAAAAACAACTCAAGCAGCGACAAGTGAAGATTATTCTACGGCCTTTTTGGATGCAGAGAGCTTAGACGAGTTGGCGGACTTGCTTGAAGCCACAGATATGACGATGGTGGAGGACAACAAACTTGCCATTCAGCAGTATGGTGATTTATGGAATCGCTTGCGTGCCGGTTATCGTATGAATGGTGGGCAGCCTATCTATAATCAGCGCATTGAGGGACAAAAAAGCTGGTTTGCAAGCCGACAAGACTACCTGAATCGTCTCACAGCCCGAGCGAGTCGCTATATTTATCATACGGTTAGAGAGGCGGAGCGACGTAATATCCCCACAGAGCTTGCGCTATTGCCAGTGATTGAGAGCTCATACGACCCAAGTGGGACCAGTAGTGCCGCTGCAGCAGGTTTATGGCAGTTTATCCCAAGTACGGGGCGTATCTACGGTCTGAATCAGAGCAGCACTTACGATGGTCGCCGAGATGTTATTGAGTCCACCCGTGCCGCCTATGACTTTTTAACCGCTTTATATAATCAATTTGGCAGTTGGGAGCTGGCATTAGCCGCTTATAACGCTGGCCCTGGCCGTGTACAAAATGCAATTGATGCCAATAAAGCCCGCGGCCTTCCAACCGACTATTGGTCACTGCGACTGCCTACCGAAACCATGAACTATGTACCACGGTTTTTAGCAGTCGCCGAAATTGTGGCGAAACCTGAACAGTATGGTGTCTATCTGCCTGCTATTGCCAATCGTCAGCATTTCCGTAGTGTACCTGTGAACTATGGCGTAAGCTTGGCTGAAGTGTCACAAGTAACTGGAGTGAGTTACAGTGAGCTTGAAAGACTGAACACGGCGCTCACTGCTGGACGTGTAGACCCAGCAGGTCCGCAGCGTGTTATCATTCCTAATGACATCAATCTTAATTTAGATGCCAAGCTCAGCTCATTACGAGGTAATGGTACGGGCAACGTACTTGCTGCCAGTGGTACCACGACCACACCGCGCACCACACCAAGTTACAGTGTGCCTTCGTATAACCCTAATAGCCCAGCGCTGCCATCTACAGGGGGCGGTTTGGCTGATTTTGCAGCAAATGCTAAAGTGCCGCAGCAGACCACCAGCTATATCTCTCCGTCTGCTTCGCCAACCAGCAGCTCTGTATATAGCAACAGTACACCGGTCACGACTGAGCCGCCAATCACCAGTGCAGAGACACTAAAAATCAATGCTGAGCTACAAAGCAGTAACAGCTTGCCGACCACGTCAGCTCAGATTACCCAAAATAACACCATTGTCCAAGAGCCGCCACTCAGTAAAGAGGAGCGTGATTTTATTGCCAATCAAATTAAAACCAGCACACCTGTGACTGATGTGGTCAATGCGGATGGTAATATCAACTTATCAGCAGTACAGACGCAGCAGTCTATCTTAGAGGCGAGAGGGGAAGAGAAAAAGCTCAGCTTTTCAGGCACTGAAACCAGCAAACCAAAACCTAAGGGCACACGTACGACTTATACCGTAAAACGTGGGGATACACTATCAAATATCGCCAGTCGTGCAGAGGTCAGCTGGCGTGATATCGCTGAGTGGAACCAAATAGATGCTAACGCAAAACTGCTGTCCGGTAGTACGCTATATCTTTATGATGCTAAGCCAATCAAACCGCTCAGTAGTGCCAGTACCACTACCGCCAGTCAGCCTGAGAGCTATGTGGTACAAGCAGGGGATACTCTGATCGGAACGGCCAATCGCTTCGGACTGTCGGTCACCCAACTGGCCACTTATAACAACTTGAGCAGCCGTGCTGATTTGCTTAAAGGTCAGAAACTATGGCTCGTTCCAGGTAAGGTCAAAGCACCTGCCAGCACACCCGCAGCACCTTCGTCAACACCCAAAAAATCAACGACAGCGACTCAAAACTATAGAGTTAAGTCCGGTGATGGGCTGATTACGTTAGCTCGTCAGTTTGGGGTCTCAACGAATACACTCGCTCGTCTCAATAACATGGGCGTCAGAGATTCGTTGTACGTGGGTCAAACTCTAAAAGTGCCTGCCGATGTCGATATCAATGCTACTAATCATGCGGCCAGCAGCTCTGGATCAAGCTCAGTGCAGACCACTAACTATAGAGTGAAATCAGGAGAGACTCTAATCGGGATTGCTAATAGCGTGGGTGTCAGTGCGGCCGATATCGCAGCAGTCAATAGCAACTTTGATGCTAGAGTTCGTTTGCAGCGTGGACAGACGATTAAAGTCCCTGTGTCTAAAGCGCAAGTAGATCGTCAATTAAATAACAAGCCAGTGAACTATAAAGTGAAGTCTGGCGATACTCTAACTGGTGTTGCCAGACGCTATAATATTGGCTTGAGTGATTTGGCAGCAGCAAACGGATTAAAAACCAACTCAAACCTTATACTGGGACGTACGATCACGATTCCTGCTAGCGGTAGTGTGGCTAATAGGAGCAGTACAAACAGAGGCTCAGCGAGTGGCACCCAAAATGCAGCAACTGGCAAAAAACTTGGCAATACCGAAAGCTACCGAGTACGATCAGGCGATGGCTTGATTGCCTTGGCACGTCGCTTTAATGTTTCAGTACAAGATCTGGCGGCGACTAATAATTTGGCAGCCAACGCACAGCTGCAGCGCGGGCAAACCATTAAAGTACCGAAAGCAACGGTAAGCTATACCGTGGGTTCAGGCGATAGTTTGATTGGGCTGGCTCGTAAGTATGGCGTATCTACCAAAGAGCTTGCTGATATGAACGATATCGCTGCTGACACCATGCTACAGCGTGGTCAGCGCTTGACGGTACCAAACCGTTAGTCGAGAGACCTCGCTACTCTAATATTGAGTAGCGTATCGACGTGAAAAAGCGGCTCTTATATCTAAGAGCCGCTTTTTATATGGAAGCACTTTATTTACCTGTCTATTAAACCATACGGGTTTTGATGGTTTCAAGATAGCTTCTAATATTGCTGACATAATGCATTGCTTGACCATAACGACTATTAGAGGCTCTATTTTCTGATAAGTAGGTATAGACGTTAGCCCAGCTCTTATCATCAAGACCTTGCTCACTCAGTTTGCGCTGAATGCGTTTTACTGCATTGGGGCCCATATTATAAGCCGCTAGAGCAAACCAGATACGATCCGTCTTGGGTACATCAGAAAAGCTTTGTTTCATCTCTTCTAGATAGCGTGCACCGCCCCCGATACTTTGATAAGGATCGACACGATTGGAGACGCCCATCGCCTTGGCTGTACTGTTGGTCAGCATCATTAGTCCCCGTACGCCAGTCGGTGATACCGCATTGGCATCTAGATGAGACTCTTGGTAACCCATCGCCACCAGCAGTTCCCAATCATGATTGTAATTACGTGCTTGCTCTTCAAATGAGGATTGATAGTTTGGCAGCTGTTCTATAAGCGTCTTTTTAAAATGATCTTGGCTATAAGCGTCTTTTAGCAGTTTTTGATTATAAAAAGCAGCGAGTTTTTGCGTGTCCCCAATCTTGATGCTATCGCATAAAAAATAACTGGCTTTTTGTGATAATGGGTCGTCAGTTTGATTAAACGACCAGCTGACCTTAGGGTGCAGCCCATTGTCTGTTAAGCTGGCATCATAACCACAACTGACATTGATAGAGGAGAGATTAAGCTTGCTTTTTAGCTGGGTACTAGCCGTGGTCAACGCCATGTCAGCATCTCCAGACTTGAGCGCTCTCAGCGCCGCTTCTTCATCGGCATATGCTTTTAGATTTATATCGACGCCAAGCTCATCGGCATAACCGCGCACTAAATCAAAGCCAAAACCATGCTGGAAGCCATCAGTAGCAAAATAAGTACTGTCGCCTGGGACGGCAGCGATAGTTAAGGTTTCCTCTAACATGACCTGATCATATGCCGGAACTTTCGAGTCCATCGTTGTGAGGCTCTCAGCGGGTAATGAGAGAAGCGCAATACTAGAAACTTGTGCCATTTTTTTCGTCTTGGCAAAACGAGACGTCGTCGTACGAGTTACAGGGGGAACGGATGAAACGAGGTTACTTCTGGTGTTAAGTATGCGCTTGCTCGGACGCAGTAGATAAGAAATACGGCGTTTGGCACCTTGTGCAGATACTTTTACACGATAAGTAATACGCTGCATGGATGTCTCCTAATCTTAGCCATCCTGCTTACCATAAAGCAGCCCCGACTTAATCATATTATCTACACAGCAGATAATACTAAGCGGGCCTCTTAAAAGAATGACACTCATAAATTGCAAGAGGATGTCATTCTCCTGTCACAGCATAGACGTTATCTACATATCGGTCAGACACCTGACAGGCAGTTATAGATAACGATTAACCCCAACTATCAGCCTCTATCAAACACTAAATAAAGTGCAGATAGGGATAGTGGGTTTAATTATGAGATGGTGGCGTATAATCGTATTGACCACATCACATAACCAAGCTGGACATCAGTAAGGTCATGAATAAGTTATTGAGACGATCGTTGTGACAGTAATAGCGGTTTGACCAGTGAATCGTTTGTCGTTATTCACTAGCCATAAAAGCTATATTTATTGTATGCCTCTTAAGCGCTACCTGCAGAGCTTATCAGCTCTGCGTGGTCTACGATCAAGAGACTATCACTCAGCAATATCACCACAGTCAATCCTTTTGCTTTGTACGTTGTCAGTTCATCAGCAACAAACAAAGCTCTAGGGTCATACTGTCATATATTGCGATACCAAATTGCGGATATAGATGTCAAAACCATACCATATCCGTTATTTGATACCATAACCGGAAGCTATAATAAATGGGACGTTTCATGACAGAACGCGGTTTTACAACTAAACTATATATGGCTATCCGATAATATATTCAAGGAAAGTGACGATAAAAGTGGTTATAAAGTAAGCCAACTTAATAAAAACCCTTAAAAAATTAACAGAATACTCATTGTCGTTTTAGTCTATGTTGCGGTTTTGAGGGCTGCGCAACAGCTGCCAGATAAAAGCAGGGGCGTATTATAGCACACTGACCTATCAGACCCTAGGCTGGTGTTTTTAGGCCGGGTTATCAATATCAACAAAGGTAACGGGTAGGTCAAAATGCTGGGCCACCAGTGAACCCAACGCCTGAATGCCACCACGTTCAGTAGCATGATGACCGCATGCAAAGTAATCAATACCAAGCTCACGCGCACTATGCGTGGTACGCTCTGATATTTCACCAGAAATATAAGCATCACAGCCCATCGCTGCAGCTTGCTCAATCATATCTTGTGCCCCGCCCGTACAGATGCCCACACGCTCAATCATTTTTGCAGCGGTGCCAGTTGTCTGCTCTGATTGATGAGTAGAGTATTCACCATTACCTGAGATATGTAGGGGTACACGGCATAATGCTTTGGTTATGGTATGAATCAGGGTTTCTGCACTTTGCGGCGTACATACAGCGATATTGCCAACAGGGTGGGGTTCATGAGGGTAGAGCGCGCCAGTAATCGTCATGTCTAGCATGTCAGCGAGGGTGGCGTTATTGCCGATGATAGGGTGAGCGTCAAGGGGAAGGTGATAGCCAATCATAGAGATGCCGTGTTGCATCAGCTTGCGGATACGGCGACCTTTCATGCCTGTGATAGGTGCAGGCTCACCTTTCCAAAAATAACCATGATGTACCATGATGGCGTCGGCGTTGTCTGCAATAGCAGCATCGATTAGGGCTTCACAAGCCGTCACCCCTGTGATGATGCGTTTGATGGGTTTGCCACCATCGACTTGTAAGCCATTCGGCGCATAGTCTTTAAAGGCGCTTGCAGAGAGATACTCATCGCAAAACTGGGTCAAAGCTTGTGCAGTGATTTCTGTAGTAGTGGATTTTGTTACATGTGTTTTAGCAGTCATTATGATGTCCTGTTTTAATGAAGTTCTGTCAAAGACGTTTTTATATAATGAATATTACATGATAAGGGTCAATAGACCACGTTATGATCGTCATCTTAACATGATGTTGTAAATGAGAAGACAACCCCCATAACTGAAAAGGTACACGATACGTTATTATTTTATGCTACTGCCAGTTATAATTTGCGTATGTGAGTCTGTGTTTTTGGATAGATCTTGCTTGGGATCTAACTGATCAACGACCAACCGTCTCACTGTACTTGTTTTATCACCGTCTGACCGTACCACACTTATAGGGGTTTTTTTATATGTCGTCATCTAAAAATGCCAACGACAAATCAACATTATGGAAATGGTTGCCATGGCTGTTATTGCTGGTCGTGACGGCTGGGTTTGTTTGGCTATTCATGAGTATGAAAACGCCGCCACAGGCGACATGGGAACCACCAAGGACCCCAGTGGAACAGCAGCTGCCAGAGCCAGTCGTGGATACGCCAGAGCCGGTCTCGTCTTATCATGATGCGGTTGCGCTTGCTTCGCAGTCGGTGGTCAATATTTATACCACCCAAAAGATGGCTGAGCATCCATATATGAATGACCCTGTATTACGCCGTTTTTTTGAGTTTCATGGTGGACCCTCGCAGGGCAATGAGAACACTAATCTAGGCTCTGGGGTTATCGTATCAGAGGATGGTTATATCGTCACTAATGCTCATGTGATCGAAAAGGCTGATGAAATTACTGTGTCTTTTAATGATGGCCGTAAGAGTCGGGCCAGCATTGTCGGAACCGACCCTGACAGTGATTTGGCTGTGATTAAGGTCGATATGAACGGCCTTAAACCGCTTGGCTTTCGAGAAAATCCCATTCGAGTGGGTGATGTGGCGCTGGCCATTGGTAACCCGTTCGGTGTCGGTCAGACCGTTACTCAAGGAATCATTTCGGCGACAGGCCGTACTGGGCTTGGGGTAAACAAGTTTGAAGACTTTATCCAAACAGACGCTGCCATCAATCCGGGTAACTCTGGCGGGGCGTTGGTCGATGCCCGTGGTGAGCTGGTCGGGATTAATACGGTGATATTCTCTCGCTCTGGTGGCTCGATGGGTATTGGCTTTGCGATTCCGACAGCCATCGTTGAGCAGGTGATGAACGCCTTGATTGAAGATGGGCGGGTCAGCCGTGGTTGGTTGGGTATTGAGATTCAGTCACAGCTACGTGACCCAACCCAGCTTGAGACCTCAACCGGTGTGGAAGTGCTAAACGTCGTCAGACAAGGTCCTGCTGACAAGAGTGGCTTGCAAGCAGGTGACATCATCTTGGCAATTGATGGGGTCGAGATGACAGACGCCAATACACTGATCCAATATGTGGCACGTAAGTCGCCTAATACTGAGCTCAATACTCAGATACTGCGTGATGGTAAAAACGGGCAAGTCAAAGTGCGACTAGAGGAGCGTCCTACTCAAGAAGCTGTCGAACCGCCTACGCTGTTTCATGATGAAAGGCTAGGGGGCCAAGAAGATAACCCGCATTTGGATAACCCAGACGCCCCGATGATGTCAGAAGAGGAGCGTTATCGTCTGCGTGAGGAGCTGATGAAGTTGTTTGATGAGGATGGCTTACCTCAATAGATACTGTATAGCTCAATACTGATTGATACTGATACTAAAAGCCCGCTATCTTAAAGTAGCGGGCTTTTGGCGTTCTTATAGTAGGGTTGTGCAACAAAGCTAATGGGTTTTAAGTAATAATCGGTTCGTGATTGATGTGAATCACCCCTTGTACACGGCAGCAGCATGGCAAGATCTCATCTTCTTCTATCATTGCCAGCGGCGGGAATGGATACTCAACAGGATGGGAGTTTGTGATACAGCGCACACGGCAGCTGCCACAATACCCCTCACGGCATTGATACTCTATGTCATGGCCAGTGCGCAGTAGTCCGTCGAGCAGACTTTCATCGTCATGCAAGTAGAACTTTTTTTTACTGGTCTTAACCCAAGTCATGGTCCACCTTATAATGTTTGGATATGGTCAAAAGTTACGGGATGATAGAACCCATTATAATTCAAAGTCATCAAAATCACTCTCTGACAAGTCAGAATCAATCTGACCCACCAAGTACGAGCTGATCTCTGTCTCTTGTGGGGCGACTTGCACATTATCAGACGACAACCAAGTATTGATCCAAGGGATTGGGTTGGATTTTGAATTCGGAAACGCTGCGGGCAAGCCCACCGCTTCCATACGCAAGTTGGTGATGTACTCAATATACTGGCAAAGAATGTCTTCATTTAGCCCAATCATTGAGCCGTCTTTAAATAAATATCCTGCCCAGGCTTTTTCTTGCTCAGCGGCACTGGTAAAGATTGCCAAGCTCTCTTCGTAGCACTCGTTAGCAATTTCGACCATTTCGGGGTCGTCTTTGCCATTGCGCATCAGATTCAGCATGTGCTGAGTACCGGTACAGTGCAGCGCCTCATCACGAGCGATCAGCTTAATGATCTTAGCGTTACCTTCCATCAGCTTACGCTCGGCAAAGGCGAATGAGCAGGCAAATGACACATAAAAGCGAATCGCTTCTAGGACGTTGACCGCCATGATGCACAGATACAGTTGCTTTTTGAGGGTTTTTAGGTTTACGGTGATTTCTTTACCATTGACGGTATGTGTACCTGGACCATAGAGGTTAAACAGCTGTGAGTTGTAATATAAGTCGTCATAATAATGAGCGATGTCGGAGGCACGCTCTAAGATATGTTCGTTTTGCATGATATCATCGAATATCACGCCCGGATCGTTGACGATGTTACGAATGATATGGGTGTAGCTGCGTGAGTGAATGGTCTCAGAAAATGTCCATGTCTCAATCCACGTCTCCAGCTCAGGGATAGACACTAGCGGTAATAGCACCACGTTTGGGCTACGACCTTGAATAGAGTCGAGCAGGGTCTGATACTTTAGGTTACTGATAAAAATATGCTGTTCGTGCGATGATAGGTTGCCGTAGTCGATACGGTCACGAGAGACATCGACTTCCTCAGGACGCCAAAAAAACGACAGTTGCTTTTCGATCAGCTGCTCAAAGATAGGGTGCTTTTGTTGGTCATAGCGGGCGACGTTGACGGGCTGACCGAAAAACATCGGTTCTGTCAAAGCGTTGTTTGGATTCTGAGAAAACACGGAATAAGTCATTGTTCTACCTTTATAAGTGTTACGGTTATTGGTTGATATGGATTTGATTGTATTATAGGTTTTCTAGCGATATTTGTTCTGGTGCTTGTCCGTCGTTCATATAAGCTTTAAATATTTCGCTCAGCTCGGTATCGTCTAATGCAGCCAGCTCGTCGACAGCGCTTTTGCGTATTGTATCTAGCTCCACCTCTGATGCTATCGGGTTCTCTTTTTTGGCTGGTTTTCTGGCTTGTTTTTTTGCTGCTGGCTTCTTTGCTTCTGTTGCTTTGGGTTTTTCGTGATTTGTGAGTTGCTGACGCACAGCCTCGATGTCGACCTCTACTTGGACGATGTGCGAGCCGCCATCGTTTAGGTCGGAAAATACATTGGGAATAAACAAACCACCGTCTTTGATGATTGCGGTATATTGCACGTTTATGACCTCCGTCGTTTTTATTCTGTCTGTGTTTCAATCATGGTTGGCGCACTGCAAGGCTGTCATATACTTTGCTGTTTTCTCTTTTGCCGACGGCCAGCACATAAACCACCACGACGTCATCTTTGACGCTATAGACCAAACGATAGCCTACAGTACGTAATTTGATTTTATAGGTATCTGGATGCCCCGAGAGTTTTGACGCAGGCACACGTGGGTTTGATAATCGCTGCAGCAGCTTTTTTTTAAACTGCTGCTGAATGCTGGGCGCTAGCTTTTTCCACTCTTTTAATGCTAAAGGATGAAACTCAAGACTATAAGTCATCGAGCGTAACCTTTACCGGTGTCTGCCCGTCATTCATGCGAGCATTAGCGGTTTGGCTAAGTGCCATATCGTCCATCGCCTCCATCATGCGCTCATACATATCGGTTGAAACTAAATAAGCCACAGGTTTATTGTGGTTTAAAATAGCTACAGACTCACCATCCGACTGCTTAATCAGTGCCGAAGGGTTGGTCTTAAGCTCTGAGATACTGGCTGTCTGTGTCGCAAATATCGGTTGCATGATTCATTCTCCCGCTAAAATTATGCTCTAAATATAGGTCTAATTTTAGCATGAAAATTGGGTTTTAATTGTTAATCTATATATTTTGTAGAGTGTACTTTGCGCACCGTTAAACTTGTTCATTTAGATACAAGTTTATAATAGCTTTGTTATTTAAACCTTTATTACTATTTCCCAAATCTTTTCTCATAGCACGATAGATGTTATCAACATTTGATAGAGTATCGGTGCTGTCATTATTAGCATTATTACGAAATTTTGACCATGCAATAATAACTTCAGGAGAGGCCCAAAGAGTTAACTTCTTAGAAAAGTCAATAAAATAGTCCTCTAACTCTTGTTGTGACATATAGTTAGTTCTTTTTAAATAAGATACAATCGTTTTAAAGCAAGCGAAATAGCAGAAGAACAAATGACCTATTCAGCAGATTTTCGAGCACAAGTGATTAAAAGTGTCAAAAACAAAGACATGAGTATCCGTCAGGCTTGTACTTTCTATAATGTTAGCAAAACCGCATTACAGCGCTGGCTGAGAAACCCAAGTATCAAACAAACTCGAGATAAATCACCAACTAAAATACCGAATGAAGCACTCTTAAAAGACGTTGAACAATATCCAGACGATTATCTGTACGAGCGAGCTAGGCGATTCAACTGTAGTAAGACCGGCATGCACACTGCTTTAAAACGTCTAGGTATCAGTCAAAAAAAAGACCTTAGAGCATCCAAAAGCCTGCCTGATAAAAAGAGTGGCTTATCAGAGTAAACTTGATCGCTTTACGCAGCAAGGCTATCCCATTATCTATATGGATGAAAGCGGCTTTGAGCACGAGACCATCCGCTCTCATGGCTATGCACCGATTGGTACACCCTGTATCGACAGCTACAACTGGCAAGCAAAAAAGAGAACTAACGTCATCGGTGCTCTTTATAACAAGATGCTGTTTGCGCTTGATTACTTTGAACAGAATATCAATAGCAATATATTTTATGACTGGTGTAAGATCACACTTATTCCAAGTCTCAAGACTAAATGCGTGATCGTTATGGATAACGCTAGGTTTCATAAAAGCAGACGTATCCAAAAACTGCTCAACAGACATGGTCATCGCATTCTATGGCTGCCACCCTATAGCCCTGATCTTAACCCCATTGAGAAAAAATGGGCACAAG
>NZ_JAGBKM010000001.1:179020-334191 GCF_017498085.1 Psychrobacter coccoides
GGCTAGTATCCCGATATTATCTGCGTTATTTTCCTTGTTTGACTTCAATTTATCTCATTTTTATCATAATTTTCAAAATGAGGACACGCCCTAATATCAGTATGCCTGATAACTTGGTGAGTTGTTGTTACTTAGTAGGACATTATCATTAAGAGTATTGCAGGGAGGACTCTCATAGCAAGGCTCGGTTATAGTAAGGATATGTATAGCAGAGTGTATAAAAAAGTGAGTGAGGCGATGGTTGAAGTGACGATTGAAGCAGTTGGGAATATAGGTGCATCTGGTCTATAGTAGATTGACTATAGTGACAGATGCACAAGAGGTTCAGTATTTATATAAAGCCCACTATAGATAGAAAGGGAGCTCTAGCTGTCAAATCGAAGACCAGACGTCTTGATGCCCCAAATCAGCTCGACAAAGGCACGGTTGTTGGTCAGTGGCTCACCATCGATGATGAGTGCATAGCCACTACCATCAATCCACAAAAACACAAAACTGGTCTCAGGAATAAGTAAGTTTACCTTTTGAAAAAACGAGATGGCTTGGCTTTCGATCGCCCAGCCCCGTTGCTTTTGGCGCAGCATAAAGCCGGAGAAGTCTGCCGCTGCCACACTGAGCATATCTGCTTCTTCTTGGGTATAGCCGATACGTGCCAGACAAAACCCTTCATCTGAAGCAATGGCTGCTCGGCGTTTACCCGATAAGCTTGCGACGACATAAGGTAAGAACTGATCTAAAGGTAGGTTGGGGGCGGGCAAAAATGTAGAGAGCTTTTCGATAAAGCCTTGTTCGACAAAACTATCTAGCCAAAGCTCTGAGTAGTCTTCTAGCCATTCAGATACCAGCAGTGTCTCACGTCCCGACAGAAGTGCTTGTAATGCCAACTGCATCGGCGTTGGTTCACTTTGAGAAAATGCCTCAAACACACCAGCAGGCGTCAGAGTGATATAGTTTTTATGAGACGTGGACATGAGAGATACCTTGTAAATCGTTAGAAGAAAAATAATCTATGATCTATGAACATGCAAAAACCAGGCCATAAGAGGATGTCTTATTGTCTTAATGTACACTTGAGGGTTCACTTTCTGTTTGATGTTCAGTGTCAATCTGCTCTAGCTGTCTTTGACACGCATTCCAGCGTTCATCAAACTGCCAATCGCTTTTACCTAAACGAAACCAAACAATAGAAAATGCCAGCCGGTCATTACAAGCCAGACAATGCGCAAAAAACTCATGCTCAACTTGTTGAATGGTGCTTAAGTTACCTGCGTCACGTGCTGCCATCAGCTCGTTAGTAATGTTTTTGGCGATTTCTTTAGCGTCATCACTACTGATACGTAAGCGGTGGGTTTGCACGTTTAGCGAAGGGGTCACTAAGACGCTCCACCGAGTTGCAAACTCGCTGCTGTGCTTGATGTAGTCAAGCTTGTTCATACAGTTATGGAAGGCTTGCTCTATCTGTGGATGTAGTCGACCTTTGATGCGACTGAATATCTCTTCAATATCATAAGGAATATCATACCAACAGCCATAAAAAAAGTCAGCAACCGCACCTTGTAACGGCTCTTTTTCGCTCAGCAGTAAGGCTGCATCAAGGCGCTGTTCATGATAATGACGGTTATTAGGGGTCAAAAAAATCTTGCGTGAATAGTAACGAAAGGCTTGGCGTGCCTCTATTTCAGTTTCATTGACAAGGTCTATATCAGACATAAGGGTGTCCTTTAGGTCATATCATCGTTGTGATTGACACCATCACTATAATAGGCGCATTATAGTGACAGTGGTTACTAGGCCAGCTGAGGACATGACCTATTTAAACAAGGTAAAAAACACGAATGCGCTGCTAGTCGAGCAAAGTTTCCATCAAGTCAATCATGAATTCAGCGTCTTCTTCATTCATGGCCTCAAAACCTTCAGGCATCCCAAGCTCTATGAGCGCATTTTTGCCATCATCGTCTTTGTGAAAATCAAGCACCGCTTGACGTAGTTCATCCTCTTTGACAAAGCCATCTTTTACCAACAAAACGTGGCTGATGGTTGCCAAGTCACTCTCAATCAGTACCGTCAGCTGCATTTTGGTCAGACGAGATAAGCCATGATAAATCTCTGCCAAAAACATAGCCGCTTGCGCCTCACCCTTGATCAGCTGTCTTGCTGCTGCCTGGTAGTTTTCAGTCACTGTCCAGTTGAGATCAGGCTCTGTTAAGTCGACGGCTTCTAGCAAACGTAAACCGATCAGTTTGACATCACGGTTGTCTGCCATAGCGACAGTAGCACCTTTAGACAAGTCCTCTAGGGTATGGATATCGCTTGCAGCAGAGGCCGCAATTACCATTTCATCAGACTTGCCGATAGGGCGAGCGATAGCACGATATCCCTTTTCACGGATCAAAGTTGCGGCATCAAATGGGTTGGCATAGACTAAATCGATATTGCCTTCGTCAATTTTTTCGATTTGCTCAGAGTGTGATGCAGGCGTGATTAGATGTAGTTTCATGCTCGCACGTTTTTGTAGTAGCGTGTTGAACATATGCCAACCTGCAAAGCGTTCAGGAGAGAAGTCAGGGGCAATTAACATATTGTGTGTTGTCATCATTTAGCCCTCCTCATTTTGTTGCATTTGCGCATATTGGGCAGTAGCGGCTTCGATTTTGCTACGTGATGGCTTACGGCGTACTGACGTATATCCGACAGTCTCACCGCGGCGCACATTGGGTACGACAGTGGCGTAAACCCAGTAGTGACTGCCATCTTTACATAGGTTTTTGACATAGCCATGCCATTTATTACCTGACTTTACGGTATCCCAGAGGTCTTTATAAGCCGCTTTTGGCATGTCAGGGTGACGCAAGATGGATTGTGGCTGACCGATAAGCTCGTCTTCGCTGTAGCCGCTAATCTCGACAAAGGCGTCGTTGACGTGGGTTAAGACACCATCCAAATCAGTACGTGAGACGATAAGCTTGCCGTCAGGATAAGGGCGTTCGATACCCGTATCATAGACAGTGCGTGAGGTACCATCATAATAAGTCAATGTGGTCTGCTCAAAAGGCTTGTCAGGTTTGACGGCATTAGGGATTGGAGAACCCATAATAATCTCCTGTATTTATCGTTATAGTTATAATGAGTAAAAGTGCAGTTGTTCAAAAGCAACTTATGAGATGAGCTTTGACAGAGCTGCTGAGGCACGTTTGATATCCAAAAATATAAGCCCAAGCTTGGCATTTGGTTTTGCCATAATCGTCAATACGGCTTCTTCTCCTGCTGAAGTAGTGATGACGTAACCATCCTCACCCTGAATCATGATGCGATCAATACTACCGCGAGCCAGCTCTTTACCTGCTCGATCACCCAAAGACAATAAGGCCGCTGACATCGCACCAACACGATCTTCATCAACGCCTGTCGGTAGGGCTGAGGCAATCATTAAACCATCATTAGAAATTAGAGCAGATGCTTCCACATCAGCTGATGAGCTATTTAGGTCTTCTAGAATTTGTTGGAAAGAATCTGTACGCATAGGTTTTCTCTGCTACTTGTTATTAAATGGATACAAACCAGTCATTGATAAAACATAAATAATAGTGCAATCACTAGTGCAGGCATTATAATACCTTACTACTTATATTGATATGGATGTTTGGATTTTATTTTAAAAAATAGATGGTTTTATACCGCTTGTATGTATTTTAGTACCGCTAAATACGTTTTTGTAGCTATATATCACTACTTGTGAAAGATTTAGACGTACTGCTCTATTTGTCAGCTGCTATAACCGTTCATAATTAGTAGCATTTATATGTGTATCTGGGATTGACTTTTTTCAGCAGCAAGGTAAATTAAATGGGATAGGTTAAGTAACGAGTTGTATCTAATCCCACGTTAAAGCTGCTTACTACCTGCATGATCTATGTAATACTGTCTCCATTCATACCATCTCAGTGATTAAAATCAGTATGTATGAAGTTCAAGAATGATAAGGTCATCCTCTATGTGTCATAGCGGCTGCTCAGTCGCCTAGCCTGTCAAACCACAATCCCGCCTGCTTTTGTGTATTAAAGGCACAAAAGCATAAGCATGCAGCAGCAGTGTTATTTATAGCAATATGATGTTGCTCTGATGTAATCCAGTCACACTACCTGTACTATCGTTAAGGAAACTATATGAGTATTAGCCAGGCCATCCAAAATATTGAAGCACGCTATACGCACCAGCCCGAGTTTGTTCAAGCAGTAAAAGAAGTTGCCCTTACCATTGCTCCTTTATATGAAGCCCATCCAGAATACGAAAAATTCAAAATATTTGAGCGTTTGGTAGAGCCAGATCGGGTTATTGGTTTTCGTATCAACTGGGAGAACGATAAAGGAGAAGTACAGGTTAACCGCGGTTGGCGTGTGCAGTTTAGCAATGCGTTAGGGCCGTACAAAGGTGGTGTTCGCTTCCACCCAACCGTCAACCAATCGGTACTCAAGTTTTTGGGTTTTGAGCAAATATTTAAAAACGCTTTGACTGGCCTGCCTATGGGTGGTGGTAAAGGTGGCTCAGACTTTGATCCTAAAGGAAAAACCGATAGTGAAATTCGCCGTTTTTGCTATGCCTTTATGCGTGAGCTGCATCATTATGTAAACAAAGATATTGACGTACCGGCCGGAGATATCGGGGTCGGTGGCCGTGAGGTCAGCTATATGTTTGCCATGTATAAAAACCTAACCCACGAATACGGCGGCGTATTGACGGGTAAAGGTGTGGGCTTTGGCGGTAGTTTGATGCGTACAGAAGCCACAGGTTACGGCGCAGTTTACTTCTTAGAAAATATGCTAAAAGCACAGCACGAACACATCAAAGACAAAACAGTACTCATCTCAGGTGCAGGTAACGTCTCATTGCATGCGGCCGAAAAGGTTTGTATGTTGGGCGGTAAAGTGGTGACTGTCTCTGACTCTCAAGGGTGTTTGTATGATGAAAAAGGCCTAAATCAAGAAAAAATTGATTGGCTAAAAAATCAAAAAGAAGAAGGTAAGCCCTTAGCTGACTATGTTAGTGTCTATGGTGGAGAGTGGTTTGCTCAGCAAAAACCATGGCATATCAAAGGCGATATCGCAATCCCTTCAGCGACGCAAAACGAAGTTAATGAGGACGATGCCAAGCTGATGGTCGAAAACGGTATCAAATATGTCGTTGAAGGCGCTAATATGCCGTTGACTGCTGATGCTGTTGATCATATTCGTTTGCACCGTGTGCATTACGCACCAGGTAAAGCAGCCAATGCTGGCGGCGTGGCTGTATCTGCGCTTGAGATGTCACAAAACTCAGTACGCCAGTATAAAACTTTTGAACAAATTGATTTGCGCCTGAAAAATATCATGAAAAACATTCATGATTGTGCCGCAGATGCTTCAGAAGCATACAACCGAACAGATAATGGTTATATTGATTATATGGCTGGTGCAAACATTGTCGGGTTTAAACGTGTGGCTGATGCTTTGTGTGCTTATGGCATCTTAAACTAATGAGCAGCGAGCCAATCGATAAAAAGTCATGATATAGTCGGAGTACTTTTAAACTGCTACGGTGTTACCCGCCCTAGATGTACTTAGTATACTATCTGCGGTCGGTCGCCTTGTAGCGATTTTAAAACTCCTTGACTATAGTACAGCGACTTGGCTGTCAGCATCGTCTGAAATACCGCATCTACCTTTTATAGATGCGGTATTTTTTTGTCCAAAAACTGTCTTATAACAATAGGTCTATCAGCACAGTCTTCTTCGATAACATGACAGCAGTTGTAATATAAGTAAACTATAGTGAATATTGTAGATAAGTGCTTAATATACAACAGTTTTTACCTAAGATTACATTATTCCTTTTTCTTTGACAGATCATAAATAATCACCATCGCTCTTTTCTATTATCATCAGTTGTCTAAGGTCGTTTGACTCATAAAACATCACTTGATGAAAGGATTAGCAATGACAGTCAACAAGGAAGTTCGTCCTGACATTCATTCGATTTGTCTGCACTCGTTGCCTGTGCTAAAGAGCCGATTGAGCGCTACTTTTTTTGATCAGGGTGTTCATCGTGATAGATGGTTTGATCATGGCGGCTTTGATACCAGCGATGATGGCTTTATCGATAAGCGTACGAGGCCTGTTGCCTATAGTTATGAAGATAATAGCCAAGGCACAACGCCTGTTCGTTTAAGCTTTCAGTTGATGACCCGTGCTGAGCCTGCGGCAATGGTGATTGCGACCATCAAATCGTTGCTAGCCATCAAAGCGGTCGACGATGAGATTTTAATCATAGATAACAACCATACTAAGCGTGAGCTTTATGAGCCTTTGGCAGATTTTTGTCATGGCTTGGAGCCGCATCTCAACGTGCATTTTTATCATATCGATGCGGTGACAGGGTTTAAGTCTGGTGCGCTCAATTTGGCGCTGGGACTGATGGACCCTAGCGCCAGTCATGTGGTGGTGGTCGATAGTGATTATCAAGCATTGCCACATGCTCGTGATGCCATCATCAGCGCTATCAAGGAATATCCTGAGCATGCTTTATTGCAATTTCCGCAGTTTTACCGTGATGCAGATAAAGCGGATATCCATAGCGAATTAAACCATTATTTTAACCATCACTTATATCGATTTTTTAACCGTCAGCGGGCGTTATCTACCGGTACTTATGCGGTGATACGCCGAGATGCTTTGGTGGGTTTAGGCGGTTGGTCAGGAGCGTCCATTACTGAAGATGCGCAGATGGGGGTGCTGCTCCATCGTATGGGTTTGCACAGTCGTTTTATACCCAAGGTGATTGCTACCGGTATATTGCCCACCACGCTGTGTGATCTGATCGCTCAGCGGCAGCGCTGGGTATATGGCAATGCACAAGTGCTCAATAGTTACTTTGTTAGGCCGCCGTCTTTGACCGCCGATAGCAGCGCCAATACAAATGTAAGCCAGACGATGGGCGAGCGTTTGCAGTATATGCGTGCGCATTTTTCGCAGCTGAGTGCCTGGATCAATTTCACGGGGATTTTTATCGTGCTGCATATTTGTACGCTGCTTATCGTGCTGGCGGCTCTGATAATGGGCGCACAGGTGGATATGGCAATGCTGCTTGCGCCCTTATATATGGTTTATGCCGCTTATGGCGTGTTTTTGTTGCGACGGCTGTGGGCCTATGTGCAAGACCGCTCACCACTTAATCAGCAGGTAGCTAAGCGCTTTGCGCCAACCTTTGCCAATAAGCTACGAGCGTGGGCGCTGCATCTAAACTTTTGGGAAATCGGTGCATTGTCATGGTGGCCTGTGCTGTGGGGCCGCGACAAGCCATTTGTCTGTACGCCCAAACAGGCGGTGATCAGTAGCCGCCGCAGTGTGTGGCAGGCCAATGTTTTTGCATTACCAAAACTGCTACTCATACTTAATGTCATTACCTTAGCCGTGACTTCACCGCTATCAGCGCTGTATTCGCCTTTGTTATTTGTTAGTGCGTTTGTGGTCACTGTCCTCAAGCTATGGTCTGCAAAAGTGGCTTTTGATAACTATGGGTATCATCCTGAGGTGGATGAGCGCTATGCTGAGGGGCAAGACATGTATGACGAGATCAATAAAACTGTAAACCAAAGCCATGCGACTAAAAATAGTGTCGCTAAAAATAAAAATACCGCTAGAGATAATACTACTGAAAACAACGAGGGCAAAATTAACCTTAATAAAAACAAGCGCCCAAATAACATAAG
Organism: Psychrobacter coccoides; assembly: GCF_017498085.1. Taxonomy (GTDB): domain Bacteria; phylum Pseudomonadota; class Gammaproteobacteria; order Pseudomonadales; family Moraxellaceae; genus Psychrobacter; species Psychrobacter coccoides. The sequence continues at coordinate 186,762 of NZ_JAGBKM010000001.1, forward strand.
CCACAATAAAATATATAGCTGAATAATAAAATAAAAAATGGATGACGTATGCAGACCTCTATCAAAACCAACCCGAATAGTCATATAAAAGCTAAAAATCCTAACGCTATTAAGCATAAGACATATGATTTGTCTGAGTCATCAGCGGCGTGTGAGACAATCGATGGGGCAAACGTTAAAGTAAGAAAACCACGACGTATTGCCATCATCGCTCACTCGTTATATCCCATTGCCCAGCCTTATGCAGGCGGTCTTGAGATGATAACCCAGCTGATCTGTGACGCATTGGTGGCTCAAGGTCATGAAGTGCTACTCTACGCTCACGCCGACAGTCAAACCAACGCCACACTAATACCCTTTATGACCCGTGACGAATTTGAAAAGACAGTTTATCCCAATGAGCATGAGTCAGTAGAGATGAGCCGCGAGGAGCTGTATCAGTATTTGGTCTACCAGCAGGCGCTGCGAGATATCATTAGCCGTGATGAAATGGGAATGATTGATGTGGTACACAATCATAGCTTGCATCATGTGCCGATGATGATGGGGCAGGCGTTTGGCGCACGGTTTTTTACCACGTTTCATACGCCTATTTTTCCACAACTGCGTCTGGCACTACTGACGCTACGTCTGGGTACTCAAACCCAATTTACGGCGATCAGTGGTCATCAGCAGCAGTTGTTTGCTGAGTTTGTGCCCTCGCATGTGGTCTATAACGGCATCGATGTCCACTCATTTACTGCCAATACAAACCCAATTGCTGATGAAGTGTATTTTTGGTACGGGCGCATTTGTCCTGAAAAGGGCACGCATTTGGCGATGGAATACTGCAAAGCGGCAGGCAAGCGCCTGATTATTGCAGGACCCAAAAGTAATGAGGAGTACTTCGATGACTATGTGGCACCGTTATTAGAAGCCGATAGAGCGAGCACTGCGCCGTTATTTGATTATGTTGGACATTTAAGTAAGGATCAAATCAACGAGCAGTTAAGCCAATCGACCGCCATGCTATTTACCAGTATTTGGGATGAGCCTTATGGTCTGACGCTCGCTGAGAGCCTCGCTTGCGGTACACCCGTGATTGGCTTTGATGTCGGTGCCAGTGCTGAGATTATCACGCATCAGACGGGTATTATCGTGCCCAAAAAGGATGAAAAAGCATTCATACAAGCGTTTGCTGACATTCAGCATATTTCACGAGCAGCGTGCCGCCTTCGTGCTGAGCAGTTCTGTTCAGTCGCTACGATGGTTGATGGTTATCTGCGTTTATATGAGCAAGCAGTAGCGGTTGATGACAGCAATGGCACTTGAAAGATGTTTGTCTAGCGTTCTTTCCTTTTTTCTTTATGTAGTGAATATCAATGACTGCCTTAATTCGTTAGGAGCTATTTACTATGCGTATCGGCTACTATGCTCATCATCACGGCTCGGGGCACTGCCGCCAAGCAGACAAACTGGCCGCCTTACTATCAATAGAGCTGCGTTCGCAAATGACGGTGTTTACCAGCTTACCTGCCGATGGTTATCGCTTTAGCAGTATAAATGATGAGCACATCGTACGTTTAGACGCTGAGGATGAGCGACCAGATGATGTGCTAGCGGGGCGAGCAGGTGAGTATTGGCAGCCAAGCTGTTTGCACTACTCGCCAGTAGGTAACAAAGACATCCAGAGACGCAGTTGGCAGCTGCTTGATGCCATTTATCAGCGCCAGATTAACCTGATGATTATTGATGTGAGCGCCGAAGTCGCTATGCTATGCCGTACCGCTAGTGTGCCTTATCTCTATGTACGGCTGGCAGGCGAGCGCGATGATGCGCCGCACTTAAACGCCTTTGCGGGCGCGCTTGGATTGTTAGCTCCTTATCCTAAAGCATTGGAGGCGGCAGCAACGCCGGACTGGGTACGACGAAAAACGTTATATTTGGATTTTTTGCCAAGTAAAGCCCAAGGTTTGCCTAGCTTTTGTGAGTTTATGGACGAGCTTATGACATTGACCAATGATGATGCTATTCATAAACAACTGGTCGCCAGTGTCGATAAGTCTTCTATCGTTACTGTGATTAAAGGCTATGGCGGGCACGAAGCGATTGATGCCAAGTTGCCAAAGCTACGCCAAATACTACCAGACGCTATAATTGTCTCTCTTGGTCCTATCAACGATGAAGTACGGCATTGTGTTGATATTGCCGCCCATGTCGACGATGTAACGCCATTTATTGCTTATAGTCATCTGCTGTTGATGGCGTGTGGCTTGAATGCAATTGCGCAGGCCTATGACTATGCGACGCCGCTTATTGTATTGCCTGATGTGCGCCCGCACCGTGAGCAAGAAGTGATGGCAGAGGCATTAATCGAACAAGGTCGTGCCCTTAGTTGGCCACAGTTTATCGCTAAAGCCTCTAGTATGGACACTCAGAACCTATTGTCTTCTCTTTCCATAAATAATAAGTCGATTGACTATGAGCAGACTGCTTTGACGGGTAAGCAAGCCAATTTGGCGGCGCAACGCTTTATGAATAGCATTGCTGACTATACTTCCGTAAAAGCTTGGTTTGCAGAATGGCTATTGCCGCAGTTGGACTTAAAACCTAAAAAGTAACAAATAACAAAGAAATTTATAATAATAAAAGCAAAGAAGATATTTATGACTACCATACCCCAAGTAGCAAACGCTGCACATAACCCCACTCCCACTAGCGTTCCTTTAACGGTCATCACTACCTGCTACGGGCGCAATCGTCATCTTTACAATCTACTTGCTAGTCTGGCGCAAGGTAGCGTCAGGCCGAGCGAGGTGGTTATCGTTAATGATGACGCCGAGGCTGAACGTCTGGCAGACTACGATTTAGATATTATTAAGATAGCAACGACTACAGCGACTGAGCATGGATTGGCGAGTAGCGCCTCGTTTGATATCGGCCGTAACCGCAATCTTGGCGCTGCACATGCTAGCTATGAGGCCATGATTTTCTTGGATGTGGATTGTATCGTCGCCTATGACTTTATCGAAGGGTTATATGATAAATTGCAAACGTATCCTGATGCGCTACTGATGGGCCAGCCACGTTATTTGACACGGCCTTTGACGGATGATGAGGGTAGTCAACTACAGCAAGGTCAAATGGCCGCCGATGCCTTAGACAAGCTATCGGTATTTAACCCTTATCGTGATAATTTTACCCAACATCGCAATGACAATGTCGATGCTAATATTAAGAAAACGCAAGACTATGGCGCATTTTGGAGTCTATGCTTTGCCATAATGCGTCATCAGTTCGAGCGGATTGGCGGCTTTGATACCGACTATGTCGGCTACGGCGCTGAAGACACAGATTTTGCTTTTATGGCACGTGTTTTAGACATTGATTTTTATCTGGCCAATGACGTGGTTTACCATCAGCAGCACAGCGTCTACCGGCCGCCACTCAATCATCTCGATAGCATAGTCATCAATGCCAATCGCTTTTATGACAAATGGCAGCATTGGCCGATGGCAGGCTGGCTGACAGAGTTTGCGCAGCTAGGTTTGATTGACTGGCAAGAGGCGCAGACAGCGCCCATTGAGATTCTTCGGCAGCCAAGTAGCGCTGAGATTGACGCTGCACATTGTCCAGATGCGCCGTATGTGTAGACGGCTCTTAGCACTCTAATACCGATACATCACTAGTAGCAATGAGTATTTAGTTTTGATGAGCAACTAATACTGACGAATAATCTCCACACCTGTAGGCGGCGTTGCAAGCGCTTGCCGTTCAAACGCCCAGTTATGACCTTCCCAAAAATGTGCGGTCTTATCATCATTATTAAAACCTAACATGATGATCGATAGCGGCGTCTTGGCTTTCTGTTTTTGCTGAATATGCAGGCGTGCAGATAAGAGTAACCGATATAACAAAAACCCTGACGTCGGTGCCGATGAATGGATATCTGCAAAGATAGGATAATCCGCTACCACACTGTGCTGTTCTGATAGCACAGCGCAATGCTCATCGCTGCGTAATAGTTTATCAAGCGGTTCTGGAATCTCTAGCACTCGGTTAGCCGTTATGGGATCATCAGCGGGGTTTGGATCATCGCATGGCATGGGAAACTGATAGGCAGCATTCCCAAACAAGATGCCAAGCGGTGCTTGCTTAGTCATATCGAGCATCGCTGTCACATTATTGCTGCGCGGTGGTAGGCCAAAATGCAGTTTACTGTCACCGATTTGTCTAAAAAATAGCAGCTTTGGCAAATCTTTGGCGAGCGGATGATGGGCAAAGAAGTCTGCATGAATAAAGTCATTAAATAACACCAACATATCAGTAGGCTGCAACAGCGTCTCTAAGCTTGCTGTGTCTATCGACGGGTTGTTGGCAATTAATATAATCCGCTTACTCTGTAATAATGGTTTTTGAAGGACAAGCGGTAAGTTTGTAAAAGCTGATGCAGCCTTAGCGTCGACAGCCCCAGTATCATGGCGATCGATGCTTGCTAGAGAAGTATCACCGTTAGGGTATCGCAAGCTTGTGGGATGCGGTGTTTTTGGCATTGAGGTTTCGGTAGTCTAAGTAAAAAGAAACATTAATATTATAAAAACAAGAGAAACATTATAGCGTGCATTTATCAAGGTAACATAGTATAAGGTAATGATAAACCTAGTAAAAAGAATAATTGTCGAACATCATTCAATCGTACACGAGCGCTACATTTTGCAACCTTTTTACCTTATAGTCATTTAGATATATCCGTAGCATATGAGTACTCCTATTAAAACTCTAAGGAATGATTTATGAAAAATACGCTGAAGAATTTTAAACTAACAACATTGGGTGCTTGTCTGACTCTGGCATTGACGACAGGGGCATTAAGTACCGCTGTGGTTGCGGCCAGTCATGCTGATGAAGTGCGTGTGGCGCAAGCAGCAAAAATCAGTTTAAAACAAGCCATTGCTACAGCAAGCCAGCAAGCCTCTGGCACTTTGGTCAGTGCAGAGTTGGACGATAATGATGGCGATGCCCAAAGTGGTAATGCTGTCTACGAGTTAGAGTTCAATACCAGTACGACTAGCTACGAGGTAAAAGTTGATGCCATGACAGGCCAGATCGTAACGTCTGAGACCGAGCAGCTTGATAAAGGCGATATCAGCGATTATGACATTCAGCAGCAAGCAAAAATAAAGATGACGGATGCCATTGATATTGCTGAAAAACAAACCAAGGGTCAAGCGATAGAAATTGAGTTTGAGAATGATGACGACCATGCTAACTATCAGACTTACTACGAGGTTAAGGTATTCAAGGACAATCAAATTTTTGAATTAAATATAGACGCAGAGACGGGTGCAGTGTTTGAAAACTCAATGGAAGATATAGATGCTGTGCCAGATATGTCTGCAGTCGAGTTATAACGCTTTTAATGTGTATCGACTATATTCATTTTTAGTCAACTACTATCCATAACAAAGCCCCAATCATGCGATGATTGGGGCTTTGTTATGGATAGGTTTTTATAGTGGTTTGTTATACCGTTTCACGCCATCTGCCTTGTACCATGATACCTGCGATAGGATTTAGCCCCATCTGATAAGCAAGGTCAGCAGGGCGGGCGATGTCCCATAATACCAAGTCAGCATCACAGCCGACTTCTATCTTGCCTTTTTTGGTTAAGCCTAAGGCTTGCGCTGCATGTACGGTTGCCCCTGCCAATACTTCTTCCGTAGTGAGATAAAATAAGGTACAGCCCATATTCATCGCCAATAACAGCGAGGTGAGCGGTGAGGTGCCGGGGTTGCAATCGGTTGAGATAGCCATCGGCACCTGATACTTGCGCAACTCTTCAATCGGTGGCAGCTTGGTATCACGCAGCGTATAAAAAGCCCCCGGTAATAGCACGGCTACCGTGTTGCTTGCGGCCATTTTTTTAATATCGTCTTCTGCCAAGTGCTCAAGATGGTCGCTTGATAGTCCTTGGTATTCTGCTATCAAAGCACTAGCGCCTATGTTTGAGAGCTGCTCGGAATGCAACTTCACTGGCAAGTCTAATGAGCGAGCAACGTCAAAGACCCGCTTAATCTGCTCACTACTAAAGGCGATGTTTTCACAAAAACCATCGACCGCATCGACCAAGCCCTCGCTATGTAAGATGGGCAACCACTGGCAAACTTGCTCAATATAGTCATCGGCACGGTCTTTATACTCTGGCGGTAGCGCATGGGCGGCCAAATACGTGGTGCTCACATGAATTTGGTGTTTGTCACCGAGTGCGCGGGCGACTTTTAGCATTTTTCGCTCAGTGTCTAAGTCTAGCCCATAGCCAGATTTGATCTCGATACTGGTCACGCCTTCTTTGATGAGCGCGAGCAGGCGTTTTTCGCTTTGAATAAATAGTTCTTCCTCATTCGCTGCGCGGGTGGCGCTCACTGTCGAGACGATGCCGCCACCTTGTGCCGCGATATCTTGATAACTGGCACCTTGCAAGCGTGCTTCAAACTCGTTGCTGCGGTTGCCGCCATACACGATATGGGTATGACAATCGATAAGTCCGGGCGTGATCCAGTTGCCATGTACGTCTTTGATTTGATCGCTTTTATAATGAGTTAGATGCGGTTTGATTTGCTTATGCGTACCAACCCATGCGATTTTGCCGTCTTTGATACCGATAGCAGCGTTTTCTAATTGACCATAAGGGGTGCTTTTGTTTTGATCATTGCTTTGATTGGCGCTTTGATTGGCGCTTTGATTGTCACTGCAAATATCAAAGCCATATTGCGCTGAAAAAGTGGCGAGATTGGCATTGATAATAACGTGATCAAATGAAGTCAGGGTATTAGTAGTATTGTTGTCAAGTATCTGGGCGCTAGTGTGGTTCATAATAAGCTCCTGCTTGTGGTTAACCAACTATTTTTTGTCTATGTTAAAAGTAAATGCTGCTCGATAATAGTGGCCAAGAGGCGAGCGGCGACTTTACAGCTGCGTGCATCAATATCAAAGGTCGGATTAATCTCGGCGATATCAGCCATTTTTACTTTGCCTGATGCCATGATACATTTGACCGCACGCTCAACGAAGGCCAAGTTAATGCCATAAGCAGCGGGCGCACTGACGCCCGGTACCACGCTTGCTGGCAAGCAATCCATGTCAATGGTTAAATAGATGACATCAACGTCATTGATAAAGGTCTCTATTTGCGCCACAATTTTTTTCCATTTTTTATTGGCGCAATCTTCGTCACTGATAATATGCACGCCTAACTGCTCAGCACGGTCAAAGAGTGCGGCAGTGTTAGACAACCGACTAACGCCGATACAGCAATAGTGAAATGGCTGGTCTTGCGCTGCAAGGTGCTCGGCTATTTGGCGAAAGGGCGTGCCAGAGGTGGCGACATCAGACTGACGAATATCTAGATGCGCATCAAAGTTAATAATGCCAATACGCGGCGAATTGTTGTTACTGGTAGCATCTGTCTGCTGTAGCGCCTGCCACAATCCCAAAAAGCTACCATAAGCAATCGCATGACCACCGCCAAGTCCAATGGGTAGCCCGCCTTGCTGGATCATGTGACTGACTTTATCAGCGTAGGTTAATTGAGCTTGCTCGAGGGTGCGCTCGGCAAAGTCATCATTATCATGGCAGTGAATATCGCCCGCATCACCCAGTAGCGTTGATAGTTGACCATCATAGCGTTGTTGTAGCTCAGCGATGATGGGCAGCGCCGCAAATGCTTGACGAATCAAAGGCGGCGCCGCTCTGGCTCCCACGCGTCCTTGATTGCGTCTGACGCCTTGGTCACAAGCGAAACCGACTAGCCCAATGCGCTGGCCGTTTTGCTGGCTTTTTTGTTGACTGCTGCTATCAAAGGTATAAGGCTGCGCTATTTGATACCAATAGCGGGCGCGTGCAGACTCAAACGGCTCGGCACGTCCAGTCCAGCGGCTCATATCAGCGGCGCTGTGGCTCACGGCTGTGTCAGGCATTGATAGGCTCATCGCTGATTTCCTTTAATCCGTATGGCTTGTGTATATTTGATCCGCTATAAAATAAGTACAGTGCTACTGGTATAAATGTTCTTTGCTTGCTGTGTGACTTCGTCACTCCAGAGGCTGCATAAAATTCATCCCAGTAGCACGCCATAAAAGCTGTACTCTTTTTATTTAGCACTTACTATAGAAGGATACTATTTATTTAGACTCGTACCAATCGCTGCGCAGTGCCTGCCAATGCTTTGTCAGTGCACCATCTAATACCAGCTGTTTTGCCACTTCGATATCGGGGGCTAGGTAGCGATCTTTGTCATAAAAAGTCACTTGCTCACGCAACTTTTGATGGGCGGCCTGTAATGCTTCGGAAGTAGCAAGGTTACGATGAAAATCAATCCCTTGACCAGCAGCCAATAGCTCAATGCCAACGATGGTAGCGGTATTTTGCGCCATCTCATATAGGCGGCGGGCGCTATAGGTGGCCATCGACACATGGTCTTCTTGGTTGGCAGAGGTTGGGATGCTATCGACACTGCCTGGGTGAGCCATAGACTTGTTTTCTGAAGCCAGCGCTGCTGCCGTCACGTGTGCAATCATAAAGCCGGAGTTTACCCCCGCATTTTCCACCAAAAATGGCGGTAAGCCACCTGATAAGGTTGCATCAATCAATAGTGCCACACGGCGCTCAGACATAGAACCAATCTCAGCGATTGCTAAAGCGAGCATATCTGCGGCAAAGGCCACTGGCTCGGCATGGAAGTTACCCCCTGAGATAGCCACTGGGCCATCTTCATTGTTAAAAATAAGGGGATTATCCGTTACTGCATTGGATTCAATCAATAACGTCTTGCCTGCTTGGTTAATGATATCAAGGCAAGCGCCCATTACTTGTGGCTGACAACGTAAGCAATACGGATCCTGTACTCGATCATCTTGCTCGTCATTGTGCGAAGCACGAATAGCACTGCCTTTAATCAGTTGACGGTGGGCTTTGGCGATCTCTATCTGACCATGGTGACCACGCACTTCATGAATACGCGCATCAAATGGCGCATCCGAGCCTTTGGCGGCATCAATAGACATAGAGCCGACGATGGTTGCTGTTTCAAGTAAATCTCGTGCTAAAAAATAACCACGTAATGCCAGTGCTGTTGAGACTTGTGTACCGTTAATAAGGGCAAGGCCTTCCTTGGCTGCTAGGGTGATAGGCTCAAGACCATGCTGCGCTAACGCCTCAGCGGCAGGGACTTTCTTACCGTCAACATAGACGTCGCCTTCGCCCATCATTGCCAGCGTCATATGCGATAAAGGCGCTAAGTCGCCAGAAGCACCAACAGAACCTTTGGCCGGAATGTTTGGCGTAATTCGATGATTAATTAAGCCAAGTAAACTATCGACTACCTCGCGGCGGACGCCAGAGACGCCTTGTGCGAGGCTGGCTACTTTCATCACCATAATTAGCCTGACCACGTTGTCTGGCAGTGCCTCGCCCGTACCCACTGAGTGAGAAACGATAAGGTTACGCTGGAGTAGTTCAAGCTGGTCGTCGCTGATACGAGTCTTGGCTAATAGGCCAAAACCAGTATTGATACCATAAGCGCTCTTATCACGTGCGATGATGGTACGTACATCTTCATGTGAGGCATCTATCGCTTCATAAGCGCTGGCGGGCAAGGTGAGGTGGACTGGGTGATTATAGATATCACGTAGTATCTCAAAGCTTAGCTTGCGTGGATGGAGGGTCAGAGTTTTGATGTCAGTCATGCGAGTTGTCCTAATTTTATGAGTTATATTAATTGTATTTTTTTGTCTATACATTTTAGTTTATGCATTGTTATTTATAAACCGTTAAAAGCTATGCTGTCTAAATTCTCTTAACCAATCCTGCTAGTTCTAATCGGTCTAACTGATCCAGCCCAAATATATCGCTAAATGCCCAAAAGGTGCGGCGATTAGAATGCTAAGTACTACGCGCTCAAACCAAATGATGACCATCTTAGGGACTGACAGCGGAATCTCAGTTGCCAACACACAAGGAATCATCGCTGAAAAGAACAAAATACTACTGATAGAGATGACCCCTGCTACATAGCGGGTCAACACCTCAGCTTCCGCTAACAGTAAGGCAGGCAAGAACATCTCAGCTAATCCCGCTGACATACCTTTAGCAGCCACTAGTGGCTCAGGCATACCGGTTATCCAAGTGAATGGATACAAGAGCAAACCTAGCACATTAAAGACAGGGGTATATTTGGCTAATAATAAACCCGTTAACCCTACCGCGATAATCGAGGGTACAATCGCTGCCGCCATCGTCACACCATCGCGAAAGTTCGACCACATAATTTGTTTGAGGTCAGTTGCACGACGTGATGTGGCCAGTCCCAAATGATACGCTGCGGCTAAGCGATTGCCTTGTTGGTTATCCAAGTCTGGACGATTGACACTGTCATCAAAACTTCGAATCGGTGGAATACGTGCGGTAATGGCAGTGACAATAAAGGTAATAAACAGTGTTGACCAAAAGAACAGATTCCAAAACGCCATCAAGTTTAAGGTTTTGGCAACGATGACCATAAAGGCTGCCGATACTGTAGAAAACCCAGTAGCAATCACGATGGCTTCACGGACCGAATATTGTTTTTGTAGAAATACCCGATTGGTAATGAGCAGCCCGATAGAGTAACTGCCAACAAAGGACGCAACGGCATCAATCGCCGATGAGCCGGGTGTTTTCCAAATCGGCTTCATAATAGGCTGCATAAGCACCCCAAACATCTCCAGCAAACCAAAACCGAGCAAAAAAGCGAGGATTAATGCACCAATAGGGACAATCATACCCACCGGCAATGCCAGCTTTTCAAACAAAAACGGCATCATGTCCTTTTCCATGATGATAGCAGGTGCTATATCAGTGATATACATGATGGCAAGTACTAACCCGATAATCTTAAAGGCAGTTAATATCATATTAGTGATATTTTTACGCCATGAACCGTCGTAAATAGGTTTGCTGACACCATAAATCATCAGTAGAAATAGCAAAAATACAGCAAGGGTGTGCTGCTGAGTGACCAGATAAGTTGCCCCATGATCAAATAAAATCGTACTCTTTTCACCAATAGTGAAGGGAACGAAGAACATTACCAAGCCGATAGCACTAAATACGATTAGCTGTATCAGTGCAACAGGTTTGGATAGCAGCTTTTCAGGCGGCGGGCTAGCAGGTGTTGGACTGTCTAGAGGCGTTCTAGGTACGGAGCTACCTGGGGGCAAAATATCACGTTCAGACATATTATCGTCCTTGATAAAGTGTTGATGATGTCCTTATATCATTTGAGCATATAAGGACAAGAGGCAAGCTATTTAATCATCGGCAGATGTAAACCATAGTCCTTGGCGGTTTTGATCGCCAGCTCGTAGCCGGCATCGGCATGACGCATCACCCCTGAGCCGCAATCGTTGACCAGTACGCGCGCCAAGCGCTTGGCTGCGCTCTCTGTACCATCGGCGACGATGACCATACCTGAGTGCTGCGAGTAGCCCATGCCCACGCCGCCACCATGGTGGAGGGACACCCAAGTGGCGCCACCTGCGACATTGAGCATACCATTTAATAGCGCCCAATCAGACACTGCATCTGAGCCGTCTTTCATGCTTTCAGTTTCACGGTTTGGGCTGGCAACGGAGCCGGTGTCTAAATGGTCACGGCCGATGACGATAGGGCCTTTGAGCTCACCGTTTTTGACCATCTCGTTAAAGGCAAGTCCTGCTTTGTCACGCTCGCCCAGACCTAACCAGCAAATGCGCGCTGGCAGACCTTGAAATTGAATACGCTCTTTAGCCATATCCAGCCAGCGATGCACATGGGTGTTTTCAGGGAACAGCTCTTTGATTTTTTGATCGGTTTTATAGATATCTTCTGGATCGCCTGATAGCGCCACCCAGCGAAACGGCCCTTTACCTTGGCAAAACAGCGGACGCACATAAGCGGGGACAAAACCTGGGAAGTTAAAGGCGTCTTTTACCCCTTCATCAAAGGCCACTTGGCGAATGTTATTGCCATAATCCGTGGCAGGGATTCCCATGTCTTGTAGATCCAGCATGGCCTGTACGTGTACGGCACAAGAGGCGGCAGCAGCTTTGCTCAACGCCGCATGTTGCTCTGGGTTTTCTTGCGCCGCCTTCCACTCATCAACGCTCCAGCCACTTGGCAAGTAGCCATTGATTAAGTCGTGAGCGGAGGTTTGATCAGTGACTAAGTCAGGTTTTATCTCGCCAGCTTTAGCACGCTTGACCATCTCAGGCAGGATATCGGCGGCATTGCCGAGTAGGGCGATAGAAATAGCTTCGCCTGCGGCAGTGTGCTGCTTAATTAGCTCATAAGCATGGTCAAGATCATCCGCTTGCTTGTCGACGTAGCCGGTGCGCAAACGAAAATCAATGCTGGATTGCTGACATTCGATGTTTAAAGAGGTTGCACCAGCAAAGCTTGCGGCCAATGGCTGTGCGCCGCCCATACCGCCAAGACCCGCGGTCAAAATCCAGCGTCCGCTCCAATCGCCATCATAATGCTGGCGGCCTGCCTCGACAAAGGTCTCATAAGTGCCTTGGACGATGCCTTGGGTGCCGATATAAATCCAGCTCCCAGCGGTCATCTGCCCGTACATAAACAAGTCTTTACGATCCAGCTCGTTAAAGTGCTCCCATGTCGCCCAGCGCGGGACAAGGTTAGAGTTGGCAATCAACACACGTGGGGCATTTTCATGCGTTTGAAAGACGCCAACCGGTTTGCCAGATTGTACGAGTAAAGTCTCATCGTCTTCTAACGCTTTAAGAGAGGCGAGGATTTGATCATAGCTCTCCCAGTTACGGGCAGCTCGGCCAATCCCGCCATAGACGACTAGGCTCTTTGGGTTTTCGGCCACATCAGGATGTAGATTATTTTGAATCATACGATAAGGCGCTTCGGTCAGCCAACTCTTGCAATGCAGCGTACTGCCAATTGGCGCTGCAATATTGCGGCTTTCATCACGGCGGGTAGAGGTGGTGTAGTCGTTTGTTTCGTTATTGCTCATTTGATTATCAGTAGTCATGACCAGATCCTTTGAATGTTTGCGTCGCTTTCTTATTTCGCTTTTGACGATAATATTTGGGATAATTCATAAGTTGTATATACAAATTATCAAAGATTGTTTTGTTGCGCAAGCATTTTTTATAGATAGATACAGTGTGGATGAAATGACTGCATTGGATAAGGTGTTCTCATGGTGATTGTCATCACTGTCGTGATATTATGTCAGCACTTTCATAGCTGCATAGTCGATAGTTGAAACCAGCGGTTAGAGACAAGCATGACAAAGGTGAAGCGTGACATGACAAAATCAGTTCCAGCATATCAGCGGATTAAAAATGCCATATTGGATAACATCCATTCTGGGAAATGGCAGGCGGGCGAAGCGATCTCCACCGAAATGACGCTGGCAGAAGAGTTTGGCGTATCTAGGATGACAGTCAATCGTGCCTTAAAGGAGCTGAGTGAGGAGCGAGTATTAGAGCGTCGGCAAGGCTCAGGGACCTTTGTTGCTCAGCAGCAGTTTAATCATACTTTTGTAGAGGTGCGCAACATCGCCCAAGACTTAAGGTCAGCCAAGCGGGATTATCAAGCACAGGTGGTGAGCAAACGCACCATTACCGTAAGCATGTTGGATGATGAGATGCGCCGTAAGTTTGATATTGAGGAAGTGGCAGTGTCCTCTCACTCTAAGAGCGCCGCTTCAAAAAAAATCAATAACCCTGAGACGGCTGTTTTATACGAAGTAAAAATCATTCATTTCGCCGACGGCTTGCCGATACAGTTTGAGGAACGTTGGGTCGATGCCAACAAGATACCTGAGTTTATCGAGCAGGACTTTAGCGAGGTAAATACCAGTGAATACTTGATTGCCAAAAGTCCACTGGAACGAGGGAGCTACACCATTCGAGCGTTGGCAGCACCTAATGAGATCGCTGAGGCGTTACAGATTGCTCCGCAGTCACCGACGCTGGTGCTATGTCGACAGACTTTTTCGGCAGGACAAGTGCTGACTTTTGTAAAAATGTGGCACGCAGGGGAGCGCTATCAGTTTTCGGGAGAATTATAGCGATTTTACGCCTGCTCACTTTTTTTGTACGGTTATCCTTGCCACAGTACGATAGTATATAAGTGAGATGCTGTTTAGGTAGCCAATATTCATCTTGATGTCAGTCACTCAGGAAATATGATGCCAATAGCGCATTGTCATATTTTTCTTATTCTATTTAGGACTAACTATACTGCTAATTTTACTATGGAAAATAATATAAAATGGTATTGAAAAAATGCTCAATATCCTCAATTCTGGCAATTAAAGCTAGATATTATAATGCACATATTTTATGGTAGTATTTTGGCTCTAGAGTCTTATCTAACTTTTTATGCAGATATATTTTTGCATCACTCACTTATTATATAAGGACGCTTTATGAAACGTCGTACTCTTTTAGCCCTCGCCGCCAGTACTGTATTGCTTGCCGCTTGTGGTCAGTCTACTACCAACGACGCAACAGACAGCACAGCTACAGATGGTTCAGATTTGCTACAACGCATCAATAATGGCGGTACGATCAACGTCGGTACCGAAGGGACTTACCCACCATTTACCTATCATGATGAGACGGGTCAGCTGACGGGTTATGATGTTGAGGTGACACGAGCTGTTGCTGATAAGCTGGGCGTCGATGTGGAGTTCAAAGAAACCCAGTGGGATGCGATGTTGGCAGGACTTGATTCAAAGCGTTTTGACATGGTGGCCAACCAAGTCAGCTTGACGACGCCTGAGCGCCAAGCAAAGTATGATATTGCGCAGCCTTATAGCTGGTCTGGTGCTGTGGTCCTAGCACCGGATTATGACGAGCGTTTTAGCGCTTGGAGTGATTTAAAGGGCTTACGTACAGCACAATCACTCAGCAGTAACTATGGCGAGCTGGCAGAGCAATACGAAGCGGAAGTGATTCCAGTCGAAGGAATGGCGCAAGCGATACAATTGGTCAAGCAAGGTCGTGCTGACTTTACCATGAACGACCAGCTGGCTGTATTAGACTATCTCAAAAAATTCCCAGACAGTGGGCTTGAGATTAAACTGGTCGCACCAAAAAGTGAGCAGCGAGGCTCAGGCATCATACTGTTAAAAGGTGATGATGCTGTCGTGGCCAAGCTAAACGAAGCCATGAGCGAGTTGCAAGCAGACGGCACATTGACTGAGCTTAGCGAAGAGTTCTTTGGTGCTGATATAAGTCAACAACAATAATGCTGGCGTCTGTAACCACAGTGCTGGCGGAACTGCTGGCACTGTTGCCATTTATGAGCCCTGATCGAGCCCAAATCGTCATTGACTCGTTTTGGCCGATGCTAAAAGGGGGTATCTATTATTCGATACCACTGGCCCTAATCTCATTTACCATTGGTATGGTGATTGCACTGATTGTGGCGTTGATTCGTATCGTGCCACGTGCTGGCTGGCTACATGAGATTGTCTATAGATTGGCTCGTGTCTATGTGTCTGCGATTCGTGGTACGCCGATGCTGGTGCAGCTGTTTATTATCTTCTATGGTCTGCCAAGTGTTGGCGTCAAGCTCGATCCATTTCCCTCAGCGATTATTGCTTTTTCATTGAATATCGGCGCTTATGCCTCAGAAACGGTACGTGCCTCGATTTTGTCGATACCCAAAGGCCAATGGGAAGCAGGCTCGACCGTCGGTTTGACGTATCTGCAGACCTTTCGTCATGTGATTTTGCCGCAAGCATTACGGGTATCGGTACCACCATTGTCCAATACCTTTATCAGTCTGGTCAAGGACACGTCATTAGCGTCATTGGTGCTGGTCACTGAGCTGTTTAAACAAGCACAGATTATTACCGCACGTAACTATGAGTTTATGCTGGTTTATACTGAGGCGGCATTTATTTATTGGGGGATCTGTCTGTTTTTGACCTTTATCCAAGGCAAGCTTGAGACCAGACTCGATCGTTATGTGGCCAAGTAGCTTATGAAAGCTAACTTACTTATTCACCCGCAGTTTTAGTATTATCAGCACAACAGGACCCTCTATGATTCAAGTCAGCAACATTCACAAAGCTTTTGGTAGTAATCAAGTGCTCAAAGGCATCGACTTGACCATCGAAAAAGGCAAGGTGGTGGTGATACTTGGGCCATCAGGATCAGGAAAAACCACATTTTTACGCTGCTTAAATGCGCTGGAGATTCCAGATCAAGGCGTCATTGCCTTTGACGATGGCAGCTTGACGGTAGACTTTGCCACCGCACCTAAGAAAAAAGCCCTGCTGGCACTGCAGCGTAAGTCTGGCATGGTGTTTCAATCGTATAATTTGTTTCCGCATAAGACAGCGCTTGAGAATTTAATGCTTGGGCCGACGGTGGTACAAGGACAGAGCAAAGCCCAAGCCCGTGCGCAGGCGCTGACCTTGCTCGATAAAGTTGGTCTGGCAGACAAAGCGGATCTATATCCGTTTCAGCTGTCTGGTGGGCAGCAGCAGCGTATTGGTATCGCGCGTGCACTCGCTATCGAGCCGTCATTGCTATTGTTCGATGAGCCAACCTCAGCACTTGACCCAGAGCTGGTACAAGACGTACTTGAGACGATGAAGCAGCTGGCAAGTGAGGGCTGGACGATGGTGGTGGTGACGCATGAGATTAATTTTGCCCGTGATGTCGCCGACCATGTGGTCTTGATTGCAGACGGAAATGTGGTCGAAGAGGGCAGTGCGCAGCAGATGTTTGAACTGTCAACCCATCCTCGTACGCAGGCGTTTTTGCAGCGTATTGAGCAGTAATTGGCCGCAATAGACGTTATCTGGCGCAACCCTGCACCTTTTATGCAAAGTTTTTAGCACAAATAGCCCCAACGATATCATGGTTGGGGCTTTATTTTTTTTGAGCCGCTTTTTAGCTAAAAAGGTTTTGGCCGCCGTCTGAGCCATCTTGGTACGCGCGTAGTCGTACCATTTAACATGGCATTTAATAAAGCTGCCAGTAAAATTAGCACCACGCCCACATATTGTATCCATGAAAGCGCTTGATGCAGGAGCAGTAGCGCCAAAGCAATGGCGGTTAGTGGCTCAAAGATAGTAAACACCGATGCACGAGTGGCAGGCAGCTTCTCCAGCGCTTTCATATACAGCGCAAAAGGCATGACGGTGCCAATCAAAGACAGCCCTAAAGCATAACCCCAAGAGGCTAACGGCAGAGCCAGTAGCTGCTCATAAGTATGATAGGTCTCAGGCAATAATAGCAGTACGCCAGCACTGATGATGATCGAAGTAAAAAACACTAATGGCGCAGGATGAGCATGATGCATCGCACGCTTACCGAGCACCCCATAGAGCGAATAACAAATACCTGATAGCAGGCCAAGCACGATACCCCAATTGACTTGAGCCTTATCTCCCAGCATGGTCAAACCCACACCAAATACAGCCATCAGTGCCAGTAGTGCTGACTGGCGAGTGATGGACTCATCGAGTAAAACAGCAGAAAACAACAAGCTAAACACAGGAGCGGTATAAAGCAGAGCAACTGCAGGGCCAGCACCAACATAGATAACGGCGAAAAAATAGCATATCGACATGCCCAGTACACCAATCAATGATTGCAGGGCTAACCCCAGCCACTGCTTCGGACGTAGCGTAATCAGATGTGGCCATAACTTTGGCAGCATTACCAGTACCAGAAAGGCAGCGCTGACAATACGCAAAATGGTAATCTGCCAGCCGCTAAAGCCGTTTTGGTTTAGGTAGGTTGAAAAAATCCCCAACGTCCCCCAACAGACAGCGGCGGTGATGATTTGCATGGTGCCTATCCATGATTGCCGGGCTGACATTGCGCTATGGGTATTTGCCATAAAAATCTCTTTTTTACTCTATATCGAAGAACTGATGATACGCCCTCATAGACTGCCCATTATAGCGCTAACCTCACATAATAAAAGACAGCCTTTACTGGCATATATACGCCATCCTGCGTCATGTGAATGTCAGTAAACGGAAGCACGCTGCTTGGGTCAAAATACATATCGTCGCTTTAATAAAACAGAGCGTTTTACCATAATTTAAGCATTTATTGTTATCATCTACTTTATGATAATAACTGCGATAGTATCAGCCTATTTGTCATAAATATCGTTTCACTTGAATATCAGGATATCATGAGCTTGAGCCACAACACTACAGCATCACGCACATTAAAAATCACGGTAGTCCTTGCTGTAGTGGGCTTGCATCTATTGATAGCTGTAGCCTTGATGACGATTAAGATAGAGGCGCCTACCATTGAGCCATTACCAGAGATAGTACCGATTGAGATTCAACTGATGAGTGGCACTGATCAAGCACAGGGTATCCAAAGCACAGACGCTAATAATAATACTAAAAGCAGTAATACTAAAAATAGTGATGCTAATAATTCAATAGCATCAGATATTAAAGCAGAAGCAGAAGCAGAAGCAGAAACTGAAACTGAAACTGAAACTGAAACTGAAACTGAAACTGAAACTGAAACTGAAACTGAAACTGAAACTGAAACTGAAACTGAAACTGAAATAGAGCCTGAGAATGACTATCAACAAGCACCCCTGTCAGCGATAGAAAGCATGTCTGGAGTAACAACAACAGAAAGCACTACCATAGGCATATCTAACAGCGATGCCACTGCAGCGTCTGGCAGCGCCTCCGGAGTCACAGAGCAGCCTACTTATACTGGAGGGTATACAGCACATTCAACCATACCCACAGCGCCGACATCCAGCAGTATTGCGCAGGATAAGGTGAATCAATTAAATAACCCTGATGACCCTGCAGGTGGCAGATCAGATGTCAGGGAGCAGTCAAATAACGATAAAGATACTATTAATCGAGGAAAAGCCAATCAAGATAATACAAATCAAGAGGGCGCAAATGACGAGCAGCTTGTGGCTATGCCGTTTGCCCATGAGCTGGCAGACTATAGGATTGGTACTGATGACTGGCAAATAAAGCCAGACTTTAGACTACCCAAAAGCATGATAAGCAAGCTGACCCAAAGTAAAACCTTTGAGCTGGTATTGCTGTTAGAAGCAGATAAAACAGGTAAGATCACAAAGGTAGAGGTAAAAAAGTCTTCGGGAGATGTGAAGGTCGATCGCATTGCCATGCGTCAAGTGCGTTCTGGAGTACTCAAAGAGTCGACATTAGAAATAAGGCAAGCGTCCTTACCTGTGGATTATACCGTCAAATAACATAGAGCTGAGACTGCAGCCACAGCTGCAATAAACACGGATAAGAAGCATAAACCTAATCAGATCAATCTCAACCAACGTATCAAGGAGTCGTGAATGGACTTGGCAAGCTACTGGCAGTACAGCGACATGGTGACCAAGAGTTTATTTTTTCTGCTCCTAATATTATCCATCATTTCTTGGGTCACAGGTATCATACGCATCATTCAAAGTCGTAGGTTAGCAGGCGAGGTTGCGGATGATTTAAGCCAGAAATTACAAGCCAAGATCTTTGAGCTACAAGACTCAGACGCTGCTACTCGCCGTTTGGTCGTAGAGCAGGCGCTATTGAAACATATTGGGCGCTATCGGTTTGCCAGTGAGCGTGGGCTGCCTATCTTGGGGACAACGGCAGCGATTGCACCGTTCATCGGGCTTTTTGGTACGGTGTGGGGTATCTTTCATGCGTTACATAGTATCGGTACTAGCGGACAAGCAGGACTTGAGCAAGTCGCAGGGCCAGTCGGTGAGGCGCTGATTATGACAGGGCTTGGTATAGCAGTGGCTATTCCAGCTGTGGTGTTTTATAACTTGGCTGTGCGTATTAATCGCCAAATCATGTACCACGCCAATGACAGAGCGCATGACTTGTTGGCGCAGTCTATCGAGCTATCAGCAGAACAAGGCGCTATGCATAGAGTATCCGACTAGGGCGCTTACTATAGTTTACCCACTTTAAAAACGATACAGTGCGGTTGGGATGCTTTCTTTTAAAATACAGTTGCGCAGCCTCTGTGATAACAGCACGCAAGGAAAATTTATACCAACTGCACGATAACATCAGCGTATCGATTTTATTTCGAACTGACTATACTTACCAACCGTAGCCAAAGGGGCGGTAACCGAAGCGTCCATAGCCATAGCCGAATGGATAGGGCGAGCGCAGATAGTCAAGGTCACGTTGACGAATATAGTAATAACGCCCTTGCGAGTAGGCTTCTTCCAACTTCTCAATCCCTTCCAGCGGACACACTGGCTGCCAGTCATAGCCTTCACGCCCAAGCTTATAGGCGTTTAGCTCTGTACAATATCTTTTTAGACCCTGCTGGCGTCCTTGCTCCCACTGGATACGATTGGGGGCCGCCCCTGCGACATTGGCGCAGCTATTGGTATAGTGACCGAAATAAGCACCAGAGCGGCCTTGGATACCGTCGGCATAGCCGAGCGCTTGCCAGTTACTGGTTTGGCACTGACTTGGGGTCAAGCTTTGCGTGGTGGCGCAGCCTGACAGTGCGAGTAGGGTGGCCGCTATAAGAGACAGGCTAGCCAGTGGTTTGATAGTAGGAGTAACGTGTTTTTTTATAGGCTGACAGCATGACGAATGATTTTTTTTAGAAAAATAAATCATAATAAACCTGCTTGTGTCTGAAGTTATGGTTTATCATAGCATTTTTTTATACTAGCGACTTTTTTGGACGATGTGCTCATTTGTTTACATCATGAGAGCAAAAAGCTGATACGCCAATACTATAGTCAGCTAAATGTAAAACTGTTATGGATTTAAACGCGCTACTGGTATAAATTTTACTTGCGTGCTGCGTTCCCAGAGGCTGCGCAAAATTCATCCCAGTAGCGCTATGACACTTTTAGAGTGTATCGACTATATATCGACTTTACAATGAATCAGCGACGCCTTGAAATAGTCATGATGTCGAACAATATAGGGCTATAGCAAAACACAGTGAGCTGTCGTTAGCGGTTTTTTATTCATTGATAAGGTAAGATTGCCATGGGTGTATGGATTGCAGTTGCCATTGTACTGTTTGTATTAGGGAATATGATGGCACTTAAACCTAATGGCACAGATCAACGTATAGACAATTTGCGAATGAGTGCTCGCGGGCTGCAGCTCAACCCTAAGCTGGTGACTTGCCCCGATTGGGTAAAAGGTAAAGACGATGAGTATGGCAAAGGCATGATCGGTCAGTACGCCTTAGTACTAGAAGATGTCAGGTTCCCCCATGCTCGTTATCAGCCGATTGATGGCAGATGGCGGCCAGACAGTAGTATGGCCAGCGCTGTCCAGAATGATGGCTCAGCACGTCCAATAAACTTTGTATTAGACAACGTGCCGTTAGATCTGCCAGCGACGATTGAGCCTTTTGTAAAAGCGCTATTGATAAAAGCCAACTGTATTATCATTTATTGGGAGGACGCCGCTTATGTGCGCCCTTCAAGCAGTCCAAACTTTCAAGCTCGTAATATAAAGCCTGACTTGAGTGTACTAAAATCTCAGCTTGAGAGTTGGGCGCTACAAATGCAGGCCAGTTTGCACGGCAAGTCGCAGTCGTATTAAGGACTGGAGGTTATACCGTGCTTAGAGTCTATAAGTGCGCCGCTAATCAAGCAAGATGCTGGTTTTGAGCGTGATAAATCAAACGTTATTCGAGCCATTTTATAGCATCGCTTGTTTTTTGCAGTTGACAGTTTAACGTATAGCAGTGTAACGTCATGACAAGTTTGCGGCCTTTTTTATATACCTTAAAGGGCTGGCAGTGATTATATGGGCTGATCCTGACTATTCTAATAAGTTATAACACTGCAAAATTTTATCCACATTTAATCATTTTATTATGGTGT
Organism: Psychrobacter coccoides; assembly: GCF_017498085.1. Lineage (GTDB taxonomy): Bacteria > Pseudomonadota > Gammaproteobacteria > Pseudomonadales > Moraxellaceae > Psychrobacter > Psychrobacter coccoides. The sequence continues at coordinate 208,650 of NZ_JAGBKM010000001.1, forward strand.
CGTCACACATGGCAAAAACCAAAAGTACAAAAAAAACGTCTACCAGCGATAGTAGCAAAGGCAAATCTTTGGTAATCGTCGAATCACCCGCCAAGGCAAAAACCATTAACAAATACCTTGGTGATGATTTTATCGTACGCTCAAGTATTGGGCATGTACGAGACCTACCTGTGAGTGCGAGTAAAAGCACTAAAAAAACCAGTAGCACTAAAAAAGATGAGACGTTATCTAAAGAAGAAAAAGCACGGCAAGCGTTGGTGCGCCGCATGGGCGTAGACCCTGAGCATGGCTGGGAAGCGGTTTACGAAGTGCTGCCCAATAAAACAAAAGTCATCAAAGAGCTAAAGTCACTCGCCAAAGATGCCGATAAAATTTATCTGGCAACGGATATGGATAGAGAGGGGGAAGCCATTGCTTGGCACCTCAAAGAAGTCATCGGTGGCCCTGACAGTAAATATCAACGAGTGGTGTTTAACGAGATTACCAAGTCTGCCATTCAAAATGCCTTCAAAGAGCCCTCTAAGCTCGATATTGACCGTGTCAATGCTCAGCAAGCCCGCCGGTTTTTGGATAGAGTCGTGGGTTTTATGGTGTCTCCATTATTGTGGCAAAAGGTCGCTCGTGGTCTGTCTGCCGGCCGGGTGCAGTCAGTAGCCATGCGTCTGGTGGTAGAGCGTGAGCATGAGATTCGTGCCTTTATTCCCGAAGAGTATTGGCAAATTCATGCCGACACACACATAAAGGGTAAAAAAGACGCTGAAGAGAATGGTATTCGCTTGGAGGCGACCAAGCAAAACGGCAAAACGCTCAAACTGGCCAACAAAGAGCAGACCGATAAAGTCCTAGAGGTGCTGAAGTCCAATGACTATATCGTCAAAGAACGTGAAGAAAAACCCACTCAGTCACGCCCTAGCGCCCCTTTTATTACCTCAACTTTACAGCAAGCCGCCAGTACTCGTTTAGGATTTCCGGTCAAAAAGACCATGATCTTGGCGCAGCGTCTCTATGAAGCGGGTCATATTACCTATATGCGTACTGACTCGACATTCTTGTCTGGTGACGCACTGGCTGCTGCTCGTGGCTATATTGAAGACAGCTTTGGGGCCAAGTACGTGCCAGAAAAGCCCAACTTCTATGGCAATAAACAAAGCGCACAAGAAGCGCATGAGGCGATCAGACCTTCTAATGTGCACATGAAGTCAACCCAGCTCAAAGGTGTAGAGCGTGATGCCATACGTCTTTATGAGCTGATATGGCGACAGTTTGTGGCCTGTCAGATGCCCCCTGCCAAATACCTGTCCGTCAGCTTGTTTGTAGAGTCGGGCAATGTCGAGCTAAAAGCCCGTGGTCGTACCATGACCTTTGATGGCTATACTCGTGTGATGCCGCCAGCAAAAACAGATGAAACCTTGTTGCCTGATGTCAAAAAAGGCGATGAGCTCACACTCGATAAGCTGGATCCGAGTCAACACTTTACCAAGCCGCCACCACGTTATACCGAAGCCAGTCTGGTCAAAGAGCTGGAGAAAAAAGGCATTGGTCGACCATCGACTTATGCCTCTATTATCTCCACTATTCAGGACCGTGGCTATGTGAAGCTCGAAAACAAACGCTTATTTGCTGAAAAGATGGGCGATATTGTCACTGACAGATTGACCGACAGCTTTCCTGACTTGATGGACTATACCTTTACTGCCGCACTTGAAGACAAGCTAGATTATGTGGCGACTGGTGAGCGTGACTGGAAAGACGTCTTGGATAACTTCTATGGCGACTTTAAAATCAAGCTCGACAAGGCCAAAGATAAAGATGGCATGCGTCCGAACGATCCTACTGATGTCCCCGACGTGCATTGTGACCTATGTGATCGTCCGATGCAGTTACGTACTGGCTCTACGGGTGTGTTTTTGGGCTGTACAGGTTATAACTTGCCACCAAAAGAGCGCTGTAAAGGCACTAAAAACTTGATGCCGGTAGAAGCCTTTGCCAATCTTGATGATTCAGAAAGCGATGACGATACCGCTGAAGTCAAAGATTTGATGGAAAAAAAGCGCTGTCCGAAATGTGGCACGGCGATGAATGGCTATATCGTCGATGGTGGCCTTAAACTCCACGTTTGTGGTAACAACCCAGATTGTGATGGCTATATCCTTGAAGAAGGTAAGTTTGAAGTACCGGGCTCAGATGCGCCGACCATTGACTGTAATAAGTGTGATGGGCAGATGGAGTTGAAAACAGGACGCTTTGGTCCTTATTTTGCTTGTCAAAAATGTGACAACACCCGCAAAGTGTTAAAGACTGGTGAAGCGGCGCCGCCACGTATGGATCCTATTCACATACCCGAGCTAAAATCGACCAAGCATGATGATTACTTTATCTTGCGTGAAGGGGCAGCTGGGATGTTTTTAGCAGCGTCCAAGTTTCCAAAAGTACGTGAGACACGTGCGCCAAAACTGGCTGAACTGCGCCCTATCAAGGATAAAATGGAAGATAAGTTTCAGTATCTGTTTGAAGGGCCGGACGAAGATCCAGACGGTAACCCAACCATTCTACGTTGGTCTCGCAAGAAAAAAGAGCAATATATTGGCTCTGAGAAAAACGGTAAAGCCACCCGTTGGGGCGTTTACTGGCGTAATGGTGAGTGGGTAGAAGAGTAGTCCTATCGATAAATCATGGCACAATAAAAAACCTCTTAGAAGATCTAAGAGGTTTTTTTATGCGATTTAAGGTTGTATGCCAACCGCTATACATGTGTTTTGTGACTAATTTTTTTCGATAATACCACAAGCGATACGATCACCGGCAGCACCTGCTGGCTGGCTCGTATAGTCATCAGCACCAGCGTGGACGATAAAGGCACGACGATAGACACTGTACTTACCTGCTTCAGCAGCAGAGATTTTTTTATTCACGTAGTTTACAGTTGCGATGCCATCTTCATCTGCAGTTAGATTTGGTAAGTCACCGGCATGACCATCCATGTCGTCTGGGTTTGAGTGGGGGTTGTTGTCTGGATTGAAATGACCACCTGCAGCTTTACCCATATTGGCGCAGCTACCCGTCTCATGAATATGCAATGCAACCGTCGCCCCTGGTGTCATATTCATCAGCTTACCATAGACCTGTACACCGTCATCGACAGGACGTAAAAACAGCTGTCCCACTTCACGGTCAGAGCCATCCGTTGCTTTAAGCGTAGATTTTAGTGCAGGCTGATCAAGAGGGTTGCCAGTTTGCATTTGGCCTTCTACGGTTTGACAGGCAGTAAGCGCCAACGCTGAGCCACATAATAACGCACTGGTAAGCATCAACTTCTTCATTATATTCTCCATTTATTGTTAGTAGTGATATTAAGGGGTATTTATACTTATCATGTCATCAAAAGTTACATCAACATTTGTTAATATCGCAATCAGTATAGCCAAACATGGTTCATAACTATTCATCAAATGCGCAACAATCGGTTAATAAATGTAAGTAACGTATGGGTTTGAAAGTCGATCACGGTATATTCTTTGCTTCGTTTTGCCAGACCAAGGTTTCGCCTGTTGCCATCGTTTGCAATAAGTTATAACGAGGCGTATCTGTCTGATTGTTTGCCGTTGACGATATCGGTTGTGAAGGTTGCAAACTTAGCATTAGATGACTGCTGCTATCACGCATTAAATCAAACAAGGCGGACTCGATTCTGTTGCCTGTCTCACCACAGCCCATTACGGTACTAATAATAGAGCCGACTTTAAAGGTATTATCATTGAGTAAGAAATAAGGCGCGCGCGAGCCGTTACAGCCTGAGTTAAAGGATGCGTATTGATTATTAGGCCAACTCTCAAAGCTCGCTGAAATAGGGTGATCAGGATGATAAAAATTGCCCATAGGTTTTCTAACTAACTGACCATTATCATCATAAGTATTACTGACAGCGCTTACCAGTTGCCAATTATATTGTTCCAAAAGCTCATTGTTGATGGGTAAGCCATTAGCAGCAGCTAGCGCTTTTGCTGCGCCTGTGAAGATTAAGCGATTGCCATTTTCGATATTAAGTACCAAGTGTTTAGGGGCGGCTTTTTTATCGACTGGTGCTGATTCTGATGTTAAAGATGAAGTTGGCAATAATTCAAAATTGAGTCTGACAGGCGTGTATTTAGCAAATAATGATTGAATACTATTATTCTCTTTAATCGCCGTTTTATTATCAGAATTAGTGTCGTTATGACAAGTTGTGGGTGCTTTAGCAAGATGAGAATAATAGGGGTAAGGCGGCGCGGACAGCGCATGAAAATCCATCCTATAGTGCTCACAGCCTTGATAAAAGCTGATTGAGCTGGGTTTTACTTGTAAGGTAATTGGCGCAAAATCATTAATATCGACGGTTTTACCGCCTTGATTAATCACTTGTGCCAACTGCCAATCATAATGAGCTACCCATTGCATTACTTGTGATTCTTTGATTACTATCTCGTCAGTAAAGTTAGAGTTAGCTTTAATAACAGGTGCGTTGACGATAGAGGTCTGCTGGATATTATTCAATGGCGCAGACTGGCAACCCATTAATCCCACTGCTACAGACAAGCTGATAATAGTTAATGAGCGCTTTATAGTTGGCAGGAGCATTGTAAAATCCTTTTTAAAAATATAAAAATGAATAGGGGCTAAGGTGTTTTCTTTATTTCATTCTTCCAGATAAGCGTTTTGCCAGAATCTAGCTCTTGAGTGAGTAAGTAGCCAGGTATAGGTACGCTAGAAATATTAGATGTCGATGTAATATCTGGGTGGGTCAGGGTTAATTGACTAGAACTGTTGTGCATAATGCGATCAAGATAATCTTCAATCCCATTAACTAAATCACCGCATCCCATTAAGGTTGAAGGAGAAGCGCCAATCAATAGGGTTTGATTAGAGGAGAGCGCGTAAGAGCCACCAACGCCGTTACATCCCGTAAAAAACCCAACGCTTTGACTGAAAGCCCCTTGTTGATAGTCGCTATGATTATATGAGTCAATATCAAAGCTTGCAGTAATAGGTGCGTTTGGATGATTTAATTCGCTAATAGATTTATTGGTATGGTCAGTAGCACTGATAAGATGCCATTGATAGCGCTCTAATATTTCATTAGTAATGGGTAATCCAGAGACGGCTCGTTTAGGCATAGCGGCGCCAGAAAAAATAAGCATTTTGCCTTTATCGGTTTTTAGAGCCAGTTGTTTCGATGCTTTTTTAGAAAAGAGTGGCGATGAAGGCAGTATAGGATCAAACTTAAAATATGAATCTGAATAAGGCGCAAATACAATTTCTAAAGCTCGTTGAATATCGCCCTTATTTAAGTCACTGCCCGGATGAGAAATAGCTATGCAGTCATCAGGTAAGTCTCTTATATCAGGCAATGAGTAGGGGTAAGGCAAAGGACGCATAGCCTTAAAAGTACCCTGATAACGATGACAGCCTTCTTCAAATAATAAAATATCGGGGCGGACTTGCATTATCAAAGGAGGCTTATGATTAAACGGTTGTATTTGTCCACTTTCATCGGTTACGTGGGTTAGTTGCCACTGGTATTTGGTAATCGTTTGAAAAAGTCTAGGTTTAGGCGTAGAGGTTGACCAGTTTTCGTTGTCTACAGCAGGATTAGTAAATACCGTGCTACTCAAACTAGTAGATTGGCAACCCAATAAAACTACAGAAGATAATAGACCAATCGTTAAAAGTGGACTAATTAAACGAATTAAAGTCATGATTGTCTGCTCGATAAACATTTGTCTAAAATATAGCACAAGGTTTTAACCAGATTGCTTTTTATTTTTGTCAAAAAAAGCCGCCCGTCATGACGACAAGCGGCTCTCTAATTAATAAGACTACATCAGCAGTTTTTCAGATTAGTTATGCAGTGCTTTACCTGAGGTTTTATCCACCGTCACTTTCGCAGGTTTTAGCGGTACTGGCATACTGACCAGAGCCTCTTTTAATACTTCATCAATCGTTGCGACCGGCTGAATGGTCAGGCCCTCTTTGACATTATCAGGTATGTCCGCTAGGTCACGCTCATTGGACTCTGGTATCAATACATGTTTGATACCACCTCGATGGGCGGCAAGCAGCTTTTCTTTCAGGCCACCGATACGTAGGATTTTACCACGCAAGGTAATCTCACCTGTCATAGCGATGTCAGGACGAATAGCGATGCCTGTCAAAGCAGAGACCAAGGCTGTCGTTAGAGCGCCACCAGCAGATGGGCCATCTTTTGGCGTGGCACCTTCTGGCATGTGCACGTGAATATCCGTGGTTTTGACCGTCTCGTAGTCGATACCCAAACGGTCACCACGAGCCCGAACCACACTCATCGCCGCTCGAATCGATTCTTTCATCACATCGCCAAGAGAACCGGTAAAGATAAGCTCACCTTTGCCTTGCATGGCGATCGCTTCGATAGTGAGCAGCTCGCCGCCGACCTGTGTCCAAGCCAGACCAGTCACTCGACCGATCTCAGGCTCTTTTTCAGCCAGACCAAAGTCATACTGATGTACGCCTAGATAGTCATCGATATTGTTACCATCGACTGTGACCAATTCACGCTCGGCTTTTTTCGGCGCACGGGCGCCATGTGCTTCTACTGAACCACGAACCACTTTACGACAGATCTTATTGACTTCACGCTCAAGGTTACGCACGCCCGCTTCACGGGTATAGTTGCGTACGATGCTGTGCAGTGCCGCTTCGACGATCTCAATCTCGCCTTCTTTCAGGCCGTTTTGCTTAATGGCTTTTGGCACCAAGTATTTTTGGGCGATACTGACCTTTTCTTCCTCGGTATAACCCGGCAGACGAATCACTTCCATACGGTCAAGTAGTGCTGGCGGAATATCCATGCTGTTGGCTGTACAGATAAACATCACTTGTGATAAGTCCAAGTCCATGTCTAAATAATGGTCATTGAACGTGTCGTTTTGTGACGGATCGAGCACTTCTAGCAAGGCTGAGGCAGGGTCACCACGGAAGTCTTGCGCCATCTTATCGATTTCATCCAATAAGAACAGTGGGTTTTTGACTTCCACTTTTGCCAGTGACTGTACGATTTTACCTGGCATGGCGCCGATATACGTACGGCGATGGCCACGAATCTCAGCTTCATCACGGACGCCGCCAAGCGCCATACGCACGTATTTACGGCCAGTGGCACGGGCGATTGACTCACCGAGTGAGGTTTTACCCACACCTGGAGGGCCGACCAGACATAGAATCGGGCCACGTAGTTTTTTTACTCGTGACTGTACTGCCAAGTACTCTAAGATACGATCTTTGACATCTTTTAGGCCATAGTGGTCTTCGTCTAATACGTTTTTGGCTTTATCCAAATTGATCGAAACTTTGGTGGTGGCATTCCACGGCGTATCTAGTATCCACTCAATATAGTTGCGGACGACTGACGACTCGCTCGAGGCAGGCGGCATCATTTTGAGTTTTTTCAGCTCTTGTTCCGCTTTTTTGCGCACATCATCGGGCAGGTCAGCATCTTCTAAACGCTGCTCAAGCTCGCCGACATCATCTTCACCATCAAACGCACCGTCACTCATATCAGACAGCTCATTTTTAATGGCTTTTAGCTTCTCATTTAAGAAGTATTCGCGCTGATTGTCTTCCATTTGCTGACGTACCGCATCTTGGATATCTTGCTCGATGTTTTGTTCAGCACTTTGTTTGACCAGATATTCAGTCAAAGTATTGATGTGCGTCTTAATGTCATCTTTTTCCAAAAACGACTGTTTGACCTCAAGATCCATCGATACTCGGGTAGAGATAAAGTACATCAGCTCGAGCAAATCATCGATACGCTTGGCCACACGAGTCAGCTCACGAGCGTTACGCAAACGAGCATCAGCATAGCTTTCAAACAAAGTGGTCAAGGCTTGAATGGTGTTTTTTTGCTGGCTTTCATCCATACTGACATCGAGATCAGCACGTTCGAAGCTCGCCATTAGCAGCTCATCATGTGTCTCTAGGGTGTCGACACGAGCACGATACTGGCCTTCGATCAGTACTTTGATGCAGTTTTCATCACTGTCATGTGGCATGGTACTGACGATGCGGCACACGGTACCGTACTGATACAAGTTGTCGTGATCAATATCTTCAGTCAGTGAGTCTTTTTGTGCCACGACCAGTACTTTATTGCCGTACTCGCTTTGTGCCAGCTCAACCGCTTTTACTGAAGGGGCGCGACCGACAAACAGGGCAATCTGCATATGTGGATACACCACGACGTCTCGCAGGGCCAGTAGTGGCAGATAGTTTTCTGACGCACTGTCCTTGGTATTGTCTGACGATGTTTCCTGCTCAGTCTCAGATGACGTCTCTAGCTCATCATCAGTGACGGCAGTTGATACATCAATGTCGATGTTGTCTTTATCGATTTTATGTTCACTCATATATTTTTTCCTCGTTCACCAGACTTGTTCAGTCAAGTTAGTGGTTTATGATAGATAAATGGAGCCCTTGGCAAAAAATGCAAGGCTAAAGCAACAATACAAAGCAGATAGTCAGAAATTAAGGCGGCATACATTTGATATCTGCTTGGTTTTGGACATAGGTTTTATCACCAAAATCAGGTAAACTGACGCCCGTCTTAATGGCCAGTCTTACCTTTGATAAGCGTATCAGGTCAAAAAGTGTCGGTTACAAGATACTAAGATGATAGCAGTAGATTACATATGGGCGAGATAATACAGAGTAAGGGGCATAAGTATGGCAATTAATGCGGTACTACTGGCGGTCATCATCATGCTAGGGCTGTCGTTGGCACGAGTGCATGTGGTGCTCAGCTTATTAATCGGTGCGCTGGCGGGCGGGTTAATCGCTGGTTTAGGCATTACGGCGACTTTAGAAGCCTTTCAAGAAGGCATTCAAAACGGGGCGGGCATTGCGCTGTCTTATGCGCTACTCGGTGCCTTTGCGGTAGCGATTGCGCATTCAGGGTTGCCGCAGTCGTTGGCAGGGGCAGTGATCAAACGTATCGATGCTGGCGGCACGAGTGGTATGATTAAGTACATGCTGTTTGCAGGGCTTGTGGTGATGAGCTGCTTTAGCCAAAACTTAATTCCGATTCACATTGCTTTTATTCCGCTATTGGTGCCGCCATTACTCTTAGCGTTTAACCGTATGCAGATTGATAGACGCCTTGTCGCTTGCTTGATTACCTTTGGTCTCGTCACTACCTATATGTTTATCCCATATGGCTTTGGTGATATCTACCTCAATCAAATCATGCTTAAAAACGTTGGCGAGGCCGGTATTGATGTCAGTGATATCTCTGTCGTCAAAGCCATGGCCATTCCAGCGTTAGGTATGTTCATCGGCTTGTTGACAGCCATCTTTATCAGTTATCGTAAGCCGCGTCAGTACCAGCAGTTGACCATCAATAAAGAAGAGCGTGATGCGGTCATTGAAGCTGACGACTTAAGCAAAAAGGCAGCGGGTGCGCAAACGCAAAGCAAGATGAAGACGCTGGTGGCAGTGGCAGCTATTATTACCGCCTTTTTGGTCCAGCTGTATACGGATTCGCTATTACTTGGCTCTATGTTTGGTTTTGCCGTATTTATGGCGACAGGGGTGGTCAAATGGCGTGATGCCGACACGGTATTTAATGACGGTATCAAGCTGATGGCGATGATTGGCTTTATTATGATTACCGCACAGGGTTTTGCTGAAGTGATGAAAGCCACAGGGGAGATTGCACCGCTTATCGATGGCGCGACCAATCTATTTGCTGGCAATAAAGTCATCGCCGCTTTAGTGATGTTGGGGATAGGTCTGATTGTGACCATGGGTATTGGCTCGTCATTCTCAACCATTCCTATTGTCGCAGCGATTTACGTGCCGCTATGTATGTCGTTAGGGTTCTCACCACTGGCTACGGTGGCTATTATCGGTACGGCAGGGGCGCTGGGTGATGCTGGCTCGCCGGCGTCCGATTCGACCTTGGGACCGACTTCGGGTCTCAACGTGGATGGGCAGCATGACCATATCAGAGATAGCGTGGTACCGACCTTTATTCATTATAATATTCCGCTACTGGCCTTTGGTTGGATTGCCGCGATGGTGCTTTAATGGGTCTTATAGTCGATACACTCTAAAAATGTCATAGCGCTACTGGGGTGAATTTTGCGCAGCCTCTGGGAACGCAGCACGCAAGTAAAATTTATACCAGTAGCGCATTTAAATCCATAACAGTTTTACATTCAGCTGACTATATAGACTTTTAGAGAGGTAAAAAAGGCGAGTGATTTTATAGTCATTCGCCTTTTTGGTTTGATTGTTAGATGTTTTTGGTTCAAAGACTATAACTTTGTTATTTACAGGCTTAGCCTCAATTGATAGCTGCGCTGAGCACACCCTAAAAACTGTTCAATATTTTTTATTTACCTATCATCTTCCTCATCAAAATCTTCAATCTCACCGCTTAAACTATTCAAAAACTCATCACTCTGCGCCAATAACTCATTTAAACGCGCCTCATTAATAACGCTTGATAACTCATCAGCGCTAAAGGCTTGTTCCTGACTATAGTAACGAGTTTCTCTAGTGTCATCATCTCCTAGCGCACGCAAATGCTGTGCAACATTATCTGCACTAGAATGAGCAGCGCTAGATTGTTTTTTATCAGACTGTTTATCATTATTGCTCATCAAAACCACCTTATACCGCTTGGGGTAATCAAACCATCTAAAGGTACATCCCACGGTTGCCGCTTGAGCTGCTCAACCACTTGAAAGTCATAACACCAGCCGATTTTCAGCGGTTTCTTTACCCCCGACTGGTAGTCTTTACCAAGAGTCGTATCATAAAAACCACCACCCATGCCCATACGATTGCCTTGCTTATCGACCGCTACCAAGGGACAAATAATGACGTCCAACTCTGATGCCCAAAACAACTTGCGATTGTGGCTTTGTTTCATGCCTAAGGGGTGAACTTGGGTCGGTACATTGATTAATTTGTCATGATAGATGGGTATGAAGCGCAGACGCTTATCATCATCTCCCTTATCATCACGCCCGAGCGAACCCACGACGGGCAAATAAGCCTGATAGCCTAAACGCAAACACCAATCGAGCAAGGGCTGCGTGGGCAGCTCGCCAAACCCATCATAATATAAGCCGATACGAGCGTTCGGTGGTAGGCGCTGCTGTAGCTTAATTAAGTGCAAGCTTGCGGCCCGACCACACGCTCTACGCTCACTGGCTACAAGCTGTCGACGCTGGCGAGTAAACTGACGTCTGGGTGGATTAACAGGAGACATTGTTTGAGTATTTAGCATTTGTTTCTCTCGCAGACGTGGAGAAATTTTTGATAAGTCATGCTATCATAATGACGCTTTACATCCTACTCTCCTTTATGTGCAGCAGGCGTTGCACTTTCTATGGATAAATAAAACCAAAGAGGACCGTTATGTCACAGAATCAGGCAACTCGTACCGAAAAAGACACTATGGGCAACGTAGAAGTCCCAGCGGATGCGTACTGGGGCGCACAAACTCAGCGTAGCCGTGAGAACTTTAAAATTGGTGGCGAGACCTTGCCACGTCCGATGATTGAAGCGATGGCACTGGTCAAAAAAGCTGCCGCCATCACTAATGCCAGCCTTGATCGCATCGAAGAAGACAAGCGCGACTTGATCGTAAAAGCCGCTGATGAAGTGATTAACGGTGGTCTTACTGATCAGTTTCCACTCGTCGTCTGGCAGACCGGTTCTGGTACCCAGTCAAACATGAACATGAACGAAGTACTGGCCAACCGTGCCAATGAAATCGCAGGCTCTGAGCGTGGTAGCTATGCACCAGTACACCCAAACGACCATGTCAACCATGCACAGTCGACCAACGACAGTTTCCCAACCGCTATTCGTGTTGCCGCGGCTCGTCAGATCAACAGCCTGCTTATCCCAGCAGTAAAAGCGCTACGTGACACACTAGACGCTAAGGCCAAAGAGTTCGATAGTATCGTCAAAATCGGCCGTACCCATCTACAAGACGCCACGCCCTTGACCCTAGGCCAAGAGTTTAGCGGCTATGTCAGCCAACTTGACCATGCGCTGACCCGTATTGATAATGCGCTACAAGGACTGTATGAGCTACCACTAGGCGGTACTGCAGTCGGTACTGGTCTTAACTCGCACCCAGATTATGCCGTAAAAGCCGCTGAGCAATTGGCTGAGCTAACAGGCTTGCCATTTGTGACCTCTCCAAACAAATTTGAAGCCCTAGCTGCTCGTGACGCCGAAGTCTTTGCCTCTGGTGCATTAAAGACGCTCGCCGCTAGCCTAAACAAAATCGCCAATGATATTCGCTGGCTGGCGTCAGGTCCTCGCTGTGGCCTCGGTGAGCTGACGATTCCAGAGAATGAGCCAGGCTCATCTATCATGCCAGGCAAAGTCAACCCCACGCAGTCAGAAGCCATGACCATGGCAGTAGCGCAAGTGATGGGCAATGACGCTGCAATCGGTTTTGCCGGTTCTGCAGGTAACTTTGAGCTCAACGTTTATAAGCCAGTCATCGCTTATAACCTACTGCAATCGATCAAACTGCTTGGCGATTCGTGCAACAGCTTTAATGACAACTGTGCGGTGGGTATTGAACCAGTTAAAGAGAAAATCGACGACTTCTTGCACAACTCGCTGATGCTAGTGACCGCACTTAACCGTCATGTGGGTTATGAAAATGCCGCCAAGATTGCTAAGACCGCTTATAAAGAAGACAAAACCCTGAAGCAAGTGGCAGTAGAGCTGGATCTGATGACCGAAGCTCAGTTTGATGAGTGGGTGACACCAGAAGATATGGTACATCCTAAGTAAGTCATCTAATACTTTCTTAGAATAGTAAAAAGACCTTGTCACATATCGTGGCAAGGTCTTTTTTTGTCTATTGATTGAACCACATACATCGCGCGAAACAATGTCTTACGCTCAGACAACAAGCCAACTAATATTTATAACAGCACCAACAAAAATTTTGGTTAAAATAGTCGCATAGGTAAGCGCTGATGAATAACAATTCTTAAATAACAGCCCTAAATAATAACAAAGACAATAAGAGCGAGCAATTAGCACAACTATAAATAGCTCGCCGATACAGTCCGTGTTTATATTTTGCTTATCTATAACCCTTCTAATCATTTAATTGAGGTCGTATTATGAATAAATTAACTGCTGCACTTTCATCTGTTGGTATTTTGATGGCTGCACTTGGTTCTGGTTCAGCGCTCGCTTATTCAGATCAAGTGATGGAACCGAGCGAGAGCTATGACACCGCCATCAAGCATAGACAAGTGAATTATACCTGCCAAAACAATAATAAAATCAGCGTCACTTATGGCTTTAATAAACAGTATTTACCGACCTTTGCAGAAGCCAATTTAAATGGCAAAAAGAGATTTTTACCCATTAATCTAGCACGTACTGATAATATCTCAACGGTATTTGGGGATGAAGAAAACTTTAGTATTATGACAGGGCCATTGCGTTTGAATAATTATCATAAGTCCTCGGCTAATATCCAAAACGCCAACAGTGAGATTCTTTATAAGGGCTGTAACGTCGCCTCTATCGTCAAGCTCAAAGGCTAGTTTTTGGTGAGTTGATTCAGCTAATAATTTAAATGACCTTGTTGCTCTTAGATAGAGTGGCAAGGTTTTTTTTGTTTTAAATTTTGGAGCTATTCCTGCTTTGCACTGGGCGCACCTTACATTCATTGACTGCACTCCTTTAGCCTATAATAGTTCCGCAAAAAAAAGGGCACATGAATCAATCATGTGCCCTTATAGTTTCATTCAATTTTTATCAAAGCTTCTTTATTTTTATTTAATTTCAAGCTTCTTACGATCTGAGCCCGTCTCTTTTGGCAATACCAACTTGAGTACGCCATTTTCATATGATGCTTCTGCGTCATCGACCTTTATCTTATCTGGCAACTGGAAGCTACGTGACACTGAGCCAAAGTAACGTTCACTGCGTAGTACCTTATTGCCTTCTTTTTGTTCGTCTTTTTGCTGAATTTCTGCGCTAATAGAGACGACATCTCCAGTAATGGACAGATCAATATCTTCTTTGGCGACGCCAGGAATCTCAGCATTGACGTAAAACTTATTGTCCTTTTCATTGACATCAATCTTGATCTGATGAGCGCTAGGCAAGCCATCACCATGGAGTGGGCGCATCAAAAAGCTGGGTGCCATTTCATCAAAGAAGTTGTCAAAGATAGAGTTGCGTGTTACTAACTTACTCATAACAGTCTCCTTATATTTGCTTGTTTACTGTGTATCTTACCTACTATATATATGAAGACTGGCTACTAAATTTCAAGGGCTTTTCTCTTACTGTAGATATTTACTCCATTACCAGCAACGATCAGCAGCATGCCAAGTACCAAAGCCACGCTAAAGTGTTCAGAGTATAAGAGTACACCAATGAGTGAGATAAGCGGTAATCTAAACATATCCATGGTCACCACGAATGTCACCTCTGCATATTGCATGGCTTTGGTCATGCAGTAATGCGCTGACAGGGCGGTCAAACCCACGATGACCAGCCACAGCCACTCTATGCCTACTGGCGTGGTCCACCCTTCTATAAATAAAAGTAATCCCAAAGGCGCTTGTATCAGACACATCATAAAAATAATGCTTAGAGGGTGCTGAGTATTGGACAGTGACTTTGTCGCCACATGGGAGAGGGCATAACAAATGGCAGCACTCAAAACGATGAGCGACCCATAGTGGGCGACCTCCAAACTGGGCTGTACGATGACTATGACGCCTAAAATGCCTAACAATACCGCAATAATTTTTTTCAGGGTTATTGATTCTTTTAAGAAAAGAGAGGAGATGAGGATGGTCCAAAAAGGGACGGTAAATTCAATCGCAAATACGGTTGCCAAAGGCAGCAGCCCTATACCCAAGAACCAGCCGTATTGTCCTGCGAAATGAAATAAGTTTCTGACGACGTGTAAGCTCATGCGCTTGGGAAATAAAAGGCCACGTCTTTTAGATAAAAGTAAGATTGGCAATAATACCAACAGGCCTACGATACTGCGGAAAAATAAAATCTGAAACACACTGATTTGGCCATTCAGCTCACGTGCCCCCACTGCCATCAAACAAAATGAAGTCAGTGCCCCAATCATCCAAAAGGTAGAACGTATCATAATAAGAGCAGTCCTTTATCCTTTATATACCCTAATAAATCTTATGTTTGTGTTCAAAAGACCCTAGGGCTTTATAGCAAAAAACGCATGAACAAAAACAAAAAACTGGACAAAAAGCCCAGTCTTTCTATATTGCAGACTAAAAAACGCAGTTTGAAAAAATCTAGAACTTATACAACAAGCCAAGCGTGGTACGTGATTCGGTACGTGAGTCAACCATCGGACTATCGTATTGCTCATCCGCTAGATAGCTTAAGCTTTGATTGGCAAACCCTGCCCACTTATCATTAAAGTCATAATTGGCGCTGATATTGATATAGGGGTTAAAGCTTGAGTCAGGACGATAAGCGGCGACGCCAGTACGAGTGGCTTCGGCATCGCTGACGCCATAGTAGTAGTCATTGTAGTCTTTGTTTTTCCACTCGATACCGATACTAGGATAGACCGTCAGCTTGTCTTTAGACACCCGAGCCAGATAGGTCAAGCGTCCAAAGGTGCCATCATTGCGCCCCAGTACGTCGGTAGCAATCTGGCCACGGAAACCGCCAATAGGCGTGCGGCGTAGATAAGTGACACCTGCAGCGGCTGACCACTTGCGCTTATCAAGGCCTTGCAGTGCGCCATTGGCATCGTCAGGATCGAACTGGCTGCCAGCAAGCTGAGCGTAAGCGGATAGCTGATTGGTGCCATCATTGATGAGATAAGCACCAGCTTGGGCACCACGTGCATAGATTTTATTGTTGTCATAAAATACGCCCGGCAATACGCGCACTTCGGTGCTGTCTTCCATATCGTAGCCTGAGCTGACGATCATGGCGTTTGCCCCGACACTCAGCTGGGCATCTTGATCGGCTGGCAGGTTTTTGAAGGGGGCAGCAGTTGCCACACCAGCGGCACTGAATAATAGAGTCGCCGCCAATGCGCTATAAAGAGTGCCAGTAGGAAGGTTGGATAGCGCTGCAAGTTTAAACATAACTTAGTCTCGTTAGTAGGTGACAGTATGGAAGTAAATGAGTAGAAAAGGCCAAATTTAAGGTATAGTCAATTCGAAATAAAATCGATACGTCTATAATTGTCGTGCTACTGGTACAAACTTTCCTTGCTTGCTGTGCGCTTCGCACTTTTCGAAGCTGCACAAAATTTATCCCAGTAGCACTGTATCGGTTTTAAAGTGTATCAACTATAGATACTCTGTATTCATACTCTATTGATTAATCATAGATAAGTATGACGGTTTACTCAATGGTTTTTAGTATCTCGATGATTTGCCAGTGGATGTCTTGCCACCACCAGATAAAACCAAGCGTAATAACCAACATCACTATCCAAGGCAACAGTCGCCAGATTACAGCGGGCTTGGCAGAGATATTTGCTTGGGCAGAGACAGTGCGAACATGGTAAGGGTATATGGTTGAGTCCATAGGCATGTCGCTGTCAGTATGGCTGCCAATAGGTGCATCAATATCGTCAGTTTGCTCGGTCGGATAACGGTTTTGATAGATAGGTATGCTAGGAATGGCCTGCTGCTTGGCTGCCATGTGACGATGAGCGACCGCAAACCCCAGTGCGATCACCAGTCCTGTAATAGCCCCACCGATATGACCTGCATTATCAATCCCTGGTACAGCAAAACCATAGACCAAGTTGATGCCCATAATAAACACCAAACTTTTGAGATTGAGCACCATGCCATTGACCGATATCTTAAACAGTGCGGCAATGAGTAGGGCAGCGCCGATACCCATGATGCCACCAGAGGCGCCAGCTGAAAGCCCTGGCTGTCCCGTACCGTCCAAGATACCTAGCCAGGTGACATGATTGTTGAGTAAGTTACCGCCGATTGCGGCCAGTAAAAATAAGGCCAAAAACTTAGCAGAACCAAACATAGGCTCAGCGACTTGCCCAAAGAAATACATCGCAAAACCATTGAACAATAAGTGCATCAAACCAATATGCAAAAACGCACTACTGACCAAGCGCCACGGCTGATCGCCCATCGTAAATGGCAGGGCATTAGCGCCCCACTTGAGTAGCGCCTCTGTCGAGGGGTTATTGATATCGACACCAGTCAGCACTTGCATGATAAACAGCCCAATGAAGCTGACTAAGAGCAGTGCGGTGACAGGTGCGGTTTTTAATAGGTTCTGTATGGTCATAGGTTTTTGTGCCTATTACAAATGATTGATAAAGAAGATTAAAAAATACATGGTCAAAAAGGCGGTGCCATCTTGAGATGCTCATAAGTGCCTTTGACTAAAATATCATCTGTCACTTGGTTGATATCGGTATGACCACAAAACGCCATACTGATATCGCACTCGTTATAGATAATCTCAAGTGCACGGCGCACACCGTCTTCGCCGTAAGCACCCAATCCATACAAAAATGACCGCCCGATCATCGTTCCTTTGGCACCAAGTGCGAGGGCTTTGAGCACATCTTGACCAGAGCGAATGCCACTGTCCAGCCAAATCTCGATGGCGCTGTTTTCGGACTGTACTGCCTGCACGATGTCACTCAAAGCGGCGATGGAAGAGGGCGCACCGTCCAACTGCCGACCACCATGGTTTGACACCACCAGCGCATCAGCACCGCTACGAGCCGCCAGTATCGCATCTTCTGGCTCCATAATGCCTTTAATGATGAGCTTGCCGCCCCAAGCGTCTTTGATACGTGCCACATCATCCCAGCTCAGCCTTGGATCAAATTGTTCTGCTGTCCATGCCGACAGCGACGACATATCAGCAACGTTTTTGGCATGACCGACGATATTACCAAAGGTGCGTCTTTTGGTGCCGAGCATATTCATGCACCATTGAGGCTTGGTCATCAGATTCAAAATATTGGCAAGCGTGGGCTTTGGCGGCGCTGAAAGACCGTTTTTGATGTCTTTATGACGCTGGCCGAGCACCTGCAAATCAGCAGTCAGGATAAGCGCTGAACAGTTGGCGTCTTTGGCACGGCGTATCAGGTTTGCCATAAATTCCTGATCACGCATCACATACAGCTGAAACCAAAATGGCGCACTGGTATGGCTCGCCACATCTTCAATGGAGCAAATACTCATGGTCGAGAGCGAAAACGGCACACCGAACTTTTCTGCTGCCCGTGCCGCATGAATCTCCCCGTCTGCCCACATCATACCAGTAAAGCCTGTCGGAGCGATGGCGACTGGCATTTTGATTTGTTCGCCAATCATCTGCGTGGCAAGGCTGCGGTTATCCATATCTACCAATACCCGCTGACGCAGCTTGATACGGTCAAAGTCGGTCTCGTTGCTACGGTAGGTAGTCTGTGTCCATGAGCCTGAATCGACATAGTCATAAAACATACGCGGCACTTTACGCTCGGCCACACAGCGCAAATCTTCAATCTCAGTGATTTTTTTTAAGTCTTTCATGCGTTTCTCGCTCTTAGGGTTTTATGATGCCGCTAGCAACTGCTGCAAGTCCATAACCGAAAATGGATAATCTAGGCGCTTTGATGGCGTCAAGAGTACAGGGATGGTCGTGGCAAATTTCATCATCAAAGCTTCATCAAAGTCAGCAATATCGACCAACTGATACTCAATAGGGTACACGGCACCGAAGCGTGTCAGTAGCTGCTCTGCTAGCTCACACAGGTGACAGTTGGAGGTGCCAAGCAACCACCATTTAGTGCTATTGTCAGGCGTATTAAGGCTTGGCTTTGCATTTATTATCTCTGCCCGCAATGCTGTTATATTATTGTCGTTTTGCATTTTCATTCTCTTAGCCTAATGCTAGGGCGTGTCTTTAATTCAAATGATGATATCTAAATGGGCTAGAAATAAATGGCTAAATTTTGTCATACTGCGTCAAATAACTGATTAATATCCCGATATTATCTGCGTTATTTTCCTTGTCTGACAGCAATTTATCTCATTTTTATGACCATTTTTAAAATGAAGATACGCCCTAGTTAAAAACTGTTTTTTCTTGGTAATTTGATTAAATATACCTATATAGGTATGACGTTATAGGTACGACTTGGATACATGATAAAGAAGACGGAGAAATAATGACAGCGATTGTGAGATTAGGTAAGATGACGTGCGGTTTATAAGTATCCACTTAAATTACCCATTTTCAATTTATCTATCTGAATATATACTGGGCTAAAGCCATAGCCTACGACAGTCAATATTAAGTTAAGCGTCCGTTATTTAACTTAACTTATTTATAGTCATCTAGTTTTATAGTCATCTAGTTTTGTAGTCGTCCTATCTACTTTATCTCACTCTCTTCTTAACCCCTTGGATATCACACCCATGACAAGCTTTGGCAAATTTATCAAACGGTTTTTATTGGCGTTTATGCTGTTGGTGGTGGTTTTTCATGTATTGGTCGCAGGCTTGCTGCTGATTTGGAAAACGCAGCCGATTAATAATAGCATGTTTATGTTGACCCATCGTCTCACAGGCGGCACAGTAACCCAGACTTGGGCGGAGTACGATGCCATCGCCAAATCTGCCAAACAAGCTGCGATTGCCAGTGAAGATGCCAAGTTTAGTCAGCATAACGGCTTTGATCTTGAAGGCATCGAGGTGGCTCGCAAAAAAAACGAAGCAACGGGCAAGATGTCTGCTGGCGGGTCGACCATTACCCAGCAGCTGGCCAAAAACTTATTTTTGACCTCGCACCGCTCTTATATTCGTAAAGGCGAGGAAGCCATTATCACGGTGATGATTGAAACCCTGTGGGACAAACAGCGTATCTTGACGGCGTATCTCAATGTGGCCGAGTTTGGCAAGGGCATATATGGCATTGAGGCAGCCGCTCAGCATTATTTTCATAAGTCTGCCGCCAAGCTGAATCGGGATGAATCGGCGTTATTAATCAGTATGTTGACCAACCCCAAGTACTATCAAGACAACCAAAACGACAGACGCCTGCGCAACAAGCAGCGCATTGTTAAAAAGCGCATGAACAGTGCTGCGTTACCATAACAAGAGGCTGATAGGCCGGTGATAAGATGATTCAAAGGGATTTACCATATAAGGAGCGTCATTATATAGTTGCAGCGCCATACAGTTGCGGTAATATAAGGATAACTATATGTCGCTCACCACTGGCGGATTAGCGGGGGTGTGCGGCACATGATAATAAATAGGGAGCGATGGTATGGCACAGGCAAAAAAAAGTCAAAATAGCGACAGTCAAAGCAATAAGAGCAACACCCAAGATGACCGTACTCAGCAAACTCAGACACCGGACAGTCTCAATCATTTAGCAAACATCATAGCCAGTCACAGCCAAACACAAGTGTCTTGGCAGCGCTCTGAAGATGGCAGCTACTCACCGAGCAGCTTTATCAACCGTGACTTGTCTTTATTGCAGTTCAATTTACGTGTATTGGCACAAGCCGCCAGTCCGCATCATCCACTGCTTGAGCGCCTGTTCTTTCTGATTATATTTTCATCCAATATGGACGAGTTTTTTGAGATTCGTGTGGCAGGTCTCATACAAAAGCTCAATCATGGCGATGTCAGCAACACGCCTCAAGGCATGCGCCCCAGTGAAGTGCTCAAAGAGATATCCTTGGTCGCCCATGACGCTATCGATGAGCAGTATCGCATACTCAATGACGCCTTGTTACCCGCTCTGGCCGAGCAAGACATCCGCTACCTAAAGCGTGATGAGCTCAATAGTGAGCAGTCTGCATGGATGAAGCGCTACTTCACTGAGCAAGTGTCGCCTGTGTTGACACCGATCAGTATCGATCCTGCGCATCCATTTCCACGGCTGGTCAATAAGAGCCTAAATTTCATCGCCACTTTGGAGGGCAAAGACGCCTTTGGTCGAGATATCAATCTCGCTATTGTCCCTGCACCCCGTAGCCTACCACGTGTCATACGTCTGCCAGATGAGCTGACAGGGGGCAAAGAGCACCACGTCATGCTATCAGCAGTGATTCATGAGCACATCGGCGAGCTGTTTCCGGGTATGAGTGTCACAGGTTGCCACCAGTTTAGACTGACACGCAATGCAGATTTGGACTTAGCAGATGATGTCGACGACATTGCCAAAGCCTTAGAAGGTGAGCTCGAAAACCGCCGCTTCGGTGATAAAGTACGCCTCGAGGTCACCACCGACTGTCCTGCGCCCATCAGCGATTACCTGCTTAATGAGTTTGAGCTGCACCATGAGCAGCTATACCGAGTCAATGGGCCTGTGAACTTAACACGCCTGCTGTTTGACTTTAACATTCCAGGACTGCGTTATGAGCCCTTCACCCACATCGTACCCAAACCCTTTCGCCGTGAGTTTGACAAGCTAGATCGATCGACCAGTATGTTTGGTGCTATGCGCAAGTCTGATGTATTGGTACACCATCCTTTTCATGCGTTTTCACCCGTGGTCAATCTATTGCGTCAAGCTGCCAGTGATCCCAAGGTACTGGCGATTAAGCAGACCTTATATCGCTCTGGGACCAACTCAGAGATTGTTCAAGCGCTGGCCGCTGCCGCTCGTAATGGTAAAGAGGTCACCGCTGTCATCGAGCTGCGTGCTCGTTTTGACGAGGCGTCCAATATCGCTGTCGCCAACTATCTGCAAGAGGCTGGAGCGGTCGTCGTCTATGGTATCGTCGGTTATAAGACCCATGCAAAACTGATGCTTATCGTGCGCCGTGAGGAGGACCGTATCCGCCGCTACGTGCACTTAGGGACAGGCAACTATCATGCAGGTAATGCCAAAGTCTATACGGACTATGGTTTGTTTACCGCTGACTATGATATCTCAGAGGATGTCCATAAAATATTTCAAGAGCTGACCGGAATGGGCAAGCCCGCCAATCTCAAAAAGCTACTGCATGCGCCTTTTACGTTGCATGACAAACTGATGCGCTTTATCGATGCTGAGATCGCTCATGCCAAGGCTGGCAAGCGTGCTCATATCATCGTCAAAGTAAATGCTTTGACCGAGCGTCGATTGATTGCCAAGCTCTATGATGCGTCACAAGCAGGGGTAAAGATTGAGCTGATATTGCGTTCTATCTGTTGTCTGCGTCCCCAAGTCAAAGGACTGTCTGAAAACATCACGGTTCGCTCTGTAGTGGGACGCTTTTTGGAGCACACTCGTGTCTATTATTTTTATAATAACGGCGATGAGCGCATGTATTGTGGTAGCGCCGATTGGATGGATCGCAATCTATTTCACCGTGTCGAAGTGGCATTTCCGATCGAAAATAAAAAACTGTTTGCTCAGATTTATAAAGACGGTCTACAAAACTATCTAAAGGACAATATGCAGGCTTGGACCCTAGATGGTACGGGTGCATGGACGCAAGTCCAGCCTAAACCCAATGAGCCTATACATATCGCTCAAGAGCACTTGCTAAAAACCATCAACCATGTGGGAGAAACCAGCTAGAGCCGCCTGAACGCTTTATATCAACTCTTTTTATATCCAATTTTACAACGCATATTGTCGACTGGGTTTTTATGCTTGACATGGAGACCCACGATACGCTGCAGTTACAAACCTTGTTTTCTCCTCACATTTATTCACATATTGATACTGCCGTACACTGGTTAAGGCGTGCAGCATCTCATTATAATAAAGTCATCTGTGATAAATAAAAAAGCACGTCATATCATCATTACACAGACATTACACGGCCCCAATACAAAGGACAGACAGAACCAATAAAAACAGGACTAATAAAAATAGACCCAATAGGAGTAGAGTGATGAGTAATGCCACAAATAATAACGACAACAATAACGACAAAGACGTTTCAGATATCAAAAAAGCAGCCGAACATGCAGATAGCGAGCAAATCGAAAAGAATTTAAATAACAATATGGTGACAGAAGACAAACAGGTCAAAACGCCTGAAGCGTTGAGTGAAGACGAAAAAACCCCTTTTATTGATGACGACTTGCGTACAGATAAATAACTTTTTATTCAAAAATTTTGTAAATACTATCAACATAGTATGTGAACCGAATATTATGCGAAAGCGAGGGATATGCCATGACAGACAATAAGCACATAGATAATGAAGAAAAAGTACTCGTCGATGACCCAGCTGCATCTCGTCCGCTTAACCCAGAAGACAGCTATGCAGGACGTAAGTACGAGCCAGAGATAGACGGCCCGCAGCAAGCGTCGCAAGAGACAGATGAGATATATGTAGATCCTAGAAAAGAAGAAAATCTGCCAGCAGGTGGCAAAAATGTCGCTGACTTGGATGCCCGTAAATTGGGTAAGACAGACAACGAGTAGTTTCTAAAAATCTCGCTGATTTATATCGCTATCAATTTATGGTGTGGTAAAAAAGCTGTAGTAGCATTGACTCAATCTAAAAGTATTGATGTGCTGTTGGGACACTTATCTTAAATGTAGATCGCACCGTCTCAATATGATTGATATGGCACATAAATCGTACTAAGAAATGACGACGGCCAGATAAAAATTACTAATATTGATATAAGGATATGATAATGAAAACCAAGGATCCAGCCTTGACTAAGACACGCATCGCTGATGAAGACAAACACGATAAGATCGAAGACAACACGACTGTAAATAAAGGGACAGACACGTTCGAAAAGGGGATAGTAGATTCGGAGCATGTCAATGATATGGACAATCCTGCACGTCAACCAGATCGCCGTGATCAAGAAGGTCAGGCCTTTGATGGTGGCGTTAATGAAGATACTTTAGCCCCACATACAGTAGGTGATGCGCAGGTAACAGACAGCAATCGCTATGCAAACGTTGATAATGCTCAAAAACGCGTCCTAAATCCTGACGAAAAAGACTCGCTATAGAATAAGCGGCATTTGTAATCACAGTGCCATTTATCAGGACGGTGAGCATACCTACCTTATAAGGAGTGCAAATGAGTACCTCAAAGGACAAACCCCTGACGCAAGATTATCAGTTACAGGATGCAGACGATAATGATGGCATCGTGCCTGATGATGCCCTACAAAAAGTCAATCCTGCCGCTGCTGAGCAACAGACCCCTGATCATGACCCACATAACGTCGCTAAAGGCGGCAAAGAGTACGACAGCACGCTCACGGAAAGCAAAGACTGACCCTGACTGTCTATCAGTGCTGATGATCAACACTACCGACAATGATGTATGCGGTATGCAGGACATCATTGAAAAAAAAGCGTTTACCGAGCATCATTACTTGATCGGTAAACGCTTTTTTATTTGAGTATAACTCAGAACCTCAGTCTTTATTGACTGTCATTGGTACAGAGCTCTGACCTTATCTATAGTCAAGGAGTTTTAAAATCGCTACAAGGCGACCGACTGCAGATAGTACACGGAGTACATCTAGGGCGGGTAACACCGTAGTGGTTTAAAAGTACTCCGACTATACCTCCTAAGCAGGTGTGCCGCTATGAAAACGCAGCTCATTATCTGGACTGGAGATAAGATCCGCCTCTACCGTCTTAAAAAACGCCACCCGTTCATCGATGTTTTCTTCAGACAATGACTGAGCGAGTGCCAGATAGTCTTCAAAATGTCTGCTTTCTGATTTGAGTAAATAGCGATAGTATCTCGCCAACCGCTCATCATCGATGACCGCTGCCAATGCGGCAAAGCGTTCGCACGAACGAGCCTCGATAAAGGCTCCGATAATCAGCACATCTATCATAGCAGCAGGCTCATAAGTACGCTTATGTTTGAGCATACCCTTGGCATAACGGCCAGCGCTAAGATATTGCCATGCCTGTCCACGTTCGTGCATGATGCCCAGTACTTGCTCGTAATGCAGCATCTCTTCACGGATCAGCTGCGCCAATTTACGCTGCAAATCATACGAGAACTCATAGCGAAACATAAGATTCATCGCAGTACCGGCGGCTTTTTTTTCACAGTTGGCATGATCCTGAATGATGGTAGGTAGATCCGCTATGGCAGCATCGACCCAAGATTGAGACGTGCGACTGCCCAAAAAGTCATAGACAGCAGACAAGTCTACCTTTAGCGGTTTACGCAGTTGATTGATATCAGCGCTGTCTTCTGTCGCAGCAGCTGCACTAAACTCTGAGAGATTGGATTGGGATGTAGTCATAATATTACTTAGTGTGATGGGTGTATAAAAATGCTATGTTGCAGTGTATCGATGCTATTTAGTCTCGACGATATGAGCCATGGCCGTATTATAGATAACCATTAGCTATGGATTGGCCTTATCTTGATGACTGACGGTTCTAAACTGGCTTGTCATCATCCAATGATATTATGGACAATACAACCGCCAAGGCATACCTTGCATAGAGTATCATTAATAAACAGCCCCAACATTTTTTAACTAAATGATGTTTTCTTGTTTATTTCATTATTTGATAGTAGGATGATATTTCGAATTAAGACATTTGACCGAGCAAAGCCGGTCGGCCCAATACGACACGACTCATCAATCAGCACTGACCTATGAGTAGTATATCAACGGCCACAGATGTCTCAAAATATAACAATACAGATAATGCCTATATATAGACTGACAGTGACAGCTTGCCAAATAATTACCTATGGTTTTATGCTAGTGAGTAGCAGTCACAGCAAAAAGCGCTAGGCAATCACTATAAAAATGGCGCTCTCATGGCAGTCTATAGTTTGCGTTATCACAGGCGCTTAGTGCCGTATTCAAACATGGAGTGACTACTTAGCGTTAAGCGTCTGTTTATTTAAGCAGTATGGTAGTAAACCCGTATTAATCACCCTCACCAACAGATAAGGACACCACTATGAGCCAGGCTTCTCACGCCAATCGTATCCAAAAAGGCATTCTTGCAATTGACCAACAGCTGTATGACTTTATTGAAAATGAAGTGCTACCTAAAGTTGGTGTTGATTCAGATCGTTATTGGTCAGGTTTTGAACAGGTCGTTAAGGACTTTACACCACGTAATAAGGCACTACTGGCCACCCGTACCAAGATTCAACAGCAGATCGACCAGTGGCATCTAGACAACCCTGCCAAAGACGGCGAGATTGACTATCCAGCCTATAAGTCTTTTTTACAAGAGATTGGTTATCTATTGCCAGAAGGCGATGACTTCAAAGTCAGCACCGAAAACGTCGATGACGAGATTGCTCATATCGCAGGGCCGCAGCTGGTCGTACCCGTACGTAACGCTCGCTATGCACTAAACGCCACCAACGCCCGTTGGGGTAGCTTATATGATGCATTATATGGCACAGATGTCATCAGTGAAGAAAACGGCCAAGAGGTCACTCGTCAATACAACCCCACCCGCGGAGCAGCGGTCGTCGCTTATGCCAAAAACTTCCTAGACGAGCATTTTGCCTTGGCTTCAGGATCATACAATGACGCCACTGGCTTTCAAGTCGTTGATGGCGCTCTTGAGGTGGTACAAGGGGAGAGCAGCACGTCGCTACAAGACCCTGCCAAGTTTGTCGGCTTTGTCGGCGATGCAGACAGCCCAACAGGTATCTTGCTAAAAAACAACAACCTGCATGCTGAGATTCAAATCGATAGCAGCCATCCTGTAGGCAAAGATGATCCTGCTGGTATCAAAGACGTCTTGTTGGAGTCAGCGATTACTGCCATTCAAGACTGTGAAGACTCTATCGCTGCTGTCGATGCAGAAGAAAAAGTCGAAGTGTACCGTAACTGGTTTGGCCTCATGAATGGCGATCTAGAAGAGACTTTTGAGAAGGGCGGCAAAACCCGTACCCGTAAACTAAATCCAGATCGTGAATACACCACGCCAGACGGTGGCAAGCTGGTACTACCAGGGCGTTCGCTACTATTGATCCGCAACGTCGGTCATCTGATGCAAAACCCTGCTATCTTGGTCGACTTGGGTGACGGTCAAGAAGAAATCTTTGAAGGCTTAATGGATGGTTTGATCACGCCGCTACTGTCGCTCAATGATCTAAAAGGCAAGACTGAGCTGTCAAACTCACGCAAAGGCTCTATGTATATCGTCAAGCCAAAAATGCATGGCCCAGAAGAAGTCAAGATGGCCAATGATTTATTTAACGCCTCAGAAGACCTACTCGGCCTTGAGCGTCATACGCTAAAAATCGGCATCATGGACGAAGAGCGCCGCATGACGGTCAATCTAAAAGAAGCCATTCGCCAAGCCAAAGAGCGGGTTATCTTTATTAATACCGGCTTCTTAGACCGTACTGGTGACGAGATGCATACCAGTATGAATGCAGGTGCCTTTGTACCAAAAGGCGAGATGAAGTCGCAAGCGTGGCAGCCCGCTTATGAGCAGTGGAACGTCGATATTGGCCTAGAGACAGGGCTACAAGGCCATGCTCAGATTGGTAAAGGCATGTGGGCCAAGCCTGATGAGATGAAAGAGATGATGGATACCAAGGCGGCGCATCCACAAGCAGGGGCCAATACCGCATGGGTACCCTCACCAACAGGCGCTACCTTGCACAGCCTGCACTATCATGAGGTGAGCGTGGCTGATGTCCAAGATGAGCTAAAGTCACGTGAGCGTGCCAGCCTTGATGACATCTTGACCATTCCACTGGCCAAGGACACCAACTGGAGCGAAGAAGAGAAGCAGCAAGAGTTGGATAACAACGCTCAGGGCATCTTGGGCTATGTCGTACGCTGGGTAAACCAAGGCGTCGGCTGCTCAAAAGTACCTGATATCAATGACGTCGGCCTGATGGAAGACCGTGCGACACTGCGTATCTCCAGTCAGCACATCACCAATTGGCTACATCATGATGTGGTCAGCGAGCAGCAAGTGATGGACACGATGAAGCGTATGGCAAAGGTCGTCGATGAGCAAAACGCTGGCGATCCAAGCTATCAGCCGATGTCTACCGACTTTGATAACTCTCATGCATTCAAAGCCGCCTGTGACTTGGTATTTAAAGGACGTGAGCAGCCAAGTGGCTACACTGAGCCTTTATTGCATCAGGCCCGCTTAGATCTAAAAGCACAGCTGCCTTGCAGAGCTTAATAAACGAGATGAAGTAAGGCAGAATTAAGCCCAGCTAGAAAGTCAGTGATGAATCAGTGATGAGTCATCACTGGCTTAAAGTGCTAGTTTTCAGATTATCCCTTTATCAGTAACACCTCTATCTGCAATGGCGGGTAGCGGTGTTTTTTATGGCAGTTCGCCGAATGTTGCTATATCCTCACTGAGTCTTAACGCTGTGTTCGGTAGATATTAAGCGGGCTGCAAAGAAATAAAAAAAATATGTTGCAAATTATGTCAAAGTTGTTATGATTATAGCCGAAGTATGAGTTTGGTAACGGATGTTACATGCTAGAGCGTTAAAGACCTACGTTTACATGATGGTTACATCAGTAGTCCCAGTTATGTAAGTCATGGTTTTTTTCATCTTACGGTAATAGAACTTCGCCACACTTGTTTCTGACTAATCTCGGTAGCCAGTTACACATTAGATCTTTGAGGATTTGTGACGATACCAATTGGGCAACAGCTAATAATAGCTCGCTCATTACTAAAATTGTAAAGTGGAGATACCCCCATGAAAAAACTACTTTTAGCTACAGCAGTTGCTGCTCTATCTGTATCTGCAGCCCAAGCCGCTCCTACCGTTTATGGTAAAGCTTTCTTAACTCTTGACCTTGTAGAAGCTGATGTCGATGTTTCTGGCCCTGGTGGTAGTGCTGAAATTAATGCAGATGAACGTACTTCACTGAACTCTAATGCTTCTCGCATTGGTCTGAAAGGTTCTGAAGCATTGACTAGCAACACTGATCTACTCTATCAACTAGAGTATGGTATCGATGTTGATGCAGACACCGATCAGTTCTATTCACGTGATACCTACCTTGGTCTACAAAATGCCCAGTATGGTAAGGTGCTTGCTGGTCGCTTAACAGCTATTGATGACTACGTTAACTTTGCGAACGTTACTCAAGGTGGCGTACTAGGCGGCGATGCGGTACTTACTAGCTTTGATGCTCCACGTGTTAACAACTCTTTTGCTTACTTCTCACCTGACTACAATGGCATGCAGTTTATGGCTATGTATGGCATGGACGAAGACAACTTCGTAGATGAAGAAAATATTGCTGGTGTTGCTGGTACGTATGCAATGGGTCCTATGAATGCTGGTGTTAGCTATATTCAATCATCAGGTGATGTAGTAAACGAATTCAAAAAAGCAATTCGTGTCAGTGGTAACTATCAAATCAACCCACAGGTTTTAGTTGGCGCTTTGTATCAAAATACAGATATGAATACAGACGACAATGAAAATACATTCACTATCAGTGGCGAGATGGCGACAGCCACTCCTTGGACTGCTTATGCTCAAGCTGATGTGGTTAGTAATTTTGGTGGTGATGGTGATGGTGATGCTTTACGTGGTGTTGTAGGTGGCAAATATGCTATCAACGCAGCAACGACCGGTCACGTTTATGGTGCTTATCTAAATACTGAGTATGATGATGGTACGGTTAAAACAGAATATGATGGCTTTGGCATCGGCGGTGGTATCGAATACAAATTCTAATCTAACCATTAGAATCTGATCTAAAAAACTCATCCTTCGGGGTGGGTTTTTTTATTGCAGAGCAAAAAGCAACTGTTTTGGTTTTTGCCCTATATTTCGTCACGTATTTTTAGTAAAATCCTCTTTTACCAATTACCGACAGAGTACTATGACCAAGTTTATATTTGTGACCGGTGGGGTAGTGTCCTCACTAGGAAAAGGTATCACCGCAGCCTCACTTGCTGCGATACTTGAAGCCCGTGGTGTCAGCGTCACCATGACCAAGATGGACCCCTACATCAACGTCGATCCGGGTACCATGAGTCCCTTTCAGCATGGCGAGGTGTTTGTCACTGATGATGGCGCAGAGACGGACTTAGATTTGGGTTATTATGAGCGTTTTTTGCGTCATTCTAAGATGAGCAAGAGCAACAACTTCACCAGTGGTCGCATCTATCAAAACGTACTGAATAAAGAGCGCCGTGGTGAGTATCTGGGCGGTACTGTACAGGTCATCCCGCATATCACCGATGAGATCAAAAGTAAGATTCTGGCCAGTGGCGAGGGTCATGACGTGGCGATCATCGAGATTGGCGGTACCGTCGGTGACATCGAGTCACTGCCATTTATGGAAGCCGTACGTCAGATGCAGGTGGAGCTGGGTCGCAACAGAGCGATGCTGATGCACTTGACGCTCGTGCCTTATATCACCAGTGCTGGCGAGACCAAGACTAAGCCCACTCAGCATTCAGTCAAAGAGCTGCGCTCTATCGGCCTGCAGCCTGATATTTTGATCTTGCGCTCTGAGCATAAGATCTCTCCTGACAATCGTCGCAAGATTGCGCTATTTACCAATGTCGAAGAGCGTGCGGTCATCATGTGTGAAGACGCCCAGAGCATCTACCAGATACCACGCACCCTACACGAGCAAGACCTAGATGACTTGATCTGTGAGCGCTTTGGTTTGGACTTACCAGAAGCGGACTTGAGCGATTGGGACAAGGTCGTCGAAGCGCAGCTCAACCCTGAAGCGATCGTCACAGTCGCCATGGTCGGCAAATACGTTGAACTACCTGATGCTTATAAGTCTATCAACGAAGCCTTGTTGCACGCTGGTATCACGCATAAGACAGACGTCAAGATTGACTACGTCGATGCTGAGCTTTTAGAAGAAGATGATGCGTTGTTTGCACAGCTACAGCAGGCAGACGCTATTTTAGTACCGGGTGGTTTTGGTGAGCGTGGCACACTAGGCAAGATTAAAGCCATTACGTATGCTCGTGAAAACAAGGTGCCTTATTTGGGTATCTGCCTTGGTATGCAGCTGGCGGTGATTGAGTACGCCCGTAATGTACTGGGCATCGACGCCAACTCTTCTGAGTTTGACAAAAAGAGCGCAGAGCCAATCATTGGTTTGATCATTGAGTGGTTGGATGAGCGTGGTGAGCTGCAGATTCGCAGCGATGACTCAGATCTTGGTGGCACCATGCGTTTAGGTGCCCAGCAGGCTGAGCTGGTGGCTGGTAGCAAGCTGAGCCAAATCTATGGCTCAAACACCATTACTGAGCGTCATCGTCACCGTTACGAGATGAACAACCGCTATATCGAGCCATTAGAGCAAGCAGGTATGAGCATCTCTGGCTATTCTGCCAAGCAGCATCTGGTAGAGTCGGTTGAGATTGCCGATCATCCTTGGTTTATCGCCGTGCAGTTCCATCCTGAGTTTACGAGCTCGCCACGTGGTGGTCACCCGTTGTTTAATAGCTTTGTGAAAGCGGCAAAGATTTATAACGATAAAGGATAGGGTTTTTTAGTACAGTATTAAGCTAATTATTTCTTAACGTGTCATGACAAAAAAGACTGATCTTCGGATTGGTCTTTTTTGCTTTTCATGGCTGACTTTAGGTTTTTGAAGAGGGCAGGGTCTGTGAACGGTTACTTATGATGACAGCTAATTACGCTTGTACACTTTTATTTGTGAGCGTATCGGTTACAATATCGTGTATTGATAACAATAACAGAGGAACGCCTTTTTATGGACAACTTGCCAACCGCTCAATCGCATATTCAGCTTAGCACGCCTGACCACAGAGACATCCATATCGGCAATGACCAACCGTTTGTACTGTTCGGCGGGATGAATGTCTTGGAGTCAAAGGAGTTGGCATTTGAGATCGCTGAGCAATATATCGATATCTGCCAGCGCTTAGGCATCGGCTATGTGTTTAAAGCCAGCTTTGATAAGGCCAACCGTTCAAGCTTGCATTCCTTCCGTGGGCCAGGGCTTGAGCAAGGTGTAGATTGGCTCGGGCAAGTCAAAGAAAAGTATGATGTGCCCATCATCACTGATGTACACGAGCCCTATCAAGCTGAGCCTGTGAGCGAGGTGGCTGATATTATTCAACTGCCGGCTTTTTTGTCACGTCAGACAGACTTAGTGCAGGCGATGGCTAAGACAGGTGCCATCATCAATATCAAAAAAGCCCAGTTTTTAGCGCCCCATGAGATGCGTCATATCCTTAATAAATGCCTTGAGGCAGGTAACGATAAGCTGATTTTGTGTGAGCGTGGTAGTGCTTTTGGCTACAACAACTTGGTCGTAGATATGCTGGGCTTTGATACCATGAAGCAGATGAATGTGCCCGTGTTTTTTGATGTGACGCATAGCTTGCAGCAGCCAGGCGCACGCAGCGATAGTGCTGGCGGTCGCCGTGAGCAGATTACCACTCTCGCCCGTGCCGGCATGGCGACTGGACTGGCTGGGCTGTTTTTGGAGGCGCATCCAAATCCAGAGGCTGCCAAGTGTGATGGGCCCTGTGCGCTACGTATGAGTCAGTTAGAGCCGTTTTTGCAGCAGTTAAAGCAGATTGATGATTTGGTCAAAGGTTTTGCAGCCCTAGACACTCATTAATCAAATCAATAAAAAAGGGCAAATAAAAAAGGGATAGAACGATGGCAATTCAGACAGCACAAGTGAGCATCGAAAATATCGATGATGCTGAAGGGTTAGACAGTGTTATGACTGCGCTAAAAAATATCACAGGCGTGACGGCGATAGACCTTGATGCTGCAAGTAAGATGGCCACTGTGCGTTATGATGACACCGATACCAGTATTCATGCGCTAACAGCGGCGATCAGCATGGTCGACTATGTGACCCAGCCGTTTCCTATCGACGCGCCCCAAAACCCAGAGTAATGGTATAGCGCTTTACGGTTTTAGAGCGTATAAAACATCACAAATCACTCACAACAAAGGAGCCTATTATGGCAAGTCAAACTCGTATTATTAACATCGATGGTATGACCTGTGAAGGCTGCGTGGCAAGCGTCCATACGGCAACAGGCGATATCGACGGTATAGATATTATTACTGTCGATCTGACAGACAATCTAGCAACAGTCACTTTTGATGACAGCAAAACCAGTGCCGAAGCTATTGCAGCTGCTATTGAAGACGCTGGATTTGATGCAACCGTCGCTAACTCATAACGCCTGTTTTAATATTAAAACCAGCTGTCAATTTCGGCAGCTGGTTTTTTATTTTATTGATATTAAGGCTTGTCCTTAATTAAGTATTGTCGTTCAGATTGAGAGCACACCCTAATTTCTATACTGATGACACCATATAGCGTCTCAACTATAGTGACTTGACTTGAATTAAAACCTATCACAACCATATACCAGTGAGTATTAATATACTTTATTGTATAATAAAGCTTACGATAGCGCTGTTTTAGCCTACATACCATCATAATGAGTCTTATTTATGAGTGATTCTACCAATACCGCCTCCGATCGATCCGCTTATGATGTCGAGACTGAGGTTCAGTCAGATACCCAGCTTGCGCCGCAGCTTGCCCACTTGCAACTGGCAGTGGATGGGATGACGTGTCAGGCCTGTGCATCACGAATAGAAAAAGTACTGAACAAAAAAACAGCCATTCATCAGGTTAATGTCAACTTTGCAGGTGAGACGGCCAACGTCGATTATGATCCGGCGCAGGCCAGTACCGAAGAAATCATCGAATGGGTCAATAAGACTGGCTTTGTCGCCAACCTACAGGCAGGTGACAGCTTGTTTGCCCAAACCGATGCCGACACCGCTACTGAGTATCCGTGGCGCTTGATTGGGCTATGGATCTGTTTGTTGCCATTTTTGGTAGGCATGGCAGGTATGCTCATCGGTCAGGGCATGGCGTGGATGCCGCCCGTTTGGATTCAGTTTATCCTTGCGACCATTGTGCAGTTTGGTCTGGCACTGCCGTTTTATAAGAGCGCTTGGGCGTCAATCAAAGGCGGCTTGGCCAATATGGATGTGCTGGTGGTCATCGGCACCGTCACGATTTGGGCCTACTCAACGTATCTGTGGCTGACGCATGGAGATGCTGGTTTAGCGAGTCTGTTTCAAGGCATGACTCACGATGGCCCTGGGGTGTATTTTGAGGCAGGGGTGATGGTCATTGCCTTTGTACGTACCGGTAAGTATCTCGAAGAGCGTACCAAAAAGCACAGCCTAAACAGCATCGATCTTTTATTATCATTGACCCCAGATCAAGTCGAACAACAGCAGCCAAATGGTGATTTTCATAGTGTGGCGCTCAAAGACGTCCAAGTCGGGGATGTTTTACGTGCCAAGCAGGGCAGCCGGGTGGCGACAGATGGTGTCGTCATCGAGGGCAGTG
This sequence comes from Psychrobacter coccoides, assembly GCF_017498085.1. Classification (GTDB taxonomy): domain Bacteria; phylum Pseudomonadota; class Gammaproteobacteria; order Pseudomonadales; family Moraxellaceae; genus Psychrobacter; species Psychrobacter coccoides. The sequence goes on from NZ_JAGBKM010000001.1 coordinate 242,978, forward strand.
GCTGGTGTGTCGAGAGCCATTTAACGGGGGAGTCAGTACCACTCAAAAAAGAGCAGGGCGATGAGCTCTTGGCCGGTGCTTTGGTCGAAAACGGCAGCTTGCTCTATCGTGTTCAAGCCAAAGGCAGTGACACCAAGCTGGGTGATATGGTACAAGCACTGAGTGACGCCCAAGGCTCAAGATCAAATCTGGCACGCCTTGCAGATCGGGTAACAGCGGTATTTGTCCCTGTGGTCGTTGCCATCGCCATCATCACCTTTATAGTGACATGGTGGGTCACAGGTACAGTAAGCACCGCCTTGATGCATTCGGTATCGGTACTGGTGATTGCTTGTCCTTGCGCCTTGGGCTTGGCGACGCCAGCGGCCATCATGGCTGGTATGGGTGTGGCGGCACGTCATGGCGTTTGGTTTAAGGATGCTCAGAGCCTAGAAGCAGCAGGTGATATCGATACCGTCGTACTCGATAAGACCGGCACGCTGACCATAGGTAAGCCGGCCATCGTAGATGAAGTGATGGTGGACAAGTCGCTTGCAGCCGATGACGTACTGCAAATTGGCGCTAGTGTCGAGGTGCATGCCAGTCATCCACTGGCCACAGCCTTGATCAATGCAGCAACAGACCGTGGTTTGTCACTACTGCCTGTCAGTGAGGTCAGGGTGATAAAAGGCGCTGGTATTCAGGCAAACATTGAAGGTCTGGGTACGGTCAAAGTAGGTACGGCAGACTTTGCCAGCTTAACCCTACCAAAGCTCATGCCAAAAGTATGGCAGATTGCCAGTACTGTGGCCGTGAGTATCAATGACGAGCCACTGGGTGCTTTTGCGCTAGCCGATGACCTGAAGTCTGATACACCAGCAGCCATTACAGCGCTTCAAGAGGCGGGTATTACTGTCATCCTAATGAGCGGTGATAAGCAGTCTGTGGTCGACCATGTGGCAGGTCAGCTTGGTATACAAAAAGCATATGGGCAGATGAGCCCACGTGACAAAGCCAGTCAAATTGCCGTATTGCAAACAGCAGGTCATAAGGTCGCTATGGCGGGTGATGGTGTCAATGATGCACCAGCGATGGCCACTGCGGATGCCAGTTTTGCGATGTTTGAGGGAACAGACGTGGCACAGCATAGCGCCTCCGCTCGCTTGATGGGCGAGTCACTTATGCATATCGATGCTGCACAAAAAATCGCCAATGCCACACTGCGCAACATCAAACAAAACTTATTTTTTGCTTTTCTTTATAATACGCTGGGGATTCCACTGGCGGCCTTTGGCTTTTTAAACCCGATGATTGCAGCGGCGGCGATGGCACTTAGCTCGATTTCAGTACTGATGAACGCCTTACGCCTCACACGGTTTAAAACGACAGTTGAGTTGGATAATACCCTATCTAAACCGACCGCTGAGACTCAAAACTTAACCAGTGGTCAGTGACTGCGTTTATAACCTCATTTGTTGTATAGAAGATGCTGCTTCAGACGCTAAAATGGGCGATATAAACAATTTTATGCTATGATGCAACATATAATTTTATGATACAGATTTATAGTTTTAAGTCCCTTTTTTATCCCACACACTTGGCATGACCAAAGGAATTAATAGACATTATGTATGCTGAAGAAATCAAAAATGCGACCGAAATTAAAGACATTCGCGCCCGTGAAATACTAGACTCACGTGGTAACCCAACGATTGAAGCTGATGTTACCTTAGCGGATGGCATTATCGGCCGTGCAGCAGCACCGAGCGGGGCGTCAACGGGCTCACGTGAAGCGTTAGAGCTGCGTGACGGTGACCAAGAGCGCTACATGGGTAAAGGGGTCAGAAAGGCTGTCGCCAACGTAAATAGCCAGATTCGTAGTGCTCTAATGAATACGGATGTCACTGAGCAGCAGCGTATCGATGATGCTATGATTGCGCTTGATGGTACAGAAAACAAAGAAAGCTTGGGTGCCAATGCCATGCTAGCGGTATCGCTTGCTGTGGCCAAAGCTGCGGCAAAAGCGCAAAGCCTACCATTACATCAGTATATCGCCAATCTACGCAATCAAACGTCTTTGACGATGCCTGTACCCATGATGAATATCTTAAATGGTGGCGAACATGCTGACAATACGGTAGATATTCAAGAGTTTATGATTGAGCCTGTCGGCTTTACCAGTTTTTCAGAAGCCTTGCGTGCGGGCACTGAGGTGTTTCACAGCCTAAAATCAGTGCTTAAATCTCAAGGTTTGAGTACTTCAGTAGGTGATGAGGGCGGCTTTGCGCCAGATTTACGTAGTAATGAAGAAGCCATTACCGTCATCATGCAAGCCATTGAGCAAGTCGGCTACAAGCCAGGTGATGATATTCACTTAGCGCTTGATTGTGCGGCCAGCGAGTTTTATAAAAACGGTCAGTACGTCTTGGCGGGTGAAGGCAATAAAGCCTTTGATAGTCAAGGGTTTTCAGACTACTTAGTTGGGCTGGCACGTCAATATCCCATCATCTCAATTGAAGATGGCCTTGATGAGTCAGATTGGGACGGCTGGAAGTATCTGACTGAGCAAATCGGTGACAAAGTACAGTTGGTTGGGGATGATTTGTTTGTGACCAACCCGGCCATCTTACAAGAAGGTATTGACAAAAAAGTCGCCAATGCGATTTTGATTAAGTTCAACCAAATTGGCACGTTATCAGAGACGTTAGACGCCATTTACTTGGCCAAAAACAATGGCTATGCCACTGTCATCTCGCATCGCTCAGGTGAAACAGAAGACAGCACCATTGCCGATCTAGCCGTAGGTACGGCAGCCGGTCAAATAAAAACAGGCTCTCTCTGCCGCTCAGATCGTGTGGCGAAGTATAATCAGCTGCTGCGTATCGAGCAGCAAGTGCGTGCCAGCTACCGTGGCCGTGAAGAGTTTATCGGTCTACGTGGTTAAGAAACAAAACCTATCATTAGTCGTCATCAGATGAGCCAAATGATATAGTGACTATATCATTTGGTGCGTTTTAGCATTATTTGTTTTAGAGCCTCTCGTCTCGCTTGAGAGAGTGGCTTTTAGCGTTATTATCTTAGGTATATCGTCGTATACCGCTTTTTTCATTTATGTTGCTATCTTATGAAATATCTCAGCCAATTTGTTCTGCTTGCTCTCGCCGTTGCAGTATTACTCGGACTGCAATATCAGTATTGGTTAGGAGAAAACGGACGATTTGCTCATAACAAATTACTAAGTGACGTTGAAGCGCAGCAGCGCGCCAATGATAACCAAGTAGCAGCCAACAACCTATTACGTGCAGACGTGCAAGATCTAAAAACAGGCCTTGAGGCAGTAGAGGAGCATGCACGACTGGATCTAGGCTTGATCAAACCAAATGAGACCTTTGTACAAGTGTCAACGGCACCTACGACGCACAGCCGCAATTAGTGCTTTTGCTTATCTACTTGTCTTTTTTAAGCGTTTGACGCCTTCTTTTAAGTTCTATTGCCATGGGTAGCATACCCTGCAACACTACGAATATAACATCATGAATACCAAACCCTCTGTACATGCTATGATCGTCGCTGCTGGTCGTGGTAGCCGTTTTGGTGCCTCTATAGCTAAGCAGTATACAAGACTACAAGAGCAGACGCTGCTACAGCACAGTGTGGCGAGGTTAGCCGCTAGCACTTATATTGACAAATGCCTTTTGGTCATCGCAGCAAATGATACGACAGCTCAGACATTGAGTTTTAAGCTGCCAATATCCTATGCCATCGGTGGCGCTGAGCGTTGGCAGTCTGTACAAGCAGGGGTCGACGCAATTGTCAATACCGGTGCGGCTGGCTCAGATTTGGTATTGATACATGATGCTGCTCGCCCTGCCGTGCCTACCCAAGATATTGAGCACGTGATTGAGGCGGCGATGCTTGAACGATATGGCGCTATTTTAGCCGTCCCCGTCGCTGATACGTTGAAGAGGTCTGTTTCCCCCAATCAGTCACCATCAACGCCAGCCTTAGGTTCGGCACGTTATATCGCTCATACTGTTGACCGTGAAGGGATGTGGCAGGCCCAAACGCCGCAAGTATACCGACTTGAGCAGTTGCAGCAGGTCTTAGCACATGTTGCTAGGCACGAGCTCGCCATCACCGATGAAGCCAGTGCTTTTGAGCATTTAAATCTGCCCATTCGCTTGGTCGCTGGTAGTCGCCAAAATATCAAGCTGACCTATCCTGATGATGCTGTCTTATTACAAGCCATCTTGACTGCTCAAAAAAAGTCTCGTCCTCAACTCAAACCATAACTCTCTAAGTGGGTTAACAATGGCTACATGTTGTCAAATGACGTTAAATAGCCAGCTAATGTCTCAATAGCGCTGAGAGCTGCACTGTTTTCCTTGTTTGACTGCTGCCTGTCTTGTTTTGATCTGTACTTTCCAAATAATGACATATTCTAGTGTTATTGTTGTTATAGCTCCTATCTATCTGTTTGCTCTAATTGCTTTAGACATAAGCCCTGCTTGAGCATGATTAATCTTTCGTTTTATCTCTTCATTACCACCTCGCATCATATAAACTATAGCGACAACCTATAACAGTTGCTTTGTTGACGTAATTGGCCTATGATGTAACCAACTTTATACAATAAAAAATAAACCTTATAATATCAATAATATAAAGAGCTTGTTTTGCGCCAAAAAACGCTTTGCTTCTATATTTTTATAAAATAAGTGTTTTTGTTTCTTACATAGGAGAGGCAAATTGTCAGACATTACGAATATAAAAGAATCTAGAGTCGAGCCTCTCTATCAGCTTGTATATATCAGCCGTATCACCTCCACTGGGATGTCAGGCTCTAGTACGCTTAATGATATTGCTGAAACGTCCATCAAAAATAATCAAATGAAGGGCATCACTGGTATTGTTTGTTATGGTAATGGCTATTTTTTTCAGTATGTAGAAGGCTCAGAACAAGCGTTAACCAATCTAAAAAACACCTTACTGATGGATGATCGGCACAAAGACATGCAGCTCTTAGACTTCTCTGAGATAGATGTGCGGCGTTTTAGTAGTTGGTCGTTGCGCTCTATAGTGCTTGAGCGCTGGATGGTAAAAGACGCTAAGGCAAAAGCGCTGTTACCATTTAAGCCTTTTAATTGGGCAGACAATGAATGGCAACAGTTTTTAGCAGTGTTGCACCGCTACTACGAAGAGCAAAAAGATGCAGGCGATATGGATGCTCAGCCAATCAAATACAGTGCACTGGGTGTCACTTTGGGTAAAGTAGTGGGGGAGCATCAAGCTTTCTTTTTGATTCAAACCGTGCTTGGCATTTTGATTGTGTTAACGCTACTGTGGCTAGTGTTATCAGATAAGTTTTTATAGATTTTATAATGAAATGTATGCAGCATCACATTTTTCTAAAAATAGAAACCAGTAATCTTTAATTGCTGGTTTTTTTGACAGTCAGTCTTATATAAAACTGGCGCACTCTATATTAGTATAGCAGCCCTGTATCAGCTCTATATGTCGTCAGCTCTGCTCCATAAGTAAGCCTTAATGCACCCATCTTAAGTCTGTATCAAAAAATAAAGACATAAAAAAACCCCAACCATAATTATGGTTGGGGTTTTTGGTAGGACGCTTACCAGTCTTACTGAATGTTTTATAAACATAATGCTGATAAGTGACGCCATATAGTGGCGTCCCCAGGGGGATTCGAACCCCCGTTACCGCCGTGAAAGGGCGGTGTCCTAGGCCTCTAGACGATGGGGACTAGTAACAACACTTCAGCTGCTTTCACCATTTTTGCTGAAGTGGGCGTATTTTAATGGCGTCTGCGTTTTCTGTCAAGCCTTTTTCTGCGTCTTTTTAAAATTAAGTATCTTTTTTTCAGTGCGCGCTTGGGATGGAGGTCTTTTTTCTTTAAATGATGGCGTATCCATAAGGACGTACAAGCACTAATGGTTAAGGCAAGTAACATGTAGCCAAAAATAGTGCCCCATAACTTGAGCTGTGGATCCATAGTAAAGTCCCTCCCTGTAACCTTAAACGATGCATTGCATGTGCTATCTAAGGTATGAGCAACTTAAGTCACTTAAAGGACATCCTTGCTTTAAGGCAGACGAGAGTCACTAGAATTCAAACGAGCGCTGTACTCAAAGTGCCAACGTTGTTTTGTAAAACACTATGCTATCAACAATCCTGGTTTAAAAGCTATCATGGCACAAGAGCTATCATGGCTTAAGTTGCATTGCTATCATTTAACTCTACATTGGTTGACTCGTCATGTAAAGCATTGGGTAACATTGGGTAGTTGTTCAAGATATGACAAAACAGCTCAGCTGTCTTTTGAGTGTCATATAGCGCAGAGTGAGCGTCATTACCATCAAACTCAAGTCCCGCGGCCTTACAAGCGCGGGCAAGAACCGTCTGACCAAAAGCCAGTGCAGATAATGTGACCGTATCCAATACAGAAAACTGATGGAAAGGGTTGTGGTTTTTGCTGTTGGTACGCAATATGGCAGCGTTTAAAAAGCCTAAATCAAAATGAGCATTGTGGCCGACCAAGACACATTGGCGACATTCTTCGCTACGGCGCACTTCCTTCAGGCCTTTAAAAATACGTCGTAGTGCTGTTTTTTCGTCTTCGGCAATGGCTTTGCGCATCGGATTGTTTGGATCGATACCGGTAAAAGCAAGGGCGCTTGGCTCTAGGTTGGCACCCTCAAAAGGCTCAATGTGAGCACTGAGAGGCTCACCTGAATAAAACACGCCATGTTCGTCTAGCAGTATAGGAATACAAGCAATTTCTAATAAAGCGTCGGTATGTGAGTTAAAGCCAGCTGTCTCCACATCGACGACTACAGGCATAAACTTACGAAAACGGTCTTTGAGCGTCATAGGGGCTGTCTGCTCTGTCACTGACTTAGCGGATGATGCGTCTACTTCTGGGTTATTTTCGTGATGACTCATCGTCTGAGTTACAGTGTTGTTCTGACCAGTAGAGCGGTCATCAGACTGTTTGGCGTCAGAGTTTGTCATATGTTGTTCGGTTGTCATAGCAGTCCAAATCACTTCTATCGAGCATACGGTGGGCTAAAGAGAGCACCAACACCCAATACTATCTACAGCATGTAAATAGCATTGGAATGGTGAGGTGTTTATTATAGTTTAAGAGACTTTATATTTTAAGAGACCAAGGCAAGGTGTCACCTGCCATAAGTGGTGTCAGGGTTTGGCCATCAAAGTACGGATAACCGCTAGGGACTTGTAAAGGTGTTTTCGTCAAAGTAATCGTGCTTTCGTTAATGGGTAGGCCATAAAACTGAGCACCGAAGCGACTGGCAAAGCCTTCTAGCTTATCAATCTTGCCGACGCTATCAAAAGCAGTAGCATATAAGGGCAGAGCGTGGACTGCACTATAGCAGCCAGCGCAGCCACAAGCGTTTTCTTTTTTATCGGTGGCATGTGGCGCTGAATCAGTGCCCAAAAAGAATTTGGGGCTGCCACTGGTCGCCACATCTAAGAGTACTTTTTGGTGCTTTTCTCGCTTTAAGATAGGGAGGCAGTAAAAATGCGGTTTAATACCACCTATCAGCAGATGATTGCGGTTAAACATGAGATGCTGCGGTGTAATGGTGGCAGCAATCTGATTGCCTTGTGCCAATACAAAGTCCGCAGCATCGCTGGTGGTGATATGCTCCATGACGATTTTTAGTGTGGGAAACTTGGCAATTATCTGTGCGAGTACTTCATCCAAAAAGCGCTTTTCACGATCAAAAATATCAACATGATCGTGAGTCACTTCTCCATGTAGTAATAAAGGCAAGTCATGCTTTTCCATCGCTTCAAAGACATCGACACAGGCATTTATATCGGTCACGCCATCAGCAGAGTTGGTGGTTGCGCCAGCAGGGTATAGTTTTACAGCTTGTACCACACCTGATTTGGCAGCGATTTCGATATCTTTTGCTGTCGTCTGATCGGTTAGGTATAGCGTCATACGGGGATCAAAAGCAGCTTTGCGCTCAAGACTGATGTCACTGTCCTGCAGATGCTGTAAGATGCGCTGACGATAAGCCATTGCCTCATCCGTATTTTTGACGGGCGGGACCAAGTTGGGCATACAAATGACACGGTTAAAGCTATTGGCAGCATGTGGGACAGTGGTCGCTAGCGCTTTATCATCGCGCAAATGAATGTGCCAGTCATCTGGCTGCAAAATGGTTAACTCAGTGGTTGAATCAGTCATAGAGGTCATGTTTGTATATCTTCTAATAAGAAAGTCAAAGAAAATGGCGTATATTTAGGCGTACTGTACACCTTTTTATCTGGCTGGTAATGACAGTATTTGTTTGAGCTATCATAACAGGTTTGCCAACATGACTAAATAACTGAGCGCTGATAAGTCACAATAAGCTGCTTAATCATCCATCCTCTGCCAGAGGATTTTTCGATACTTGCTTGGAAGTTTCACCAAAATCCTCGCTTTGTATGAGCGTTGCACTTTTGCCGATTGTGAATATGATGTACACTGAGCAGGCAATCTATCTTTTGACTCATTATTTGTGTTTTATTACACACTACATGCTTATATTGGGAGTTATTCATGGCTCAGCTTGATCCAAAAAATATCAATAAAATTGTGTTGGCTTACTCTGGTGGTCTTGACACATCTATCATCGCCAAATGGTTACAAGAAACGTATGATGCAGAAGTGATCACTTTCACTGCTGACATCGGCCAAGGTGAAGAAGTCGAGCCTGCACGTGCAAAAGCTGAAGCCATGGGCATCAAGCACATTCATATTGAAGACTTGCGTGAAGAGTTTGCACGTGACTATGTGTTCCCTATGTTTCGTGCCAATGCCATCTATGAAGGTGAGTACTTACTGGGCACCTCTATTGCGCGCCCACTCATCGCCAAGCGTCTGGTTGAGATCGCAAAAGAACATGGCGCTGATGCCATCAGTCATGGTGCCACTGGTAAAGGTAATGACCAAGTTCGCTTTGAGTTGGGCGCTGTTGCTCTTTCTCCAGACGTCGTTACCATTGCGCCATGGCGTGAGTGGGATTTATCAAGCCGTGAGAGCTTGATGCAGTATGCCGAAGCGCATGACATCGCAATCGACTATGCCAATCAAAAGACAAAGTCGCCATACTCGATGGATGCTAACTTATTACATATCTCATATGAAGGCGGTATCTTAGAAGATCCGTATGCAGAAGCCGAAGAAGAGATGTGGCGCTGGTCGGTAAGCCCAGAAAACGCCCCTGATGAGGCTGAGTATCTAGAGCTTGAATATGAAAAAGGCGATATCGTCGCAATCGATGGTGAGCGCCTCAAGCCTTATGAAGTAATGATTAAACTCAATGAAATCGGCGGCAAGCATGGTATTGGGCGTTTAGATATCGTCGAAAACCGTTATGTTGGTATGAAATCACGGGGTTGTTATGAGACGCCAGCAGGTACGATTATGCTAAAAGCGCACCGCGGTATTGAGTCTTTGACCTTGGACCGTGAAGCGGCCCATCTTAAAGATGAGCTGATGCCACGTTATGCCAAGATCATCTATAACGGCTACTGGTTTAGCCCTGAGCGTATGATGTTGCAAGCCTTGATTGACAAGTCACAAGAGTATGTCAATGGTACGGTACGTGTGAAGCTGTATAAGGGTAGTGTTAGTGTCGTCGGACGTCAGTCAGATGATTCATTATTTGATGAAAAAATCGCTACCTTTGAAGATGATGCTGGTGCCTATGATCAAAAAGACGCCGAAGGCTTTATTCGTCTAAATGGTCTGCGTCTTGCTATCGAAGCCAGCCGTGGGCGTGATCTGTCAAAATAATCGGCTTAGACGGTTTTGTGGACTAAGTCAGACTTATTCAAAAACAGAGACCTATAGTGATAGAGTCTCTGTTTTTTTATTGTCAATGGCAAAAGGCACTATGCTAACTCTAGAAGCGTAAAGGCTCGTGTCTTTCGAGCGTCTTAATCATTCTGGTACGGTAGGCGCTACATCATCAGTGCTATCAAGATCGTCCTCATCGACTTTGACGATGGCCACATCTTGCATTTGGCGTTGCTTTTCTGAGACCGCCTCCGTGGTAGAGATCACTTGCGACGGCTGCTGAGATTTTTGAGTTTGATACTTGAATGTCGCCAGTGCCCCAAGTCCACCGATGACCAGTATGAGTATCAAAATCGCAGGATCTTTCCAAAGCGGCTTTGGCTTGTCGTACTCGATCGGTATCTCGCTGGTGGTCGTTGGAGTGTTGTCATTGCTAGCGCCTATCAAACCCAAGCTTACTAGCGGCGGTGTAGGTGGCGTAGTGGGTTCGGAGGTAATGCGTAAGCGGTTGCGACTCAGGTAAATATCAGATATTTTTGCCAGTTGTAATAACCAGCGTTGATGCGGTAGAGCGATGGCATACATTTGGGCAAATACGAGGGTGTCATTATGATGACCCTGTGGCGTGCTATCAGAGGAGCGGCCGATCGCTTTGAGGTAGTTTGAGGTGGCTTGTTGCATATCTTGTTTTGCAGCGCTGTGCTCTGGGGTAAAGCTCGTCAGCTCGTACCAATAGTTATCAAAAGGTGGCGGTACTATTGTAAGAGAAGTGGCCTCTGTTTTTGATGAGGTTGCTGTCTTTAAGCTTTCTTCATCATTCTCCGCTAAGACTGAAGCTTGCTGTTGATGCTGGTTGCTTTTATTCGCCTCGATGTCGTGCGCTCTGCTTTGGCTGGTAGGGCTTGTGTTTTGTTCCAATGTAGATACGGCTAGTACATTGTTTTTAGCAAAACGCTCTGCTGATAAAAACTGAGGCTGCAGGGCAAACCACTTATCGAGCTCGTCGTTATCGAGCTTGCTGTAGTCAGCTAAAATAGCAAGCTCTCTTAAGACGATGACACAAAGGCAGGTCAACAGTGTGCGCACTTGTTCGGTGGTCGCATCGACTTGCGATGCAATATATGAGCTGGCTTTGACAACACGTGCGCTATCATGAAAGACGGCGTCGGCGACATCATTGCGATGGTATAATGTCGCATTGAGGGTCACAAAGTTCATGGAGTTGTATTGACGCAGCTCTTTTACAGCAGCACGATTAAACAGCTTTTTATTAATAGCTTGGCCTTGATGGCGCTGCTGATAGGCCAGCAGCGCTGCTACGATCGCCTGTAAGCTGGCACCTAGAGCAAGACGGGTTTGCGGTAATGACAGCTCTGCTGCATCGGCTAATAAAGACACTAGGGGCTGGGTATCTTGATATAAAAAATCATACATCGATACACGTGTCGGTGAAATAGTCGTCATAATCTGCTAGCATCAAAAAAGTGTGCCTATATATTACGGTGCCAACTGCCTAGATACAATCCCTTAAGAATAGAAAAGCTCAATCAATCTATAAATAGCACTGTCGATATGACAGTTGGATATACTTATGCAAAATAACAACCAATCAGATATACAGCTGGTAGTGGATATCGCTCAGCAAACGCTGACGGTATATCAGCAGAATAAAAAAACCACTCAGTACTTGGTCTCTACTGCCAAAAACGGTGTGGGCAGTCAGCAAGATAGTGGCTGCACGCCACTAGGCCGACACGTCATTGCCAAAAAAATTGGTGGAAGGGCGCCTATCAATTCGGTGTTTGTCGGGCGTGTGCCTACAGGTGAGATTTATGATACTGAGCTTGGGTTACAGTATCCTGAGCGTGACTGGATATTGAGCCGTATCTTATGGCTAAGTGGTCTTGAGGAGGGGCGTAATAAAGGCAGTAATCGCCAAGGCGGCTGTGATACCTATCAGCGCTATATCTATATTCATGGTACGCCAGACACTGAGCCTATGGGCACACCGCTTTCGCATGGCTGTGTACGTATGCGCAATCAAGATATTATGGCGCTGTTTTCCCAAGTAGAAGAGGGGACAGTGGTGACGATCGTCGCTGAGCATTGAGGCGCATGCTTATATATGCCATTATCTGGGTTAAACAAAATAACTGTACACAGTTATTGATAATCTCAACTTCATATAAGGTGCTTATATTTAAGAGGGCTGTTATAATGAGCCCAGTTTTAGTCGATAAATATATCACTTATTAATGAGGGTATCTATAATGTCAAAAGAAAGTCTAATCACCGTACAACAAGCCTTTGACGAGCGCCGTTCGATATATGCTTTAGGTAATGAATTACCAGTAGCACCGCAAGCGATCGTGAATATGGCTGAGCGTGTGCTGTTACATACACCGTCTGCTTTTAACTCGCAGTCTTCACGCTTGGTGGTATTGTTTGGTGCTGAGCATCAAAAGCTGTGGGATATCGCTGAAGAGAAACTGCGTATAGCGGTCGGTGATGGTGACTTTACTGCCAGTAAACAAAAATTAGACGGCTTTCGGGCAGCGGCTGGTACTGTGCTGTTTTATGAAGACACAAAAGTGACCAAATCACTGCAAGAGCAGTTTGCCCTATATGCTGATCGTTTCCCAATTTGGGCAGAGCAGACCTCAGCCATGCACCAGTATGCCATGTGGACAGAGCTGCGCACGCTAGATATCGGTGCCAACCTACAGCATTATAATCCGCTGGTAGATGAGGACGCAGCGGCAGCGTTTGCGATTCCGGACAGTTGGGAGTTGATAGCACAGATGCCATTTGGTAGCATTCAAGCCCCTGCTGGCGAAAAAACGTATCAGCCCGTCAGTGAGCGTATGAAGGTGTTGGGCTTGAACGACTAAGAGGTGCTAAAAATAAAACCATCTATAAATTCATGGACAAAAAAACCATAAATAAAAAGAAGCCATGAATAAAAAAAGACAGCTCTTTGAACTGAGCTGTCTTTTTTGTTTTTTGAGATGGTGACCTATTTAGGGCTGCAGTCACTTCTCCTCAGTTGTGATTACTTTACCAAAACGCAGTGCTATCGACTGCTTTGGCCAAGCGTTTTTGGCTGCGTTTATAGTCGCTGGCAAGCTTGGCGGCAAACCAGCCTGCACCATACAAGGCCTTGGCATCTGTCGCTGATTTATTTTGATAGTATTGTTGGTATTGCTTATGACTGCGGTAGTGGTTGATGGCTTTTTGTGCTTTGGTGATACGTTTTAGCCACCGCTTGCTTTTCTTTTTTGATTTTTTCTTATCAAAAACCGGTATGGCAAATTCACCCATATACCGTAGCAGCGCTAACTCATGCTGTAGGTTATATAGAGCTTGCTGGTCGTCACGCTTCACGTCAGTATTTTTTGCATCTGCACCTTTTGCATTCGCATCCTTTGTATCGTTATTATTTGGAGAGCTACTCTCTAAAGGAGCGCTGTATGTATCAGGTAGGTTTTGTGCCGCCTGTATAAGCGTGTCTTGCTGCTGAGATAAAACCTCTGATAGTTTATCTTTAGCACAGCTGTCCGCTTGGGTCTCAAGGCTAGGGTCGCTCATCGTAAAAGCGATCAATTCAAGTAAGGTCAGCTGAAAGTCGTTAGCACTGATGGCGTCTATAGGCTTGATCTTGATGGTATTTAGCTCTGCAGTCCAGTCGACGATAGGTGCATTATACCTTTGTAGATTAGGCTCTATAGACGACGCCAAATAAGCACGTTGTCGATAGTCATCAAGTAGCGTTGCGGTTTGTTTTAGTATCGGTAACCACTCCGGATTGGTATGATCAGAGAAGCCGGCAAAGGCTTGCAGGACAGCATAGAGGCGAGTGATACCGACATATAACTGCCACACATGACTGTCTTGCTCGCAGCCTGCCACGATCGCACTGCTATTAGGTAAGATATGCAGTAAGCAATTGTGCACAGCGGTGCGTATAAAAGCGGGCATGGTGGTTTTTTTATCAATGTTTAGCTGCTCTAGATTGGCGCTGACTGCTGGACTATAAGCTTGTCCTGTGATCAGTAAACCACCTCGCTCGGCTTTGGTCACGGTAGACAGACACAGCTTATAGCGCTTACACCAGGTTTTGGCAGTATCAAATAAAAAGTCTAAATCACCTGCAATCAGCTCAAACTCTATCTCATGAATAGGGTGTTGCTGGCTTTTATCATTGCCATGAATAATCTTCCCTTTATCGTAAGCGACTTCTATCTGGCTGTTGACATGATTGTCGTCAAGGGGGGTGGTGTCATCATCGATTAAGCGTGTGATACGCTCGACATCGGTAACATATAATAATGTAAGTTGTTTGCTCAGCTTCTTAAGTTTGAAGTCAGCCAAAGCGGGAGCGATCACAGTGTCTTTATATAAGGTCAAATTAGGCAAGAGCGTATTATCATTTAGCATCTGCTGAACCTGCTCATTATCTAGCAAGTTGTTGTGCTCTAGGCGTGCTGCAATACCATCGCCACCAGCTTTTATGGTCTGTACCCAGTCATCACCTTCTTTACGAATGCGCAGACCAATACCCGCTTTTGCTAAGGCTTGCTCAGGGGTATCATAATAATGAGCCGCAAGTTTGGTCACTTGTGAAGACTTTATCTTAGTCTGGCGCATCAGACCTTTTAGACGTGCTGGCGGTATCAAAAATCTCAGTTCTATCTCTTGCACAGGCAAACCCTCCTTTGAGGTCGTATCCACTAATAATCAGCTATAGACTTACTATGTCTTATATCATGGCCAGTGACAAGGGTGTTTCTGGGGAATCTTCGATAAAATTAATGGCTGGCAGGTATTAAAAAAGCCGCCCTACATGCATGTAGGACGGCTTTTGAGTAAGCTTAATTATAGACCAACAGTGATTAGAACTGGTTCATAGTGTTCTTTTCGCCGCCAGCTTTTAGAGCGTTGTCACCTGAGAAGATTTCTTTGTGATCATCACCTAGGTCTGAACCAGCCATGGCTTGGTGCTTAACACAGTCGATACCTTCACGGATTTCTTTACGCTGTACGCCAGCTGCATACGCAAGCATACCTTCTTCGCCGAAGTAGCCTTTAGCAAGCTCATGTACGCTAAGTGCAGTGGTGTGATAAGTCGGTAGCGTGATCAAGTGGTGGAAGACACCTGCTTCACGTGACGCATCACGCTGGAAGTTCTTCGCAGCTTCGTCAGCGGCTTGATCAAGCTCAGTACCATCATAGTCGCTGCTCATTAAGTCGTCTTTATTGTAGGCAGAGATGTCTTTACCTTCTTCTTCCCACTGAGCGATGATTTGCTTACGGAAGTTGAGCGTCCAGTTGAACGATGGGCTGTTGTTGTAAACCAGCTTGGCTTTTGGCTGCTGCTCTTTGATACGGTCAACCATCATTTTGATGTGTTCTACGTCTGGAGTCGGCGTTTCGATCCATAGTAGGTCGGCACCGTTTTCTAGAGCAGTCACACAGTCAAGTACAACACGGTCGATATTGGTGTCTTCACGGAACTGATACAAGCCGTTTGCTAAGCGAACAGGACGTACTAGTTTACCGTCATGCTTCAGTAAGCTGTCGTTTTCATTGGCTTCTTCGAGCGTGATTTCTTCCATTTCGATAAAGTCGATGTATTTAGAAGCAAGGTCGCCTGGCTCTTCTGATACTGGGATTTTTTGCGTCAATGATGCGCCTTCAGAGTCAGTACGGGCCACGATAACACCGTCTTCAACACCAAGCTCTAAGAATGCATAGCGAATGGCGTTGATTTTTGCGATGTAGTCTTCATGAGGTACAGTAACTTTACCTGCTTGGTGACCACACTGTTTGGCATCAGAGACTTGGTTTTCAACTTGGATAGCACAAGCACCAGCTTCGATCATTTGCTTGGTTAGCAAGTAAGTCGCTTCTTCGTTACCGAAACCTGCATCGATGTCAGCGATGATTGGCACAACGTGCGTCTCAAAGTTTTCGATTTTTTCTAAGATGGCTGAAGTGTCTTGGCCCGCTTCTTCTGCAGCATTTAGCTCACGGAAGTAGTCGTTCAGTACTTTAGCATCGGCTTGACGTAAGAACGTGTAGATCTCTTCGATTAGCTTAGGCACTGAGGTTTTTTCGTGCATAGATTGGTCAGGTAGAGGACCAAACTCAGAGCGTAGGGCAGCGACCATCCAACCTGATAGATAGATGTACGTTTTAGACGTGGTGCCAAAGTACTTTTTCTTAGCGTACATGGTTTGTTGGGCTACAAAACCGTGCCAAGCGCCTAGAGACTGTGTGTACTGAGACGTGTCATTATCATAGTCTTCCATGTCCTGACGCATTACTTTTGCAGTATATTTTGCAATATCCAAACCGGTTTTAAAGCGGTTTTGCATCATCATACGTGCTGCATCAGTTTCGCTGATGTTCTGCCAGTTACCGTGCTTTTGCTTTAATTCACGTACTAAATCGATTGCTGATTTATATGCAGTTGACATCTATAGTCTCCTTGGTGGGTGTTATGATTTACTTACAAAAATAATTAACGTACAAAAATCAATAAGCGCTACTAAGTATTACTGTACTTGCAGGATATTCGTATCACATACGAACGTATTGATTAAATAGAAGCTTGTGTCTCGAAGCTTAAGTGCTACTCATCTGACTACTCAAAATCTTTAGCTTAACTACCCTAAACAAGCTTATGGCTAAATACGAGACTACTACGGCGACGCTCTCACTACTGGCTCATAAGAAATGCTACAATAAGTGGATATAAGCTTAAAGTTAAAGCTTAGAAAGTCATTTAAGCACGTATTAAAAACGAGTTTTGTTATTGACACTTCAATTTGTCTACACGGGCCACTATAGCGAGGTTATTGGGATTTATCTAATTTATGATAGTTATCTTTGGTATTTCTTGTATTTATAGTGTAGTATAAACAACGACATAGGCGTTTATTTATTCTAAATTTAGCAATAATCCAAAGGCTTATAGCATAATAATGAGGTGAAAAGTCCTGTTTTAACTCGTAAAAGATAATTAATTGTAAGATCGGTTTTGTAGTATTGAGATGAGTTTTTCGTTATCTCTTCCAGTAGCAGATTGGAATAGGTATCGGTTTTATTTTGTTCGGACAGTCTTCGTTATAACAGCATATAGCAGCCGTCACACTCTAGATGGACATATACTTAAAAGCATAGAGAAATACGTATGAATTTGCAGCGGGTTGATTTAAATTTATTGGTGCATTTAGATGTACTGTTACGAGAAAAAAATGTCACAAGAGCCGCTGAGCAGTTAGGTATCACCCAACCAGCAATGAGTAATATTTTGCGGCGTTTGCGCAAGTTATTTAATGATCCTTTATTGGTGCGTTCTTCTGAAGGTATGACACCCACTGAGCGAGCTTTAGAGCTGCAGCCACGAATTCGTGAAATATTGGCTGATCTCACTCAAGTATTAGAGCCTCGTACTGAGTTTCGCCCTTATACGACCTCACGGGTCTTTCGTATTATGACCTCAGACTATGCGGAGGCGACTTTAGTGCCTAAGTTGGTTAAGGCGTTGCGCTCTGAGGCGCCCAATGTGATTTTGGATTTTTTAACGCCATCAGACGTTTCTTATCGAGATATGGAGCAGGGGCGAGTGGATCTGGCGATCAACCGTTTTAATGAGATACCACAAAGCTTTCACCAAGTATTGGTCTGGCGCGATACCTTTAGCTGCTTACTGTCTGCTGATAGCCCTATTGCCAATCGATTTAATTTAAAAAATTACCTAAAGGCTCAGCACGTTTGGGTGTCTAAGACAGGTATGGGTGTGGGGTTTGGGGTCAATCCAGAAAAGTCCGGTGGGCTAGGTTCTATTGATCAAGCGCTGCAGCGGTTGGGTCAAAAACGTCAGATCAGTGTCTTTACCCGTCATTATCAGATGCCAGCCATGCTCGCTGCCAACAAAGATCTCATCGCTACACTGCCGACACGAGTGGCCCGGATGCAAGCAAATAATGACAGTATCGTTATGAAAGAGCCGCCGTTTTTTATTCCTGAATTTGAATTGACTATGGCGTGGTCGCCCCTATTGCAGCATCACCCAGCTCACCGTTGGCTACGTCAGCTCATCATGCATGTTGCACGGCAAGTGGTCGCTGATGAGGAAAACCCGACGCAGGAGATACCTGTCATTAACCATTTGTTTTGATATGACTCTAGAGACTAAGGCGCTATTAATCGATATCAGAAAAACCAGCCATTATGAATTGAGCTGGTTTTTTTATTGCTCTCTTTTGTATGATGTGACTTTATAGGTACAGTCACATTCTTAACATCTTACGCACACTTCTTTATAACTTGTAAACCTACTCCCTGATCCATTTGTTATGCTTGATAAACATCATGAAAAAAGACACGTCCTAATCTAATTGATTCAAAAACACACTAATAAACAAGGATAATAATCATGGCAGATATCACAACTGTGAACCCAACGACGGGCGAAAATATCAAAGACTATAGCTATATGAGTAATGATGAAGTCAATAAGATTATCGATGCTTCTCATAAAGCATTTATAGATTGGCGTCTGGTAAGCGCAGAAGAGCGTTCTAAAGTCATCAAGTCAATTGGTGGTACGCTAATGACGTATAAAGATGAGTTGGCAAAACTGATGACCGAGGAGCGAGGCAAAACTCTCGAGGCCAGCTTAGGAGAAGTCGACCTATGTAAAGCCATTTGTGACTTTACGGCACAAGAGGGTGTTGCCGCTTTAGCCGATGACGAGCGTGAGATCGAAGGGATCAAAAAAGGCCTTATTAGTTATGACCCTATCGGTATCATTTATGGTATTCAACCTTGGAACTTCCCAGCTTATCAAGTGTTTCGTTACACCATTGCCAACTTGATGGCGGGCAACAGTATTTTGCTCAAGCATGCTTCAAACGTTACAGGCTCAGGCCTACTTATTGAAAAAATCATGCATGAGTCAGACTTACCAAATGACTTATTCCGTGCTTTAATTATCAGTCACGATCAGTCTGAGCAAGTGATTGAACATGAGAAGGTACGCGGCGTGACGCTGACAGGTAGTGATACGGCCGGTAGGGTAGTGGCACAGCAGGCGGCCAAAGTGCTCAAAAAGACGGTAATGGAGCTGGGTTCTAATGATGCGTTTATCGTATTAGAAGATGCCGACTTGGATCTTGCTGCGGCAACCTGTGCCCATGCTCGTCTTTATAACAACGGTGAGACCTGTATCGCAGCCAAGCGTTTTGTGGTCGTTGACAGCGTCTATGATAAGTTCCGTGATTTGGTCATCGAAAAGTTTAAGGCTTACAAAGTCGGTGATCCAATGGAAGCATCTACTGACGTCGGTCCAATGTCGAGTAGTAAACAGCGTGATACTCTACACGAACAAGTACAAGAGAGTGTCAGTAAGGGCGCAACCATTACTCTAGGGGGTGAAGTGCCAGATAAACCTGGTGCGTTTTATCCACCAACGATTTTGGAGAATATCAAGCCAGATCAGCCAGCGTACAAAGATGAGCTGTTTGGGCCAGTGGCGTCGCTCATTCGTGCTAAGGATAAAGAAGATGCGTTTCGTATCGCTAATGACAGTCGCTATGGGCTAGGGGGTGCTATCTTTTCTAAAGACGAAGAAAAAGCAATAAGCCTTGCCCAAGATCACTTCGATACTGGAATGGTATATATCAATGGTTATAATCTAGTCAATCCAGGACTGCCGTTTGGCGGGGTTAAAGATTCTGGCTATGGCCGTGAGCATGGCGGCTTTGGTATTAAAGAGTTTGTGAATATTAAGGCTGTGCATGTGGTCAATAAAAAACCAGCTTAAAGCCTCAGTCTCTACCTAGCTTTTAGTATTATTGTTATTATGACCCTCTCGTTACTTGAGTAACGAGGGGGTTTTTGATTTAGTCATCTAGCCAAAGTTTTAGGGGTAAAGCAGGCAAAACGGAGGGGGTGGTCTGCGCTATGTTTAGGTCGATGACGCCCTTTGCGATAAGCTGAATCGTCCAAGGCAATAGCTGATGCTCGAGCCGTTGTACCCTGGTTTGTAGGCCAGCAGCGGTGTCCTTAGGTGTAACGTTAAGCAGTGCTTGGGTTAAGACCGCACCTGCATCAAGCTCAGCTGTGACCACATGGACACTGCAACCATGATGTCGATCACCTGACTTTATGGCCCGCTGATGGGTATCAAGCCCTTTATAAGCCGGTAATAAGGAAGGATGCAGATTAATCATTGGTGCTGGCGCACTGTCAATAAATGAGCCACTAAGGACACGCATAAACCCTGCCAATACAATCAGGTCTGGCTGCCATGCTTGTAGCTGAGTGCTGGCATGAGTTTCAAAGGTTTTGATGCCCATACGTTTGCCACTGGCTACATGTGATAGCACTGCTACTGGAATGGCGGCATCTTGCGCACGTGTGATGGCGTAGGCATCTTCACGATTGCTAATGACCCCGACGATTTCAATTGGCAGTATGTTTGCTTGCATTGCGTCTATTAGTACTTGCAGATTGCTGCCGCTACCAGATACCAGAACCGCAATGTGCAAAGGCTGGTTGTCGTTATTTTGCTTGTTGCTAGACATTAACGATATACCACCGCATCTGCCTGCTCATCAGTGCTGCGTTTGACCATCTCACCCAACTGCCATGCTGTCTCACCAGCATCATTCAAAGTATTGATGGCCGCTTCAGCTTTATCTTTTGGCACAACGATGACAAACCCAATACCGCAGTTGAAGGTGCGATACATCTCGCTTTGCTCGATATTTCCTTCATTTTGTAACCATGTGAACAGCTCGGAAAACTGCCAGCTGTTGGTATCGATGCTCGCTGACAGATCGTCTGGCAGTACCCGTGGTAGGTTGTCAGTCAAGCCGCCACCCGTGATGTGTGACATGGCATGCAAGGCTGAGCTACCCAGCGTATCTTGTAGGGCCTTGATGGCCTGAACATAGATACGAGTCGGCGCCATCAGCGCATCCTGAATAGGCTGACCATCTAACTGCTCATCACTGTTGGTAAGATCTATGCCACTGACTTCGATGACTTTACGAACAAGTGAATAGCCATTTGAGTGAGCACCGCTAGAAGCCAGAGCGATCAATACATCGCCTTCAGCGACATTTTCACCAGTAATCACTTCTGCTTCTTCGACCACACCGACACAGAATCCAGCAAGGTCGTAATCCTCATCTTGGTACATACCTGGCATCTCAGCAGTTTCGCCACCGATAAGGGCGCAGTTTGCTAGCTTACAGCCTTCGCCGATACCCGTAACGACAGTGGCCGCCACATCCACATCAAGCTTGCCGGTCGCGTAATAATCTAGGAAGAACAAAGGCTCAGCACCACATACCAGTAAGTCATTGACACACATAGCGACCAAGTCGATACCTATGGTGTCATGACGCTGCAGCTGCAATGCTAATTTAAGTTTGGTGCCGACACCATCTGTACCTGATACCAATAAAGGTGAGGTATAACCAATCGGAATGCGACAAAGCGCACCAAAACCGCCAAGACCGCCCACGACTTCAGGACGAGTAGTGGCTTTTGCTACGGATTTGATCCGCTGAACCAATGCGTCGCCTGCATCAATATCAACACCGGCATCTTTGTAGCTTAAAGAAGGCTTATCACTCATGGTTATCTCACAATTGGGGTTAAATAATTCGAACGAACCGTCGAAATCGATAAATAAAATCAGAGAAGAAAGGTTTGACGATAGTGGGCGCATTATACCCAAAAACAGCCCTTACTCGCAAAGCAACTTGCCAATATTCAACGAATATTCAGCATAAGTACCAAATAAGCGTCAAATAAAAAGTTAAGAAACAAAAAATGACGGATTTTTCATCGTATTCTGCGATAATAAAGCGCAAAACTAATTATTATATATCAATCAATAAGGATTCTTTTAATGATTCACCAACAGATAGATCCTTTTTTTCGGCGCTTATTTTTTGTCGCTGTCCTGATAGTGGCTTTGGTTCTACTACATTTGATGATGCCAGTCATTATTCCATTTGTCATTGCATTTGTATTGGCTTATCTGTTTAATCCATTGGTGAAGCGTTTGTCAAAATATATCAAACGCTGGATTGCTATTATTGTTGTTTATGCCACGATTACATTGAGTATGGTTTTATTGCTGTGGTGGTTAGTACCTACCTTATGGCATCAGCTGCAAGCCGCTTGGGAGTATCTACCTAAGATCTTGAACTGGTACAATGAAGTGGTACGTGAATGGTTTGCCAATAACAGCCGTATGCGTCTGCCAGAGCTAGAGGTTAGAGGGTTGTCCGAAACGTTGGTAGATTACATGCAGACACATTATAAGTTTGCCGATGCCAGCAGTCTCATGAGTCAGATTGTGGCTTCGAGTATGAGGTTTATCAACAATGCTGGCTTGATTGTGTTGGTGCCTATTTTAACCTTTTACTTTTTATTCAACTGGGATGAGCGCTTGCATACTTGGAAACAAGCCCTTCCAGCTGCTTATGCTCAGAAAATAACGCGCATAGCCAAAGATAGTGATCATGCCTTGATGGCATTTATTAAAGGGCAGCTATTAGTCATGGTGCTGTTGGGAGCGATTTATGCAGTACAGCTGCAGCTCATTGGTCTCGAGCTTGGGCTGATCATTGGTATGGTAGCAGGTATTGCGAGTTTTGTGCCTTATTTAGGCTTTGGTATTGGGTTTGTGGCTGCCATTATCGCAGCCCTGTTTCAGTTTGGCTTTGATTGGAAGTACTTGTTACTTGTTACAGGGGCGTTTTTGGTTGGGCAGGCCGCTGAAGGCTATGTTTTGCAGCCGTTATTGTTGGGTGACAAAATTGGACTATCACCGCTTTGGGTTATATTTGCCGTACTGGCAGGAGCGAGTTTATTAGGCTTCGTCGGTATGCTTATTGCTCTTCCTGTTGCAGCAGTGCTGAATGTATTGTTTCATCACTTGTACGATTACTATCTCAGTACTGACTTTTATAAAGGGCGTAAGCAGTTTGACTTATTTGAAAAAAAATAAGCCTTACTCGAAGGTATGCCTTCTTGGGTAGGAACAAGCCTGAGTAGGCTTATCGCCTGTGTTATAAGTGGTTAATCTGAATGGAAAGAAGAGACGGACAGCAAAAGACTTGTCAGTCATTTTGTAAATATGGTATATATAGGCGCAGTGTTTGTTATGATGACATCTGAGATATGGGTTTTTATGACCCAAGATGTTGGTGCTCTATATGCAATCGATCACAAGCACTGGATCTAAAGATAGCTGATCGATATGACGCAATCTTAAGGCTGATTGACTTTTTATTAGCGCTCAGTCTCTTTATTTAATGGTATTACTTATTTAATGTATTACGCAAACCGAGTTGATGATTCATGGCAGAAGCACAGCTAAGTCTCAATCTGGACATTAAGCATGATGCGAGTCTCAGTGACTTTTCCGGTCCAGGTTGGATGTCGATTATTGATGCAGTTCGGCAGTTGCATGTCGGTCTGATTCGGCAACTGTACCTATTTGGTAGCCCTGCTACTGGTAAGTCGCATCTTTTATCGGCTATTTGTGAGTCATTTATTGACATGGACAAGTCAGCGATTTGCTTATCTCTTAATGAGCTGATACATACAGATGTGAACGTCCTATCCTCTCTAGAGAACTTTGATGTTATCGCTATTGATGATGTTGAGGTACTCGAGCATAGCACTGAGTGGCAGGTTGCTTTATTTCACTTGATCAATCGTAGTCGTGAAGGGCAACGACAATTAATATTTGCAGCCAATAAGCCTGCTGGCGAGCTGCCGTTTCAGCTGACAGATTTGCTAAGCAGACTGTCCCAAGCACCTGCCTTTAAGGTACCCAATGGTCATGACTTGGCTGATAGACAAGCGCTACTTGGTTCTATTTTGCGTCGACGTGGTTGGCAGTTTGATGAGCGTATTATCGATCATTTGCTAAATGAGGGACCGCACCGTATCGGCGCCATGATGGAAGTGCTCAATTATATCCAACCAATGTTTTCCAATCTTGGACGGAGCAACATATCGAAGGCTGTTATCACTGATGCCTTACGTACTATCGATGAGCAGACACTTGTCGCAGAGCTTGCTGATATCACGCAGGAGTCACAAAGCGAAGAGGATAAAGTCAAGCAAGACCATCATACCATGCCATTAGACTTTTAGGGTTTACTTAACAGCCTCTAGGCCACGTAAGCTTTTACGACTATAAACTTTGACTACTAAGCGTAGAGACTACAACTGAAACCGCTCGCTAGACCTACACCCAACTAACATAGACCTACAGATAGGATATCTTATGAAAACATCTGCCTCTTCGCTCAAAAAGCTTACTATGAGCGCCTT
Source organism: Psychrobacter coccoides (assembly GCF_017498085.1). Taxonomy (GTDB): domain Bacteria; phylum Pseudomonadota; class Gammaproteobacteria; order Pseudomonadales; family Moraxellaceae; genus Psychrobacter; species Psychrobacter coccoides. The sequence goes on from NZ_JAGBKM010000001.1 coordinate 267,174, forward strand.
ACTTGTCGGTGCAGGCTCAGTATCCATGCTCGCACACGCAGACATCACCTTGCTAGTGGATGACCATATTAAAGTAACAGCGATAAACGGTCAGGAGCTCAAACAAAGCGTCTTTCAGCCACTAAAAAAAGAGTTTACTTTACAGCCAGGCAAGCATGTTATTACTGCCAAGTATGATCGTCTGTATAATTTGCGCCGTGACGAGCACGATTATCTGCGCTCAGGTAATATCAGCGTCACCGCAGAGATGCTAGACAATCAGACTTATCGTCTGACTATGCCCAACCAACCTGAAGAGTATAGTGCTGCAAAAGAGTATGCAGAGAGCCCAACTCTTGCCGTCCAGCAAGGTAATACGATCATCGCCAGTCAGCAAAGCGTCTCTGGGGGTGGTGGTCTGCTTTCAGGCTTAGGTAATGCAATTGGCGGCGTGTTTAGTGGTGGCGGTGATGCCCAACTACAAAACCAACGTGTCATCGCTGCATTAGATCAGCCATCAACGGCCAGCCAAACGGTCGTGACACAAACTGCTAAAGTGTCTGCCTCGGCGAGTACTTTAGATCAGTTTATGCAACTGTGGCTAAACGCTACGCCCGCTGAGCGTGAGAAAATCCGTCAATGGATTCAGCAGTAACTCAATACGTGTTTCCAGCCAACACCAAGTAAAATTGGTACGCCTTATACTAGCAGGACTGTATCAGTTTGGATGGAGTCAACCAGTGCTTTAGATAAAATAAAGCACAAAAAAAGCACCTTATAGGTGCTTTTTTTTATCTTACGAGTAGAATTATATATCAATAAAACGATAAATTAATTCGCCAAAAATGCGTTGTACATCCACACCAGCTTTTCTTGCTGCTGTATATAGTCGTCTACTAAATCAGCTGTACCTTGGTCTTCAGCTTTTTCTGCCAGCTCAGACACTTCACGCTGCTCTTCGATAAGTGATTGTAGACCAGTCACCACACCTTGCGCACAAGAGTTACCATCTTTCACATTTTTGTCTTCAGAGATGCGAGTATGCTCAGCAAAGTCGCTATAAGCGTGGAGAGGCGTGCCACCCAAGGTCAAAATACGCTCAGCAATTTCATCAATCTCTACTTGTAGATTGGTGTATAGCTCTTCGAACTGCTCATGCAAGGAAAAGAAATGCTCGCCTTTTACGTTCCAGTGATAGCCACGAACGTTGATATAAAACATATGATAGCTTGATAATAAGCCATTTAATTTGGCAATGACTTCGCTTATATCTGCTTTTTCTAGACCAATTTGATTGGTTGCATTATTACTCATAAAATTATCCTTATAGTTTGAGTGTTAAAATTATTTGGCGCTCTAAATCAAGACGTCTAGGAGTGTACCAAGTCATAGGCGATATGGCTACTTCCATTAATATAACATATCTATTTCACTCAGAAAAATAACAATACCAGTGACCGTTTAATAATGAATAACTGATACTTACAATACTCAGTTATACCCTGTCAGCAGTCAACTGTCATTTTTATAGAGAGCACTTGCTTTAGACGCTTTCTTGTTATGCTTATAATAGTAACAAAACCGTATGTATGAGTAAAATTGAATAAACACAATAATGTGATTGGTTTTGCAAAATAAAATCCCCATTTTTTGCTCAAATAGAAACAAAAAAGGGGGATTATGCAAAGTATCTATGCCGGTGGTTGTAAGTTTTCAGGATTTAAGCCTTTGATTGGCACCACTTCTTGTAGGTGTTGACGCACAGTGTCGATAGGGAACTTTTGTGCTTGCAAGCGCTTAGGTATGATTTGACTGCCTTGTTGGCCTTTCATTTCAAACATCATAAAAATATAGTCATCAGTCTCATCCCAACTTTTGATGGCACTCCACGGGACCACGGCCTGTTGAGTCGAGCCTGCACGCATCTGCATACCGCGCATCTGTGGGTTTTGCATCAAGTCTGGCTGATTGACCGGCATCGCCATCACCAAGCCATGCTTTTGTACGCCAAGCTTCATCTGACGCATCTCATCTGGCATTTCTTGTTCGGCGACCTGTTTATCAAACTCTCTTTTTACATACCATTTAAAACCAAGCGTACGAACCAGTAGGTAAATCACGACTGCCACCAACATCAACCAAAAAATAATAGTAGAGTAACCGGTGACAAAGACCAATCCTGCAATCGCTAGAGCTACTACAATGGCCATAATCACCCATTCTTTGGTTTTGATGGCAGATAGACCAAAAGAAGGGCTGGCACTCGAAAACAACTCGTATTGTGCTTGATGGAATTCGGCCTCGGTTAGATTTAAGGCAATCGGTTGTAAGGTATAGGGATACAAGGCCATAAAGGTTTCTCGGATACTCGTTTAGCAGCGTAAAGCATGATGAGTGATGTCATGACTCGCTAGAAGTGGATAAAAAGATATGCGCTTATCTTACCGAAAAGTGCCCCTAAATGAAACAGATAACCACTGTTGTCTGTTTATTTGTCCTGATGCAACTCACCTTAATACACCTAACAGCACTATCTATCGTAAAAATGCTAAGTAGAGTGCTGTTAATAAGCCGTGAAAACCTACTGGAAACATGGTCAAAACAGCTCGGTCTTGGTATCATAAGCAGCTAAAATATCCCATTAGCTTTTTATTTTTTATTCACATTTAGCCCTACAGGCAAACACTATGATCGATCCAAAACTTTTACGTGGCGACTTGAGCGAACTACAGCAACAATTGGCCACTCGTGGTTATGAGCTTGATATGAGCTTTTGGCAAACCATTGAAAATGAGCGTAAGTCCCTGCAAGTAAAAACAGAAGAGCTGCAGTCACGTCGCAACGCTGGCGCCAAGCAGGTAGGGGCCTTAAAGAAATCTGGTGAAGATGCCAGCGAGTTACTCGCTGAGATGCAAAGTGTTAGCGGTGAGATTAAGGCGGCTGAGGATGAGTTGCGTACATTGCAAGAACGCATTACCCAAGCGGCCTTGCAAATTCCTAACCTACCAGCCAGTGATGTGCCTGTTGGTGACTCAGAGGACGATAATGTAGAAGTACGTCAATGGGGCACGCCACGTGAGTTTGATTTTGACATTCAAGACCATACGCATATCGGAGAGGTGCTGGGTCTGCTGGATTTTGAGGCTGCAGCTAAACTTACAGGCAGCCGTTTTAATGTCCTAAAAGGCCAGTTGGCACAGCTGCATAGAGCCTTGATTCAGTTTATGCTCAATACTCATACTGTAAAATACAGCTATCTTGAAACTTATGTACCCTATATCGTCAACGCTGAGAGCTTAAAAGGTACGGGTCAGTTGCCTAAGTTTGAAGATGATTTGTTTAAGTTAACCAATCACACCAATAATGAAGGCACAGACTTTTATCTGATTCCAACCGCTGAAGTGCCAATGACCAACTTGGTACGTGGTGAGCGCTTGGACATTAAAGAGTTGCCGCTTAAGTTTACCGCTCATACCCCATGCTTTCGTAGTGAAGCGGGCTCACATGGCCGTGATACTCGAGGGCTTATCCGTCAGCATCAGTTTGAAAAAGTAGAAATGGTCAATATCGCCACCTCTGAACAGTCAGATGATCTGCTAGAGGCGATGACTGCCCAAGCAGAAGACATCTTGCAACAGCTTGATCTGCCATATCGTGTGGTGAAGCTGTGTACTGGTGATATGGGTTTTAGTGCCCAAAAGACTTATGACATCGAGGTGTGGTTGCCCAGCCAAGAGACCTATCGTGAAATCTCAAGTTGCTCTAACTGTGGCGATTTTCAGGCACGCCGTATGGGCACACGAGTCAAAGACGGTAAAAAAACCAGCCTTGCGCATACTCTAAATGGCTCAGGGCTAGCGGTTGGTCGTACATTACTGGCGGTGATGGAAAACCACCAAAATGCTGATGGAAGTATCACCATTCCAGAAGTATTACGTCCGTTTATGGGCGGTGCTGAGACGATAGCAGCTTGATAGTTGTGGTGTGTTTTAGCGACTGGATTTTAATTGAATACAATCATTTAAATGCATTTTTGGTTTGATTCATAGCAAATATGTTAAAATCATAATTTGATTTTATAGCTTACAGCTTAAGGGCGCATTTTGCGTCCTTATTTTATTATCGAGTAACCCCTCCTCTTATCAGTCATACCTCTTATTTGAATATTAGGACACTCTATGTCAGCTCCAATTAGTGAACGTAAATTAGCCAACGCCATTCGTGTACTGTCGTTTGATGCGGTTCAAAAAGCCAACTCTGGTCACCCTGGTGCACCTATGGGTATGGCGGATATTGCCGAAGTGTTATGGCGCAAGTTTTTAAAACACAATCCTGCTGACCCTAGTTGGCATAATCGTGATCGCTTTGTATTATCGAATGGTCATGGTTCGATGCTGATTTATTCACTGCTGCATTTGACGGGTTATGACGTCAGTATTGAAGACTTAAAAGCCTTTCGCCAGCTGCATTCAAAGACCCCGGGTCATCCGGAGCTTGGCTATACGCCAGGTGTTGAGACGACCACTGGGCCACTAGGTCAAGGCATTGCCAACGCCGTTGGTTTTGCTATCGCTGAAAAGACCTTAGCCGCACAGTTCAACCGTGACGGCCATAATATCGTTGATCATCATACCTATGCCTTCCTAGGCGATGGCTGCTTGATGGAAGGTATCAGTCATGAAGTCTGCTCGTTAGCTGGTACACTAGAGCTTGGTAAGTTGGTCTTCTTTTATGATGACAACGGCATCTCTATCGATGGTGATGTCGAAGGTTGGTTTACTGACGACACCAAAGGTCGCTTTGAGGCGTATGGCTGGCAAGTGATCGAAGTGGATGGTCATGATGCTGACGCCATCACACAGGCGACCGAGCAGGCCATTAATGAGACCACTAAACCAAGTCTAATCATTTGCAAAACCATTATCGGTGTCGGTAGTCCTAACAAGCAAGGTCTAGCGGCCAGCCATGGTGCACCGCTTGGTGATGACGAAATTACTTTGACCCGTGAAGCCTTGTCTTGGAAACACGGTCCGTTCGATCTAGATGATGAAATCTACGAAGCATGGGATGCTAAAGCTAAAGGCGACGTGCAACAAAAGAACTGGAATGCCGACTTTGAAGCGTACAAAAAAGCCTATCCAGAACTGGCCGCTGAACTACTACGCCGCCTAAATGGCGAGTTGCCAGCTGACTTTGAGAGCCAAGCAAGGGACTATATCCAGCAAACTCAAGAAGCAGGCGGTGATGTCGCCAGTCGTAAAGCCAGTCAAAATGCGATCAATACCCTGCAGCCATTATTGCCAGAACTCATGGGCGGCTCAGCAGATCTAGCAGGCTCTAACCTTACGCTATTTAAAGACGCAAAGGGGATTGAGACTGATGCTGACGGTAACTATATCTACTATGGTGTACGCGAGTTTGGCATGACGGCGATTGCCAATGGTATTGCTTTGCATGGCGGCTTTATTCCTTATGTAGCCACCTTCCTGATGTTTATGGAATACGCACGTAATGCTGTCCGTATGGGCGCTTTGATGAAACAGCGTGTCATTCATGTCTATACGCATGACTCTATCGGTCTGGGTGAAGATGGCCCAACGCATCAGCCAGTCGAGCAATTGACCAGCCTACGCACCACGCCAAATCTACGCACATGGCGTCCTTGTGATGCGACCGAATCGGCGACGGCTTGGGTAGAAGCGATTAAGTCAGAAAACAACCCCTCAGCGCTTATTTTCAGCCGTCAAGGCTTGCCGCATCAGCAACGTGACAGTGAACAAGTCGCTAACATCACCAAAGGGGGTTACGTACTGGCGAATGAACAAGGCGAGCTAAAAGCAATCATCATCGCAACAGGTTCAGAAGTTGGCCTTGCGATGCAAGCGCATAAAACGCTTAGCGAAAATGGTGTAGGCGTCCGTGTGGTCTCTATGCCGTGTGCAGAGGTCTTTATGGAGCAAGACGCCAGCTACCGTGATGCTGTATTGCCAGTCGATATTCGTGCTCGCGTCGCAGTAGAAGCGGCACATGTGGACTACTGGTATAAGTTCGTCGGTCTCGATGGTAAAATCATCGGCATGACCACTTATGGCGAGTCTGCCCCTGCGAGTGACTTGTATGAAGAGTTTGGAATTACTACGGATGCGGTGGTTGAGGCTGTGAATAGTTTGACCTGATTCGTAGGCTGTGGCTTTAGCCCAGCACTGAGCTATGATTTTTAGTTGAGTTAATAGTTTTGTAAAAAAGAGCTGCTAGAGTCGTCTAGCAGCTCTTTTTTATCATTTAACCCTAGACCGATTAGCCATTATAAGTATCAAACCTTTCATTCTCACCTACAATATCGATATAGCTTGCATCCAAATCAGACAATTTGGCTGCGCCTGCTAACAACATGGTTGATTTTAGATCATTACTCAAGTGCTCAATGACCGACTGCACGCCTTGTGCGCCGCCCAGACCCAAACCATACATCATCGGACGACCGACTGCTACGGCATCTGCGCCCATGGCAATCGCACGCACGATATCAATACCTCGGCGAATACCACCATCTAAGATGATGGGCACACGATTATTGACTACTTTGACGATAGGAGGCAGTGCTGTAATGCTGGCGGGTACGCCATCGATTTGACGACCACCATGGTTAGAAACCTGTATGGCGTCAGCACCCGCACGGATAAATCTGTCGGCATCGTCTGGGCGCAGGATGCCTTTGACGATAACAGGCAAACCGGTGAAGCGTTTGATAAATTGAATGTTTTCAGGGGTCAAAGCGGTCTTTTGATCAAAGAAGTTACCAAATCCGCCTTTCTTAGGATCATGATTGGCGAAGTTTGCATCTGGGCGAAATGGACTGCCCATCGCTTTAAAATCTTCAGGCATGCCAGGTCCTAAAGCATCAGCGGTTAGGATAATCGCCGTATAGCCCGCCTCACGGGCACGAGTCAGCAGTGAGCGGGTGACAGCATCATCGTTATTCCAATACAGCTGAAACCACTTCGGGCCGCTAGTCGCTTTGGCAATTTCTTCAAGCGTGGTGTTTGATGCGCCTGATGAGCAGTACAACGTCTTGGCAAGACCAGCACCACGGGCGGTGTCTTTTTCGCCTTGCTCGTGCACCATCATGTGTGCTTCCATAGGCGCAACCATGATAGGCGAAGGCATATTGAGACCCAATAAGCTCGTACGAATATCAATATCGTTATTACTTAAACCGACCAAGCGTTTGGCTGCGATACGATAATCATTAAAGGCACGACGATTTTCGCGCAATGTCCACTCATTGCCGGCACCGCCTGATACAAACTCATAGCCTGCTTTTGGAATAGCGCCGCGGGCTTCGACTTCCAAGCGCTCAAGGCTAATGATATTGAGCTGTTTCTCAGCGGTACTGGCACGATAGGGTACGGCAGGGCGGCTGGCGTCATTGGCGGCGGCAAAGACTTGCGTGCTCATCAAAGGGGCTGCACTAAGGCCGATGCGATGCCAACGGCTCCTAACAGCCTGCGTCTTGATATAGTGTTTTTGGCTGCACTACTGACTACATCTACGTCGTTTGATAATGTCATTTTTACATCCTTGTAAGGTGATTAAAGAAGTATATGCTAGATCTGTAAAACGATAGTACGAACAAGATGACAGATACATCTGTAAATATAATAAATAAAAGTATGCTAACAGTACAGTAAAAGCATCATGAGTTTAATTAACTAAGGTAAATATTGAAGACGCAACTATTAATAATACTACACAGTTCATTCTAATATGGAAAGTGTTGGTATGAACGAGTTGTGATCATAGAATCAGTCAAAGATAAAACAGCCATAAGTTCCAAGTCGTTACTGGTATAACCTTGTTTGCTACTTTGACTAGAGGCTGTCTAACCCGTATTTAGGATAACTATCCCAGTGGTGTTAGTACCTTTCTTAATTCAATCTACTATACTTTAGTTTGATGCTTGTTGTTGTCATTCCATATTGACCTAAGTAATCAATCACTATGTTTGGTTTTTTGAAATTTAAAATATTATATAAAAATGTATAATGATTCTATTGCTGAGGTGGGTTAGTCATAGAGGCTTATCTTAACTATTAGATTGGATATTGAGGGAAGTATGAATCTCAAATTTAGAATTGTGAACACCGCTATCATGTCTACGCTGTTGTCGTTTATGATGACGATGTTTATTACCTTTATCAATTTAGGATTGTCAGAGGAGTTTTTTATTAACTTTCTCAATGCTTGGAAAGTAGCGTTACCAGCAGCGTTTTTTGCTGTGCTTATCATCGGCCAACCGGTGCAAAAGCTAACCGCACGAATTTTAGCGCCTAAATAAGAAGAGTGGCGCTCTGACATTTAGCCTTGTAGTGAATACACTTAAAAATATACAGAGTAAAACAGGTACCGTGCTATCGGGGGAAGTGCACTTGTTTTATTGTTGAATAGGAGGACGGTGTGTATTTGTTTTGTACTGGCACGTTGATTAGGTCTCGATCTTGACTTAACATCAAGTAGGTAAACCTGTTATATAATATGATCAAGGAGAGCTATTATGTCGAAGAAATCTGCCGACAATGAAACAAAAGATAATATCAAACTGAGTAAAAAGGCCAAAAAACAGCTCAGTAAGCTTAATAAGCTGCGCCAAAAAGAACAAGATAAGATAGACGAGGTGCGTCAAAAAGAGCTGGCTAAAGTAGATAAAAAGCGCCAAAAAGAGCAAGATAAAGTAGATAAAATGATTCAGAGCTTGATAGATGATATCAACCAAAAAGCCTTAAAAAAGCAGAAAAAAGTAGATACCAAGATTCAAAAAAGAAGAAATAAAATAGACAAGGCCGGTATAGAACAAGATCAACCGTGGCAATACTAACAACCTTGGTTGGTTGTGATTTTATTTATCCAACTCTAGAGATCCAAATCTAGGGTTGGATTTTTTATTGACTCAGCTGAGCCATTACATGAGGAGCAGGTGCTCAAACTTTGCATACCTCTGAGCGCACAATGAAACGTTTGCCTTCTGGTATTTCCAGTGAAAAGCTTGCCCCACGTCCCTCTACCACATCAATGGTTAAATCAGTATGTTTCCATAGCTCGTACTGGGCTTTACCCATATAAAAAGGGCAGCCTGCCAACTCGCCAACGAGCACGTCTTGTCCGCCCACTTTGAACTCACCGAGCGGATAACACATCGGAGAGCTGCCATCGCAGCAGCCGCCCGACTGGTGAAACATAAGCTCGCCATGCTTGGATTTGAGCAGATCGATGAGGACAACACAAGATTCTGTCGCTGTAAGTTTCATAATAGACTCCTTATCATTATCGAAGGAAGACATAGAGAAAAAAGGCCATATCATCTCAACTCAAGTGGCTAAAAAACACAGAGTTGAAAGTGATACGGCCTATTTTTTTGATCAAAGCGTTATGGTTACAGACTTCAATCACAGGGTGGTATTATGATGGCTACATACTGTAGTCAATCACGATCCTACCTTCAATCTTGCCATCACGCATGCGATCGAGAATATCATTAATATTCTCAAGAGGCTCAGCGGCGACAGTGGCTTTTACCTGTCCAGCTGCTGCCATATCTAGCGACTCTTGCAAGTCAAGACGGGTACCAACGATAGAGCCACGAATGGTGATACCATTTAGTACAGTATCAAAGATAGAGACAGGGAAGTCACCTGTCGGTAGGCCGTTACAGACCAAGGTACCACCGCGGCGTAACATAGTTAGCGCCTGATCAAAGGCTTTGGAGGATACGGCAGTGACTAGCACGCCATGAGCGCCGCCAATCTCTTCTTGCAGATACTCACCTGGGTCTGTGTTTTTTGCATTGACTGTAACTTTTGCGCCCAGTTTTTTGGCAAACTCAAGCTTTTCGTCATCAATGTCGACTGCAGCGACGTTGAGTCCCATCGCAATAGCATACTGCACTGCCATATGACCCAGACCACCGATACCTGAAATCACTACCCAGTCACCAGGCTTGGTATCCGTCATTTTTAGGCCTTTATAGACAGTGACACCTGCACACAAGACAGGGGCAATCTCTACAGAGTCCACGCTTTCTGGGATAATGCCCACATAGTCGGCATCTGCAAGTACATACTCTGCAAAGCTACCATTCACCGAGTAGCCTGAGTTTTCTTGCTTTAGGCACAACGTCTCCCAACCACCTAAACAGTGCGTACAGTGTCCGCAAGCAGAGTAGAGCCAAGGCACACCGACTCGGTCGCCTTCTTTGACGTGATGGACGTTTTCGCCGACAGAGGTGATGATGCCTACGCCTTCATGTCCAGGGATAAACGGTGGACTTGGCTTGACTGGCCAATCTCCTTCTACGGCATGGAGGTCCGTGTGACAGACGCCTGAGGCTTCCATTTTTACCACGATCTGACCGGCACCTGCGGTTGGGACGTCTACTTCTTCGATCTGTAGCGGTTGATTAAACTCATGTAGGACAGCTGCTTTCATTTTATTAGCCACGTTACTTACTCCTTGTAACTACTTAAAAGATTGATGCTTTATAAACATCAATCAATGAGGCGCTTTATGGGTTTTATCACAAAGCGCTGTGAACGAGGGTTTAAAAGAACCCCATCGCTTTTGGACTATACGACACCAGCATGTTTTTGGTTTGCTGATAATGGTCGAGCATCATCAAATGGTTTTCGCGGCCGATACCCGATTGCTTGTAGCCACCGAATGCAGAATGCGAAGGATAGACGTGATAGCAGTTGGTCCATACACGACCTGCTTGGATACCACGTCCGAAGCGATACGCTTTGTGTACACTGCGTGTCCAGACGCCTGCACCTAAACCGTATAAGGTGTCATTGGCGATTTGCATGGCTTCCTCATCGTCCTTAAAAGTGGTGACGGCTAAGACAGGGCCGAAGATTTCTTCTTGGAATACCCGCATGTCGTTAGTGCCTTCAAAGATCGTAGGCTGGACATAGTAGCCTTCACTAAGGTCACCCTCATGCTTGGCTTGTTCGCCACCAACCAAGACTTTCGCCCCTTCTTGCTTACCGATATCTAAGTAAGACAGGATTTTTTCTAGCTGATCAGTACTGGCTTGTGCGCCAATCATGGTATCAGTATCGAGTGGGTTGCCCATTTTTATGGCTTTGACACGCTCGATACAGCGTTTGATAAACTCATCATAAATACTCTCGTGTACGAGCGCTCGTGACGGACAAGTACAGACCTCACCTTGGTTAAGAGCAAACATCACAAGACCTTCGACTGCTTTGTCTAAGAAGTCATCATCTTCATCCATGACGTCGGCAAAGAAGATATTGGGACTCTTACCACCCAGCTCTAAGGTCACTGGAATGATGTTTTCACTGGCATATTGCATGATAAGGCGACCAGTAGTCGTTTCGCCAGTAAAGGCCACTTTGTTAATACGTGGGTTAGATGCCAATGGTTTACCTGCTTCAACACCGAAACCGTTGACGATATTTAACACACCTTTAGGCAAAATATCAGCGATACCGATGGTTTCTAGCATGAATAAAACAGATGCTGGCGTTTGCTCAGCCGGCTTCATGACGATACAGTTGCCTGCTGCAAGTGCAGGAGCGATCTTCCATACCGCCATCAGGATAGGGAAGTTCCACGGGATGATTTGCCCGACGACGCCTAGCGGCTCATGAAAGTGATAGGCAACAGTGTCATCATCGATTTGGCTGATACCGCCTTCTTGAGCACGAATGGCACTGGCAAAATAACGGAAGTGATCGACCGCTAACGGAATATCTGCCGCAAGGGTCTCACGCACGGGCTTGCCATTTTCATAGGTTTCGGCAATGGCGATAGCCTCTAAATTGGCTTCCATTTTATCAGCGATTTTTAGCAGTAGGTTGGCACGTTCTGCGACACTGGTCTTGCCCCAAGCCTCTTTGGCCGCATGGGCAGCATCTAATGCTTTTTCGATATCCGCTTCTTTTGAGCGAGCGACTTGGCAGATGACCTTACCATCGACGGGGCTGGTGTTTTCAAAGTACTCACCATCGACAGGTGCCACCCACTCACCATTGATAAAGTTGTCGTATTTTTCACGAAATTGAACGGGACTGTTTTCAGTATTGGGATAGGCGTGTAGCATTAACGGCTCCTTGTTGTATGCACTTATTGAAGTGGTTCAAAGTGCAAGATTTTTTTATTTACTCACACGGTTTTTACAGACCTTCCTGATCTGCTTGTCATACTATCGTACTGAACTTTTGTATATAAACAAAGCTACTTTTAGTAAGAGCTGGCAAGATTGTTGATAACTTTGGGTTATGTATAGGTATTTGCTTTAATTGGTTCGAAAACTGGATACAGCTGCTATAATTGCTACCACTATTATGCTACAAGCGTAGCGCTCTACTTTCTTAAGTTATGGGTTGGTTTGGATATATGCGTCAATCTTCTGCACTTGATATATTAAAAACAGGTCAAAATGTCTTTTTGACGGGTTCGGCAGGCTCTGGTAAGACTTATACGCTTAACCAATATATTCATTATTTGCGTGCACGCCGTGTACCGGTGGCGGTGACCGCTAGTACTGGTATCGCTGCGACCCATATGAGTGGTACGACCATCCATAGCTGGTCGGGTATAGGTATCAAGGATGAACTATCAGAGCGTGATTTGGTCAATCTGTCACGTAAGCAGTTTTTGGCAGACAGAATCAAAGACACTGCAGTATTGATTATCGACGAGATATCTATGCTCCATGCCAAGCAGCTCAACCTAGTCAATCAGGTGCTCAAGCATATACGAAAAAAAGATGAGGCTTTTGGGGGGATTCAAGTCGTGGTGGCGGGGGATTTTTTTCAGTTGCCACCGATTGGAAGTAAGGGCGAGAGCAATCGAGAGAAGTTTGCTTTTATGTCAGAAGCGTGGCTCGATGCTGGGTTTCACATTTGTTATTTGTCGGAGCAACACAGGCAAGTCAGCGAGGCGGCTCAGGGTGGTCTAGATTTGGATGATATTCTCAATCAGATTCGCAGACAAGAAGTCACGTTTGAAGCGATTGCGGCACTGGAAGCCACCTATGATCAAGATGTTGATGTCAGCCGCACCCGTCTTTATACCCATAATCTTAATGTCAATAAAATCAATGACAAAGAGCTTGCAAATCTAAATGGCGAGATGATGCGCTTTGAGGCAACAGCCACAGGCGATAGCAAACTGGTTGAGACATTAAAAAAGACGGTGCGCACCCAAGATGAGCTGATTTTGAAAGTTGGGGCGAAAGTGATGTTTATCAAAAATAACACGGAGCTTGGCGTCTCTAATGGCACCATGGGCGAGCTCGTTGGTTTTGCAGCGGTCAAGGTTGACGACAATAAAGATAGTGAGGAGACTTTAACCGAAAAAGGCACTGATATCGATTTGGATACAGACAGCGCTGCTGATAATGATGAAGAGACAGCTGATCATAAAAAAGAGGCAGCAAAAAAAGACAAAGAAAAGTCAAAAAAAGCCATCACACAGAAAATGCCTGTGGTCAGACTCAACTCAGGACGTGAAGTCGTTGCAGAGCCTGAAGAGTGGATTATCGAAGACGAAACTGGGGACGTGCTGGCAAGTTATCATCAAGTACCGCTTTGTCTGGCATGGGCGATTACCATTCATAAATCTCAAGGCATGACCCTGGACGCCGCTGAAATCGATTTGTCACGTACCTTTGAGCTGGGACAAGGTTATGTGGCGTTGTCACGACTTAAGTCATTGGCAGGCTTGCAGCTGCTGGGTATGAATGAGATGAGCCTACAGCTTGACCCGTTGGCCCGTGGTGCTGATAAACGGTTTTTGGTGCTCTCTGAAGAAGCAGACGCCAACTATGCCATGCTTGATGAAAAAAGCATGTCACAAGCTCATGATAAGTTCGTACTAAAGTCAGGTGGTACACTGAGTCAGTCCGTCATTGAAGCCTATACCAGTCTACAAAAGCGCCGCCGTGAGCGTCAGCAAGCGCAGCTGGATAAAAAGAGCAAGCTAAGCAATCAAGTGGCTGATAAGTCTGAGAGTACGCTGATGGCGACCAGGCTACTATTAGAAGAGAGTCTGTCTATCGCTGATATTGCCCAAACACGGGAACTGGCACAATCGACGATTATGCGCCATATCAGTGAGCTGAAGTCACAAGACCCCAGCCTTGCTTGCGATCACTTGCGCCCTGATGATGATATTATGACCGCAGTTGGCAATGCCTATGTCGCTATTAAAGTCGCCAACAACCCCAATGACTTTAACGACAATGGCAGTATCAAGCTGCGTCCTATCTATGAGCATCTTAAACAAGCCTTTGACTATAATACCATTCGTTTGGCATTGATATTTATCACACCCTAGGGCATGTCCTCAATTCAATCGAAGGATACCTAAATGGGCTAAAAATGGCTAAATCTTGCCAAACGTCGTTAAATAGCTAGGTAATATCCCGATATTATCTGCGCTATTTTCCTTGTTTGACGGCAATTTATCTCATTTTTATCTCCATTTTTAAAATGAGGACAAGCCCTAGTATTATTTATAGTGTTCCGCGTCTATTATCTCTTTATACCACTTCCAACCTTTATAGCGATATCCTGTTATGCCTGATTTTTCCAGCACCACCTACCATCTCACATCAGACCCCGCAGTAGCATCAGGGTTTCATGCAACCAGTGAGCACACACAGCCATTGAGGGTCGCTATTAATGGATTTGGTCGCATAGGACGTAATGTCCTCCGTGCGCTACTTGAGCGCTTTGAGGTGCTAGGCCGTGCTATACATGTGGTCGCTATCAATGACTTAGCACCAGCAGATATTTTATTGCATTTGTTAAAGTTTGACAGTACTCATGGTCGTCTCAGTCGGCTAGGGGTCAGTGCAGACATCATAGAGAGCACCATCGATGAATACAGCCAAACGCAATTGTGCTTGACCAAAAAAAACCACACGTATTGTATTCGCATGCTCTCAGAGCCAGATCCTAAGCAGCTACCATGGCAAACGCTTGGTATTGATGTGGTGTTAGAGTGCACGGGCTACTTTCGGTCTTACGATCAGGCGCACTTGCATATTGAGGCAGGTGCGCAGCAAGTTATCATCGGTGCAGCCCCTTTTGATGATGTGGACGCCTGTATCGTGATGGGTGTCAACACTGAGCTATTGACGTGCGAGTTACCAATCATCTCTAGCGTCTCTTGTACCACGCAAGCCTTGGTGCCCTTGATTGATACACTTGACAAGGCATTTGGTGTGCAGTCGGCTATGATGACTGAGATTCATGCAGTGACCGCTGATCAAACGGTGCTCGATCAGGCGCATCGTGATCCAAGACGGGCACGTGCTTCAGGCCATAACATCATTCCTACGACATCTAGTAGTATCGCAGCGACTGAGCGGGTATTGCCGACGATGACAGATAAAATCAATGGTCATTCTATACGTGTGCCAACCATAGACGTTGCTGCTATCGATGTGACCTTTGTATTTGAGACGCCCAATGTCCGAATTGACTCAGTAAAACAAGCACTGCTAACAGCAAGTACGGCGCATTTGCTTGATATTATGTCTTATACTGAGGAGCCTTTGGTTTCAAGTGACTTTATTCATCAGTCAGAGTCGCTGATCATTGATGGTCAGCAGCTCATGCAGGTAGGCAATCAATACAAGGTTTTTGCTTGGTATGACAATGAGTGGGGCTATGCCAACAGGCTGCTGGATATGTGTTTGCACCTGGCATCTAGTAAGCAAAAACTGACTGAAAAAGCCTTAGAAAAAAAATAATTTAAATTATTTTAAATATGCGCTTGCATTCTCATTCGATATCGCTATAATGATGCACCTATGGAGACGTGGCAGAGCGGTTGAATGCACCGGTCTTGAAAACCGGCAAGGGTTCATAGCCCTTCGTGAGTTCGAATCTCACCGTCTCCGCCAAATTTAAGTTTTAAAAATAAAAACCCCAATCAATATGCTGATTGGGGTTTTTTTATGCCTAAAACTTTTATCAGATTCTAATCAGCAGACAATAAAAAAGACCAGCTGCGATTGGGCAGGACTGGTCTTTTAATCGTGAGTCATAGCAGGTTTTAATCTTCGTTTTGTAGCTCTGATAGGGGATGAGTGATACTGCTATCATGCGTCTCTACAATCGCTTTATCGATGATATGCTGGCTCACACCACTTTTGCGTAAAGTCTCGATAAAGACCTCATCATGCGCTAGGGTATAGTCTTGGTGATCACGGTCAAGCCCTTGACGAATATATAGGCGTATCAGACCTTGAATGCGTTTAAAACCAAGCTCTGATGAGGTGGTCTCTAATAACTCAATCATCTCCTCAGACAGGCGGATACTAACTGGGCGCGTGACTTTTTGGGGATGATCAGAAAATTTGTTTTTTATGCGTACAGGTATCATAGTAAACCATTACTTATATTGAGTAAGAATAAAGAGAATGAATGAAAGCGCAGGACAGGTAGTTATATGTTGTGATGACATTGATAAGTGCTCAGCAGTACCTGAAATAAGCGTTATAAGCTGCTATCTAAGACTAACTATATCATATAACACAATAGAACCGACTAAAAAATAGCAGTCGTAAAAACAATGAGACATAAAAAAACGAGACATAAAAAAACCTTCATCAAAATCGATGAAGGTTTTAGAATATGGCTCCCCAACCTGGGCTCGAACCAGGGACACACGGATTAACAGTCCGACGCTCTACCAACTGAGCTATTGGGGAATAAGTTGTTATAACACCAAGCAACTTGATCTGAGCTTGTTTGCGTTATGTGGAGCGTATTTTAGCCAAGTAGTGCGAGTCTGTCAACCATAATACGCAATTAAAAATATATTTTCTTATGTCGTAGGGTTTCGGGTGTTTGTCGCTGTTTGTGTATATCAAATACAGACAATAAACAGCTTCAACTCTATATAAAGCCTTAGACACAAAAAAACCCTCACTACAAAAATAAGGGTCTTGGCAAATGCCATAATCAAATCAAAAATGACTTGAAGGGGTACTGCATAAAAAGCAACTACAAAATATGGCTCCCCAACCTGGGCTCGAACCAGGGACACACGGATTAACAGTCCGACGCTCTACCAACTGAGCTATTGGGGAATAGGTTGTGAAGATGAATCATCTCACTACAGCTTAACATCACTCTGACTTAATACAAGTATTTGAGTATTGACGCTTGAGGATTGCTCCTACATGTCGTTGCTAAGTGGGGCGTATTCTAGCAAAGATAAAAAATAGGTCAAGCCTTTTTGTATAATATTTTGATATTAGGGTGGTTATGTCTCTTAGAAGGCGTTTTAGCTAGTGAGTTTACAGCGTTACTTCTCACTACTGATAGGGTCGATTGACTGGTTTGTTTAAGGTTGTTCGGGCTAAAAAGAGGGTGTCAGTGGCTCATTAAGCGCTGTTAATCCAAGAGCGCTTTAGATACACTGATGTCTAATATAATTGTACTTTTAAAAACCTAAGGAACATTATGGCACAGTCCAATACTTCTTCAACTGCAAAAAAAGCGCCGTTAAATCATGAGCTTTATATGTCGATACTGATGACACCTGATATGGCAAACTTCATCGGTAATGTGCATGGCGGCGATCTACTCAAAATGCTCGACCAGGTGGCTTATGCTTGCGCCAGTCGTTATAGCGGTAACTATGTAGTGACCTTGTCTGTTGATCAAGTGATGTTCCGTGAGCCTATCTATGTCGGTGAGCTGGTCACTTTTGCTGCCAGTATTAATTATGTCGGTAAGACTTCTATGGAAGTAGGGATACGTGTCGAAGCAGAAGATGTGCGTGCACGTACCATTCGTCATACCAACAGTTGCTATTTTACTATGGTTGCTATCGATGACAATGGCAAACCCACACCCATACCGCCGCTAGACATCAAAACCCCTCTACAGCAGTGCCGTGCTGATGCAGCGCTGGCTCGTAAAAATATGCGTATGCAAAGCTCAGATCGTCCCAGTTGTGACATCAACGAGTAAGTCGCAGTGCTGCTTTTTATAAGCTTATTTTAGGAAGGAACGCGGAAACAAAAAAGTCACCTTACTAAGTAAGGTGACTTTTTGATTCATATCGCATAATAGCGGCTTATGATCTGGCTATTATACGATGACTTCAGAGTTATGATTTAGGAGCGTTAGCGCCGATAAACCAAGCGTCTTTGTCGATAATACGGCTGACTTCAGTAAGTAGGTCGGCGGTATCCTCATCACCAGCGTCGCCAGCGACATCGATGCCCTCACGCAATGAAGCAGCGATGGTCTTATAGCGATTGGTCAGCTCACGAACGTGTGAGTCGACCTCGGTGATATCGGTGGGATAAGTCTCTAAAATAGAGTCTTCAACGACACGCTTGGAGATACCGTTGGCTTTACCGCCCAATATCACGATACGTTCAGCGACCGTATCATAAGCTTCTGTCAGGCGCTCATAAGTCTCGTCTAATAACTGATGTACACCAATAAACCCTGTGCCCTGCAAGTTCCAATGACACTGCTTAGAATCCATGCTTAAGTCGATTAAGTTGGCTAAATTCGAATTTAGTAGCGCTACCATTTTTTTGGCAGTATTGTCGTTTATACCACTGGCATAGCGTTCTCTCATAAATTACTCCATTATTTTAAATTATTGTAGAAAGGATCAACAAAGATGAATCATCGGACATATTATTGATTATGCTTATCGTCCCTTGATCAACTCGATATCTATGTTATCAGCTCATCATATGAATGGAACCCAAAAGTGTTAGGTTTTATTGAGTAGTCATGTAATGGCTTTGTTAAAAAGACCTTGTAAATAAGAACGGCTATAAAACAATATATAGTCAGCTGAATGTAAAACTGTTATGGATTTCAATGCGCTACTGGTATAAATTTTACTTGCGTGCTGCGTTCCTTCGATGCTGCGCAACCTATATTTTGAACAGAAAGCATCCCAGTAGCGCTATGATATTTTTAGAGTGTATCGACTATAAGCTGACTATATAAGCCGGCTAGACAAGCGGCTTATTTTAAAGACCAACTACTCTCAAGCCGCCAGTAGGGCCGCTGTTTTTTGTACTGAATTATGCTTTAAAAAGAAGCGCTTGACCCCATATTGTTATAAACGTTAACAAGAAGAAAGTACAATATGCGAATGCCCGAACCACGCTCGTCGCGTCAGTTAAATCAGTTGGCCACTCAGCTCCAAGGTGAAGCTGAGATCAGTGGTGTGAATGCATCTGGAACGCAGATATCCAGTCGTGCCTTTGAAATGGTGACTGATTTTGAGCCGGCAGGCGATCAGCCACAAGCGATTGAAAAGCTGGTCAAAGGTGTTGATGCTGGCATGGATGAGCAGCTTTTGCTTGGCGTGACAGGCTCCGGTAAAACCTACACGATGGCCAAGGTTATCTCAGAGTGTCAGCGTCCCACCATTATCATGGCGCATAACAAGACCCTTGCAGCGCAGCTGTATGGTGAATTTAAGGCGTTTTTCCCAAATAATGCAGTTGAGTATTTTGTCAGTTATTACGACTACTATCAGCCTGAAGCCTATGTAGCGGCCAGTGATACCTTTATCGAAAAAGACAGCGCCATTAATGACCATATCGACCAGATGCGTCTGTCAGCGACGCGGGCGCTGCTTGAGCGCCGTGATGCCATTATCGTCGCCTCGGTCTCTTGTATCTATGGTTTGGGCGATCCTGAGAGTTACCTAAAAATGCTGTTGCATGTCGTCGTCGGCGATAAAATAGATCGCACAGCGACGATTAAACGCTTGGTTGAAATGCAGTACACCCGTAACGAGTTGGACTTTGGGCGTGGTACTTATCGTCTGCGTGGTGAGCTGCTTGACATTTACCCTGCGGAGTCTGAGCAGCTTGCGGTCCGTATTCATCTGTTTGATGATGAAGTAGAAAAAATCACTTGGTTTGACCCTTTAACTGGTAAAACCGTGCGTAGTGTGCCACGTATTACTATTTATCCTAAGTCGCATTATGTGACCCCGCGTAATCGCTTGGAGGCGGCCAGCCATACCATTCGTGATGAGCTTGAGCAGCGCTTAGAGCACTTCCGTGATAATAATAAGTTGATTGAAGCCCAACGCATCAAAGAACGTACCCAATATGATTTAGAAATGATCCAACAGCTTGGCTATTGTAACGGTATTGAAAACTACTCACAGCATCTCTCTGGCCGTCCTTGGGGAGAAGCGCCGCCGACATTGTTTGACTATATTCCTGAGGACGCTCTGCTGTTTATCGATGAGTCGCATGTGACCGTCTCGCAAGTGGGGGCGATGTATAAAGGTGATCGATCACGTAAAGAAAACCTTGTGAATTATGGCTTTCGTCTGCCGAGTGCCATGAATAACCGTCCGATGAAGTTTGAAGAATGGGAGCGTATTAAGCCCAAGACCATTTATGTGAGTGCGACACCAGCGCAATATGAACTTGAGCATAGCGAACAAGTGGTCGAGCAGGTGGTGCGGCCAACGGGACTGATTGACCCTGAAATTGAGATCCGTCCAGTACTCACTCAGGTCGATGACGTACTCTCAGAGATTACCAAACGCCGTGAGCTCGATGAGCGTGTATTGATCACTACTTTGACCAAGCGTATGGCAGAGGATCTGACCAGCTACCTGCAAGAGTATGATATCAAGGTGGCTTATTTGCATTCGGACATCGATACCGTTGAGCGCATGCAGATCATTCACGAGCTGCGCACCGGTGTCCATGATGTCCTCGTCGGTATTAACTTGCTGCGTGAGGGCCTTGATATGCCTGAGGTGTCGTTGGTGGCAATATTTGATGCGGACAAGGAAGGGTTTTTGCGCTCTGAGCGCTCTTTGATTCAAACCATTGGCCGTGCTGCACGACATCTAAACGGCAAGGCGATTCTTTATGCAGATCGTATGACCCCTAGTATGGAAAAGGCGATAGAAGAGACGGACCGTCGCCGTGAAAAACAAATCGCCTTTAATCGTGAGCATAATATTACGCCAAGGGGAGCACGGCGTAATGTCACGGATAAGATTGATACTGGCGAGGAGCTTGACGCCAATGACAATCAGGCCATACCCGTCAAGAGTAATCTGCCCGATGTCGATATCAGTATATTGCGTAGCCCTGATCTGCTCGCTAAAGAGATCAATCGCCTTGAGAAGCTTATGAAGCAGTACTCTCGTGATCTAAAGTTTGAAGATGCCGCCAAAACCCGTGATAAGGTGCTAGAGCTCAAAGCGCATTTGATTTAGCGCCCTATATCTTAGCTTTCATCGATACTAAAAGGTGAGGTGCATCCTTTGCATCTCACCTTTTTTATGCTGCAGACAGCACTATAGATAACTTATATTTGGTAGTCAGATAACTTGTAATTATAGTAGATGCCACTTAATATGATATCAATGATTAAGATGAGCTGTATCAGTTACTGAAGGTGTTGCCCACTGACTTTATTACCCATTGGCTGTTTTGGCGGACGATTTATCATGCAGACTTATAATAATGAATTGCTCAAGTTGGACTTTAATGAAAACGCCTTAGGCATGTCAGACTCGGCCAGACAAGCGGTCACTGACGCTCTAAACGATGGCGCACGGTATCCTGATAAACAGCGCACCATGCTAATGAGCAAGGTCGCTGCTATGAATGGCGTACCTGAAGCGCAGGTTTTGTTAGGCAATGGCTCAATTGAGTGTATCAGAGCAGTCGTACAAATGTTATATGACAAGGCGCTGAAGACAGGCGTAGCGTTTCAGCTGATCACGCCCGACCCGACCTTTGGGTGTGCTGAGCAGTATGCAGTTTCTCTTGGGGTGTCAGTGACCAAAGTACCACTAATGCCCGACAACTATGATTTAGATTTTGAGCAGCTACAAAAAGCCGCTGACGCATTTGCTGGCATCAGCCTGTTTTATATTTGTAATCCTAATAATCCAACAGGGACGATAACGGTAACCGACAGACTGAAAGCTTGGATAAAAAACGCCCCAAAAAACCATTATTTTTTATTAGACGAGGCTTACTTTGGCTATGTCACGGAGCCAAGCTTTGAGAGTGGGGTTGAGTGGGTTAAACATCAGCTGTCAGATAACCTAGTCGTTGTTCGTACTTTTTCGAAGCTCTTTGGGCTTGCAGGTTTGCGAGTGGGCTACGCCATTGCAAACCCGCAGATTATTTTAGAGATTGAGGCTTTGATGTCTACTGACAACATCAACACCTCAGCTGCCGTAGCTGCCGTAGCTACGATAGAAGATACGGCGTTTTTGGCGCACAGTTTGCACACCACCACTCAGGCACGGCAGATGATGGAAGAGGCGTTAGATAAACTCGGACTGCGCTATCTGCCCTCGCAAACCAACTTTATTTTTCATGAAATCAAAGGTGATGTCCAAACCTACATAGATAGAATGAAAGCATACGGCATTGCGGTTGGCCGTGAGTTTCCCTCTATACCAGGGTTCAATCGTATTACGCTTGGTACGCCTGATGAGATGAGGGTGGTCATTGCAGCACTGAAGTCGTTTCGTAAAAAAGGCTGGATCTGACTCAGAGTCCTTGTCAATCAATAAAATGCACCTTAATATGGCAGCCTTTTGCGTTATAACCCACATACTTATTAGGTCAATTTATCACTGTGCATACTCATAATTTACTCGAATTAAACTCTAACGAAAACTCTTTAGGCATGGCAGAATCTGCCAAACAAGCCATTATCGATACTTTAGATATTGGCTTTCGTTATCCAGATGATCAGCGTGCTGCTCTTATCAGTAAGATTGCTGAAATCAATGGTGTGGCAGAGAACCAAGTCTCGCTCGGCAACGGCTCAAGCGAGAACATTCGAGCAGTGCTACAAATGCTGCAAATCAAAGCGCTAAAACAAGGCCAGTCTCTGCAAGTCATCGTCCCAGACCCTACTTTTGCCTATGCAGAGTTGTATACGCACTCAATCGGTGAGTCCGTGGTCAAAGTACCTCTTACCCCACACAGTCATGATTTGGACTTTGATGCGCTTCAAAGCGCTGCAGATGCGTTTGCTGGTATCAGCCTGTTTTATATTTGTAATCCTAATAACCCAACAGCAACGATTACTGCAACCGATAAGCTTAAGTCTTGGATAAAAAATGCCCCTGCGCATCATTACTTTTTAATCGATCAGGCTTATTCAGAGTATATTACCGACCCAGACTTTGAGAGCGGTGTCGAATGGGTGAGGCAACAGCTGTCAGATAATATAATCGTGATTCGCACTTTCTCGAAGCTCTGTGCGCTAGCAGCCATGCGGATGGGGTATGCGATTGCGAGTCCCAAAACCACAGCCGCTGTCGAAGACTTTATGTCTATAGACAACACCAATCTGTCAGGAGCAGTAGCCGTGCTAGCGACCTTGAATGATGAGGCGTTTTTGGCGCACAGTTTGCGTACAACCAATCAGTCTCGGCAGATGATAGAAGAGGCATTAGACGAGCTAGGACTGCGTTATCTGCCTTCACAAGCTAACTTTATCTTTCATGAAGTCAAAGGTGATGTCCAAACCTACATAGATAGAATGCAAGAGCAGGACATTGTGGTTGGACGGGCTTTTCCACCGATTGAGGGGTTCAACCGCTTGACGCTTGGTACACCTGACGAGATGGCAGTATTTATTAAAGCATTAAAGCGCTTTCGCAAAAAAGGCTGGGTTTGATGAGTAAAAACAGCTCAGAGTAATCTCATCAGTTAGCTCGTAGTATCTGCAGAGATGACAGACAGGGTTTAACCCTTTTACGCCGTTTCCCTTACTGGCATAAACGTAGGTTTACATAGTTACTCTTAAAATATCGTCATATCTTTAATAAGATAGACAGATGAGCGCAGCTAATACCAGTTTGCTCTATTCAGTGTTTTTAAATAATAAGGATAAAGATAATGGATGTAAAAGCGTTATTTAAAAAAGGTATAGAACAACAATTACTCGATGTAGATGACTATATCTTTACGCCTAAACAATATGAAATGAGAGTTGAAGATGGCGACTTAAAGTGTATCCTAAACAGCGACGGCAGCGTCAATATTTTTTATAGTAAAGAAGGGATTACCGATGTTAGAGCAGCAGCACGTAAACACCCTTTTACCACTTTTGACACCGAGCTGCATCACGGTATCTATGATGATGTGATTGAAGATTTAATCGATAGTGTGAATGAGATTATAAACAGTCATTCAAAGTATTTTCGTATCAACAAAGTCTTGCCAATGACGGCAGCTTTAGATGGCGATACTGTGATTACAGAAGCTGATAAAGACTAGGGCGTGTCCTCATTTTGAAAATTATGATAAAAATGAGATAAATTGAAGTCAAACAAGGAAAATAACGCAGATAATATCGGGATACTAGCCAGTTATTTGACGCCGTTTGGCAAAATTTAGCCATTTTTAGTCCATTTAGATGCAATCGTTCAGATTGAGGACACGCCCTAGAGTAGTATGCTGATTTTGATATGACTGCCGCTTAAATAAGCGGCGTTTATTTTACACTTTTTTCATTTCGAAGCCTCTTACGTCGAAAAACCAGCTGGAAAGACTCTCTCAGCTGGTTTTTTCTTGTCAACAACTACTAGTACAAGTGATTTTAGACGTTTTGGCTGCTTTCTTTTTTCTGAATGTCTTTTGCTAACTTATAGCATTCATTAATATGATCGTTGGCGATTTTTCTAAATATCGTATAACCCATCGTTGCTGCCACCAATTGACCGCCTAGTGGGATGAACTTGGTCACTTGCTTGGCAGCGATACGTCCACCGAAGCCCTGAATGGTTTTTTTGACGATACCACGTGTCGCCATGAGGCCTGCAAAGTCAACCGTACGGTCTTTTAACGCCTGCCAATGAATCTCACGTGACTCTAAGTCGACAGCAGACTCTCGGCCTTCGATCAGACCAAAGCGCTCACTTATCTCAGGCAGTAAATGGGTAAGCATGCCGGCATCGACAGCGACATCAAAAAAAGGGACGGGTACGATGGCGACACCAGCAGAAACTCTGGCCCGTTTTTTTACGAGTTTCTTACACTCTTTTTTTACTTGATCCAAATCTAAGTTTGGATCGATGGTGTTTGGTAGTTTTTCGGCCGCTGGGGTGGTTTTCATAAAGCTTCCTTATTATATGAGAGTGTTAAATGTTTTAGAGCTAGCAAACGATAAATGGCTATGACTCGATAGTTACTATTCTATGGGTTTGTAGGCGACATACAATCATGGCTTTGTAGCAAAATGCAGAAAAATACGATGCATATGCACAGTTTTTGTAAACAAAGCATACCCATAAAATGTACATCAGAAGTGCGTCTCCATCTATAACTGTTTGAAGTCAGCTGTCTATCGATCCTTTAACTGGCTTTTTTTAACATAACCGTCAGGCTGATAAGATGCAAGAGTAAACCATGTACTGAAATGCCATAAAATATCGAAACTCCCATAAGTTGTGATTGTGACCTTGAGTCAAAGTCAGTAGAATACAGCCATGCTAAATTTAACCCCCCGTTATCAAGGCACTCGCATCGACGAGTTGCCCATGGCTTTGCAGCCTCTTGCTGCCCAATCACTAACACTGGCACGCCTGTATGCTGGCCGTGGTATTACTGCACCTGATGAGCTGGAGGTCAGTCTGTCTGGACTATTGCCTGCTGAGCAGCTGCATGGCGTCACTGAGGCCGTGGACTTGTTAGATGCTGCTATCGACAATGCCCAGCGAATCTTGATAGTCGGTGACTTTGACTGCGATGGTGCTACGAGTACGGCATTGATGATGCGGGCTTTGACTGCTATGGGGGCAGTTGTCGACTTTTTGGTTCCTGATCGCTTTAAGTATGGTTATGGTTTGACACCTGAGATTGTTGAGTTGGGTATTAAGACCTATCAGCCAGACGTGATAGTGACGGTGGACAACGGTATCTCAAGCCATGAAGGGGTGGCACGTGCGCAAGCAGATGGCATTACCGTTATCATTACTGATCATCATCTCACGACCAAAGAAACACCGCCTGCTGAAGCAGTAGTCAATCCTAATCAGCTTGAGTGTCATTTTGCTAGCAAGGCGCTCGTCGGGGTCGGTGTGGCGTTTTATGTACTCGGACGCTTGGCCAAGCAGCGCCGTGAGGCGGGCAAGACTAGCGTGCAGGTCAGCCAGTATTTAGATTTAGTGGCGCTGGGCACGATCGCTGACGTTGGTGTGCTTGATAAAAACAATCGTATCTTGGTTCATCATGGTCTGGCGGCAATTCGTCAAGGACGCTGCTGCTTAGGTATCTTAGCACTGCTTGAGCAAGCAGGCCGTGATCCCAAGCAATTGCAGGCGCAGGATTTTGGGTTTGTATTGGGTCCACGTATTAACGCTGCTGGACGTATGGATAATATGCGTATCGGTATTGAGTGTTTATTGACTGAAGACTGGCGTACCGCCCAGCGTCTGGCGCAAGAGCTTGAGCACCTCAACCGTACCCGTCGTCAGGTAGAAGGCGAGATGCGCAAGCAAGCGGATAATATCGTACAGACGTTGGCTGCTGATACCAGCAGTACAGGTAAGCGCAGTATTGTGCTGTATCAAGATGACTGGCACCAAGGCGTCATCGGTATCGTTGCAGGACGGTTAAAAGAACATCATTATTTGCCAAGTATCGTCTTTGCACCAGCAGATAAAGCGCATACAGACCATGACGATGCGATCAAAGGTTCGGCCCGTTCTATAGCTGGCGTACATATCCGTGATGCCATCGAAATGGTCGCTGAGCGCCACCCTGATTTGATCAGTCACTTTGGGGGTCATGCGATGGCAGCAGGTTTGACGATTAAGCGTGGTCACTTTACAGGTTTTGTTCAAGCGTTCAATGAGGTCATGGCAGAATTGGATGATGCGGTGTTTTTTGAACAAAAACTCACTGATGGGGCGCTACAAGCAAGTGACTTTAGCTTGTGGTTTGCAGAGCACTTGGCTGAGGCAAGCATCTGGGGCCATGGCTTTGCCCCGCCTGTATTTGATGGCGTATTTGACGTACTGAGTTTTAAGATATTAAAAGACAAGCATCTCAAATTATCTTTACGTTATCCAGGTGTACAATACCCCATCGAAGCGATTTGCTTTAACTTCGATACTGAGGTCTGGGACTATCGTGCTGAGCAAGTGCATCTGTTGTTTGAGCTCGATATCAATGAATGGAATGGCAAACAAAGTCTACAGCTGATGGTAAAAGACTTGGCGGTTATCCAACCTTAATCTACCAAACGAATGGACGGTAGGTGCCAGTCGAAACGTAGCGCCAACATACGTACCCAAAAAATAATGCCCAACATAACAAACTCGTTGAGCCCTGCATTCATCCCTAGATAGTCAAAAAACAAGTAAGCTACCGATCCGACAATGCTGGCAGTAATATAGATTTCACGTTGCAGAACCAGTGGAATCTGATTACAGACAATATCCCGCAGCAGGCCACCGATAATCGCTGTCCAAACACCCATCATAATAGCAATCAAGGGTGACATGTCTTGATGCAGTGCGACTTTGAAACCAATAACACTAAAGGCGGCAAGACCAATAGCATCAAACAGTTTTACCGCTCTATCAATCTTATGATAAAGATGAAAAAAGGTCTGCAAAATAAGAGACGTCGCCGTAATGACAAACATATAATTAAGGTCTGTCATCCAAAATAAAGGGTGTCTGTCCAGCGCAATATCTCGTAACGTACCACCGCCCACGGCATTGGCCATGGAGACTAAGATACAACCTGTGATATCAAAACCCTTATGCTGTGCCAGTAAAGTACCGGCAATAGCGCAAGCAATCACCCCCACCATATCTAGGAGGTACAGGAGAATGTCAGGAAAAATCAAATCGTTAACCATGGTTGTCGTACCAAGTAATGATCGTTAAAGTGAGCCGTCTGGATATAATCAACTGTGTTGGTTCTATATGTGAGCTATATCAGTGTTGTAGCAGTAGGATTAATCAGGCAGCAATGTGCGTGTTAGCCGTCTTTTGCAAACAAAATCAATCCTATTATAATCAAAGCGATACCCACCAGACCCATGGTCGAGGGAATCGAGTTGTCCAATAGTAATATACCACCAATCAATGCAAATACCACTTCACTGGCTTGAGTGGCGTCGACTCCAGCCACTTCGCTTGAGGTTGCGGCCTGTCCACGGGCATATAAAAAAATAGTCGTCGCTGCAACCCCTGCCAGTAAAGCCACAAGCAAAGTGTTAAATAGCTGTGAGATTTCAGGTGCCTCAGGTCGCATTATCATGCCTAACAGCAGCCAAAATGGCAAACTACCCAGCGTCATAAGCCAGACTTTGTTAAAGGCATTGTGCAGTAGGGTGGTTTCGATGGTGGGGATACGGTCGATAAACGCCTGTAATGTTGATGGAAGTGACGTCACCGTAAGCTGGCTTTGGTTGTCTGTGCCCTCACTGTTGATGGTCGCATCATTTAGAGAAGAAGGTAAGTCGTAAGCTTCAGAAATAAGCGGCTCATCATATGTACCGTTAGGGCTAGGTGTTTTATCCACTTGAGGGGTTGTCTCAGGCTGTGCACGAGAGTTGTGCGTGACTTGCCAGACCAGCTGGTTACCGATTGGGTAGCTAAAAGCGGCAATAAGGGCAGGTAATGCACCATAAAGCAACATATCGGCCATAGGAACAACATTGGCGATATCTGTGTTTGCCACGGTAGCAGCCTGTATCCCTTCGCTGACATTGACCAAGACCACACCGATAAAGACCAGTAGGGCATAACCAATGAATCTCCTAGCAAAGCGTTGCCCAAAAGCCATCAGTACCAGCAGACTGGTAACGACGGTAAACATAAAAGTCGCTGCGACCACCCAACCAGCGACATGGTCTGCTGCATAGCATATACCAGTATAAAACAGCCCAAAACCAATGCTACCAGTCACACACCAAAACCGCCAATGCTGCCAAAAAACAGTCATCAGCGCTTTGAGACTAGCAGCACCTTGCTGTATCAAGATAATCGCTGTAATGATCAGCCACATAAAAAGATAGCGTAGACTGGCAGACCAGAACCAATGACCGCCTGCAGTGCTCATCATCTCATTTAAGATAAATGTTGAACTAAAAAAAGCACCCGCCAACAACCCTAACAATATCAGTCTGACCATTTTGCATCCTTGCAACAGCTTGTCGTATCGTGGCTTGATGACATGACAAGCGACGTTTATTTTTGCGGCAATTACTTGCCCTTGGCATCGGCCCAGATTATCTTGTGCAGTTGCAATTGAAAGCGTACAGGTAGGGCATCGGCCAGTAGCCACTCAGCCAGCTCACGAGCCAGTATAGGAACATCAAGGCTGGTCTCTTCACCAATATCATCTGCTACATTAAACATCGGCGAAAACCAAACAGTACCGACCAGTTTATCGAGCTTATGCTCAAACAACTTCTGTTTTGCCCAGTCATAATCCTTACGATTCATAATGACAAACTTGATTTGATCGTGTTGGGTTAAGTGGTTCAGGTTTGACCAAAGGTTTTTGTCCTCTTCGCCTGAGCTTGGTGTCTTCAGATCCATCACTTTACTGACAGCTGGCGGAACGTTTTCTACCGTCAGCGCCCCTGCGGTCTCAAGAGAAATCTCATAATCATCAGCTAATAAGCGCTTCATAAGCTCAATGGCATTTGGCTGAGCTAGTGGCTCACCGCCTGTCAGACAAATACGCTTGCAAGGGTAGCGTTTAGTGGTTTCTATAATGCTCTCTAACGACTGACGCTCGCCACCGGTAAAGGCGTATTCGGTATCACAGTAGACGCAGCGTAGGGGGCAGCCTGTTAGGCGTACAAATATCGTTGGCAGGCCTGAAGTCAGCGCCTCACCTTGTAGAGAGTAAAACACTTCTGTCAAACGCAGACCTGCTTCAGGATCAGTAACAGGAATGGCGGGAGTACGTAAGGGGGACTCGCTCATAATAGATTCAAATACAGTCAAAGGTTGATAAAGCATTTAGAGGCTTAACAGCGTTACTAAGCGCTATTAAAGATAAGAGGATAAGCTTTGGCGTTCCAAAATTGAGCGCTTAAAAAATTTGCGATGGATTATAACGCATGTGATTATACAAAGCTGCACAAGAGATGCTAAAGTGAGTCTTTAACATCTCTTGTGATCAGTAGTGATAAGGGCATTGATACAGAATTAGTCTAAACGCAGCAGCTCATTGACCGCTGTTTTTGCCCGAGTTTGTGCATCAACTTTTTTGACGATAATCGCCGCATATAAGCTATGGCTACCGTCTTTTGACGGCAAGCTGCCAGGCACGACAACAGAGCCTGCGGGCACACGGCCACGATGAATCTCACCGGTCTCACGATCATAGATGCGAGTGGATTGACCGATATAGACACCCATAGAGATGACTGCGCCTTCCTCGATGATTACGCCTTCGACGATCTCAGAGCGTGCACCGATAAAGCAGTTATCTTCGATGATCGTGGGGTTGGCTTGCAAAGGCTCTAATACCCCGCCGATACCGACACCGCCTGATAAATGCACGTTTTTACCGATTTGGGCACATGAGCCTACTGTTGCCCATGTATCTACCATCGCCCCTTGATCGACGTAAGCACCAATATTGATATAAGAAGGCATCAGGACAGCGCCTGCTGCAATAAATGAGCCTTTACGAGCGACGGCTGGTGGCACCACACGTACACCAGCGTCTTTAAACTGCTCCTCGCTCCAATCAGCAAACTTGGTCGGTACTTTATCATAAAACTGTAGATGCTCACCGGCAGGCTGAGTGTAATTATCATTCAGACGAAACGATAACAGTACCGCTTTTTTGGCCCACTGATTGACAACCCATGCGCCATCTTTTTTTTCAGCGACACGCAAGCTGCCATTATCGAGCTGCTCTAGCACTTGTTCGATCGCATCACGTATCTCTTGTGGCATAGTACTTGGGCTATATTCGTTACGGCTCTCAAAGGCTTGTTCAATAGTTTGCTGTAATGACATAAAGGTTCCTGAAATGAGTGAAAGAGAAGTTTTATAGCTATAGAGGCTTAAACAATAACAGCTTAAACATAGACAAGAAAACCTGCTGTCTTATCGCCAATTGTATGGCCGCTAACCTAGCAAGTTTAGCAAAGCTTGCCTGTAGCCGCTACTGACTTAAGTGCTGTATCCAATTTAAAATATCATGGTAGACCAAGGTATGGTGCTGCTCGTGTAGAGGCTCGTGGCGCATATTAGGATACAAGCGCACATCTGTACGACAAAACCCTTGTTTTTTGAGCTGGCGGCTGATATTGCGAATACCACGGCCCATATTGCCTACAGGGTCGTTTTCCCCACTGACAAACAACATCGGAAAGTCTTTGCTAATGGTATTTGCCCATTGCTTACCTACACCTGACTGCATCAGCGTGAATAAGGTTAAAAAGCCATTGTTGGTAAACTCAAAACCCGTTAAAGGATCCGCCTCATAGTTTTTGACAGCAGCAGGGTCTTCATTAAGCCACGCAAACTCAGAGTCTGAAATGCGATGATCAAGCTTGCTGTTGAGTACTTTATTCATCATATCAGCAAACAGCGTATTACGTTTTTTTGGAGCAGTCTTTGTTAAGATACTGCTGATAGGCAGTAACGCTTTGATTAAGGGGTTGGCATCAGAGGAGCCCATCAAGATGCTCCCTGTAAAGTCTTGGGCGTGATGTTTCAGCACAGTACGTACGATAAATGACCCCATAGAGTGGCCCATAATAAAATGTGGGACTTGCGGGTGGCGGCTCTTTAGCGTGTCTGCCATGACGATGACGTCTTTTAGTAGAGACTGTACGGGATGCTCACGGGCAAAATACCCAAGCTCATCGGGTACTTTGACCGTCTGTCCATGACCAAGCTGATCATAAGTCACCACGGCTATGCCATGATTGGCTAAAAACTGCGCAAACTTACTGTAGCGGCCACTGTGCTCTGCCATCCCATGTACGATCAGTAGTGTCGCCTGAACCTCATCTGTTGGCTCAAAAAAAGTATGATGCAGATAATGAATCTTGTCAGATGAAATGATTTGCTCGTTATCAGTATTGATATTATTAGTCATAAGCACTTCCTTAATGGGATAAGAGGCCCTAGGGTCTGCTGAGCGACCCTAGGGCATGTTGAGAATTCATCAATCAGCAACGTCATTTGTATGGTTTACGATGATGGGCGCTGATAAATGGTCTTACCCTCTTTAATGGTTTTGATTACCTTGATATCCCTAATGTCGTTGCGGTCTACTGTCAGTGGATTGGCATCTAAAATCACCAAGTCAGCAAGCTTACCTTCGACCAAGCTGCCTTTACTGTCCTCTTCAAAAAGCTCGTAAGCGGCATGAGTAGTAATGGCTTTTAGGGCTTGATAAGGTGTGGCACGCTCCTCCTCACCAATGACTTTGCCTGAGCGAGAGGTGCGATTGACAGCTGACCATACAGAAAACAGTGGATCTAAAGGGGTGACGGTGTCGTCAGAGTGGTTAGTATATATGAGTCCCATCTTGTCTGCAGTTGCAATTGGGCTCAAAAAACTGGCGCGTTTTTCGCCTAGGTTTTTGACATGGACATCGCCCCAAAAGTAAGCATGGTTGGTAAAAAATGACGGCAGCATATTATACTTTTTAAAAGCCTCTAGCTGATCGGGTCGAACAAACTGGGTATGAATAGGGACAGTACGGCGGTCTTTGTCAGCAGCTTGCCCTGTCTGTTTTACAGCGTACTCGTGAGCCTCGATAATCATATCGGTCGCTGCATCGCCGTTATTATGAATAAACAGCTGATTGTCATGTGCATAGGCTTTGGCAAACATCTCGTTTATCTCGTCCTGACTGAGGCTCGGCAGCCCGCGACAGTCGCTTTCACAGCCATCAACAGGTGTCAGATACGGCTCGGTAAAATAAGCAGTCTTGCCTTGTGGTGAGCCATCAGCGATGATTTTGGTGCCTTGGACTTTAAAACCGTTTTGATAGGTTTTCCATTTAAGGTCTTTGTCAGCTAAGTTCTCATCCAAATCACTAACGCCTGCTAGCGCCACTAAGTCAATTTTAAGTTTGCCGGCGTCTGCCTGTGATTGAAAAAACTGAATGGCATCACGGGTGGTAGAGCCATCTTGGGCCGTGGTCACGCCGTTTTTGGCATAGTAGTCTTGGGTCTGTGCAAAAAACTGAGCTTGTTTGGGCTCAAGCTCGTTGAGTAGCACGTACATAAACGGATACATGGCTGTCTCTTGTAGCAGGCCATTTGGCTCGTTGGAGCCTGCCATGCGGGCGATATGCCCACCAGCAGGCGCTTTGCTATCAGCGGTAATGTCCATAGCAGCCAAAGCTTTGGAGTTGGCGACACCCATATGGCCACTGGTATGCTGCAGATAGACTGGGTTATTGGGTAAGACACTGTCGATCTCGTCTTTGGTCGGATGACGCCCGTCGCTCAGTTGCGTTTCGTCATAGCCCCAGCCAAAAACCCATTCGCCATCAGGAATGTTGTTGTCTTCTTTATAGGTTTTTAGCGCTTGTAGTATTTTGTCGATACTATCAACGGACCCGATGGGCGGTGCGGTCAGATTGGCTTGTCCCATGGTGTTGGATACCAGCGCAAAATGACTGTGAGGGTCGATAAAGCTTGGTAGCAAAGTCTGATTTTTTAAGTCAACTTGGGCTGCATTGGCGTATTTTGATTGGGCCTCGGCCAGAGCGCCGACATAAGCTATCTTGCCTGCTTGGGTGACGAGCGCCTCCACCATCTGCGGGGTATCACCTGTCATGGTGATGATGTCACCATTGTAATAAACAGTGGCTTGGGGTGACGTGGGTTGCATCGCTTGAGTGCTGGGTTGGAGTGTGGCTTGATTGGCACTACAGCCAATGACACCTATAATGCCAAGGCTCAATAAAGTCGGTTTGATCAAAGAGGTTATCGTCATTATTATTTCCT
This sequence comes from Psychrobacter coccoides, assembly GCF_017498085.1. Lineage (GTDB taxonomy): Bacteria > Pseudomonadota > Gammaproteobacteria > Pseudomonadales > Moraxellaceae > Psychrobacter > Psychrobacter coccoides. The sequence goes on from NZ_JAGBKM010000001.1 coordinate 301,145, forward strand.
TAGTTTTTATGAGTCGCGACGTCAATAGGGCGTCATTATAGCAGAAGGCTATAGATGCCATGCGTTGCACTGAGCACAAGTGAGCGTATAATCATAAACTTTAGTTCGAGAGTTAGTTAGATAATATGCAGCGATGCAGATTTATAGCATATTATAATGTTATGATGAATACGTGTTTTTTGTGACACAATTTTGTTTTATTTTATCAAGGAAGAATTCAATGAAGTCTATTACCAAGTTATCTCTAATCACAGCGATGATTGCGTCGAGTATGGCACTCACTGCCTGCTCAAACTCAGACAATGAAACGGCGAGCGTTGAAGATTCAGCGACTGTCAATGATGCAGAAATGACAGCACCTGCTGCTGATAAGCTTGAGACTAAGTTTGTCACTATTGCGACAGGCGGGGCATCGGGTCCTTATAACATTATTGGCACATCATTATCAGAAGTTTATGCTAAAACCTTTGGCGTCAACTCCAAAACTCAAACCACCGGCGCCTCAGTTGAAAACGTCAATTTGCTGACCCAAGGCAAGGTTGACATGGTTTTGGCGCTTAGTGATGTGGTCACAGATGCTGTCGCTGGCGAAAATAACTTTGAGCAGCCCATAGACAATATTCAGCAAATTGCGGTTTTGTATCCCAACGTTGTACAGGTAGTGACGACTAAAGACTCTGGCATCATGAATTTAGAGGACCTACGTGGCAAGCGTATTGCGGTAGGTGACCAGGGCTCTGGCACTGAGGTCAATGCTCGAACGCTATTAGATGGCTTTGGTATCACCTACGACGATGTTGAGGTAGATTATCTGGGCTTTGCTGAAGCGGCTGATGGTATGAAAGCAGGAAAAATCGAAGCGGCATTCTTTAGTAGTGGTCTACCGAACTCTTCATTGATGGAGCTAGAGCAGGGACTAGATTTACAGCTCATCACTATTGATCAAGACAAACTCAACGAAATTATTGCCACCAAGCCGTACTTTAAAACCTTTGAGATTCCTGCGGGCACCTATGGCAACGATACTGCGATACCGACTGCCGCCATTATGAATGCGCTAATGGTACGCTCTGACTTATCTGAAGATGATGGTTATAAATTAACCAAAGCCTTGTTTGAAAACTTAGATGGTTTAAAAACAGCCCACCAAGCCGCCAATGACATCAGTCTAGATACCGCCAATGTCGGCATGGTAGCGCCTATCCACCCAGGGGCTAAAAAGTACTATGATGAGCAAGCTGCCAAGTAGATATTTATGGGGAGTAACTGGCGTAGCACTGAGTGTGGCGCTGGTTTTTTTAATAATAGGAATCACCTCACGTCTGTCTGTGATTGAAGTGAGTGTTGAGGATGGGATTGGGCTCAACGGCTCTGATCAACAGGTATGTTATTTCGTTGAGCCTGAGTTTCAGCTGCGCTGGATGCATTCGGTAGAAAAACAGTGGTGGGAGGAGCAGTATCAACGTAACGATGATGCTTTACTATTGACCACGACTTACTTTGAAGCGTTCGGTGCGGGCACGCCTTCAACTGAAGCGCTTGCGACAGTGCAAAAGCCAGGTTATCTGGGCTATCAGATCAATGAAAGTCTGCCGAACTTAGATTGGGTAGTCTCAAGGCTCACTAAAGGCGAGATTAATTATGGTGACCATCAGATTTTGATTCATCAGTGGGTACCAGATTATTCTACAATCATTATTACGCCCAAGGCGTATGGTCTAGTAGATAGATTGAAAAAGGATTTTTGTCATGAACTCTCAAGTGATGGATCAGAGTAGTACGTCGGCCCAGACAAGTGATATCAGAAGCGACAATAAACTAGGCAGCACTGCTCATTTATCTGAGCAGTCTGATAGTGCTAATGGTTCTGCTACCGACACAGAAGCCCACAATAAAGCCATATTAGAAAAATACGATCGAGAGTCAATTACCCGTAATATCACTCAAGGTCCAGTCAAGTACTTCATCGCTATTGTTTGTATTTTATATTCTATTTTTCATTTGTATATTACCTTTAATCCCATGCCTGCTTTGCTACAGCGCTCTGTACACGTCGGCGTTGGATTTGCTTTAATATTTTTAATCTTTCCTGCCAGCAAAACAAGCAGCCGCAAAAAAGTCGCTTGGTATGATTGGATATGGTTTTTGCTGTCATTATCTGGCATGGCTTATTTAATATACGAGTACCAAGACATCGTCACCTCACGTGGCGGTATGGCCAATCAGACCGATATCATATTTTCTATTATTACTGTCATCTGCGTGCTTGAGGGCAGCAGACGGATTACAGGTTGGATTTTGCCCATATTGGCATCGATATTTTTGGCCTATCCATTTGTCAGTCATTTAGACTTTATGCCTGAACGGCTGCTGACACGCCCTTATGACATGGGGGATATTTTTGGTCAGTTGTTTTTAAAAACAGAAGGTTTATATTCGGTAGCGATTGGTGCATCGGTGACCTTTATTTTCTTATTTATCCTGTTTGGGGCCTTTTTAGCGCGCTCAGGCATGGGACAGCTTTTCAACGACCTAGCGCTGGCATTAGCAGGGGATAAAAAAGGTGGCCCTGCTAAAGTTGCAGTGATCTCAAGTGGTTTTATGGGTAGTATCAACGGTTCAGCCTTGTCAAACGTAGTTAGTACGGGTGCGTTTACCATTCCATTGATGAAAAAGGTGGGTTACAAAAAAGATTTTGCAGGCGCTGTGGAGGCGAGCGCCTCGGTTGGCGGGCAGATATTGCCGCCAATTATGGGCGCCAGTGCCTTTATTATGGCCGAAACCACAGGGCTGCCTTATAGCACGATTGCTTTAGCTGCGTTATTGCCAGCCGTACTCTACTATCTGGGCGTTATTGCGCAAGTGCACTTTCGAGCTGGGCGCCGTGACCTAAAAGGCATCGCTAAAGAAAACCTGCCCGCTGTCAAAGAAGTACTAAAGGCACGGGGGCATATGCTATTGCCGATTGTGTTTTTGATATATCTGTTGATAAAAAACGTACCCGTAGGCTATGCCGCCGCTTACACCATCGGCTTCACAGTCGCCATCAGTATGATACGCAAAGAGACTCGCATGGGAGTTGCTGATATCTTAGGCGCACTGGAGGATGGCGCTCGCCAGTCGCTGGCGGTGATGGCGGCTTGTGCGGTGGTTGGTGTCATCATTGGGGTGGTGAGCTTGACCAGCTTTGGTACGGTGATGACCTCATCTATCGTGACGCTTGGTGCAGGATCATTATTCCTTACGCTTATTTTGACGATGCTTGCATCGATGGTATTGGGCATGGGGCTACCGTCTATTCCTGCCTACATTATTACGGCAACCATGGCTGCACCAGCGTTAGCAGGTTTTGATATTCCGATTTTATCAGCGCATATGTTTGTGTTTTATTTTGGTATTTTTGCCAATATCACACCACCTGTGTGTCTGGCAGCCTTTGCTGGTGCGGGTATCTCTGGTGGCGATCCGATGAAGACAGGCTTCTTATCGCTTAAGCTGGCATTGGCCGGATTTATCGTGCCGTTTATGTTTATCTATAGTCCGACGATGCTGATGATAGACCCCACAGGTCTAGCGGTAACAGCCAAAGATTTCCCGCTACCACCTATTCTTGATATCGTAACAGTGGTATTGACATCGGTAACAGGCGTCATTGCCTTAGGTGCAGCGCTAGAAGGCTACTTCAGGGGCGCTATGAACCCGCTGATTCGGGGTGTACTGGCTGTCGGTGCATTACTGCTGATTTATCCAGAGCTGACGACAGGATTAATAGGCGGGATTATCGTATTGATTATTGCTGTTTGGAATATAAAAACAGCTGAAAAGCCCACACCGACCTTAACGGTTTAGAGCGTTAGGTGTGTATAATAGTACACTGAGTACATCTAGGGCGGGTAACAACGTAGCGGTTTTAAAAGTACTCCGACTATATTCTCATTTGCGAGTGTAGGTACTTTGGATAGAGCGCAATAAAAAAGGAGACCTTTGTGAGTCTCCTTTTTATATCAATAGCTGTCAATAACTGGCTTAATCAGTTGAATACTAACAGCCAAGCTTGCCTTCAGCTTCTAGTGCTTTTTTGCTACGAATGGGCGCAGGGCAGTCTTCACCATAGTACTGACGATCAGCAAAGTAGCTTGAGCGTACCATGGGTCCAGCCCAAATGCTAAAGAAGCCGATTTTTTTGCCATAGTCCATATAGCGCTGGAACTCGTCTGGATGCACGTAGCGATCGACAGGCGCATGGTTTTTACTCGGCTGCAAATACTGACCGATGGTAATCATATCAACATCATGCGTTTTGAGATCATCAAGCAGCGCATAGACTTCTTCTTCAGTCTCACCGAGTCCTACCATAAAGCCGCACTTGGTGGCGATGTCAGGGCGACGCGCTTTATAAATTTTGAGCAAGTCGAGCGAGTGCTGATAGTCAGAGCCTGGGCGGAAGGCTTTATACAGACGTGGCACGGTTTCGATATTATGGTTAAAGACATCTGGTGCTGTCTCACACAGCAGGTCTAACGCCACATCCATACGACCACGGAAGTCAGGTACGAGTATCTCGATCAAGCAGTTTGGGCTGAGCGCACGTGACTCATTGAGGACGTCAACGAAATGCTGCGCACCGCCATCTTTTAGATCATCACGATCTACAGAAGTAATCACCGCATATTTGAGACCCAGACCTTGAATGGTCTCAGCCGTATGGCGAGGTTCGTCAGGGTCTAAGTTATTCGGACGACCGTGCGCCACATCACAAAACGGGCAGCGACGGGTACAGATATCGCCCATAATCATAAAGGTTGCCGTACCGTCACCAAAGCATTGCGCTAAGTTCGGACAAGCGGCTTCTTCACAAACCGTATAGAGCTTTTGCTCACGCAGTTTGGCTTTGATGCGTGCGACCTCGGCAGGCGAGGACATTTTTACTCGAATCCAGTCTGGCTTTTTTTTCGCTTCGACTGTCGGAATGACCTTAATAGGGATGCGGGCCACTTTGTCATAGCCACGTAGCTTTTCGCCTTGAACGGCTTTTTTGGGCTTTGCTCTGGCAGCAGGAACATGGGTTTGGACGGCAGTAGTCATAATCTTATCTCTTAACCCTTTATAGTATAAGGGTTTATGGAATTATTAGCATGTTTTATGAGTGGAGTCATTATAGCAGATTATGAGCTTATATTTTGCTCATCTGTCAATGGATGACTAATCTTGATTACTGATCGTTGTCAAAATATTCTGGCTCAATATTCAACTCGTTCAATATATCTATAGCAGCACGAAACGCTTCTTGAGTGGCTGGCGCACCGCAGTATGGCAAGCTGTGCATCAGCACCTCTTGAATCTCGGCCACGCTTGCACCATTATTGATCGCCCCACGAATATGTCCTTTTAGCTCATTTGGGCTTTTTTGTGCAATCAAAAACGCAATGGTGATTAATGAGCGGTATTTACGTGGCAACACAGTGTCATCCTGCCACGTGCTGCCCCAAGCGTGCTCGATGATCCAGTCTTGTAGTGGTTGAGTGAAAGGCGTTGCTGCATCGAGAGAGCGTTTTACATGTGCCTCGCCCATCACTTCGGTGCGTACGTTTAGTCCCTTGTTATAATGAGAGTTGTTGTCCATCCTGTCATCCTTTTTTAAACTTAATAAACCATAAAAGCTGTCGCTATTGGTCTCGTTTTTTGTGCGGTGTTATGTGCCAAGCCTTATCAGCTGGAAGTATAACAGCCACCTTGATACTGGTTCACCTGATATTGAGGATATTAAAAGCAGATAAGTCCGGTGCTGAGAATTTAAAAGAGCAAAAAGCCCCTATAATCACGGTGGTGATACCATCCATTTTTATAATAAATGTTGGCTATGTAAGCGATTTTGTGCCCGCCCCATTAACTTTTTAGCCATTATAGGCTATATTAGCCGGGATAATTATTCAATATAGTACACCAACGCAGGCAGTCATACTGACTACTCACGTGATGTACTGATCACCAACCGACGAGGACGACTATTGTGTTAGAAGCTTATCGTAAACATGTCGCAGAACGTGCTGAGCTAGGAACTGTACCGCTTCCATTAGATGAAAAGCAGGTAGCAGAATTGGTTGAGCTACTAAAAAATCCACCAGCAGGTGAAGAAGAGTTCTTGATGAACTTGTTAGAAAACCGTATCCCAGCAGGTGTTGACCAAGCGGCTTACGTTAAAGCTGCCTTTTTGGCTGCTATCGTCAACGGTGAAGCCTCATCACCACTTATTGATAAGAAAAAAGCGGTTGAAATCCTAGGTACGATGCAAGGTGGCTACAACGTTCAGCCACTGGTTGCCGCACTTGATGATGAAGAGGTTGCCCAAGAAGCAGCTGATGCATTAAAGAAAACCTTGCTGGTATTTGATGCCTTTAATGACGTGACCGAAAAAGCCGAAGCGGGCAATGACATCGCAAAAGAAGTGATTCAGTCTTGGGCCGATGCGGAATGGTTCTTAAGCCGTCCAGAAGTACCACAGAAATCAACTTATACAACCTTTAAAGTCACTGGTGAAACCAACACTGATGACTTGTCTCCTGCGCAAGATGCGTGGAGCCGCCCTGATATCCCGTTGCACGCACTTGCTATGCACAAAAACTCTCGTGACGGCATCACTGCTGACGAAGAGGGCGTGGTTGGTCCAATGAAGCAGATCGAAGCGCTAAAAGAAAAAGGCCATCCGCTGGCTTATGTTGGTGACGTTGTCGGTACTGGCTCTAGCCGTAAGTCTGCGACCAACTCAGTGCTATGGCTGATGGGTGAAGACATTCCTAATGTGCCCAACAAACGTGGTGGCGGTCTAGTATTAGGTAACAACATCGCTCCTATCTTCTTTAACACTATGGAAGATTCTGGCGCACTACCTATTGAGAAAGTGGCTGTTGATAAGCTAAACATGGGTGATGTGTTCGACATCTATCCTTATGACGGCAAAATCACTAAGCATGACTCAGACGAGATCATCTCTGAATTCAAACTAAACTCACCAACTTTGCTCGATGAAGTGCGTGCTGGCGGCCGTATTCCATTGATCGTTGGTCGTGGTTTGACCAACCGTGCTCGTGAATACATGGGTCTGGGTCATTCAGACGTATTTGCCAAGCCAGAAGAGCCAGCCGATACCGGTAAAGGCTTTACCCTTGCTCAAAAAATGGTCGGTAAAGCGTGTGGCCTAGAAGGTGTACGTCCAGGTATGTACTGTGAGCCGAAGATGACCACAGTCGGTAGTCAGGACACCACAGGTCCAATGACTCGTGATGAGCTAAAAGACTTGGCTTGCCTAGGTTTCCAAGCGGACCTCGTCATGCAGTCTTTCTGTCATACCGCTGCTTATCCAAAGCCAGTTGACGTTGAGACTCAGCATACGCTACCTGACTTTATCATGAACCGTGGCGGCGTCAGCTTACGTCCAGGTGATGGTATTATCCACAGTTGGTTGAACCGTATGCTCCTTCCAGATACCGTTGGTACTGGTGGTGACTCGCACACCCGTTTCCCAATGGGTATCTCGTTCCCAGCTGGTTCTGGTCTGGTAGCCTTTGCTGCAGCCACTGGTGTGATGCCACTGGATATGCCTGAGTCTGTCCGTGTGCGTTTCGTCGGTGAGCGTCAGCCTGGTATCACCTTGCGTGACCTCGTCCACGCTATTCCTTACCAAGCGATCAAAGAAGGTTACCTAACGGTTGATAAGAAAGGCAAAATCAACGAGTTCAACGGCCGTATTCTTGAAATCGAAGGTCTAGAAGACTTGACTGCTGAGCAAGCGTTTGAGCTATCTGATGCGTCAGCTGAGCGTAGTGCTGCTGGTTGTACGATTACTCTATCTGAAGAGTCAGTGACTGAGTACCTAAACTCAAACATCACTCTGCTTAAGTGGATGATCTCAGAAGGTTATGGCGATGCCCGTACTATCAGCCGCCGTATCGAGCAGATGCAAGAGTGGTTAGCAAACCCAAGCCTCATGCGTGCTGACGACGATGCAGAATACGCCATCGATATGACCATCGACATGAGCGAGATCAAAGAGCCAATCCTGTGCTGCCCGAACGATCCAGACGATGCTAAAACTTTGGCAGATGTGGCAGGCGATACCATTGATGAAGTATTCATTGGTTCGTGCATGACCAACATCGGCCACTTCCGCGCAGCAGGTAAACTGCTACAAGACGTCCCAGCGGGTAGCCTGAAGACTCGTCTATGGATCGCACCACCAACCAAGATGGATGCCCGCCAGTTGATGGAAGAGGGTTATTACAACATCTACGCACAAGCGGGCGCTCGTACTGAGATGCCAGGGTGCTCACTATGTATGGGTAACCAAGCACGTATCGCTCCGAACTCTACTGCGGTATCGACGTCTACTCGTAACTTCCCGAACCGTCTCGGTCAAGGCGCTGATGTATATCTAGCGTCTGCAGAGCTTGCAGCAGTGGCAGCGGTACTGGGTAAATTGCCGACTAACGACGAGTATCAGCAGTACGCTGGCATGCTCAACAGCATGGGCGATGAAGTGTATCAGTACATGAACTTCGATCGTATGGAAGAGTACACTGAAGAAGCGGATAAAATCAACGTGGCTCAGTTGACTTAATCTTGCTTTAAAGCTAATTAGTAAGATAAAAATAAACCTCGTATCGTCATGATGCGGGGTTTTTGCTTTGTAGAATGTAACCCAAAAGAGTAGGTGTCTGATAATACAGTCTTAGGTATACTATATAAGCAGGCGGAAACCGTGGCTCTGCACTTGTTGTATGTTTAACTTTTTTCGGGACGGGCCGATACTTTGATTATGCACATTTGTGCTTTGGAGTCTTGGTTGATTACTTTATCTCCCCTTAAGCGTCGTTTGGTATATGTCACTGTTTTTGAGATAATCGCTATCATCTCTTCTACCTATGTGTTGATGCTACTTAGTGATAGCGATGTTGCAGAATCTCTACCCGTCGCTGTGATGGTCTCTGTGGCGGCGGTCATCTGGAACTTTATTTACAATACAGCTTTTGAGGCTTGGGAGCGGCGACGACAAGTGTCACGTACCTTGTTCATCCGTATTATCCATGCTTTGGGATTTGAGGGCGGGCTGGTACTGATCTGCTTGCCCATTTATATGATTTGGTACGATGTCGGTGTGCTAAAAGCATTTGTCATGGAAGCAGCGTTGTTGCTGTTTTTCTTGATTTATACTTTTATATTTACCTTAGGGTTTGACAAAGTCTTTACTCTACCAAATCAAGAGAAACCAAGCTCAGCTGCTTAAAGTCTATTGACCACTGCCCAATTAGGGTGTTCAATCTCTGGTCTAAAATAAAAGCTGCCGACTGGCAGCCTTTATTGAGTATTAGGGAGAGTGAGTTAGGTTATTTACCCTGATAAACCGGCTTGCGCTTTTCAACAAATGCCGTGACACCTTCGATAAAATCATCGGTCTTAGCCAATCTAGCTTGCTGATGTACTTCCATATCCAGCGCCTCATTCAGCCCTGAGTAAGCATGAGTATTGAGCATGTGCTTCATACTCGACAAAGCTTTACCTGGTAGGGCACTCAGACGAGCGGCGAGCTTTGCTACCGCATCATCTAAATCAGCAGACGACACAACTTGATTGACCAAGTTTAAGTCAGCCATGTCTTGTGCACTGATTTTTTCACCCAGCATCACAAGTTCAGTAGTCTTAGCAGGACCAATTAATTGATTTAATAAATATACGCCGCCCGCATCAGGCACAAGGCCAATATGAACGAACGCTTGCACGAACTTAGCGTTGTCTGCGGTGATACGAAAATCACAAGTTAACGCCAAGTTCATACCTGCACCGGCCACCGCACCTTCTAATTTAGCAATGATCGGCTTATGAACTTTACGCAGTTTTAAGCTGACTTCTCCTGCGCCTTCGACCATACCTTTCAGTTTATCTGAAAGGATGTCCTTTTCGATACCGCCAGATAGCATCTCTTTGATATCACCTCCGCTGGAGAAGTTACCGCCTGCACCCTGCAAGACAATCACACGAACGTCATCATCAGCCTCAGCTGTATTAAGAGCTTTTAGGACGCTTGTTTTCATAGAGGTGCTAAAAGCATTGAGGCTTTTAGGATCATTGAGCGTGATGGTGGCAATATGGTTTTCGCTTTGGTACTCAACTAGAGAGGACATCTGAAACTTCCTTATTTAATATAATGGTATGAAAAGAGGGGAGGTGTGCTTGCTTAGCGTTTGCTGGCTAACAAATACCACTGCTGACAACTCATTACTATAGCAGCTTACTCTGATTATAAAAGCAGGTTTTGTGGTCGCTAAAGGCACGCTTGGTGGCTTTTATGACCCACAAGCTATGACAACAGAGGGTGGGTATTGGCAAGGAGCTGCAAACCCAGTTACTATAGGATATGCGCTTTTTGATATATCCCAGTGTACTTACGATACCTCAGCGAATGATAAGGAAGTAGCTATGCCCCATATTCAAGTGAATGATGTCAATATCTATTATGAAGACAGTGCGCCAAACGATAGGCAAAAGCCTGTCATGGTTTTTGCTCATGGACTGTTGTGGAGTACACGTATGTATGACAAACAGATAGCACATTTTAAAAAAGATTATCGCTGTATAGCTTTTGACTTTCGTGGGCAGGGGCAGTCACAGATTACCAAGTCTGGCTATGATATGGACAATTTAACCCAAGACACTATTGCGCTACTCGATGCGCTAGAGATCGATAAATGTCACTTTGTTGGGCTTTCGATGGGCGGGTTTATCGGGCAGCGTATCGCTATAATGCAGCCAGCGCTTTTAGATTCGTTAATGCTATTAGAAACCTCAGCCGATCCTGAGGATCCAAAAAACATACCCAAGTATCAAAAGCTGATGACAGCGATTCGGTGGCTGGGTATGAAGCGGGTGAGTAAAAAGGTGATGCCTATTATGTTTGGCAGTAGCTTTTTAGCAGATAAGTCGCGCAGATCTGAGTGCAAGCAGTGGCTGGCGCACATGCAAAACAACCACAAGGTCGGTGTGACAAAAGCCACACTGGGTGTCATCGAGCGCAAAGGCGTTTATGAGCAGCTAGGCGCTATTGTGACGCCGACGTTGATTGTGGTAGGAGACGAGGACGCAGCGACACCTTATCATAAGTCTGAACGTATGCACTTCGCAATTAAAGGCTCTAAGCTGGCTGTTATCCAAGGCGCAGGCCATACGGCAACAGTAGAAGAGCCAGAGCAGGTGAATCAGGTCATGAGTCAGTTTTTGCACGCTGTAGATGTAGATAGCGTCTAAAAGATCGACACTCTATAGGCTACATTCGTGAGCCATACTCAGTACTGCTGTCGCTAATAGTACCAAACACCGCAGCACGGCTGATTACTTCCTCCGCCCAAGCACGGTGCGTGGCCGGCTCAAGCATGGTGTTGTTGTATTTAAACACGGCTTTGGCCTCACTATGTAATATGGCCTGCGCCTCATCGAGCATGCCAGTAGGTACACAGTAGGCCTGCTGTACTAAAGCGATTTGACTGGGGTGAATGACCGTTTTGCCGACCAATCCTAAGCTGACATCACGAGTCAGCTCCTGCATAAACAGCGTGGGCTGATCTAAGTATTCAAACACAGGTGCAGTCAAATAAAAACCATGGGGCACAAAACAGCCGAGTAACTGGTAGATCAACGTGCCGATCGGCGACGCATAAATAATGCTGTTTTTTGGACGACGTAAGCGCAGTGTCGCCAGCAAATCATTGCCACCGATACGTAGAGCGAAGACAGGCTGATTAAAGGCCTCTTTAAAGCCAATCGCCAGCTCTTGGTTGTGATGAGGATTAAATACAGCTGCTGTCTCCAAAGTCGGCATCAACAGCTGACCATTGCTGATATTCTGACAGGCCAATCGCCAATTGGATAGACTATACATATCGACTTTTGGTAGCACAAAACCATCGATAAGATCAATATGAGAAAACCCCGTTAGATACTCTAGCATCGCTGGATTACGTGGCCTGATAAACACCAACGGCCGTATTGGTTGTTGGCTCTGCTGCTCGATAGGATTGATGGTATGGCTCGATGGCTCATTGATGGTGTCTTTATGCGTGTACCAGGTATCTAGCAGTGTCTGCAAACGTTCAAGTGCCAGCTCAACATCGTTATGACTGACTGCATCTTCTAGGCAAATAATAATACTATTAATCGTTGCTAACTTATCACGTTTGATGACCTGCCATATATCCTGCCGAGTCGCCGGCATATACAGACTAGCACCCAATTGATGAGGGTGGTGGGCATGTGGCTTGATCATGGCGTGATGCTCAGTGATCAGGTGGGTATAAGACTGGGTATGACGATAAAGCTTTGATTCGTTGTTTGGGGTATCTGACATAATTGGTATCGTAAGCTGTGATAAATGAATGATGATTGATCGTTTTTTTATCTGTCCTTGTTGCGCTGCTTAATCAGCGTGATCGCTTGATAAGGCAGTATTTTATCACCCAATACACTGGTAGCGATATCACGTTCGGTACATAAATGTCGCAATAGTACGGTATCAGGATGATCAGCAGTCGCCAGTAAGATATGCTCAGGGTCACGGCGCAATATCGCTCGTGTCGCTTCGGCTATGGTGGGCTTAATACGGTTGCGATTGCGAATATCGTAATTTGTAGCCAGCCTCGCTATCAGATCAGCGGTCTGATAGCGAGGCTGCTCAAAGGTTGGTAGCAAGGTGGGTGACAAAGACAGCTGCTGTCGTGTGCTATCAATACGCTCTACAAAACTAAGACTATGATCAGCCTGTACTAAATTATCATAAAGCACACTGCGATGTAGTCCTGATTGCGGCTGAGTATAAAGGCTACGGGAAATCAGCCCTGACACCGTACTGTTTAATAGCCCAGATGGAATGAGCCAGTCCTCAGCACTTGCCGCAAGCCATGCCACACCAGCTGGATCAGCGAGTGTCAGTAGAGGGATGACGCCTTTGCCTTGATGGAATATATTGGTGAAGTTTGGATGGCTAGGGTCACTAAAGACTTCTAAACTGTGAGCCAACTCTTGATAGATGGCGCCTTTACCCGTCCAACCATCGACAAATACGATGGGGCTATTTGGATAAGCGTCTAATATCATCTGTAGTGCGACCGCATCAAGCCCACGATCACGAATGATACTGACCCCAAAATGTATGCTTGGCAGATGATAGTCACTGTCTGTGTCAGCTAGTGCTCGCTGCAATAATACCCCAATGGGCAAGCCTGCTCGTACTAAACTGACCAATATCAGAGGTTGTTCTCTGTCTACTTTTTTGTCAAAGATATGATGGAGTGTGTACGCTAAATCAGTAATATCAGTTGCGGTTCTGTCTGTCCCTGCTTCCAATGCTTGTTGATATAATTGCTCATGCATCGCTGTTGGCGCTTGCTCTAAAGTGAGCATATCAGAGTAGTGACGCTGCCCACTTTGGATCAGCGCTTCTTTTTGTGCCACAGGCACATCAGCGACGGTTTGTTTGTCAACGATATCAAGCAGGACCGTCACATCACTGGCAAGATAGCTGCCGGAACCGTATGCTTTTAATGTTTGAGTATTAGATTGACTCATAAATGGCTTCTTACTCATAAGTTCTGTGGTGGTTATGATTATTGCGAACGAATATGCTCATGCAGCTGACCATGATTGGGCATACCGTACCAGTCTAATAATTGTAAAAACGGTAAATCCGCTATGCTATCCCCAAAACCAAAACTTGGTCTTGTACTGTCCAAATGGTGCTCTAATAAAAACTGTACGGCCTGTCGCTTATGAACAGCATGGGGCAAAATCGCTAAATTATTAGCATTGACGTGGACATAAAAATCCTTGTCAAAGTCACGTACTAGCGCTGGCAGCTTTTGTGCTAACTCTGTTAACGCTTGATGATCTCGTTGTGCATGTTTGATTGCTAGATAAATGATCAATTCTTCATTAACAGAACCGTTATTAAAATTATCAATATGCGGTGTAAATACCAGCTGACTGTCATATTTTCTACTGTGACCCATGAATAATTGGCTTAGTTGGTGAAGTTTGTCTTGCAAGAGGCTAAGCTGATCATGCATGTGTTGTTGCCATGCGCTTAACAGCTCGCCATCAGCCGTTAAAATAATTGCACCGTGAGTTAATATTTGCCAGCTATCAAAAGGCAGTTTGACTCGTTTGATTTCACTACGGTCACGAGCGGTCACCACGATCAGCTCAGTACTGGCAAGTAACCAATTAAAGAACGATGCTTGGCGCTGACTCATAAAGCTAAGCGGCTCGTCTTGTTTGTTTACCGTAGCACAGACCAAACCTTCAGGCTTAGCAGTGGGCAAGCTCCACGCATCAATTTTGCGCTGCGTTTGAAATAAAGTATCATCTAAGTCCATTAACGCATAAGGCTTGATAAGGTTTGGGTCGGGCTGAAAAAATGAGGTGCTCATGTATCAACTCCCACAACCAAGACATTATCCAAGTTTTGCCACACTTGATCTACACTATCAGTGCTCGTTTCTACACACAGCACAATCAAATCCCAGTCATCAGGCGCCACGTTATAGACAAAGTTGGTCATGCCTAAACCATAATTGTCATTAAAACTAAGCATGGTGGTGATGGCGCCGCCAAGCGCAATCGGTGAGCGGGTCAAAGCGCTAAAGTTCACTGCAGCTACTGGTTTAGAATCTTGAAATTGTGATTCAAGCCATTCTGCTAATAAGAACGGCAACCAGACAAACTCATTACTGCCCAATACCAAAATACGCTCAGGCAGCTGACCTTTATCAAACTGTGCTTGCCCACTAAAACGGGTAAATGCAGTTTGAAACTTCGCCAGATAATCATCAAATCCATCGGTACTGTCCAGCGTTGGGAAGCGTCCCCAATGACCAGTATCCCCTAGCGCTTGACTGCCAGCCTCAGTCGTATCAACCGATGGCATAGTGATGGGCTCAGGATTGGGCGCATCTGTCCACTGCCATGCGCCAGATAACAGGTGATGACGATGAAAGTCGATATTAGGTAGGCGTGTCGATATTGAGTTGTCTGCACCCTGATTCTGATTTAGCGACCAATCAACCAAAGTGGTCAGATGTACCTGCTCGAGCTGGTCTAGTCCTGCGCCACGTAGAGCGCTGACCACATTGACGCAAGTATTGCCCGTTGAGGCTTCGTCATCCACCATAATCAATGTCTTGCTAGCAAGTAATTGCTCTTGCGTGGACTTGTCAGGACTTTGATAGATTAAATGTTGGCTGGCGTGACTGTGGTCTTCACTAAAGGTCGTCAGCAGCGCATCAGTATCATCTGCGCTATGCTGTGCATGACGAGTTGAGTTTAACAGTAGTGCATCGGGATATCGAGTCTGCAAGGCTTGATGCACACCAGCCGATAAGCCAACCGCCGTTTCTGCCATACCAATGACTAAAATCGGCTGAGGTAAATCGCTAGGTACTAAATTTGCCAAGTCAGTAAAAGCTTGGCGCATGATGCTTGGCGCAACAGGGATATGACGTCCCAAGACTTTTGAGACAAACAAAAACGCCCGTTTGGGATTGATGCGCTGAGCAAAGCCAAGTAGATCTTCTAGCTCGTAGCTGCTATGACCATATTTATCATGATTACTACTGGCATTGATCTGATAAGTCAAATCCAGCGTACCTCGGGGTAGAGTGATGGTACGTTTATAACTCCTATCATTGATGTTATCTAGATAATCAGGCATCGCTTAGTTTTACTCCGTATTTTATGTTTCGAACAATAGCCTGGTAGGGTTGCCACTCTGACATCCGCACTTGGCTTAAGTGTTGACTACTTTGACCTTGTTCTAATGATATTGCTAAATAAAAACAACCCTTAAGTGCCCCTACAGTAGAGAAAATCCTTCTATCGGAATAACTTACCACCTATCGGACAATTTATCATAATTTCTTGCCAGATTATGTTCATCCAGTAATAATGCGTTGAAAGTACCTTCTACAAAGTAAATATGATCTATGACTCTAAATTGACAGACGCCATTAGGATGGCTTTTATTTGCAATGTAGAACGAAGATGTTGAGTAAGCCTACAAGGTTTCAAGTTGGGGTTATGGCTGCAAGTATAGTGTATAAGTGCCTATGACAGTGTCTTTTTATAAGACTGAAATACAAATGACA
The DNA here is from genome assembly GCF_017498085.1 of Psychrobacter coccoides. Taxonomy (GTDB): domain Bacteria; phylum Pseudomonadota; class Gammaproteobacteria; order Pseudomonadales; family Moraxellaceae; genus Psychrobacter; species Psychrobacter coccoides. Next base: position 317,326 of record NZ_JAGBKM010000001.1, read on the forward strand.
TAGCTGGCGTACAAACTGCTGACTTTCACAAACATTTTATTGCAAGTAAATTATTTTGAAATAAAAATATTAAGTCGTCACAAATAAATTCTCTTGGCCGCTAAGTCCATTTAGATATCTACATACCAGCTTGCCAGTTTAAAAAAGGAGTGGTCTTTTGAAATTCTCTTGTACATTTGAAACGTCTTCTGAGCGTATTCGTTTGGTCAATGTTATCTCACCGCTTTTGAAAGCGGGATATAAACTGATATCACAGAGACAAGAACCCTCAGAAAATGGTGGCAATATTATTCATGTGGTCGCTAGTAGTCAAGGAGATAAAACTCAAGCTGATTTAATAGATGATATATCTGGTATTGAAGGCTGTACTTTATTTAACTTAGAAATTGAGGAAGATACCGTCAGCTCGCCCTCTGCACCGGTCAAAAAAGCGCTAGATGAAAAAAGTGTTTTGGCTGCTATAGGTGCTCAGTACCCAGATATTACAGGTGTCGTGAGGCAGTACGAGGCCAGTATGACCAGCGATAACCAAGCGACTGCATTACATGAGTTGGGACGTAAGGTTGGCGGTGGTATTTACCAACGTGATTATGCCCTTGGTAGTCCTTTGAAGATGTCTACTGCTATCAGCCGAGAGCTCGTTCCAGCGTTAAAGGCGTTTTCTAGAGTAAAGGCTAAGGGTAACTCCATTACTTTAGTCAAGTGTCCATTTTGTCAGTCATCAGGCACCACTCATTCAGGCTGTCATTTTGTCGTGGGGTATATAGAGGGCTTTTTGACCAGCAATCCTGCTGTGGGAAGAGTCAGTGTCGAAGAGACCAGTTGCGGTGCGGGCAGTACTAATGTTTGTGAGTTTATTATTTGGTAGTTAAAAACAAATCCCAGTCTCTTAAGTTCTTATAAAAAAATTAATAAGTACAGTGGGTTTTTTGGCCCAGCCAAACCCGTGTTGCCGAAGCTTAGTGTCTATTAAATATAAAAGGTGGAAAAAATGATTGAAGTTGAATATAACATGCTATTGGTGCTTGTCTCCTATGTGATCGCAGTGTTTGGGTCTTATGTCGGTTTGAACCTTGCTATCCGGATTCCAGCTGCTAAACCTGGCTCGGATTTATACTTTTGGGTGGCGCTGTCCTCTCTAGCCATTGGGGGTGCGATTTGGTCAATGCACTACATTGGTATGATGGCAGTAGATATGAAAATGGCGGTCTCATATGATTTAGGTTTGACGATTGTTTCAATGTTACTGGCCATCATATTCGTTGCTATTGGACTGGCTATTGTAGGCCGAGGTGTACCGAGTATGGCTAAGTTGATCAGTGGCGGTGTGTTGGCTGGTCTTGGTGTGGCTGCCATGCATTATACTGGTATGGCCTCGATGGAGATGGAAGCCACCATGTCCTATAATACGCCACTTTTCATTGCATCTATTATTATTGCTATTGTGGCAGCAACGGCAGCACTCTGGTTAGCATTTAATTTACGTGGTAATCTACAGCGTTTTGGTAGTGCTTTTATCATGGGTGTCGCTGTTTGTGGTATGCACTACACGGGTATGGCAGCGATGGAAATGACACATACCAGCCAGATGATGTCTATGGACTATACACATTCAGGCGCATTCATGTCATCTATGATGATTTTCATTGGCGCAGTAGTCGTGTTAAGTGCATTATGGGTTGTTGCTGCTAATAATGCCCCACAAAAAACAGCCTTAGTATTTGGTGAGTAATGACAGGTCATTGTCAGTGACCATGATACAGGGCTGAGATAATAAAAAAGGTTTTTAGATGATACTCTAAAAACCTTTTTTTGTGCTTTATACTTATCAGTTTGGTTGAATTGCAGTACTTATAGGCGGGCATGGTGGTCTGGCTCAAACCTTAACACTGGTCATGATAGAGCGTATTTGACAAGGCGTAATCTGCTGAGTAATATCAGCCAGTTTGGGCTTGTCTGTTAAGCCAAGCCAATAGGCAAATCCTACTTGCGTTAAGTCTACTCCGCTATGCACTGTATAGCCAATACCACCTGAGGGGCGACTGTTAATCTCAAGCACACGGTGTTGACCATCGTCGCCCGCCTTGGTTTGTACACTGACGATACCATCGCAACCAAAAGCTTTAATCAAAGGAATGACCACATCCATGACGGACTGCTCATAGCCAACATGCTGTATTTTCCCTATTTTGTGACGAGTGACAGCTGCCAATACCTCGCCATTGTCGCACACCACATCGATAGAGTACTCACGTCCAGCCAGATAAGGCATCAGCAACATAGGAATAGGGCGCTCGTGTACTATTTGACTGTTTGCATAAGCCGCTATAAATTGAGCAGTATTGATTTTTTTGGCATCAGTAAAGTATAAATGCTCAAAACTATCATACTTCTCACCTGAGGGCTTACCAGTATCAAGTCGCCAAAACCCTTGGGCAAATATACCAGTGACTGGTTTGACGCATAGGCGCTGATTGCCATGTTGTGCAATCAGCGCTTCGAGCTCAGCAGTATTATCAAAACGCCAAGCCTCTGCCACAGGAATATTATGCGCTTGACAATGCTGCATAAAAGCAAACTTATCATCGATCGACTGCAATGCAGCGACGCTCGTCGCCCCTGTAAACAAACGAATGCCAGCTGCTTGGAATGTCTCACGATGTGCTTCATAGTCAATACCATTACGGCCAGTCAGAAGTACCTTCACCTTATGTTGTATGGCCCGCTCTAAGACAAACTGCCAACGTTTATCGCCAGCTTCTGTAGGCTCATAAAATACGGTATCGGCACATTCAAAAATTTCAGGCCTATTCTGACGGTGTGAGGCGATAATATGAAATGGGGTATGAGATTGAGCTTTGAGCTGTTGTAAGCTGGCAAGCATATCACGCTGGCTTGATTGACCTTCTGCAAGCCAAACAGCTGGGGGAGAGGTAGAGTGAGACATGAACAATGGTATCCTAGTGTTGATCTGAGGGAGTGCGGCACGTTTATTATAACTGAAGAAGGTGTCACTCAATACTGCAAGCTTAAATACCGGCGCTAATGAATAGCGCCACTTGATGCCATCTATAACCGTGCTACTATAGAGCCAATTCAAAACATACAGGATCACATTATGAGCCAGCCTCAAGTACTGATTGCAGGAGCAAATGCACCACTGCCAACGGATAATATTAGTATCCGTATTTTAAGCCAAAATGCGGTTGATTGTGCTGCTTATCGCTTGACCACAGAAGGCAAGGTTCGTGGCGATGGCGACATGATATTTTATGGTCAGACCAGTAGTGACGATGGTAGTGTGAGCTTTCGTGGTCACGATAGCGACGGCTTTTTTGATATTAATTTGCCAGCGCAGCCTGCCAACATCGAAAAAATAGCTTTGGCGTTTTCGAGTGAACAGACGCTGGCGCAAATTGGTGATGTCGATATCCAAGTGCTACAAGGCAGCCAGATACTATTGACTTGCCAACTGTCAGCAACTGGGCGCAATGAAAAAGCGATTATCTTAGCAGAGTGCTATCGCCGGCAGGGCAGTTGGAAGTTTCGCTTTATCGCCCAAGGTTTTAATGGCGGTCTCAAGCCTTTATCCGAGCATTTTGGTGTGAAGATTGCCGATGACACACCTGCGCAAAGCCAAGCTATGAACACCCAAAAACCAATCAATACACAAAAAACAGTTGGTCAAGACAGCACACCACCGCCCATTCCTAGCAGTCCTGCGGTTAACCTTAACAAAGTGACATTGACCAAAAGTCAGTCCAGTATCAATCTCAAAAAACGTGATGACTTCGGTAAGATATCGATTAATCTAAACTGGAACCAACGTCCTAATGTCGATACCCAAGCGCCCAAAAAAGGCCTGCTGGGGGATTTATTTAAGCAGCATAAAACATCAGGTGTAGATCTGGATATTGGCGCTATGGTACATCTTAAAAACGGTGAAAAAACCTTGATTCAGGCTTTGGGTAATCGTTTTGGCAGCCTACAAGCGCCGCCTTACGTGTGCTTACGTGCTGATGACAGAACAGGGCAGCTGAGTGGTGGTGAGTGGCTCGATATTAATGGCCAACAATGGTCACAGATTGAAGAGGTGTTTATCTTTGCTTTTATTTATGAAGGAGCACCTAACTGGGCACAAACCGATGGGGTAGTGACCATTCATGTACCTGAGCAAGCACCGATTGAGACTCGTCTTACAGAGGGCGCAAACAGCTCGCCGATGTGTGCCATTGCTCGTTTGGTCAATCAGCAAGGCAGTATCAATGTTGAGCGTATCAACCAATATTTTAAAGGTCACCAAGATATGGATAAAGCCTTTAATTGGGGTTTTAGCTGGAAACGTGGGCGTAAGTAGCTACCGAGTATCAGGTATGATCAAGTAAACGGGCTACTGTAGATACTTAGAAAACGATAACCCAAATAAAAAACCGCCTAAATTGATAATTAGGCGGTTTTCTTGTGTTTTAACGGTCTTGACTTTGAGTTAGGCATGCGGAGAGATAGCAGGCATGAGGTCATGAAAGGTACGACCAGATGCGGTTTCGCCAATAGCGTGCATCTTCCATTCGTTGTTATGGCGATACACTTTTGCCATTATCATCGCCGTATGACCACCTTGTGCCGATAAGTTATAACGGGCAACTTCTTGATTGTTATTGGCATTGACGATACGGCAAAATGCATTTTCGACGCTTTCAAATGTCTGACCTGTGAAGCTGTTGACCGTAAACATCAGTGATACCACGTTTTCAGGAATCTTTGATAAGTCGACATTGATGATTTCATCATCACCTTCGCCTTCACCAGTCCGATTGTCACCAGTGTGCAAGATGCTACCATCTTTAGATTGTAGCTGACCAAACCAAATGGCATCGACGGGTTGTTTGTTGCTATCGAACATAATGCAAGAAGCGTCCAGATCGATAGAGTCTCCACCACTACCGCCACCGAATAATTTACCTAAGAAGCCACCTTTGTTAGCATGGGGACCTTGTGCAACATCCCAACCAAGACCCAGTTTGACTTGGGTTAGTGTGACACCAGCTTCTTTACTTAAGGATATTTTTTGTCCTTTTTGTAGACTGACTGCCATGCGAGAATCCTTATTATGTGAGTTAGAAGGTTGGATCTACTGCATATTAGCGCACTAAGCAGACCCTATATGGTTATAAAATATTATCTAAAAAGCCCCCGCCGCCACCGCGTCCACCTGAGTTACTGCCAAGGATGCTTTGTAACCAACCTTGATAGCTATCACGGTTGCGGGAGCAAATGACCACTTTACCGCTACCCGAAAAGTTAAGCACCATGCCTTCGCCACTGGTAACGGAGTTGATGATATTACTCATGATACCTTTTTTCTTGCTAGTGGAGACGGACAGCTTATACTCAAGCTGAGAATCCCAGCAGACCACATGACCATTATCGATGATCACGTCTTTGTCAGGGGTCACCTCAATCTCAAACAAAGACCCAAAACCTGAGACCACCACCTGACCTTTACCTTGGGTCTGCATGACCATAAAGCCACCTGTATCACCAAATACAGCGCCTCCCAAATTACGTTGTATATTGGCTCTGATGTCGACACCCGTTTGCGCGGCGACAAAAGCACCGTCACTCAGTGTATACTGCTGCGCCCCGACGTCCAAGATTTGCATATCACCATCTAGGGTAGGGGCTAGGAGACAATCACCTTCACCGTTGACCGCTTCGATCTGTTGTTGAAACAGTGATTCATCATTGGCGAAACGGCGCATCAATGATTGCATCACTCCGCCTTGTAATTTACCTTTTAGTTCAAGATTCGACTCCATCATCACCATGGCATTGGCTTCGCAGTAAATAGAGTCGCCTTTTTTAAGATTACAATGTAAAAAAGGTTCAATGGTGCCTATTAAACTAAATGTTGCGGCCATAAGTGACAAACCCTTATGTTGTTGTTTTTGAGGGGTAGTGTTTAAATGAATCAAACCAACTGAAAATCTGGCTTGAAAATTAAACTGTGGGGATTAGATTAAAATGCCAAGTATAGTCGATACACTCTAAAAATGTCATAGCGCTACTGGGATGCTTTCTGTTCAAAATATAGGTTGCGCAGCCTCTAGGGAGAGCAGCACGCAAGTAAAATTTATACCAGTAGTGCGTTTAAATCCATAACAGCTTTACATTCAGCTGACTATATTATTAAAATTAAAGTGCGTCAGTATTAGCCTGCAAACACTATAAATGTCATCAAACAGATCGAGATCGTTTGTGATAACCTAGCTATGGACTCAGTAATTTTATTGAGCCCACGCTTAAAGTGTGAATGACATTTAAATACGGCGTTTTAACTTATACATTAACGCCATAAGAGGCAGCTAAAGGTCCAAGACCACCGCTAAAGCCTTGACCCACAGCGCGGAATTTCCAATCACCGCTGTGACGATAGAGCTCACCAAATATCATGGCTGTCTCGGTGCTGCCATCTTCTGACAAGTCATAACGAGCGATCTCACTATTGCCATTATCATTTACGACACGGATATAAGCTTCACCGACTTGACCGAAGTTTTGATTACGTGCTTGACCTTCATAAATAATGGCACAAACCGCAACTTTATTTACATCGGCTGGGATGCTGGCTAGGTTGATTTTAATTTTTTCGTCATCGCCATCGCCTTCACCAGTACGGTTGTCCCCAGTATGCTCGACCGCACCATTGTCTGATTTTAGGTTATTAAAAAAGATAAAGTCTTGGTCAGTACGTACTTTGCCAGCTTCATTTACCAAAAATGCAATGGCATCCAAGTCAAACTCTTGGCCATCAGTGGCTCGTGGATCCCAGCCTAGACCTACAGTGATATTGGTCAAGCCTGGTGCTTCTTTTGATAGGTTTACATTGCCGCCTTTTGTTAAGCTAATAGCCATAAAACTGTCCTTTGGTTTAATAGAATAAGTTTATTGTTAGATTAAGTTTAATAATACTAAGCGCCAACATACTACGCAAGTCGTATTTTGTGTGTCTGTGTGACACATATCTCTCTATTCAAAATGCTGGTTTTGTAGGTAGACAGACAGCCCCTTGGCTATTGCTTTCATTTTGCTTTATAATCTTGTGCGCTCAGGTTCCCTCAACCCTGATTTAAAAAAAAGGTTTCCTTTATGAATACCAGTATGACTTCTGCTCGACCCACCCCGCTTATACAAGACAGACGTGCTTTATTTTGGCTAGTAGGTCTGCATATCTTTATCATCGCCATTAGCAACTACTTGGTACAAATACCTGTTGAGTTATTTGGCTTTATTACCACATGGGGTGCGGTCACTTTTCCTTTTATCTTTTTGATCACTGACTTGACAGTGCGTATATTTGGCCAACATCTGGCAAGACGCATTATATTTTTTGCGATGCTGCCAGCGCTGCTGATCTCTTATTATTTTTCTGTGGTGTTTGTCGATGGTCAGTTTGTCGGTCATCAGCATCTGTTAGAGTTCAATCTGTTTGTGTTTCGCATTGTGTTAGCAAGCTTTAGCGCCTATGTCGTGGGGCAGCTTTTGGATATTCATGTATTCAATCGTTTGCGTCAACTTAAGACTTGGTGGGTTGCACCGCTTACTTCTTCGTTTATTGGTAATTTGGTGGATACCTTTTGCTTTTTTTCGATCGCCTTTTATGCCAGTCCTGATACTTTTATGGCAGCAAATTGGATTGAGATTGGGACTGTAGATTATATATTTAAGATGGTTATGGGCGTGTTGTTTTTCTTGCCTTTGTATGGTGTGGTGCTGTCGAAGCTACAAAAAATGTTGGCGATAAGATAGAGCAGAAGGCTGGTTTGTTGAGTAAAAAAACAGGCCATATCAAAGTGTTTGATATGGCCTGTATGCGTATTTAGTATCGATATTTAGCGATTTATGATTGTTCAGTGATGCTCTTATCTTGCTGCTTACGGTACTGCAATGATGCAAAGAACGCCCAACCAATAAAGGCAATACCAATAAGGCCAGTAATCAACTCTGGCACATGGAACTTGACCGACAACAGCATAATGATAGCAAGAGCACCGATTGCGTAATGCGCACCGTGCTCAAGATAAATGAACTCATCAAGTGTGCCTTTATCGACCAAAAAGATGGTCATCGAACGCACAAACATCGCACCAATGGCAAGACCCAACATGATGACAATCACGTCATTAGTAATGGCAAAGGCACCAATCACACCGTCAAAACTGAATGAGGCATCAAGTACTTCTAGGTATAAGAAGCCGATAATACCTCCTTTCATAATGGCGCTGGTTGCTGCTGCGCCTGAGCCGTCCTCCTCTAGACCTTCTTCAAGGTCGCCCTCAAGCATGCCTGATACTACCTGTACGCCTAGATAGACAAGAATACCCCAGACACCGGCAATCAAGACCGCTGCTGACTGCTCAGCACTGGCCCAAGACACGGCAACCATAAGCACGATCAGCGCCACAAACACACTCATGGCATCCACCTTACCCAGCTTGGCCAAACGGGTCTCAAGCCAATTAAACCAATGTACGTCTTTGTCATCAAATACAAAGTTTAAAAATACTAAGAGTAAGAAAATACCACCAAAGGCTGAGATTTCGGCATGGTGTGCCATCAAGCGGGCTGAGTATTCTTCTGGGTTATACAAGGCCAGATTGACCACTTCCATCACGCCAAGATCTGCAGTCACAGCGACGATGACGATTGGAAACACCAGGCGCATACCAAACACGGCAATTAAAATACCAATGGTTAAGAAAATCTTTTTCCAAAACTCGTCCCAGCCCTTAAGCACTGAGGCGTTGACCACTGCGTTGTCAAAAGATAGCGAAATCTCCATGACGGCCAAAATAGCAGTAATTGATAGCGTGGCTATCATACCGCCCATACCGCCGTGTGAGTATCCCCACCATGCTGCCACAGCTAAAGCAATGGCGGTGAAGACGAAGTCTAAATAAAAATGTCTCATGACATATCCTGTCTGGTTATGTAAAGCTAAGCCCGGTCTTTTATGGACACAGGCTATAAAAAAGTGGTCATGACTCACCACTTTTCATGCATAAATTTTAGATGAAACATAAAGCATTATTAGTCGTTTTGCTACAAAAAATTGTGACTATTTTGCAACTATTTTCGCTTTACTATTATTAGTAGTGACTTGAAAGATCTGAACTACCAATAAAATGCTTAAACCAGTGCTAAGCCGTTTGGACCTAGCAATGCCCTACGCAAACTAGATATTAACACCGTATTGATGGCACATCGCTTGTAAGCCACCTGAGTAGCCTTGGCCTACCGCACGGAACTTCCATTCGCCGTTATGACGATAAACCTCACCAAACACCATGGCGGTTTCTACAGAGTAGTCTTCTGCTAAGTCAAAACGCACAACTTCAGTGCCGGTTTCTTCGTTGACGACACGGATAAAAGCATTGGCGACTTGACCAAAGTTTTGGCTACGGGCAGCCGCGTCATGGATAGTGACTGTAACGACGACTTTATCGATATCGGCAGGCACTTGCGTGAGATTGACTTTGATGACCTCGTCATCGCCATCACCTTCGCCAGTACGGTTGTCACCAGTGTGCTCAACTGCACCGTTATCAGATTTGAGCTGATTATAGAAGATAAAGTCCTGATCGCCGCGTACTTTACCTGCGTTATTGAGTAAAAACACACTGGCATCAAGATCAAACTCAGCGCCAGAGGTTGCACGCTCATCCCAGCCAAGGCCGATAAGCAGCTTGGTGAGGTTTGGATCAGTTTTGGTTAGCGACAAATTGCCGCCTTTATTTAATGACAAAGCCATAATACTTCCTTATTTTAGGTATAAAATGATAAGTGTAAGAATCGTATAAAGTGAATGCCAATTTATCTGTGTTAATGGCAACGCACCATCATAACAACAAAAAATGCGCCAATCAAAGAGGCAGTGACCAATACTAGGGCGTTGCATGTCAGAGCACCTAGACCCGACTACCAGACGATTTATTGGCAAGTAGTGGGGGCTTTTGGCTCAAGGTTTTGCAGCGTTATGACTCTTGACGATGACGAATCTCGAAGCTTTGATGAATGGGTTTTTTGATATTAAAATCAAAACCAATCGTTTGATGGGTAATATCCGTCACGTCATAACGCTGACTCAGCTGTTCATCTAACTCAAAACGGGTGAAGTTGTTAGAGAAGTACAACACGCCATCAGACGTCAAGCGGTTCATAGCACGGTTGATCAAAGCGGCATGGTCACGCTGTACATCAAAGGTGCCTTGGAATTTTTTAGAGTTGGAAAAAGTTGGTGGATCAATAAAGATAATGTCGTACTGTTCAGTGTTGCTCTTAATCCACTCAAAAATATCCGCAGCCACAAACTGATATTGGCTGCGGCTGACGTCTAAACCATTGAGGGCAAAGTTTTGTTTGCCCCAGTCCAGATAGTTCTGCGATAGATCGACACTCGTGACTTTTTTGGCCCCTGCAAGTGCAGCATGTACACTTGCGGTACAAGTATAGGCAAACAAGTTTAATACGGCTTTGTCACGGCTATTGGCTTTAATCCGCATACGCATATTGCGGTGGTCAATAAACAGCCCAGTGTCCAGATAGTCGGTAAAGTTGACATAAAGATACGCACCGTCTTCCCGAGCGATATAAAACTTACCACGTTTGTCTGTGGATCCTTGTTTGCTATACTGCTCATTACCTGATTGACGAGCACGAGTCTTAATAAAGACTTGCTCACGGTTAATCCCTAGCACCTCACGAATACCCATCAAAGCAAGGTTAAAGCGTTTTTTGGCCGTCTCAGGAGGAATGCTTTTAGGCGGTGCATACTCTTGTACGTGAGCATAATCACCATATAAGTCAACAGCCACTTTAAAGTCAGGCAGGTCCGCATCGTAGACACGTATATTACTGACATCGTCTTTTTTGGCAAGTTTTTTAAGCTTGGCTAGGTTTTTCTGCAACCGATTGACAAAGTCTTGACCTTCGTCTACAGCAATCTCTCGTCTCTCAAAGCCACTGACCAAATGACCTGCTTGCCCCGCCGATAAACGACCGTAGCGGAAGTACACCGTTATAGCCCCATTGTGACAGCGCAAGGTTTGTGGTTCTTTGATTGGTAAAATATCCACTTGCTCGACATTTGCAGCAAGAATACCAAGCATCGGGTGTGTGCCACTCCCTGCAAAGCTGTCTTGTAAAATCAGTCCCAAAGACTGATAAAGCGGCTTGATCATGTCTTCATCACCCAAGCGCTCACCATAGGGCGGGTTGGTGATAACGAGAGGGTTGCTCAGTCTGCCATCTTTGACCATCGGACGCAGCGTGCTTTTTAGCTGATATAGCGCTTGCGTGTCGATATCAAGTAAGGGCAATAAATCCTGCAAGCCTGCTGCGATGATGTTTTTTTCGGTTGCGATAATAGCGCCTTTATCACCATCGAAACCCAAAATCAGCGGCAAAGTATCGGGCTGCTCAAGCGCAATATCCAGCGCTTCTCTAAAACGGTCTTGTGCGTCCTCAATCATTTGTTGCCATAACGCTTCGTCATGATGTTGCCACTCATAAAAGCCAAATTGATTGGCGGCTTTGTCAATACCGACCGCATAATCGCAATGCATGAGTAATGCTTCGATGATAAAAGTACCCGAGCCGCACATAGGGTCGATAAGGGCATTATAAAAAGGAGTGTTGTCTGGGTTCTTTTTATGCCAACCTGTGCTATAGAGTAGGGCGGCAGCCAGGTTTTCTTTAAGTGGCGCTTCGGTCATTGCCACTCGGTAGCCACGACGGTGCAAGCTGGTACCAGATAAGTCCAAATACAGTTCAGCTTGTTTGTCATTGACCGTTGCAAAGATTGAGAAGTCAGGGTTTCTACTATCGACATCAGGGCGACTGTCAAAAGCTTCATTAAAGGTATCAGCGATGGCGTCCTTGATACGCAGCATAGCAAACTGCTGACTGACTGCCACACGCTTATCGACAGACAAACGAATGGCGAAGGTTTGTTCAAGACTAAACTGCTGTGTCCAATCGATCGACTTGGCGAGGCCATACAATTGCTCAGCCACATCATAATCAGTGTTGATATTTTTACGCTTAATCGGCAACAGCACTCGTGAGGCCACACGAGACCATAAGCAAATGGTATATAAATCTCGTAGATTGCCTTTGACCGCCAGACGGCCAGTGCTCTTGACCTCGCTGGTGATACCAAAACTATCTAGTTCAGTTTGTAATGGTGCTTCAAGCCCATCAGCGCAGGTAATAATAAAGTCATGTGTTAGATCTAAAGAAGTGGCCGATGAAGTGGTGGCCATGGTTTGTGCGGTCATACGAATACCTGTGGGCTGAATGGATAAGCAGGGCACATCATAGAGTCATACCAAGTCAAAACAAGACGGTCAGCGGCACCAAATGTGCTCAGTCTAATAAACATAGCAATGCTACTAGTTTTGTTTGCTGCTGTTGTTGAGGGTAGTATGAGATGTTTAACTGGTAATTTTACCATAATTCAAGAGTGGATGGTTCAATGCAAAAGACTAATGTCAGTTGAAGCAACAGACAGATAGAAGCAACAGATGAGTATAGCGTTATATTGTCCCTAATCTTTTTTAGTCAGCGCAACGTCATCAGAAACGACCCGTGTCGTCGTCGCAAAGGGTTTGGTAGCAATAGGGTAATCAACGTCTTTTGGCATAAGCAGACGCATATGCGGATAGGGAGTGGAGATGTTGGCCGTATCAAAGGCGTTCTTTATCTTCTCTTGCAGATCTTCTTTGATTTTGGGCATACGGGCTACTGATGCTGGCTTGACCCAAAAGCGGATGATAAAGAACACACCGTATTCCCCAATCTCCGATACCGTCGCTGAGGCCTCAGGACGACTGAGTATCACGTCTGTGTCGGCAAGCACTTGTAAGATTTCCTTACGTGCCGTATCGATATCATCCTCAAACGCAATACGCATATGAATATCAAATCGTATGAAGTTTTTGGAGGTTAAGTTGGTCACCTCTGAGGACGCCACATTGGAGTTTGGAATAATAACCGTGATGTTATCTCGAGTTAAGATATGGGTGGTGCGTAAGGCGATAAGAACGACACGGCCTTCGTTATTGTTGATATTGACCCAATCGCCAACTTGAAAAGACTGCTCAAGCAAGATCGTAATGCCTGCGATAAAGTTGGCAAGCGTTGACTGAGCCGCAAAGCCGACTGCTAAACCTACGATACCTAAACCTGCGACTAAAGAGACGATATCAAAGCCAAACTGCGCCATGACACTGGCTGTACCGAGTATCCAGATGAGCACCGAAAAAACGTTTTTTAGCAATTGTTCAATAGAGGCATTCAGTCCATAGTGCTGCAGCACTCTATGAATAATATGATCTGAGGTGGTCCACAGCACGTAGTAAATACCAGCCCAGATACTGGCCTTTGCTGTGGCTTTGACGGTGTCTGGCTCAAAGCTCATTTGACTCATGACCGCAATGATGCTGGCAACGACCCAAATATACCGCAGTGTTGAGCGGGCGATTTTGATACGGCGGTCGTTTAAACGCAGACGATCTTTATTTTTTTTAATAACGTAAGTTGCGAGCCAATAAAAAAATCCCAATACCGCAAGCAGTATTAGGATTTTGATACCAGTGCTGGCCAGCTCAGCAGCATAAGTAGACCAGTTTAGGGTATCTTCTTCTATCGAACCCCCAATAGCAAGATACAGGCTGGTATGTAAATCACGTATGATTTCTTCAAAAAAATCAGTAATACCAGCGATTGCCATTAGTTTATCCATGCATATTGAAAGATTGATACTGAGCTAAAATTGTAACTGAGTCATGGTCTAAAATCCATCTTGCTTTTTCTTTTCAGTTTGAAAAGGAATGGCCATCTGCTTTTGTACATCTCTTAGAGCACTGCGTAGCCCTTCTAGTATAGTCGGATGATAAAAAGGCGTATCTAATAGCGCTTTAATGCTCAGCTCATTTGTAATAGCAACAGCCATTATATGGGCCACATATTCAGCATCAGGTCCTACCATACTTGCGCCCAGTATTTTATCTGTCTCTTTACAGCCATAGATATGCAGCAAACCACAGTTGACCCCCATAATACGACTGCGTCCTTGGTTATCGAAACTGACCTTACCCGTGACATGCTGGCGCTCTGATTGCTTGATCTCAGGCAGTGACATCCCTACAGTGGCGATTTGAGGCTCACAAAATATAATTGATAGAGGGATAGCAGGTGGACGAATATAAGCACCAACGTTATCACGGCAGACTTCGCTACCGGCACTAAACCCTTCATCACTAGCCACATGTAGGAGAGGAATATGGGCGTTAGCATCGCCAATAATATATACCTCCAAATCGCCAATCTGACCGGTGTTGATATTTAGATTTTTCGGACGGTTTTTATCATCCAACTCGACCCCTAGGTTTTCTATGCCCAGCTGATCAATACTATTTCGGCGTCCTGTCGCAACTATCACACAGTCACCTTGCCACCGCTGTGACTGGCCTGCGCTGTCTTGATAGTCAATAAAAGCCGATACTGTGTCATTAGCGTTTGTTTGTTTACCGACCTCTTTGATTTCACTGTTGAGCTGCATGTTAAGCTCATATGACAGACATTCAATCGCCTTTTGATTGATACTTTCATCTTGTAATCCACCGACACGATTGGCTCGATTAAACAAGGTAACCTCGACGCCCAAACGATTAAAGGCTTGTGCCAGCTCTAGACCGATGGCACCTGCACCAATGACAGCCATAGAGGTCGGTAGATCTGTTAATTCAAACACTGTGTCAGAGGTGATAAGGGTTTCACCAAGCTTATCTGCCCAATCATCTGGGATAAAAGGTGAGCTACCTGTCGCAACGATAATTTTATCGGCAGCAATCAATTCATCATTGACCTCGATCAGTCCTTGTTTATTGATATGAGCACGCCCTGATATCTTTTTGTCCTCAGGCCAGCTGTCAACCTGATCTTGGACAAACCCAGCGAACCGATTGCGCTCAGCTTGTACTCGAGCCATGACTTGCTTACCGTCTATCTGCACATCTGCATGAACGCCAAACTCATCAGAGTTTTTTGCTTCATGAGCACGTGCTGCTGCTGCAATCAATAGTTTGCTAGGCATACAACCGATTGTGGCACAGGTCGTGGTCCAAATGCCATCGTTGATAATGACAATGTTTTCGGTGGTTTTTTGTGCTTGACGGAAGGCATTTTGGCCTGCGGTTCCAGCCCCAATAATGGCGACTGAAACTTTGCGGGTTATTTGGTTAGTAGATGATTGACCCATGATTTCCTCGATTATTTATTACTAGCTTAGAGTATGTTGAGTATTTGATCATGGCATTGATAGAGACTACGCCATAAGCTGTTTCTTATAGTCCTCATTTAAGGGGTCAACACAGACAACAACCGCTCAGCATAACCTTTAGCACGTAAGTTGCGTTGAGCATGTGTCAACGTACCGTTTTTGTCGAAGACAAAAGTAGAGCGCACCAGCCCAAGTGTTTTTTTGCCATACATGTTTTTTTCTCTAATCACATCAAAATACTGACAGAGCTTTTCATCGCTATCGCTGATCAGTGGTATATGTAAATCATGCTTGGCGATGAATTTTTCGTGTGATTCCACGCTGTCACGTGACACGCCGATGATGTCATAGCCGAGTGTATCAAAATCATTAATATGAGCAGTAAAGTCTGTGGCCTGTGTGGTACAGCCAGGGGTATTGTCTTTGGGATAAAAGTAAAGAATCAGTCCCTTAGCTGAGTTCTGCATCAGCTCTTTTAGACTGATACTGTCGTGAATGAAATTGCCATTAAGCTCACGGACAATGGCTACTGGAAAGTCAGGCAGACTAAGTGCTTCAGTGGTTGGTTTTGCCATTATTATCTCCTTATTATTGACAGGTTTTTAAAATAGACCTCTTGCAAAAGTCATAGTTTAAGCTCGGAATTAATGATACCAGCAAATAGCTTCATTCTAAGATCGTAGCGCTGACGACGGTTGCGATATTTATGAGCCACGATTTTAAACAACTTGATTAAGCCTATTTTGTGTTCAACCACAATACGGAACTTTGCCAGATACTGATTGGCTTGTTTGCATATCTCCAATAACTGACCACCACGAGGTTTCTTAAATGGTGTGAAAGTTTGGTTATGTCGCTTTGCTAACCCTTGATAACCACTGTCTGCTAGATAGTTAGTGTTCTCAGGTAACCAATCAGGACAAGTATCTTTATACAGCTTAAAATCGTGGATGGACCCTTTACAGGTTTGCACATCAAGTATCAAACCGGTTTGCCAATGAACGATAACCTGCGCTTTTAAGGTGTGTTGTTTTTTCTTGCCGCTGTAGTAGTCTCTTTGGTTTTTTTTGGACGCTCAATTGGGGTTTCGGTGGCATCGACAATGACGACTGACCAATTGATGTCCTCATCGACACGACTAGGCAGCTTTTTGGGCAATTCAAACTTGCCAGAGTTAATCAGTGTGTCTTCTACTTTACGAATGATACGGCTAGCAGAAGACTCATGAATACCAAAGTCCATACTGATATGATAAAGCGTGCGGTATTCACGCCAATAAGTCAGGGCTAGTAGTATCTGCTCCTTAAGACTGAGCACACTTGGTCTACCTGATTTGGTCTTAGATGCTTCATGCTTTTGCATGGCCTCAAGCATGTCATAAAAAGTGGCTTTATGAATGCCAGTGTAGCGTTTAAAACCAGCGTCACTTTGTTTGAGTAGCTTATCTATGTTTGGCATATCTATTAAGTAAGTAGAGTTCAATAATATACGTTGTGTCTGACAACTACTTTTGCAAGAGGTCT
>NZ_JAGBKM010000010.1 GCF_017498085.1 Psychrobacter coccoides
GATAATATCGGGATATTACCTAGCTATTTAACGATGTTTGGCAAGATTTAGCCATTTTTAGCCCATTTAGGTATCCTTCGATTGAATTGAGGACACGCCCTAGTAAAAAACCATTTCTTTAATAATGATGCATTGTGTAGTATTTAGCTTGAATAACTTGAATTCTTAACACCAATAGATAACACTCAATCTAATAACATCTCTAACTATAAAGTGAGCTACACATGGACTATAACCACATACCCAGACAGTCGTTAGGCTACTTCCCCACACCACTAATTGAACTGAGCAGATTAAGTAACGAACTGGCTGGCCCCAAAATTTTTATGAAGCGTGATGACAATACGGGACTGGCACTCGGCGGCAATAAAACCCGTAAGCTTGAGTTTATCATCGGTGATGCCCTTGCCAAAGGCGCTGACACCATCATTACCGCAGGGGCGGCGCAGTCAAACCACTGTCGCCAGACAGCCGCCGCTGCTGCAAGCTTAGGACTTGAATGTCACTTGGTTTTGGGCGGAGAAGCGCCTGAGCAAGTAAGCGGCAATCTACTACTAGATAAAATATTTGGTTGTCATATCCACTGGGCAGGAAGTCACCGTAAAGGTGAAGACATCCCTCAAATCGTTGAGCAATTGAGCAAAGCGGGTAAAAACGTCTATGTGGTACCTTATGGCGGCTCAAGCGAGCTTGGTGCGTTGGCATTTGTAGAAGCCTTTAAAGAATTAGATTCGCAACGTGAAAGCATGGACGAAACTTTCACTCATATCATCTTTGCCTCTAGCTCTGGCGGCACGCAAGCAGGGTTAATGCTTGGTAATAGAATGCTCAACTCACCCTATCAAATAGTGGGCATCAATATTGATAAAGGTGAAACCGATACAGTGCCTTTTGATCAATATACCCTCTCTCTTGCTAATAGCACGGCAAAACTTATCGGTGCGGATTATGAGTTTTCGGAGTCAGACTTGATACTAAACTCTGATTATGTTGGCGACGGGTATGGTGTGGTTGGTACACTCGAGAACGAAGCCATTGCTCTGACTGCGCAAACTGAAGGCATACTCCTAGATCCTGTCTATACAGGCCGCGCTATGGGTGGGCTTATCGACATGATCCGTACGGGAAAAATCAAAGAGACCGATCGAGTTTTATTTTGGCATACTGGCGGCGCACCCGCACTGTTTGCTTATTCAAGTGATTTGGATATGGCTTAAGATATGGTTTAAAACAATACTCACTTTAACCATCAACACTAAAACCCAAGCACAAATTCAGGTAAAATAGAGCGCATGACAGACTCTATAAACCCTACCCCGCGCAAAATTATTCATCTCGACATGGATGCGTTTTATGCCAGTGTCGAACAGCGTGACTTCCCCGAGCTGCGTGGCAAGCCATTGGTTGTTGGTGGTGATCCTAGTGGCCGTGGTGTAGTTGCTGCTGCCAGTTATGAAGTGCGCCCGTTTGGGGTACGCTCTGCTATGTCATGCTATGAGGCACGCAAGCGCTGTCCAGAGGCGATATTTGTCCGTCCAAGATTTGAGGTATATCGAGCTGTCAGTGCGCAAATTCGCTCTATCATGCTCAGCTTAACACCTCTGGTAGAGCCACTGTCATTGGATGAGGCCTATCTAGACGTTACTGGCTTATCGATACATAAAGGCTCAGCCACACTGATGGCGAATTGGTTGCGGGCGCAGATACTTGAGCAGACTGGATTGACAGCCTCAGCCGGCGTATCATTTAATAAAATGCTGGCAAAAATAGCTTCTGATCTTAACAAACCTAATGGTACTGCAGTCATCACGCCAGCGGACGCAGAGGCCTTTATCAGTACCTTGCCTATCGAGCGCTTTCACGGCATTGGTAAAGCCACTGCCAAACGCTTGCATGCCATGGGAATTCGTAATGGTGCTGACCTGAAAGGTGTCACATCAGCAGTACTGGTCAACGAATTTGGTAAACGTGGGCAGTTTTATCATGATATCGCACATGGGCGTGATGAGCGTCCAGTCAAGTCAAAACGTCAGCATAAATCTGTAGGCTCAGAGACGACCTTTCATGACAATATCAGTGACACCGCTACATTGCTAGAGCAGATATACTTACAAAATGCCGATGCCTTTCATCAAATGCAGAACAAACAACTCATCGCCTATACCATTACACTGAAAATAAAATACGCTGACTTTACTCAAATCACACGCTCACATACGCTAGCCACTGCTTTTACTAGTGCTGAATCAGCACATTATTGGTTAGATCGATTGTTTGTGGACATACCTCGTGACTTGCCCATTAGACTGGTCGGTGTAACCTACTCTTCTTTAGCACTCGCTACAGAAACCTTGTCACAATTGGATTTATTTAATTCTTGAGCGTAGCCTGTGTCCTTGTTTCTATCAATAAGGCTTTAAATGAGTTAAAAGTGAGTATATGTCTTAGTCAGCTAATTGACGTATAGCAAAGTAATTTATACCTTATGCTTAGGCTATTTATCTAGTACTACCAATATGACTGACTGTCTTTATCAGGAAGATATCACCTGTTTGATTTGTTTCTGCTAAACTAGCAGCAAAATTTCTACCTATGTAACGACCTCATTATGACCAATCAAACCTCTAAAACCAATCATCACAATACTGACAGTCCTTTAACTTATCTTAGCGTTAATGATTATGATTACGAGCTTCCTGATCGTCTCATTGCCCGCTATCCATTAGCACAGCGCTCAGCCTCCAAGCTCTTATACTTACCGGCTACTGACCCGAAAGATCCCGTAACGACGCCGCTAGATCATATGTTTACTGAGTTGCCATCACTACTTAATACTGGCGATTTGATTGTGTTTAATGATACAAAAGTAATGAAGGCAAGATTATTCGGTCAAAAAGAGACAGGTGGCCGTGTAGAGGTGCTCATAGAGCGTTTGATAGACGATGCTACTACTGTAGATGCAAACATAGAATACATAAACACAAGTACTAAGCAGGTTTCGACAGAGCGACATCTCGCTCTATGTCATGTCAAAGCCAGTAAAGCACCCAAAGTTGGCCAGCGCTTATGGTTGGCTGAGGCACAAATGGGCTGTGTCATGCTTGGTCGTCAAGATAACTTATTTATCTTAGCGTTTGATGCACCTATCTTGCCAGACTTAGAGCGCTATGGTGAGCTGCCCATACCACCCTACTTTGAACGCCACGCCGATGCCACTGACAATACGCGCTACCAAACCGTCTTTCATGACCCAACTAAGCTCGCTAGCGTTGCTGCACCTACTGCGAGTCTACATTTTGATAATACCGTCTTGGCTGCATTGGCGGATAAAGGCATCAATACCGCTTTTGTCACCTTACATGTGGGTGCAGGTACCTTTGCTCCAGTCAAAACAGACAACTTGCTCAATCATACCATGCACAGTGAGTACGCTCACCTGCCACAAGCGACTGCAGATTTAATCAATCAAACCCATGCGAATGGCAAAAAAGTCATTGCAGTTGGCACGACTGTTGCACGTGTTTTAGAGACGGCTTACCAAAAAACCGCCGATGAGAGACAAAATATTGCTACTTGGTCAGGGGATACGGATATTTTTATCTATCCTGGATTTAGATTTGGCGTGATAGATAGGTTACTGACTAATTTTCATTTGCCCAAATCTACTTTATTGATGTTGGTGTCGGCATTTGCAGGAAAAAATGCCATTGAGTGCGCTTATCAGCACGCTATTGCCAACCAATATCGGTTTTTTAGCTACGGCGATGCCATGTTACTCGATAGATTCGAGTAAGTAGCGTCTGCGAGTCATCTGGGCTATTAAATAAACTGGTAAACCAGATAGTATTTTGTTATAACAACATTGATACACTATTATTATTGTTATTATCAATATCTCTTCTAAGTCACTATAAAAGGGCGGCGCATGTCTTGGCATTTATCACATCGATTGACCAATATTCACCGCGCAGTGTCAGTCGCATTAGTTTGTTCAATAAGTTCGGTGGCATTACTGTCTGTGGCACATGCAGCGACTATTGGGCATGCAAACATTACCTCTGCCCAGCATGAGCCGTTAGCGGCAAGTATTAGTATCAGCAAAATCAATGCCCAAGACTTTCAAGCCAATATTGCAAGCTCAGCAGTTTACCAACAAATGGGGCTGACCCCCACTGCTTCAATGAGCGTTCGTTTCGTGCCAACATCAGCGACAACAGGGCAACTACTGATTAACACCTCACAGCCTGTTTCTATGCCGTTTGCAGACGTCGTATTGGCCATTAATGATGACGGTCAGCGTAATTTAATACCAAAGACCTTACTCATGCCACTCGGTAATAGTGTGCCTATCAAAAAATCCAATCGAATGATTACTGGCGCTACAAAACCAAGCTTACCAGAAGTATCACCCTCTACTGCCAAACCCTTGGTGGTCAAGCGTGAAGCACCGCCGCCACTGTTGTTTGATCAGTCGATCAGCCAGACACCAGTACAAACATCAAGCCATCTACCTAAAACGACTGCTACTAAATCGTTGGCATCGATGACTGATCATCCTTCATCACTCCCTAGCACTGCGCTACCATCGTCTGAAATGGCAAGTCTGACTGTCAAAACGGCGCAACCGACAGAGTCGACTGAGACTCTCAATAACGACCTCAGCGGCACTGAATCCGTGAATACCTCTAATGTCGTGAGTGAAACTGCAACTTATAGACCTGATCCTAGTAGCACAGCCAAAACATCACTTGAGACGGAATCTTCAAGTACCCTTGCATCAGCCGTTAGTGCTGACAATAAGCAACTCGATGTCTTAAGCATTCAAGTAACTCGGCAAATTCAGGCAAAAAAACAGCCAAATGCAAAGAACAACATAAAGAACAACATAAAGAACAACACAAAAAACAATGAAACCGTTATCCAAAACCAACCTGCGCCTGTAATGACCCATACTGAAGATGACAAACCTACAGCAGCCTATGAAAGCACGGTAGACCAAAGCACAGTAGACGATGCTGCTCTGGCAACTCAACAACAAACCCCACCGTCATACAATAGTGGCTCAGATGCGACAACCTCTGTAGCATCAACGCCCCCAGTAAGTACTTACACCGTACAGCGTAATGATAATCTGTGGCTCATCTCGCAGCAGATTGCCCAACAAAACAATCTAGATGTGAGCCTAGTGATGGCCCAAATCAAAGAACAAAACCCAGATGCTTTTATCGCACGAGATGCCGACTTACTAAAAAAAGACGCTCAGCTGATCCTACCTAAGTACGATGTAATCCCTTCGCAGCAGAGCCTACAAACCGCCATCGCTGCTCAAAGGCAGTTTTATGTGCAAAGAAGCCGAGCGCAAAAGACCAAAGTGCACCGTCAGAAAAAGCCAACCTCAAGCGCTGATAGCGAAGCCCCAAAAGTAGCTGCTAAACCCATACCAGCAGATACAAAAGCATCCGCACCGCAGACCGAAAGACCTGAGCGAACCACGACAACAAAGCTACCACAAGCTCGTTTTTCAATACTTGCTCCTGGTCGTGATGGTAGCGCTGATGGCACTCAGGCTAAGGCAGCAGCAGCGACTGGAAATGGCTTGAGTACCGACATACTAGCCACTCTTAAGTCAGCAAGACAGCGTACTGCAGATCAAGCTAAACGGCTAGCAGCGACCCAAAGTACCCTTGGTCATTATGCTAAAAAACTACAACTACAAAACCAAAAACTGGCTGAGCTTGAGGCTCGTCTAAAAGAATTACGTAATCAATAACTGCCGAACTGTTGGGTATCATTACTTTAGACAGTCATCATAGGCATAGGAGTATTTATGGATAGTATGCTATATATCATTGCAGGCTTGGTGGTCATTATACTGTTAGCAGTATTGTTACTACGTAGAAAAAAAGCTCAAAAACCACCAACCCAGCGTATCAATCGAGCAGAAAAAACCGCTGCCGCCAGTACACCTGTGCGCAAACAACCCATAGCAAGCTCTAATCCTGAACCAGAGCAGACTAAACAGAGTGCCTCTCAGTTTGATCCGATCACTATCGCCCAACGCTTTATCGATCAACAGCGTTATGATAAAGCAATCGAGACCTTAAGTCGTAGCCTGAAGACACAGCCTCATGACGCTAAGTTGCTACTTAAGCTCTTGAATATATATGCAGTGACTAATCAGCATGAGGACTTTTATACAACCTATGAGGCCATCCAGCCATCTGCTGACCCAGCGATCCTTAATGAAGCCGATCAGCTCAAATCCTTGTTAGATCAAGAGCAAATACAAAATGTGCCTGTACAGCCTGAAGAGAGCAGTACTGACATTGATAGTATAGATTTCGATCTGCCAGTAGCGCAGCGCACACCAGTACCAACGACACAGCCTAGCCATGATCTAGATAACTTAGAGGGCACAAACGACTTAGAGACATCACATGATTTAAGTGATTTGGAGGCATTAGACCTCAACACCCTAAGTGAAACGGTAGAAGCACCGCAGGAGACATTAGAACATAACTCTGATGACGATACCTTTGCGCTTACTTTAGATGATCTGGAAGTAGACAGCCTTGACACAGACACTATCGAGACTTCAGCGTTTGACATCGATGCATTAGAAACCTCTCACGACAAGGCTAATGAAGACACGGGGCACACCAGTGGTGCAAAAGATGCCGCCAATGAACTGGCCGACACGGTTGAAAATATCGATAGTGATTTTGCACTTGACTTCGACTTTCCTACAGAAAATGAGCGTGCTGTAGAAGCAGCTTCTCAAGACGATAAGCAAGATACTCACTCAGCAGATAACCTCACCCTAGAAGAGGATTTCGTTTTAGATCTAGACGATTTAACTGCAGAGGTCAGCGACTCTGATGTGGAAGGGGCTGCTGTACAAGACAATGATACAGATAATAATGAAGACTTTGCGCTCCTTTTAGAAGACATAGAAGAAAGTAAAGAAGATAATACTGCAAGTGACTTGAGCATTGAAACAGAGGACACCAGCAGTGTGCTCGGTATGGGCGTCGCAGATACTGTAGCGCAACTGGATGAGCTAGATTTTGATGAGCTGAGCTTTGATGATGGGTCTTTTGACACTGCAGCTGACCTGCCATCGACCCCTGACAGCGCAGCTATAAAAAATGACGTTTCGGAGTCTGACGACCGTATCTTAATCGATGATGACTTTGATTTTGATGCATTGGTATCATCACCATCAACCGAAGCACCAGTGGTAAGTGAAGACGATGCTGAAGGTGATAGTTACTCAGACAGTCTTAGCCAAAAACCAGTCACGCCAGAGACATCAGCTGATTTCGCCGAGCAGTTTGCTGCCGACTTCGACTTTGTCAAAACCTTGGACAACAATCAAGTCACCTTAGATTTGGCAGCGCAATATTTACAATTAGGCGAGTACGATAGCGCTAAGCGTTTATTGAAAGAAGTTATTGTACAAGGCAACCACGAACAGCAAAGCCAAGCTCAGGAGTTGCTTGCACGTACCGCATAATACATCCTGACGCTAATCCGTCCCTGTATGTCAGGGGGTTATCAGCTGACACATTTAAACAAGCATTCTATAATATAGGGTGCTTGTTTTTGTTTTAGCCTTGTCTATCATATGCTACTCTATCCTACTACTATTTTGATATATAGCTGATCAATACATGTCTAATCCCTCGATAAAAAAGCCTTCTACATCAATGCCCGTCCAGCTGATTTATGCTGGCGGTACCTTTGGCAGCTATGGACGACCACTGGCGCCACTTGATGCCGATGTGTTTTTACCCGCATTGCAGCAACTGTTAAGAGCGCATAGTCATCATGAGTATCTGCCAGATATCTCTTGGTTGGATAACGCATTGATTAAAGACAGTAGCCAACTGACAGCATCTGATTTTGTACATTTCTATCACTTACTGTTGGCCGCTTATGCTCAAGACTCAAGACAGTTTGTCTTAATTACTGGTACAGACACACTCAGTTATTTGGGTGCTTTTTTGGCGGAGGCATTTGCTGGATCTGATATTTGTGTGGTCGTCACAGGTAGTATGCGTCCATTATTAGACAGTGAGGTACTACAGACTTATACCGTCGATAGCCATAGCGATGCATGGGACAATCTCAGCGCCTCTCTGCGATTGGCCGCTGGTGGAGAGCCTGGTGTGAAGATCTGCTTTGGTGGTGAGGCCTGGCCGGCGCAAACGGTACAAAAAATTCACAGTCATGACTTTATGGCTTTTACCGGCCATATGCGTGCCGCTTATCCCGCCAATAGCTATCAAAAGCGTCTGCCAGCTGCTCGCCTACAACACTGGATCGATGATCAGTTGGCCCTAAATGATGTGATTTCATCACGGGCAGAAACAGCCAGCATTTATCCCATATACTGCGTGCCAAACAGCCCTGATGTCTTAAGTGCCCAGCTAAAGGCTTTATCGCAGCAACCGCCTTCAGGTATTATCTTACTGGGCTTTGGTGCAGGTAATATCCCTTACTCTACAGGCTTAGCCGAAGTGCTCAATCATGCCTACCAAGTAGGCCATATGGTTGTCTGTGCCAGTCAATGTCCATTTGGCGGCGTTAGTGACAGCTATGCTGCGGGCAGTTGGCAATATGATTATCACGTACTGGCTGGTGGCCGCTTAACCATCTCGGCCATCTACGCTCGCCTGCTATGGCTACTGTTACGCTATGACACGCCTACACGCAGACGTCAACGCTGGACCCATACTATCAATCAGTCAGATATTGCTGTCAGTAGAAAAGACTGACAGCTATCAACAATCTCTATCTATTATCGCTACCCTGAACGCATTATGAATTCATCACAATTCTCCGAGCCATACTTACTAGTCGATTCTCAAAGTGACTTTATGCAAAGCAATTCTGAGCAAGATCTAACAAAAAACACTATCCACGCAACCAAACCAGCCGAGCGCTGTGAAAAACCCACTTATACCCTAGCGATTGCTATCGAGTTTTTGGGCACACACTATTATGGTTGGCAACGGCAAAAAGAGGTGCTGGGCGTACAAGAAGCTTTAGAAACAGCCATCAGTAAGGTGGCAAACGAAACAGTAGAAGTCGTCGCTGCTGGGCGTACAGATGCTAGTGTACACGCCAGCAACATGATCGCTCACTTCGTAACCCATGCTTATCGTCCTGCCCACAATTGGCTGCGTGGGGTCAATAGCTTACTACCAGATGATATCGCCTTGCGCTGGATACAGCCTATGCCTGATGGTTTTCATGCCCGCTTTGATGCCATCGCTCGTCGCTATCGTTATATCACCCTCAATCAAGCCCACAGACCAGCGATTCTTAACCACCAAGTCACGCACATTTATGACCCTTTAGACTTAGCAGCCATGCAAACCGCTGCTGCAAATATAGTGGGGACTCACGACTTTAGTAGCTATCGGGCAGCGGCTTGTCAGTCTAATCAGCCGGTGCGTCACGTCAGCCATGCCCATCTCTTTGCTCATGGGCCGTTTATTGTCTTTGATATTCAAGCCGATGGATTTTTACATCATATGGTACGCAACCTTATGGGTACGCTTCATGCTATCGGTAAACATGAGCTTCAGCCTTCAGACTTTTTGACTATCTTGGCAAAAAAAGACCGTACTATCGCTCCTCCTACAGCTTCTGGTGATGGGCTATACTTCATCAACGCCTACTACCCCGAGCCTTATCAGAAGCTATTGCCAGCGGCACCATTAACGCCCATTTGGCTCAACCTGCCTGACTGACTTCCTCCAAGAGGATTGTTTGAAACAGCTGAGGCAAACTGGCTTCTTAACGCATTAATCCTAAGTTACTGTATATTGATATACATAACAGCTACATACTGTCAAGTAAAAACCTAAGACTGTATTGCTTTAATGATGAAACTTGCGTATAATATTGGCTTATTTTTCATTGATTGATATAAATTATGGCTAAAGACGATATTATTGAATTTGAAGGCGAAGTCATTGACACGCTTCCAAATACACTGTTTAAAGTTCGTTTAGAAAACGGACACGAAATCATTGCTCACATTTCAGGTAAGATGCGTAAACACTACATCCGTATCCTGACTGGCGATAAGGTTAAGGTTGAAATGACACCTTATGACTTGACCAAAGGTCGTATCACCTATCGTGGTAAAAACTAACGTTTGTTATGGCGTGTGGTACATATCAGCGATTGTACGCAATCAGCTGTAGAGCCTAATCATGATAATAATAACTAAATCCTTGACCTGCCAATCAGCTCCCTGTAACTGACCGCTTATCTATAAACTGATATTCGTTTTATGTTACACATCAAAAAACACCGCTAATAATTAGCGGTGTTTTTGTGTTGCTCGTTTAATAATGAGACGTGTTATTTAATCTCAACGGTTGCGTCATCTTGGATAGTACCTAAAAGCGCTAAAGCATCCCAGTTGGTTAAGCGCACGCACCCCTCCGACGCCTGACGACTAATACGCTCAGGGTCTGGAGAACCATGAATACCATAAGAGGGTTTACTAAGGCCAATCCATACTTTACCTACAGGATTATTAGGGCCTGGTGGGATAATCGTCTGACTGTCATCCGCGTGAGTGTAAGTATAGTTTGGCTCATGCACTTTCACCTCAACAGTATGAGTACCAGACGGTGAAGGTGTGGCAGTACTGCCTACCGTGGTAGGATAACTGGCAACAAGATCGCCATTATCGTCATAGGCATACAAGGTCTCAGTTGATTTATCAGCAACCACTCGGCTCACTCGCTTGATGTTTGGGTTACCAGGGTTATAAACAACGATCGTATCACCTGCCCTAAACGTAGCATTTGGGTTTAGCGCTTTAAGGTACTTCTTACTCATATGAAATTTTTCTGCTAAAGCCTCTAAAACGCTTTCGTAGTACATACCTTCAAGTTTTGACTTGGCTTCGGCGCCAGCCGGAATGGTGGTGGTCTTAATATTGACGTCTGCATCTGCAAGCGTATAATTCACCAACACAGGCTGATCCATCAACTCTTTATTATCAGTTAGTGCTCGCCATGTCTCTGAGTTCAGCTGCTCGGTCACTGTCAGATCATTTGCTTTTTGGAAGGCCTGCATGGCTTTACGGGTGTTTTTGCCCCAATAACCATCAACAGCCCCGACGCCATGATGATGCCAGTTCAGTAAGGCTTGCAGCTTGGTACCTATATTACGATCAATGTCCTCACCTTCTGACCAGCTGATATCATTTACCTTCTTCGCCACATCTGCAAGGTTGGTGGTGGTATATTCTATTGTTGGTAATAGATTATTCAACGAACTTGCCGTCTGACTGTCTTGGGTGATCTGTTGGCTGATACCGCTGGCAGCTGAGCTATTGGTAACCGGGATAATATCACCGCTGCTCTCTTTACTATTGCTATAGTCCGAAGTAGCCGCCACACTTGGGTGTATCAATAAGATTGCAGACACACTGATAGTCGCCACGGCTCGGCTGAGCTTGGTTAAACGAGACATAAAACACTCCTACAGTTATTTTTATATTCTAAGTTTGTTATTATTGAAACTATTATTTATTTTTGCATAGCCATCATGCCATATCAGACTGTGAGCATATAACGCCTTTGTGTTAATAAGTGCGTACTCTTATAGCTGCTCTGTTATAAGAAAGTGATAACCTCTATACCATAGTAAAAAACCCATAAACCAAGCTTTGGTTTATGGGTTTTGCTTTTAACTTATTTTAAAACGCAGATAGTACTAAGGCGTGTCACCATTGGGTGCTGAGAGCTTGGCCAATACCGCTTCACCCATTTGCTGACAACCCACTTGAGTCAAACCAGGCTCACTGCTATCTAAGATATCAAGCGTACGCAAACCATCATCCAATACGTCGCTGACAGCTTGCTCAATGGCTTGCGCCGCTTGCTCTTGTTTGAAAGTATAACGCAGCATCATCGCAACAGAGAGTATCGTCGCCAAAGGGTTGGCTTTGTCTTGACCGGCAATATCAGGCGCTGACCCATGACAAGGCTCGTACATGCCTTTGCCGTCCTCATCGAGACTGGCTGAAGGTAGCATACCAATCGAGCCTGTGAGCATCGCTGCCTCATCAGACAAGATGTCACCAAACATATTTCCCGTGACCATCACATCGAATTGTTTAGGGTCACGTATCAGCTGCATACAGGCGTTGTCGGCATACATATGCGATAGGTTGACGTCGCTATAGTCGGCTTGCTGCATGTTAATCATCGTCTGCTTCCACAGCTCGGTGACCTCTAAGACGTTCGCCTTATCCACTGAGCATACTTTGGCAGGTTTGCCACTTGCCTTTGCTCGTGTTTGCGCCAGCTCAAACGCCACTTTACCAATACGCTCGATTTCACTGGTTTTATAGACCATGGTGTTATAGCCTTGTTGCTCACCATTGTCTAAAGTACGAATGCCACGTGGCTCGCCAAAGTAAATGCCCCCTGTCAGCTCACGGACGATAAGCAAGTCTAGACCAGAGATAATCTCAGATTTGATACTAGAGGCGTTTGCCAACTGTGGATAGAGTTTGGCCACCCGTAAGTTGGCAAATAAGCCAAGCTCACTACGAATCTTTAATAATCCACGCTCAGGACGTTTACTGCGTTCAATAGCATCCCACTTAGGACCACCAACCGCCCCTAACAACACCGCATCAGCATTGCGTGCCTGCTCTAAGGTTTTTTCTGGTAACGGCTCGCCAGTTGCATCCACAGCGACACCGCCAATCAGCCCAGACTCCAGCGTCAAACCCAAATCAAATTTACGGTCAGTCACTTTTAGCACTTCGATAGCTTGCGTCATAATCTCAGGGCCAATGCCATCGCCTGCCAATGTTAATATTGTTGCCATACCGATCCTTGTTAATGATTAAAAAATATAGAAAATATAACTGCTATAAATGTTTTGATGGACTTATTTACGCTTAGCCTTGTTTGGGATGACAACTTCTACAAACTCTCCTTGCTGCTCAGCCTCGTCTGGTTTACAAAAATGACGGACGACATCACCATCTTCTACCAGCTCGACGCACAAGGTTTTTGGCGACGCCTGATCCAGCAAGCTAGTCGTCTCTTCAGACTCGTCTTTATAAGCTCGTATCTGATAAGTCGCATCCACGAACTCATGAATAATAGCGAAGCGCTCTACATAGCCTAGGTTTTTTTCAGGGTAAAAGTTGACATGTACCTCACGTTTAATAGGCTTTACTCGTACGTAGTAGTTGGTCAACCACTTGATGCCAGAAGGCGCTAAAGGCACTATTTTGACCGATTTAGTGTCTAATAACGTTGTCACTTCATCGACGCTAGGTTTCGTTGCCAACATACTGACATCAACAGGTTCATGAGTTTCTGGCGAGATAATAGGCGTTTGATCTATGCGTGTGATTTCACAATGATGAGTGCCAAAACAAGCAAGATTCACCTCACCTGCGACAGGATTGATTCTTCCTATCCATTCCTCCGCACTCCCAGCACTATCAATCTGCTGGTAACCCGTTAACAGCTGGCAACCTGGCAATGCCAAAAGCGCCAGACTGGCAGCTATAATCGTACTCTTAAATACCGCATAACGTCTTTTATTCATAGTGATGGCTACTGTTGGTAATATAAACTAAGCAATAAGGGATGATTCATTTTAATCACTTATTGTCTCTAACTCAATATTGTATTACGCCAAGCCCAACCTTTGCGGATTAAAAGAACACTTATGCTCGTACGTCGTTAAAGATCCACGGGGTTTTTTGCTGCATTTTTTGCTCGTATGCTTTTATTGCATCACTTTGTTGCAAGGTGAGGCCGATATCATCCAACCCATTTAACAAACAATGCTTACGAAAAGCATCTACTTCAAAGGCATACTCTTCACCTGTCGGGGTAATGACAACTTGGCGCTCAAGGTCAGCAGTCAGCTCATAGCCCTCATTATCAATGGTATCTTTCATAAGCTTATCAACGATAGCTTCATCTAAGACGATGGGTAACATGCCGTTTTTGAAGCAATTGTTATAAAAGATATCTGCAAAGCTCGGGGCGATGACGGTGCGAAAGCCGTACTCAGATAACGCCCATGGCGCATGCTCACGGCTAGAGCCACAGCCAAAGTTTTTGCGAGCCAGCAGTATAGTCGCACCTTGGTAACGGGGCTGGTTCAATACAAAGTCTGGATTGATAGGACGTTTGCTATGGTCCTGCCCAGGAAAACCCTCATCAAGATAGCGCCAATCATCAAACAAATTGACACCAAAGCCGGTACGCTTAATCGACTTTAAAAACTGTTTTGGAATAATTTGATCCGTATCGACGTTGGCCCGGTCTAGCGGACAGACGATACCGGTTTGAATGTTATAAGCTTGCATAGTCATTCCTATCATATAAAACGTGGCTATAGTGACCCAGTGGTCAGCATTAAATGGCTAAAGTATTTATAAGCAACTAAATAAGTAACAATCAAAGTCGCTATCAAAAAGTACGCACATCGACGAAACGACCAGCCAATGCGGCAGCGGTGGCCATCGCCGGACTCACCAAGTGCGTGCGCCCGCCTGTACCTTGACGTCCCTCAAAGTTGCGGTTAGAAGTTGACGCACAGTGCTCTTCAGGCTCAAGTTTGTCAGCGTTCATCGCCAAGCACATAGAGCAACCAGGCTCACGCCATTCAAAACCCGCTTCTGTAAATACTTTATCCAAGCCTTCTTCTTCAGCCTGTAGCTTGACCTGCCCAGATCCTGCAACCACGATGGCTTCTTTGATGGTGTCTGCTACTTTGCGACCTTTGATCACCGCAGCAGCATCACGCAAGTCTTCGATACGTGAGTTGGTACAAGAACCTATAAAGATGCGATCAAGCGTAATATCTGTAATCGGCTGTCCTGCCTCTAAACCCATGTAGGTGTAAGCACGTAACCAGCCCTCACGCTGTGACTCATCTGCCGCCTGATCTGGCGTAGGCACTGACTCAGTGACATCCACGACCATCTCAGGGGACGTCCCCCAAGAAACCTGTGGTGCAATCTGACTGCCATCAATCTCAATCACGCTATCAAATACCGCATCATCATCTGAGTAAAGCGTGCGCCAGTAGGCTTCTGCTTGCGCCCATTGCTCATCCGTCGGCGCATAAGGACGACCTTTGACATAGTCAATCGTGGTATCGTCTACAGCCACCATACCGACACGCGCACCCGCTTCGATTGCCATATTACAGACGGTCATACGGCCTTCCATACTCATCTCTTCAAATACTTGACCTGCAAACTCAATGGCGTAACCCGTACCACCGGCCGTACCAATTTTTGCAATGATTGCCAATACGACGTCTTTTGGTGTCACGCCAGTACCGAGCTTACCAGTGACTCGAATCTGCATGTTTTTCATTTTTTTGGTAATCAAACACTGAGTGGCAAGCACATGCTCTACCTCAGAGGTGCCTATACCATGAGCCAAGCAGCCAAGTGCGCCATGTGTCGCTGTATGCGAATCACCGCAGACCACTGTCATACCTGGCAATACCAAGCCTTGCTCAGGGCCAACGACGTGTACGATACCTTGACGGGCGTCATTGATAGTGAACTCAGCAATATCAAACTTAGCGCAGTTATCATCGAGGGTCAGCACTTGCAGGCGTGATACCTTGTCCTCAATCCCAGCAACGCCCTCAGCACGCTCTTTGGTTACTGTCGGTACGTTGTGATCAGGAGTAGCAATATTGGCAGACAGGCGCCAAGGCTCTCTGTTGGCAAGCTCTAAGCCCTCAAATGCTTGTGGACTGGTCACCTCATGCAATAGATGACGGTCGATGTAGATTAAGCTTGAGCCATCATCACGCTTGCTGACTTCGTGAGCATTCCAGAGTTTGTCATATAAAGTTTGACCGGTCATATTGCTATCCTTTATCCATTACTGATGACTTGCTGACACGTTATGACTCTGTCAGCGAGCATGATCTATATCTACTTGTTGCACTATTTTATTTAGTATCGATGCTATCAAAGCTGAGACATAGCAAGCTGACAAAATAAATTTATCAAAATGCGTCTCTATACCTTGTGATTATAGCAGCCTAATTCTATAATAATAATTGATGATTTTTATCTATTCACAAACTTTTATTTCTAATTTATTGTGACTAGATAGACCAACTTTCCATTATGGTTTGCTTTTTAGCTAAGGACATTGCTTTGAATACCACTAATTTGACGACGTTTGTAACTGTCATGCAGACAGGCAGTATCTCAGGCGCCGCAGAGAAGCTATTTATCACTCAACCTGCAGTCAGTAAGCGCATCAAAAACCTAGAAGAAGAGTTCAATGTCACTTTGTTTGACACCGTAGGCCGCGGTATTGTCCCCACTCAAGCCGCCAGCGAGATGCTGCCCCACGCCAAACGCTGGCTCGATGATTATGAAAACTTTAAGATTAATCTACAACACTCAAAGCAAACGGTCTCTGGTAAATTGGTCATTGGTACCAGCCATCATATTGGTTTACATCATCTAGCACCAGTACTAAAACACTTTATTCAACGTTATCCTTCCGTGCAGCTAGAAGTCCATTTTGTTGACTCAGAAGAAGCGCATAAAGCGGTATTGGATGGCAATCTGTCTTTGGCGTTTTTGACCTTACCGCCTGTCTATGACAAGCGTCTGACTTACCATACATTATGGTCCGATCCACTTTACTTTATGACGGGCGCACTGTCGTCTCTGGCGACCAAAACTGGAGTTACCTTAGAACAACTGGCACGCTACCCTGCAATCTTACCTTCTGCCAATACCTTTACCAGCCAGATAACTCTAGCAGAGTTTGCCAAACATAACCTCAAACCATACGCCACGATGAGCACCAACCCGCTTGAGTCCATTCGTATGCTAGTATCTGTTGGTCTTGGCTGGTCAGTACTACCTCAGACCCTAATCAGTCAGGATTTAGAGCGCATCGATATGGCAGACAATATCGAGCTGCAGCGCTATCTTGGCGTGGTCATTAACCCAAAACTAACCCGTTCAACCAGTGTTGATGCCTTACTTGATCTGCTTGCTCCGATTGATTAAAAGCCACAATGAATCGCTAGTCACTTAAATATCGATATATAAGCAGTAGCCACAAAGCTGCTGTTTTCTATAGTAAAATCGGTGCACAACCTGCAGACGATTGCTATGAACTCCCCCTTCATTAAAGAGACGCTGTTCGCAATGACAGCATCTTTACGTTATAATGCAGGCAAGTTTGCTTTTATAACATATAGTTACCGTAATCACACTGATTCTCACTTAACGGCATGTATTCAGTAAGGTAGTATGGCGAGAAGGCTGTGTCACACTGCTGTTTTATTCGACACGACTGAGCTTGCTTGTGATAAAGAGACAAATGGCTAAAAGTATCATTAGCGATTTTTGAATTTGAAGACGGTGGCTTTATGTTTACTCCTTGCACATTGAGACTTGGTTGGCTGTTGCTTACCTCATCAATGCAGCGATACAATCAGTTTTAAATCATTGATTTTAGCTGTCGCCCATTTGTTACCTAAAAATGGCTGACATGCGGACATTATCCAAAATAGAATCAATCATATAAAACTAGAAGTGAACAGTATGACCTATAAAAAGCCATTTTGTTTTACTTAATGGCTTTTTTTGTCGTTACGAATCGTACTTTAATACATTTCACGATTAAATATAATCACGACCAACACAGTTGGTTAAGGATAGTTTTATGAACGGAGTTTCTAGTGGCGTGATGATTTCACTCGGCGCTTATTTTTTGGTTATGATTGGCATCGGTATCTATGCTTACTTTAAGCAAGCCAATGACACTGAAGGCTATATGCTCGGTGGCCGAAACCTAAGCCCTGCAGTGACAGCGCTATCAGCTGGCGCATCAGATATGTCTGGGTGGTTATTGTTGGGCTTACCAGGTGCTATGTACGCTGATGGTGTGGTGAGTGCTTGGATTGCCATCGGCTTAACCTTAGGTGCCTTTTTGAACTACATCATAGTCGCACCAAGATTGCGGGTCTATACTGAGGTTGCTGACAACGCAATTACCCTCCCCGATTATTTTGCCAACCGCTTTGAAGACAAGTCGCACCTGCTGCGTGTGATCTCAGCGATTGTTATTATCTTATTCTTTACCGTTTATACCGCAGCCAGTCTGGTTGGTGGTGGTAAGCTCTTTGAAAGCTCGCTCAACCTCTCATATGGCACAGGTCTGTGGGTGACGGCTGGTGTCGTTGTTGTCTATACCTTGTTCGGTGGTTTCCTCGCTGTTTCAATGACTGACTTTGTGCAGGGCGTCATCATGCTCTTTGCCATGGTGATTGTGCCTATTGTGGCCTTGACTGATCTTGGTGGTGTAGGTGCTACGACGAATGCTATCAGAGCCATCGATCCAAGTATGCTCGATATCACCAGTGGTATGACAGCGCTTGGTATTATATCTTTGCTGGCATGGGGCTTAGGCTACTTTGGTCAGCCGCATATCATCGTGCGTTTTATGGCGATACGTTCAGTCAAAGACGTGCCTACTGCGCGCAATATCGGTATGAGCTGGATGATTATCAGTCTTATCGGTGCTTGTGTGACGGGTATCGCAGGACGTGCTTATGTACAAAAGACGGCCATGACTCTAGATGATCCTGAGACTATATTTTTAGTATTTACTCAGTTCTTATTTCACCCCTTAGTATCAGGCTTCTTACTGGCTGCTATCCTTGCGGCTATTATGAGTACCATTTCATCTCAGCTCTTGGTGGTATCTAGCTCGCTGACAAAAGACGTCTATAAGCTGTTTTTTGACAAGGAAGCGCCTGAAGCCCGCCAAGTACTCGTCGGGCGTATCTCGGTGATAGTCGTCGCTGTCGTCGCTATCATGCTAGCATCGAACCCAGACAGCTCTGTACTAAACCTAGTTTCTAATGCTTGGGCAGGGTTTGGCGCAGCGTTCGGACCTTTGGTTATCTTCAGTCTTACTTGGCGTGGTATGAACCGTAACGGTGCTGTCGCTGGTATGGTCGTCGGTGCGTTGACTGTCATCCTGTGGGTCTATGGTCCATTTGAGATGAATGGTGTGCCGCTAAACAGCTGGCTATATGCCATCGTGCCAGGATTTATCTTAAGTACCATCGCAATCTTTGCAGTGAGTACCATGACAGGTGGTCCAAGACCTTCCGTATCTGCTAAGTACGAAGAGATGGAGCTTAACTTAAATAAATAAGTTAGATATGCTACTCATAGTATCTTAATAACCGACCTCGCTACCTTGATCGTAGCGGGGTTTTTTATTGACTAAACTTGTCTTTATCTCAATTCACACATAAGAAAAGCGACCCATTTATGGATCGCTTTCTTATAGAGGACTAAAGGCAGACTAATTACTTGGATTGATAAGATATTTTTGCACCAAGTACATAGCCATCATTGTCTTCGAAATTGCCTACGATTTTACCTGTAGGTAGGACACCTTTTGCATCACCGAACCATAGGTATTTACCACCAGCGGAGACTGCCCAGTTTTCAGTGACGTTATATTTAGCACCAAGGCCAGCACTATAGTAGCCTTCAATAGGACCTAGCGAAGTTACTGGGTTGCCAGCACCGCTATCCCAACCCACGGTGCCACTCACTGCTAATGCAGGTGACAAGCGTTTAGCCATACCCAGCTCTACTTGCCATTGGTCTTTATCATAATCAACTAACGCCAGTCCATCAGGACCATAGGCTGCGTTAGTTTTACTAACTTCATTATAAAGTGGTGGTACAATTTCAAAATCACCCCATGGTACCCAGCGCACTTTTGCTGTCGCTAATGTGGTCGGGTTAATACCCGTTTGGAAATCGAAGTTGACCGACTTTGGCGTTGTCAACGTCATAGTATTAGTCTGAGCTGGATTAATCCCTAATTCCTCAGCCACCGGATAGGTCTCAGCCATTCTCATCTTATGATCAATCTCAGAACGATAAGTTAATGCTGCCTTTAGGGCAATTTCAGGTTTACTGTAAGACATACCAGCAATCCAGCCATAGTCTTGGTCCGGACTAATACTAGCTGTATAACCAGTCGCAGGGCCATAGGCTATACCACGTAACTTTACATCAGCTTCTACACGCTGAGCTACTGGACCACCATAGATTTGGAAGTTTTTATTCTCACCAAGCTTCATACCAAGAATGGCAGTCAGACTATGGCTACGCACTTCAACTTCAGTCGCTTCACCTTGAGTAGCTAACTCAGCTTGCGCTGCTGCTACTGCAGCTCCTACAGAACGGGCTTGACCAGCGATTTTCTCCGCTTCAGCTACTTTAGCTTGTGCTTGTGCTTGTAAATCACTAGCTTGTTGCAGATTACCTGCGGCGGCGGCGGCTCCAGCTTGAGCGGCAAGACTTTGAGCCTCTGCACCTGCAGCTGTTGCAAGACCGGTGAGATTATTAATTACAACGCCTGCCTCTGCTGGACTACTCGCTACCCCATTTGAAATAGCATTAACAGCTGCATTAACATCACCTTGTGCTACAAAATTATTATTTCCGCTATAGGCTGCTGATGCACCGAAAGGCTCGTCGTATAATACACCCACACTGAAGGTATCGTTGATATCTGTTTTTACACCATAACGGAAGAAATCATAAGACTCTGCGATATCATCAATCTTTTTACCTTGGGTATAAGCTTTATCATCAGACCCTACGTAAGCATTATCATGCCCTGTCACATCAGCATTAATATAAGTATAAACAGTTTCTGCATATGTGCCATCTTGTAAGAATGCAGTGATATCTTGACCTGAGCGATCAAGACCGGCGGCACTAGCGAAGCTAGCAACAGAAAGAGCAGCGACAGCTACTGAAAGGGTTTTTAAATGAAAAGTGGCACGCATTATGTTTCTCCAAACATCCTAATTGTTTAAACGTTTTTATACTCAATGAGCTGCATAGTGTTTAATGCTCATCTGACTATCTAAACGAGGTCCTAAACTGAATAGTAATAGCTTTTTGACACTAAGACAACATATAAAGCACTTTATTTCGCTATTATGACTGGACAGTTCTCATTGATAACCTGTCGTAACATATTAATGATAAAAAACTTTGATGTGCGTTTTAAGAAAAAACCAATCACCTAAATATCACTCACCCAATTTAAGCAAAAAAAAGCGACCCATTATGGATCGCTTCTTTAATAGAGCTTAAATCAGGCTTATTACTTAGATTGATAAGATATTTTTGCCCCAAGTACATAACCGTCGTTGTCTTCAAACTTACTGACAATATCACCATTTGGGATTTGACCTTTGGCATCACCAAACCACAGATACTTACCACCGGCTGACACCGCCCAGTTCTCAGTAACGTTATATTTGGCACCCAGACCTGCACTATAGTAACCTTTAATAGGTCCTAGAGACGTCACAGGGTTGCCTGCACCGCTATCCCAACCGATGTTACCTGAAACGGCAAAAGCTGGCGTTAGACGCTTAGCCATACCAAGCTCAACCTGCCACTGATCTTTATCATAGCTGACCAAATCCAAACCCTTGTCATCTCCAGTTAAACCTTTACTGACTTGGTTATAGTTTGGCGGTGTGATTGCAAAGTCGCCCCAAGGTACCCAGCGCACCTTTGCAGTTGCTAATGTCGTTGGATTCACACCAGTTTGAAAATCAAAGTTGACTGATTTTGGGGTAGTGATCTTGATTGAATTACCAACACCTACGTCAAAACTTTCGCCAATTTGGGTATCGTGATCAATCTCAGAGCGATAAGTCAATGCCGCTTGTAATGCAATCTCAGGTTTTTTGTATGACACCCCAGCGAGCCAACCATAGTCTTGATCAGCATTGATATTTGCAGTATAGCCTGACGCTGGGCCATAAGCAGCACCACGCAGCTTGACATTAGCTTCTATACGCTGCGCCACTGGACCGCCATACACTTGGAAGTTTTTATTTTCACCAAACTTCATGCCCAGTATACCGGTTAGGCTGTGACTACGTACTTCTACATTGGTTGCCTCGCCAGCTGTATCTGCTGCGCCTTTTACGATATTTAGTGAGGCAAGCTGTCCTTCTAGCTGCGCTCTCTGAGCATCCGGCAACTCTGGGTTTAAAAGACCCTCTTTTATTGTGTCTATAGTTCCTTCAAGCTGTGCAACACTAGTAATGGGTCTGTCTCCACTGCCTGCTAATTCTTCAACAATAGCATCGGCATCGTCAATTGAAACAAAGTTATTGTCACCATTATAAAGAGCGGCAGCACCAAACGGCTCATCGTATAACACGCCAATACTAAAGGTGTCATTGATGTCGGTCTTTACACCATAACGGAAGAAGTCGTAAGACTCTGCGATATCATCTATTTTCTTGCCTTGTACATAACCATTTTCATCAGTGCGTACTGCTGCGTTGTCGTAGCCTGTGACGTCTGCATTAATATAAGTATAGACAGTCTCTGCATAAGTGCCATCTTGTAAGAATGCTGTAATATCTTGACCTGAGCGATCAAGACCAGCTGCACCAGCGATGCCAGCCATAGAAAGAGTAGCGACTGCCACTGTGAGGGTTTTTAGGTGAAAATTAATGCCCATGTTATATCTCCAAACGTCCTTACTGTTATATCACCGCAGTCACCACTCTTATGGCAGTAACCTTACAGATGACAACTCGATGGACAATGGTAATGACTTTCAAACATTAAAACAACAGCAAAAATACATTATTTCTCAGTTATGACTATTTGGTCACAACATGATAATTAGATAGTAAGGTAGCAATGCCACTTTATGATTTTAATAGTGTGGCGGCCTGTCTGCGATGACATCAAATGGCGCAATCCCTCCTTCACTGCTTTGACTTTCTATCTGCTTATAGACCAGCTGAAGTTGACGTTGTAGGGTTCGGATATATTCATCCTGACTGGTGACAACTTGATCTAGGCGCTCTACCGTGAGCTCAAGATGTGCCATACTCGTCTGCAGCTCAATCATTTGCGCCTGTAGCTCTGTCTGCTCTATTGTGTGGCCACCTGGGTTTATAGACTGTGTTTCGGGTTTAGAAGAGGTATTCATACTTTTCTCAATATCATCATAATGTAGGGCATAATCTCTTAGAGCCTAGTCTCACCTCACCCGCCATGATTTAAATAAGCTGAGCTAGACGATGACTTGGCAGATTAGCGTGTTAACGGATAGCTGTCTGAGTTGCCTGTATTATAAACCCTAAAAACAGCCACTTCTTAAAAAGATAAAACCATAAACTGGTCTGAGCCATGAATAACACTTTTATTATGGCAAACACGATAAAAAACAGTGCTCACGCTAAACTGATGCAGCAGCGTGTTATACTGCAAATAATGAAACGATACCCTTTACTCAACTCTTATCTCATTCATTACTTTTATCACTATATATAAGCTTAAGATATTCTATGGCACTGATACACTTAAAAAACATTCATCTCGCCTTTGGCGTCGCCCCCATCCTTGATGGCATTGATTTTTCTATCGATGCCGGTGAGCGTGTCTGCTTAATCGGCCGTAATGGTGAGGGCAAGTCCACGTTGTTTAAACTGATTAATGGCAGCATACAGCCTGATAGCGGCGAAGTCATTATCAATGGCAGCTCAAACGTGGCCATGCTTGAGCAGGACGTGCCCGAAAGCCAAGGTAAAATATTAGACATCGTTATGGGTGGCAGTCGCCAAACTGCCGACCTTCTCATCAGCTATAACCAACAGACCGATCTATGTGCAAACGGCGATATGGAGGCTTGTGAGCGCATGGCAAGCTTGCAGCATGATATCGATGCGGTACACGGCTGGGACTTAGAGCGTGAAGCCACTCGTCTCATCACCACCATGGGCTTAGACCCTGAAGATGACTTGTCGTCGCTATCTGGTGGTCGTAAACGCCGTGTGTTATTGGCACGTGCCTTGGTGACCAAGCCTGATGTGCTGCTCCTTGACGAGCCGACCAACCACTTGGATGTCGATAGTATTGAGTGGTTAGAACGCTTCTTATTGGACTGGCAGGGTTTGACGCTATTATTTGTCACCCATGATAGAGCCTTTGTCGATAAACTTGCTACTCGTATCGTCGAGCTGGATCGTGGCAAACTCTCAAGCTACGACGTCACACAAGGCGTTAAAGGCTACGCCCGCTATCAAGAGCTCAAAGAACAGCAGTTCATAGCAGAAGAAAAAAACAACGCCAACTTCGATAAAAAACTGGCGCAAGAAGAAGTCTGGATTCGTCAAGGGATCAAAGCACGCCGTACCCGTAACGAAGGCCGTGTCCGTGAGCTCAAAGCCTTGCGTGAAGAGCGCCGTGCTCGCCGTGAGCAAGTCGGTAACGTCAATATCACCATGGGTGAAGGCGAAAAGAGTGGCAAGCTGGTCTGTAAAGTCAAAAACCTACATCTTGCCTATGATGGCAACGTGCTGGTAGACAACTTTAGCACCACCATCATGCGTGGCGACAAGATTGGCATCATCGGTCCTAATGGCGCAGGCAAAACCACTCTGATTAAAGCCTTACTTGGCCTGTCTGATGACGACGTCACTAAATCAGGTAGCGTCACTCTAGGCACCAACTTAGAGATTGCATTTTTTGATCAACTGCGTGATCAGTTAGATCTTGAGGCGACAGTGGCGCAAAACGTCTCAGAAGGTTCAGACTTTATCGAAGTGGGTGGCCGTAAGACCCATATCATGAGCTATTTACAAGACTTTTTGTTCGCTCCCGAGCGTGCTCGTACTCCTGTTAAAGCCTTGTCTGGTGGTGAGCGTAACCGTGTACTTCTCGCAAAACAACTGCTCAAACCTGCCAATATACTAGTACTTGATGAGCCGACCAACGATCTAGATATGGCGACCCTTGAGCTATTAGAAGAATCCGTCAGTAACTTTAATGGGACGATTCTCTTGATCAGTCATGATCGCTCCTTTATGGACAACGTGGTCACCTCTACTTGGGTGTTTGACCAGGATGAAAACGGCAACGGCATCGTCAAAGAGTATGTCGGCGGCTATCAAGAGTATCTGGTACAAAAAAGCCGTGAACAAGCGGCGAAACCTGCGAATCTTACAGCGACACCCACTAAGTCCTCTCATAAGCCCGTAGCTGAAAAGCCCAAAAAAGCGACAAAAAAACTCAATTATAATGAGCAGCGAGAGCTTGACAACTTACCAAAAGAAATTGCGGCGCTTGAGACAGAGCAGCAGCAGCTAGAAGACAAGCTGGCAGATGGCTCATGGTTTGCTGAAGACTTTGAGGCAGCGACCGCTGCTAGTGAGCGCCTAGTCACTATAGAAGAAGAGATGATGAATAAACTTGAGCGCTGGGAAATACTGGAGAGTGATTAAGGCGTTTATCATTGTTGCAGTTAACGCTACAATGGTAATAAATAGATAGAGTGATGCAATCTTAAGGAAAGTTAGTGAACATTTCTACATTTTCAAGTATCATTCCCTATTGCCAAATATCCTTAGCGATTCTAAGGTGATTATTATAATTTAACTCTGATTCATACTCGACTTTCGTACGTGTTACAAGGTCGTCAGGGTATGTATATGCGATTAGAGTGGTTTTATTTTTAACACATCAATTTATTTTATGACCGAAATAGCTTAGAATAGCAACAATTAGCAAGATTAGGCACAGCTAAAGTGACTTGTATATTGATATTGCGAATTTCTAAGTCACAAACCCAGTGTGGGATAATCCCATTTCATTCACCTGGAGGAAGTATTAATGAGCCATGCCGAAGGCGTTAATGTACAACGTCGTAGAGTTCTAATAGCCTCGACTGCCGCAATTGGTGCAGCTGGGGTAGCTGCTGTGGCGACCCCTTTCGTTCGCTCTTGGGCACCAAGCGCCAAAGCAGAAGCTGCAGGCGCCGCTGTTACCCAAGATATTAGCTCTGTCGAAGCAGGACAGATGGTTGTCGTCAAGTATCGTGGTAAGCCTATCTATGTAGTCAAGCGTACCGAAGAGATGCTGGCCACATTAGACCCTGTACAATCACTGCTGGCGGACCCAAATTCTGACGAGTCATTACAGCCAGAGTATACCAAAAACCAAACCCGCTCTTTGGAGCCAGGTCTACTAGTGGTCGAAGGCGTATGTACGCATCTGGGCTGTGCGCCTGGCTTCCGTCCTGACGTTGGTGCCGCTGACTTAGGTGGTAATAACTGGTATGGTGGGTTTTTCTGCGCCTGTCACGGATCTAAGTATGACCTAGCGGGACGTGTATTTAAGGGCGTTCCTGCGCCACTTAACTTACCCATCCCAGATTATAGCTTGGATGGTACCATCTTAACGGTTGGAGAAGCTTAATATGAGTATGGGTAAAAAGTTAATGCATTGGGTAGATGCACGCTTTCCGGCGACTGAAACCTATGAATACCACATGTCAAAGTACTATGCACCAAAAAACTTTAACTTTTGGTACTTCTTTGGCGTACTGTCAATGATCGTATTGGTCAACCAACTGGTGACTGGTATTTGGCTGACGATGATGTACAACCCAAGTGCCGAAGGGGCGTTTGCGTCTGTTGAATACATCATGCGCGACGTTAAAGGCGGTTGGCTCATTCGTTATATGCACTCAACTGGTGCGTCGGCGTTCTTCGTCGTTGTCTACTTGCATATGTTTAGAGCGCTACTCTACGGCTCATACCAAAAACCACGTGAGCTGATTTGGCTCATCGGTATGGGGATTTATTTGGCACTGATGGCAGAAGGCTTCTTTGGTTACCTACTTCCTTGGGGCAACATGTCATTTTGGGGTGCTCAGGTTATTTTGAACCTACCTGCTGCATTACCTGTAATTGGTGACGGCTTGGCTGAATGGGTACGTGGTGATTATATTATCTCCGGTATCACGCTAAACCGCTTCTTTGCTTTACACGTTGTCGCCATCCCATTGGTCCTTGTGGGCTTGGTATTTATGCACATTGTTGCTTTGCACCATGTGGGATCGAACAACCCTGATGGCATCGATATCAAAAAGCTTAAAGACAAAAATGGTGTG
Organism: Psychrobacter coccoides; assembly: GCF_017498085.1. Lineage (GTDB taxonomy): Bacteria > Pseudomonadota > Gammaproteobacteria > Pseudomonadales > Moraxellaceae > Psychrobacter > Psychrobacter coccoides. Next base: position 27,045 of record NZ_JAGBKM010000010.1, read on the forward strand.
CCGTTAGACGGTATCGAATTCCATCCTTACTACACTGTGCATGACATGGTTGGTATCGTGGTATTCTTTATCTGCTTCTTTGCCGTGGTATTCTTCTTCCCAGAAGGCGGCGGTTTCTTCTTAGAACCACCAAACTTTGAAAGAGCAAACTCACTGAAGACACCTGAACATATTGCGCCGGTGTGGTATTACACCCCTTTCTATGCCATCTTACGTGCTGTTCCAAGTAAGCTTGGCGGGGTTATTGCGATGGGTGCGGCTATTGCTGTGCTGTTCTTAATACCTTGGCTGGACAGATCGCCAGTACGCTCTATACGTTATAAAGGCATCTTATCTAAGATTGCGCTGACCGTATTTGCCATCAGCTTTATAGTGCTTGGTTATTTAGGTGCGACACCTGCGACACCGACAGCGACAATCATGTCACGTATATTCACCATTCTATATTTCTTGTTCTTCTTATTGATGCCGTTCTACACTGCTATTGAGACGTGTAAACAGCCACCAGAACGCGTTACCGGAGGTCACTAATGAACACGCTAACAAAATCCTTAACAGGTTTGGGCTTAGGCGCGGCATTGACCTTAACTGCCGGTACAGCAATGGCGGCAGGCGGTGGTGGATGCGGGACATTCACCAACGCTGACGGTGTCGAAGAGTCCTTAGCCTGTAGCTCTGCCCCGATTGACTTTACCAATAAGGGCTCGCTACAAAACGGTGCCAAGCTGTTTATGAACTACTGTGCTGGTTGTCACTCAGCCGAGTTTGTTCGTCACTCGCGCATCGCCAAAGACTTAGACATACCACCTGAACTGGTCGAAAAGTACTTGATGGTGACCACGGATCAAATCGGTGATTTTATTAACCCTGAGATAGATCCTGAGATTCAAGCGTCGTGGTTTGGCGCTGCACCTCCAGATCTGACTATGGTAAATAGACTTCGTGGCGACGATTGGGTTTATACCTACTTGTTGTCGTTTTATGAAGATCCAAGCCGTCCTTGGGGTGCGAATAACTTGGTGCTAGAAAACGCAGCCATGCCGCATGTCTTGCATAATATGCAAGAAAGCTTGAGCCAAGAAGAGTTCGAAAGTGAGGTCGGTGACTTAGTAAACTATATGGCATGGATGGGCGAGCCGGTGCGCCATGACCGCAAAGTGATTGGTTTCTTTGTGATCCTATTCTTATTAGTATTGCTAATCCCTGTCTACTTACTCAACAAAGAGTTTTGGAAAGACGTCAAATAGACACTTTGTACAAGCATAAAGTTTCATCAAAGACACTACTTCGGTAGTGTCTTTTTTATGTTTTATGCTCTGTATGACTTATATGATTTAGCAGAGTGCTGACCATAGATTACGCTTAGCATCTTGATAAACCAAGCCACATTGTTTACGATGACAGCCTTAACTCATAACACTAGGCTTTCATGATTGATGTCAACGATATTCCAAGCAGTCAGCTGATTTTATATGCTGATGACGGCTACAACAGTCATGTCGTACGCCTATTGCTTGAAGAAAAAAAGCTCGACTATTACTTATCTCGCTTGCACTCAGAGCGTCCTGAAGATCTGACTGAGCTAAACCCCTATCATACCCTACCGGTCCTGCAACAGCGTGAGATTGCGCTTTATGAGATAAACGTTATTTTTGAATATCTAGAAGAGCGTTATCATGCCAACAAGCTGCTTCCTGATACGCCCCAAGAGCGTGCTCAGTTTCGTCAATTGGCTTGGCGCATTCAGCATGACTGGCTGGTACTGGGTAAACGTCTATTGATGCATCCAGACAGCTTTGATAATGCTCAGGCCGCTATCGCTAAAAAGAAGCTCTCAGACTCCTTGGTTACGCTTGCGCCTTTATTCGCTCATAAACCCTACTTTATGGCGGATGAGTTCGGCTGGTGCGATGTGCTGCTTTCGCCTTTATTATGGCGGCTAGAAGAAATGGGGATTGCCTTGCCTCGCGCCATCAGCCGTCCATTGTTTGATTATAAAAAGCGTGTCTTTGAGCGAGAGAGCTTCCAAAGAAGCATTCAATAGCGCTCAAACTCACCACAAATTAAAAGACTTACTCATAAACCGTTAGCATAGGAAACCATAAGATGAACGAAACAATATCAATCACCCCCACCCGTCCTTATATGGTGCGTGCCCTTTATCAATGGATAGAAGACAATGCGCTCACCCCCTATCTCATGGTTGATGCCACTGCAAAAAACGTACAAGTGCCAACTGAGCATATTCAAGATGGTCGTATCGTTCTCAATATCGCCAGTCGTGCTACCGGCAATATGAGTATGGAAAATGACTACATTCATTTTAGCGCTCGTTTTGGTGGCATCTCACAAGAGATTTGGGTGCCATTGCCAGCGGTAATGGGCATTTATGCCAAAGAAAACCAACAGGGCATGTTTTTTGACCCAAACGAATACGAAAACTACCAACCTGAAGAAGAGGCAGACACTCCAAAAAACGTTAAACCTAAGCCCAAACGTGACAATAAAGCCGGGTTAAAGGTTCTAAAATAGTAACGGCTGCATAAAAAATTTCTGCATAAAAAAACACCCCATAAGTTGGCTCCAACTTATGGGGTTCAGCTCACCAATACGCTCAGCTTTTTTATACAGTTATCGTTGATTTTCTTTACAGCCGATAGCAACCGATACCAGTAGTACGGCACGAACACTGTATACATAGGACGTGCTTAGGTTCTTGGTAGCGTCACACCGCGCTGGCCTTGATACTTGCCGCCACGATCTTTATAACTGGTCTCGCAAATATCGTCGCTGTCTGACTGAAAGAACAACATCTGTGCCACCCCTTCTCCTGCATAAATACGGGCGGGCAGATTGGTGGTATTGCTAAACTCTAAAGTGACATGTCCTTCCCACTCAGGCTCAAGCGGGGTGACGTTGACGATGATGCCGCAGCGTGCGTAAGTCGACTTACCTAAGCAAATCGTCAGTACATCACGTGGAATACGGAAATACTCCATGGTACGTGCCAATGCAAAAGAGTTTGGTGGGATAATACATTCATCACCAACGATATCGATAAAGCTTTTTTCATCAAAGTTTTTGGGGTCAACAACCACTGAATGCACGTTGGTAAATACTTTGAACTCAGGGGCACAGCGTACATCATAACCATAGCTTGAGGTACCGTAGCTTACCAAGCGCTCACCGGCGTCATTAAAGCGTACTTGACCTGACTCAAACGGCTCTATCATGCCATGCTCTTCAGCCATTTTACGAATCCAGCGGTCAGATTTAATAGACATCTTTTTTCCTTACAAATATTTAATAGCGGTTATGATACAGTATTTTGATAGCGAGATTATACGGAATTGGTGGCCGAATTTATAGCGAAGCAACTTCTATAAAGCTCTCAATGACGAAAACAACACTTGAAAAACAACACTTGATAAACGACTGTGTGACAAGATGCCTTGCATCTCAAGCACAGACAAGCCAGAACGCTCAAAGCCCTGACCAACCTCCATAACAATTGCCTTTAAAAAATTCGCTTATCATCCACTGGCTTAGCAAACTTGCTGATATTGGCTTCGATATTTTTTGCAATGCTAAGATAGTATGACGCAAACTCATCATCAGCGAGTACGCTTGGTACGCCTTTATCTACTTGTGCACGGATACCGCTCGCTAATGGCAACTGCCCTAATAGCGGCACCTGATATTGCTCAGAGATTTGCTCGCCACCACCTGCGCCAAAGATGGCTTCAGTATGGCCGCAGTTGCTACAAGTATGTAGCGCCATGTTTTCAACCACACCCAGCACAGGGATACTGGTTTTGTTAAACATCTCAATGCCTTTTTGGGCATCAAGTAACGCAATGTGCTGCGGCGTGGTGACAATCACAGCGCCCGTGACCGGAATACGCTGCGCCAGTGTCAGCTGAACATCACCCGTGCCTGGCGGCATATCGATCACCAAATAATCGAGCTGCGGCCAGTTGGTTTGATTATATAGCTGCATAAGCGCACCCGTCGCTTTGGGCCCACGCCATGCTACAGGCGTATTATCATGATCTAGCAAGCTACCTATCGACAGCATTGCCATGCCATGTGCCTCAACTGGCACAAACTGATCGTTCTCTAGCTGCGGCTTGACTTCAGCAACACCTAACATCGTTGGCATACTAGGTCCATAGATATCTGCATCTAACACCCCGACCCGATTGCCAAGTTTTTGTAAAGCCAAAGCGACATTGACCGTCGTCGTTGACTTGCCAACACCGCCTTTCCCTGAAGCCACGACGATAATATGACGAATGCGGGGATGCGCTGTTAGTGATGCTTGGGTTGGTGCAGCTTTAGAAATGGGCGGTTCGTTATTTGTATTTGCTTGCGCCGTTGGTGTCGCTTGAGTGGCCATCGCATCTGTCGTCTTTGGCAAGCTTGCGCCTGCACCTTTGGCTGCAGCTGGTAGACGTACATTCATATGAATAGTGTTGATGCCATGCGGCTGCAGCCGTTGGCCAAGCTCTTGCTGAATGCGCTCGGGGCTACTGTTTTGTGGCAAGCGTAAGTCTAAAGTAAGCTGATCGCCCTCACGCTCAATCTTCGTCACCATGGTAGCAATACTACTTCCTTCTACTTCATAACCGAGCAGCACCTTATCCACAGCACTATCACGTGCCGCTTTTTGCTGCGCTGTCTCAGGCTTTGTAGATGATATTTTTTTTATAAAGTTAAACATAGCTGTCTTTACTTCTATATATACGGGTAAATGGGTAAGAATAAGGTATGTCGACCAGTGTAACCGAATCAAAAAGATAAAAAAACCACAATACCAGTAGGTCAAACTTCAACTGAGTGACTGCTCTATAATGGTAAAAACTGCGAGGCAATAAACAGATAAATCAGCACGCCTGAGGCATCACACACTGAGGTGATTAAAGGCGCGCTGGCAGTCGCTGGATCAAAACCTAATTTATTGAGTACAAAAGGTAAGCTCATGCCAATCACACAGCCAATCATTACTACAGAGACCATACTCAGCGCCAGTACCAGCGAGACGACCGCATCACCACGAATATAGCCGATAATAGAGATAGCGACTGCCATCGTAGCGCCCAGCATCAGAGCGACCATGGCTTCACGGCCCAACAAAGAAAACCAGTCACGCATCACCACATCGCCTGTCGCTAAGGCACGCACCATGAGAGTAGCCGATTGGGAGCCAGCGTTACCGCCACTATCAACCAGCAAGGGTAAAAAAAACACCAACACCAGATTAGCGGCTATCACATCCTCAAAATTGGCAATACTGATACCTGATAATAGGTTGCCAAATACTAAGAACACCAGCCAAAATACACGCTTACGATATAACACTCTGATGCTGACGTCTTTTAGTTTGCCGACCATAGTCGAGACACCACCTGACTTATGAAAGTCATCGGTGGCTTCATCGCTGGCCACATCCATAGCGTCATCATGTGTCACGATACCGACCAAAGCACCTTTCGCATCGGTAATCGGTAAAGCGATTAGGTCATAACGGGCCACCGTTTTGGCAACGTCTTCTTGGTCGTCATTGACATCACACGAGACAATATTACTGACCATGATCTTACCGATCTTTTGCTCTGGCGCTGCTAAAATCAGCACCCGCAAAGAGACAACACCCAGCAGCTTACGCTCGTCATCGATGACATAGGCATGATAAATGGTCTCGGCATCTGGGGCTTCTAGTCTCAGAGCAGCCAAAGCCTCAGCCACTGTCATTTCAGCATCTAAAGTGGCGTAGTCTGATGTCATCAAGGCACCAGCCGTGCGTTCCTCGTAAGCAGATAGCCTACGAATATCTTCACGCTTTGCTTGCGCCAGTGCAGGCAGCAGCGCATCTCGCTGTTTTTGGTTGAGTTGCTTATAAAGATCCGTGCGCTCATCAGCAGGCATCTCACCGACTATCTTGGCCAATATTGCTCGTGGATATTCATGTGCCATGGCGACCTGAATATCTGCTTCTAAATAAGAAAATATCGTCGAGCGATTGGGCAGACGCTCTAATAGTTGCCGAGCAAGCGTTGCGTCTATAAGCGCTAGCACATCAGCAATATCAATGGGTCGCAGGTCTTCTACTTGTTCGATGGCTTGTGCAAACTGTTGTTGCTCAGCAGCTTGGCTTAATGACAATGCTAGAGTTTCATGGTTCATTTTTTACTCCGTGCGACCCAAAACGGTGCAACAAGCGCTAATAAAAAAGAGCCAATAATATTGGCTCCAGTCAATATAAAATGAGATGCTAATGGATTGGGGTTTTATTAGCAAGTCATGGTTATAAAATCAATTAATTCATAAACCAACCATGGCTCGCAACGATAGACTGTCCTGTAAAGACATTGGTTGGGAATGCTGCTAAAAACAGCGCCAACTGAGCAATATCATCCACAGTAGTAAACTCTTTATCCACCGTATTAACCAGCATAATATCATTGACTACTGACTCTTCGCTGATGCCTTTTTCAGCCGCTTGCTGTGGGATTTGTTTTTCGACCAGTGGGGTTTTGACAAACCCTGGGCAAATCACATGCGAGCGCACATTATGCTCAGCACCCTCTTTTGCAAGTACTCGGCACAGCCCAAGCAATCCATGCTTAGCGGTTACGTAAGGTGCTTTATAAAGCGACGCTTCATGCGAATGTACCGAGCCCATATAGATAACCGTGCCGCCTTTGTCATCTTTATACATATGCTTGACCGCCGCTTTGGTGGTCAAAAACGCCCCATCTAAGTGAATGGCAAGCATTTTTTGCCAATCAGCGAACGCCATTTTGTCAATCGGGTTGATGATTTGAATACCCGCATTTGAAACCAAAATATCAATGCCGCCAAAGGTATCGACCAGCTGTTGTACGCCATCATTGACAGCATCCTCTGAGGTGACATCCATCTCGATAGCAAGCGCCTGACCGCCAGTCGCCTTGATTGAATCAACGGCTTTTTGTGCTGCTTCAAGATTGATATCGGCGATGCCAACGGCGGCGCCTGCTTTTGCATAAGTCTCAGCGATATCAAGTCCGATACCGCTGGCAGAGCCTGTGACCAATGCTACTTTACCTGTCAAATCTTGTTGTAATTCGGTCGCCATACTTTACATTCCTTTATTCAGTGACTTGTTATGTCTTTTTAATGGATTGTTTTGTTTACTGCTATTGGGCGATGCTGACAGGCGTTTTCTCTTGTAGCTCATCGAAGCTGACACCATCTGCCAGCTCAACCAGTTTCAAGCCATCATCAGTGACGTCCAATACAGCAAGCTCGGTGATGATGCGATCAACCACGCCTTTGCCAGTTAATGGTAATGCGCATTCGGCTAGAATCTTGGGATCGCCATGCTTGTTTACTTGCTCCATCAACACAATCACACGCTGTACACCTGCGACCAAATCCATAGCGCCGCCCATACCTTTGACCATTTTTTTGGGGATCATCCAGTTGGCAAGGTCGCCATGTTCTGAGACTTCCATTGCACCCAATATCGCTAGGTTCACATGACCGCCACGAATCATCGCAAACGACTCTGAGCTACTAAAGTAACTGGCGCCGGTTTTAGCGGTGACTGTTTGCTTGCCTGCATTAATCAAGTCAGCATCGACGTTTTCTACAGTAGGGAACTCACCAATACCGAGCAGACCGTTTTCGGACTGCAACCAAACGTCTACATCTTCAGGGATATAGTTGGCCACCAGAGTCGGTAGACCGATGCCTAAATTGACATAAAAGCCGTCTTGTAGCTCTTTCGCAGCACGCTGTGCCATCTGTTCTCTTGTCCATGCCATGATAACTTCCTTATTTATGCAATATTTTAAAGTTGTTTTAACCTTATGGTTTCAATGTGTTAACCACTATGATGCAGCAATCGATTAAGCGCTCTCAGTAGATTTTGTCGTGGTTTTTTCGATGCGTTTTTCGGGGTTGTCGTTTAGGATGATGCGCTGCACAAAGATACCTGGCAGATGCACTTCATCTGGATCTAACGTACCCGTCTCCACGACTTCTTCTACTTCAACGACAGTCACCTTACCTGCCATCGCACAGTCTGGGTTGAAGTTACGTGCGGTTTTGTTAAACATCAAATTACCGGCTTTGTCCGCTTTTTGTGCTTTGATTAATGACACATCAGCACGCAATGAGTGCTCAAGCACATAAGTGCGACCATCAAAATCACGGGTTTCTTTGCCTTCAGCGACCAATGTCCCCACACCAGTAGCGGTATAAAAAGCAGGAATACCTGCACCGCCTGAACGCAGCTTTTCGGCCAAGGTGCCTTGTGGTGTTAGTTCAACCTCCAGCTCACCTGCCAGGTATTGACGCTCAAATTCTTTGTTTTCACCCACATAAGAGGAAATCATTTTTTTGATTTGTCGGGTTTGTAAAAGCAGTCCTAAACCAAAGTCATCCACACCTGCGTTATTACTGATACAGGTCAAGCCCTTGACCCCGCTATCACGTAATGCTTCGATAAGTGCTTCCGGGATACCACACAGACCGAAACCACCGATGGCAAGTGTTTGATCGTCACTAACGATGCCTTCCAATGCTTCTGCCGCACTACCATATACTTTTGACTGACTCATGCTTATCTCCTTGCAAGTCTGGGTTTTTATTTAAGTGTGTTGTTAGCAGCTGACTACTGCGTTATCAATAAACCATCCCTATTAATCATCAACCTATATTAATCATTATAGCTATCTAAAAATTCGATAATAATAAGTTTGGTATCAATATATTCAAATCAATAAACTTATGCTAACTTAGCACATTATTCTCATAGCGACTAGAGGATAACATTAGGGTCTGTCAGTACGATGGTCGAATGTTCGATAGACCCTAATACGAATAGCGAGACTCAGTAGCAGAGCGCAATATTCTATCAGTCAATAATTTGTCATTAAATAACCAATAAGCTTTGATATTCTGCACTGATGGTTTTTATTATTTTATTGACCACTATTGATTTGCCCTGCATACTCGCTGCCTTAAATTTTGCCAAGGAGGGCAACTATGTTTAGCACCTTTGCTATCGTTATCACTTTATTATTATTGATGTTCTTTGCCTATCGCGGCTACTCTGTGCTGATTTTAGCCCCAATTATGGCAACACTAGCCGTCCTGCTTTCAGGCGATTTTTTAAATAGTATCCCCGCTTATACTGATGTGTTTATGGGCGCACTCAGTGGGTTTTTACTGAAGTTCTTTCCTATTTTCTTATTGGGCGCATTGTTTGGACGTTTGATGGCAGACTCTGGCGCTGCCACAGCGATTGCCAATACGGTGGTCGAAAAACTCGGTGCCAGCAAAGCCATTTTAGCGGTTATCTTAGTCTGTGCGATTTTGACCTACGGCGGCGTTTCTTTATTTGTAGTGGCCTTTGCCATCTATCCTATCGCTAAAGACTTATTCAAAGCTGCTGATATCCCTAAACGCTTGATTCCAGCAGCGATTGCGCTTGGTTCATTTACCTTTACCATGACGGCTTTACCAGGCACGCCTGCGATTCAAAACGCCATTCCGATTCCTTATTATAATACCAACGTCTTTGCCGCACCGGTATTAGGCATCATCGGTGGTACGATTATGTTTATTTGTGGTTGGTTATGGCTGCAATCACGAGCCAAAAAAGCCAATGCAGCGGGCGAAGGCTATGGTCAACACGATGAGGAAGATGTCGGCGGTGTGGGCGCTGTAAAAAAGGAATCTGAGACACTCAGTACGCATCATACGTCCTTTACCGTTGCTATGATTCCGTTGATACTGGTCATCGGTCTCAACGCTATTTTGACTTACTTCGTCTTTCCATCAATGGACTTTAGCCCCTTACAAGCTCAGTTCCCTGACCTCAATATTGCAGGTTCGCTTGGCTTATGGTCGATTATTATCTCGTTGGTGGTGGCTTGTGTGGTGTTGATTCTACTGCGTCTTGGGCATTGGAATGATTTACAAAAAACCATCAACCGCGGTACTTATGACTCGATGTTGCCGATTTTTAACACAGCATCAGAGGTGGGTTATGGTGCAGTGATTGCCTCATTGGCAGGTTTTCTTATCATTCGTGATAGTATCTTGAACCTAAACCCTGAAAACCCATTGATTTCTGAAGCGGTGGCGATGACCACGCTGGCCGGTATCACAGGTTCGTCGTCTGGTGGCTTGAGTATTGCGCTCTCAACGCTTGGTGATGATTACTTAAGAATGGCGGTAGAGGCTGGGATTGATCCTGAGCTGATGCACCGTGTCGCTGTCATGGCAGCAGGTGGGCTTGATACCCTGCCACATAGTGGAGCGGTCATTACCCTACTGGCAATCTGTGGCTTGACTCATAAGCAGTCTTATCTAAATCTGGCGATGGTGACGATGGTGATTCCTTTGATTGCGGTCATCGCCATCATCACTCTAGGGACCCTGTTTGGCTCTTTTTAATCTCTAGATACGACGCCTCTTTTATATGTAACCCACTTAGCCCAGTGCTGGGTGGGTTTTTGACCGTTTATGGGTAGGTTATAAGCAGATAATTGATAAGCATCGGCACAAATTTAGCGGAATTACGGTATCATAGGCACACTTTTTTAATTTTTTAGTATTGATAACATTGCGTCTAATGGCCATAAAGCGCTTGTGATGTTTGACAACCAACCCGTTTTTATAAAATATAGGTGATGAAAGTGCGTGAGATTTTAGTAACCAGTGCGCTGCCCTACGCCAATGGTGATATTCATTTGGGGCATCTTGTAGAGTATATTCAAACTGACATTTGGGCCCGGGCGATGAAAGCACAAGGCCACCAAGTGACCTATGTTTGCGCTGACGATGCACACGGTACTGCCATCATGCTAAAAGCCGAAGAAAATGGCATCACACCTGAAGAGCAAATCGCATCAGTCAAGGCAGCTCATGAGGCAGACTTTGCTAAATTCTTGATTGAGTTTGATAATTATCACACCACCCACTCTGAAGAAAACAAACACTTCTCCGAGCTGATCTATCGCCGTCTCAATAGTGCCGGTCACATCTCCACTCATGATGTTAAGCAGTTGTTTGATCCCAAAAAACAGCTGTTTCTGGCCGATCGGTTTGTCAAAGGCACTTGTCCTGAGTGTGACTCTCCAGATCAATACGGCGATAACTGCGAAGTCTGCGGTACAACCTATGATGCCACAGATCTAAAAGACCCACGCTCGACTCTATCAAGTGCCACGCCTATACTCAAAACCTCCAAGCATTACTTCTTTGATTTGCCAGAGTTTGAGCAATTCTTAAAAGACTGGACACGTAGTGACAATCGCTTGCAGACGTCAGTCGCCAATAAGCTGCAAGAATGGTTTGACGCAGGCTTAGCCAGCTGGGATATCTCAAGAGATGCGCCATACTTTGGTTTTCAGATTCCAGACACCCCAAGTGATGAGCCAGATAAATACTTTTATGTCTGGTTAGATGCCCCTGTCGGTTATATGGCAAGCTTCAAAAACTTATGTGATAAACGCGCTGGAACCGAGCGGGCGTTAGACTTTGATCGCTATTGGTTACAAGAAAACGAAAACAAAACCGAAGTTTATCACTTTATTGGTAAAGACATCGTTTACTTCCATGCCCTATTTTGGCCAGCCATGCTCGCTGGTAGCGAATTCCGGACGCCTACAGGTGTGTTCGCACACGGCTTCTTGATGGTCAACGGCGAGAAGATGAGTAAGTCACGTGGTACTTTTATCAAAGCTGAGACCTACGCTGAACACTTGCACCCAGAGTACTTACGTTACTACTTTGCCAGCAAGCTCACTGATAAAGTCGAAGACATTAACCTTGATTTAGAAGACTTTATGCAAAAAGTCAACTCTGATCTGGTCGGCAAAGTGGTCAATATCGCCAGTCGCAGCGCTGGGTTTTTGGTAAAAAAATACGACGGCATGCTCTCAGAGGTTTGCGCTGAGCCTAAGCTGTTAGAAGACATTACCAAAACAGGCGATGAAATTGCCGCTGCTTATGAAAACCGTGAATTTAGTCGTGCGATGCGCTTAATCATGCAGTGTGCCGATAAAGCCAACGAATATATCGATGAGAAAAAGCCTTGGGCGCTGGCGAAGCTTGAAGGTACTGAACAAGAAGTACAAGACGTCTGCTCAGTCGCCATCAACATCTTCCGTCAACTGATGGTTTATCTTGCACCCGTCCTGCCTGAACTGACCGCCAATGCCAAAGGGTTTTTAAACATTGACGACCTGAGCTTTGCGAGCCGCCATGAGTGGCTACTCGGTCACAAGATCAATAAGTTTAAGCCACTGATGCAGCGTATTGAAGAAAAAGACGTCGCAGCGATGGTCGACGCTTCAAAAGCATCGCTAGAGCAAACCGCCACGCCTGCAACCAGCAACTCTACCAAATCAGCAGCAGATACCAAGACAGATGCGCAAGCCGACTATATCGGTATCGAAGATTTTAGCAAGGTTGAGATGAAGGTGGCGCACGTGTTGGCATGCAATCATGTCGAGGGCGCAGATAAGCTTTTGCAATTCACGCTAGACGTCGGCGAAGACAAACCACGCAATGCATTTAGTGGCATTCGTAAGTTTTATGAGCCTGAGCAATTGCTTGATAAAAAGGTAATCTGTGTCACTAATCTTGCCCCACGCAAGATGAAGTTTGGGGTATCCGAAGGCATGGTGCTATCGACTGGCGATCCAAAGACTGGACTGACAGTGGTGACATTACCTGATGACTGCGTGGTTGGGGATCAGTTGGCTTAACCCGTTTGCTTCAGATGTTCGATACTGAAGGTCAGCTTTGGTTATAAAAAAGACGTCACTTAGGCGTCTTTTTTTATAACGTGGTCTTATAGGTTTTTATGGTGTAGGTGCTATTTATAGCCACTGAAAACCGCTGAAAACCGCTGAAAACCGCTGAAAACCGCTGAATAAAACCACTCATACCTCATCATATAGTATCTATGACGAATACGTTTTAATTTTTTATTGCGATAACTTACATTACTGTCATAATATGAACATAATGATCGATGGATCGATGACTTAATGGTTAGCCGGCTATCTTGGTATCAACATAATACTGACTGGGCTAACCTGCATTTTCTTTTACCACTTTCAAAATTAAAACCATAAAACCAACCCATATCGACAATGCTTTAGACAAGCTTGGTGATATTACCTTAATTTTGAGACTGGCTTTACTAATGAGTTACATTAATAATGAATATTGCTTCTACTCTACGCTTTAGCCTATATGGTGCTGCTCTGAGCGCCACCCTTGGATTGATCGGTTGCTCAAACTCTACAGATACGACGGCATCGACTGATGAGAGCGCAGCGACTGAGACAGATAAACCCGCCAAATCACTTGCCATTACCCAAATCGTCGAGCACCCTTCATTAGATGCAATGCGCCGTGGCATCATTGATGAGCTGGCAGACAATGGCTATATCGAAGGCCAAAATCTAACCGTTAACTTCCAAAGCGCCCAAGGTAACACAGCGACAGCGGGCCAAATTGCGAAACAGTTCGCTGGTGATATGCCTGACGCTATTGTTGCTATCTCCACGCCGTCAGCACAATCGGTAGTCGCTTCAACCAAGACCGTGCCGGTCATTTATACTGCCATCTCAGACCCTGTCGCGGCCAAGCTAATCGATGAAAATGACGTCCCTATCCAATCTAACGTGACAGGACTCTCAAGCGAGCTGCCTATCGAGCCACAGCTTGATAATATTTTGAAGATTGTGCCTGATGCAAAAACCATTGGCTATGTCTATAGCCCAGGTGAGGTCAACTCCGTAGTGGTGCTCAATCAACTCAAAGAAGCCGCTCCAGCACATGGCCTTGAGATATTAGATGTAACCGCCAACCGGCCAACAGACGTTGCGATGGCGACCCGTAGTCTGGCCGGCCGCGCAGATGTTATTTATACCTCACTAGACAATAACGTTGTTTCAGCATTTGAAGCGATGGCAGGTGCAGCCAATGAGCTAGATATCCCCGTGATTGCGTCAGATGAGTTTAGTGTGAGACGTGGGGCTACAGCGGCACTGGGTGTCAATGATTATGACTTTGGTCGTACTACTGGCGAGATGGTCTACCGTGTGTTAAATGGTGAAGCCATCACCGATATCTCACCACAAATCATGAACACACTGACTTTATATGTCAGTCCTAAGCATGCGGCTGAACAAGGTACGACCCTGACAGCTGAAGTACTGAGCGATGCCATTAATGTTGATACAGATAGCCAAGCTGACAGCAAATAAACAGTAGCGCACCTTATTATAAAATTTCGATTTTTTGTATGGAAACACCATTTACCTTTAGGAGTAAGACTCATGTTGTACCAAAATCGTTTTGCCAAAGCATTACTATGGGGCGGTGTCTGCACCGCTATTTTGACTGGCTGTAATCAGTCGGCTCAAGACACTACTGAGGCGACATCTGGCGACGCCGCTACTGAAATAAAAACCGTTGCGATTACTGCCATTGTTGAACATCCAGCGCTCGACGATGTGCGTAAAGGGGTCATAGACGAGCTAAATGAGACAGGGTTTAAAGAAAGTGAAAACCTAGAGATCAACTTCCAAAGCGCACAAGGCAACACCGCTACAGCAGGACAGATTGCCAAGCAGTTTGTGGCAGACTCTCCAGATGTCATCGTTGCTATCGCTACGCCTTCAGCTCAGTCAGTGGCTGCTGCAACCAGCACAATTCCTATGGTGTTTTCAGCGGTAACTGATCCAGTAGCTGCCAAGCTAGTACCCAAGCTCGATGGCTCTGGCACCAACGTCACAGGTGCATCAGATGCTCTCCCCTATGAGCCACAAATTGAGCTGATGCGTCAAATCATCCCAGATCTAGAAAACGTCGGTTACGTCTACAGCCCAGGCGAGGTCAACTCAACCATCGTATTAAAAGCATTGAAAGACAACCTTGGTCCACTAGGCATTAATGTGCATGAAGCACCTGCTCAGCGTAGTAATGACATCGCTATGGCAGCACGTAGCCTAGAAGGTAAGGTCGATATGATCTATACCTCAACAGACAACAACGTGGTATCCGCCTACGAGTCATTGTACCAAATCGCTAAAGAAAGCAAGATTCCACTCATTGCTTCAGATACCAGCTCAGTTGAGCGTGGTGCTATTGCTGCCTTAGGTGTAAACTATTATGATCTTGGCCGTGAAACCGGTAAGATTGTTGGCCGTATTTTAAATGGTGAGAATGCAGGCGAGATCCCTATTTATACGCCACAAACCTTAGACCTATATGTCAGTCCAAACCATGCGAAAGAAGAAGGCATTACCTTGCCACAAGCTGTTATCGATAGAGCCAAAGAGGTGGTAGAATAACGGTTAGTTGTCGTTTATTGTGTATAAAAATGGCCATATTTATAGGGCGTGTTGACTGTTCAACACGCCCTAATGTGCTACTGCTAATAACGGTCATCATGACATGTTTTGGTTTACCCTAACTGCAGATTGCTTAATCTGTTAAATTCACCGCTTAGCCGTTTAGCTAACACATATTCATCGACAAGAAGGCGCTGATATAGACCACTTTCTATGAATTGATAAACCACACTATCATTCGCTAAACGCTTGGTTATGACTTATTGATCTCTTATGTCTTTAATTGCTTTTTTTGGTGCGCTTGAAAGCGGTCTGATTTATGGCCTAGTAGCACTTGGTGTACTGATCTCATTTCGTACGCTCGACTTCCCCGACTTGACGGCTGACGGTAGCTTTCCCTTAGGTGGTGCGGTTGCGGGCATCTCCATCATAGCAGGAATCAACCCTTGGTTGGCCTGTCTCTTTGGTATGTTGGCGGGCTCTGTCGCTGGTATCGTCACGGCTTGGTTGCATGTCAAGCTTGGTATCCTGCAGCTGCTTGCCAGTATCCTGGTCATGGTCGCACTATATTCGGTCAACCTCCGTATCATGGGTGCCCCAAACTTACCACTGCTTGGCGAGACCACAGTATTTAGCACCTTGGTGAATGACAGTAACGGCTTTTGGATGCGCTGCTTGATTATTGCTGTGGTAGTGATAGTGGCAAAACTATTCTTAGATTGGTTTTATAGTACCGAGTCAGGTCTCTCGATGCGAGCGACTGGCTCTAATCTACGCATGGCACAGGCGCAAGGCATCAACACATCAAAGATGACCGTCATCGGTATGGCCATCTCTAATGGACTAATCGCTTTAGCAGGAGCGCTGTTTGTACAGACCCAAGGTGGCGCTGATATCTCTATTGGTATCGGTACCATTGTCATTGGTCTGGCAGCTGTTATCATCGGTGAAACCATCATCCCTGCCAAGCGTATTTGGCTGATTACTTTTGCCGTGATTCTTGGGGCGGTGCTCTATAAGCTCTTTATTCAGGTCGCCCTATCAAGTGATACGCTGCGTAGTATTGGCTTTGGTCCGCAGGATTTGAACTTGATTACAGCGCTACTTGTGGTAGCAGCATTGGTATTGCCCAAGGCCAAAACCAAGTTTTTATCTCGTAAAGTTCGTGCGTAACATCACTGCGAAAACATAAGGAATAACGATTATGATGCAAGCCAATGATTTACGCCTGACCTTTAATCCTGGCACGCCCATTGAAAACCCTGCGCTACGTGGTATCAATCTCAATATCGCTGATGGCGAGTTTGTTACTGTTATCGGTACCAATGGCGCTGGTAAATCGACTTTTTTGAACGCTGTCAGCGGCACGACACGTGTCGATAGTGGCTCGATACTTCTAAACGGTATTGACGTCACCAAAAAAACCGCCCATCAACGGGCACACTGGGTCGCTCGTGTGTTTCAGGATCCGATGGCGGGCACTTGTGAAGCCCTGACTATCGAAGAGAATATGGCACTGGCGTATAAGCGTGGCGGCAAGCGCAGCCTAAAGTTTGCCCTTAACTCAAACAATCGTGAGCTGTTTCGAGAGAGGCTCTCTGTGCTAAAGCTTGGCTTAGAAAACCGTCTCACTGACCGTATGGGGCTCTTGTCTGGTGGTCAACGCCAAGCCGTGAGCTTGCTGATGGCGTCATTACAACCCTCCAAAATCTTATTGCTTGATGAGCATACTGCAGCGCTTGATCCGAAGACTGCTGCGTTTGTCTTAGAGTTGACCGACAAAATCGTCACGGACAATCAGTTGACCACAATGATGGTGACGCATTCGATGCAGCAAGCACTAGCACACGGCACCCGTACGGTCATGCTGCATCAAGGCCAAGTGGTACTCGATGTGGCAGGTGATGACCGCAAAGGCATGACTGTGCATGATTTGCTTGATATGTTTGAGCAGACACGAGGCGAGAAGGTTGAAGATGACAGCTTGATTTTGAGCTAATATGGTTTGTTCATTCCTGTTAGATATAAGCCCATTTTTAATTTAAAGATGGGCTTTTTAATTTAAAAATAGGCTTTTGATTGTTGCAAGAGATTAATCCGCTAACATAACCAGCTTTTGTATCAGCTCGCTGACATGCTGCGCTTGCATTTTTTTCATGACTTGTGAGCGATGCACCTCCACTGTTCGTACGGACACCTCTAAATGATCGGCGATGACTTTATTAATATTGCCTTGCATCAACTCATGCGCCACCTGCTTTTCTTTATCTGTTAGCTTTGCATAAAGCTTGCGAATTGCAAAAAGCTTGGCACGTTCAATCGTCAAGGTCTGAGCGTGTGCAATCGCCTCCTGTAGACGACGACTGTTAATGGGTTTTTCTAGATAATCTGCTGCGCCTTGCTTGAGCATCGTCACTGCATCAGGAATTTCACCATTACCTGTTAACGCTATCAGCGCCATTGGACTATTGGCTTCATTAAGATGTACTTGCAGTGCTTGCCCGCTCATGTCTGGCATCATCAGATCGCTCACTACTACGGCGGGACTATCAATGTCTACTTGCTGTAAGAATGCAACGGCGCTAGGCCATACTTGAGTGCGTAGCCCTAAACTGCTGATCAAAAACTCACATGAGGTGCGTACGCTTTCTTCGTCATCGATGATATGGATGACCAAAGATTCAGGCTCGATGTCTAGATCAGCACCGACTGCCATATTTAGACCCTTATCGGGTGTTTGTTGTGAGCTCATATGCGACCTTCTTTTGTCAGGTTTTTAGGACTTGAACCTTTGCTGATATCTAATACGGGCAGCGGCAAATAAAAAGACACCTGCGCCCCGATGCTATTTGCCAACGGGTAAGCCGCTTCTGTGCGCATCAGTTGAATTTTATCATTGATACTGTGCTTATGACGCTGTTGGTAATGCCCGTCCACAGCCTTTATTTGACTAAGTTCAGTCTGTACATCGACATTACTAAGCTGCATGATACCGCCTATTGATTTACAAAGCCGCTGGCAAATCATTAGTCCAAGACCAAGGCCGTCTGCCTTTGTAGAGCGAATATCATACTGGCTCTGTGACTGGCTCATCGCCAAACGATCAGCATCAAACCCGCCTGCATCATCTGTCAGACGCAACACCAGCCAACGACCTGTATTGGTTTCTGTTGTCTGACAGCGCAGCATGATATGAGTAGCGCCTTGCTGTTGACTGTTTAGCATGGTATTGACCAATAGCTGATCGAGTACCAAATTTGGCAGCCGTAGCTGCTGATAATCACTGGCATACCAAAAACTTAACGTAGCCGCTTTGTCACCGAGCAATAAGATGCACTGCTGATAAACTGCCGCAATATCTACACAGGTTTCATCAGGCTGCGACCTACCCGACCAGCGTCGAATATTGCTGATCACGCCAGCGACTCGATCCGTCTCATTGATAATCTGCTGAAGCGCACGCTCAACAGTGTGCTTTTCCGTCGACTGGCGTTCTATATCTGTGATTTCATGAGGCGCTTTTTGACTACGTATCAGTAACCCTTGGGCGTAGTTTTGTATGGTCGATAGGGGCTGATTGATTTCATGCGCAATCGAACCGCTCATCTCACCTATGACAGCAAAACGCTCCGACTGCCGCAGCCTCTTATCATAGTCTCGAATCAGATGGTTTTGGGTCATGATTTGCTGCCGCCGTCGCCATGCCAGCCAACTCATCCAACCATAGTTGATGGTCGATATGATAATGACAAACACCAACACACCTACCCACAGTCGATGCATGTATACCCAATCGATGATATGTGTGGTGAGGGTTTTTTGTGCTGGATGGCGGTTCATATCGTATAAGATACGCTCAGCATCACTACTTGACTCAGGTGGTAGCCAACGTAGCCCAGAGGCTAAGCCATCTGAGTGTTCGCTAGTCTGATCATCATTCTGCCTACCTACTGACTGCTCTGCTTCAGTGGTCTGATGTTGCTGAATAAATAGATTCTGACTAACCTTACGAACCAAGGCAGCAGGCGCTTGCTCTGTAGCAGCCAGTGTCCAGTTTGGATAGATTTTAGTCGAAGACTGGCAGCTTGAGTTGGTTTCTACCGGGTGAATAAGACGATATTCACGCTTATCAATTTTTTGCTGCTGCGTCATCTCCTCCATCAGACAAAGCGGTGTAATCGCGGCATCGACAGCGCCACTGGCCAACGTGCTCAACGTGCGTTCGATAGGATAGCCAACAAACTGAGTGTCATAGCGATTGGGCGACAAGCCGTTTTTTTTGAGCAAATGAGCGATGAGTAAATATCCCCCAAAGGCATCCTTATCCACAGCCACGATTTTACGTTGTTCTAAGTCCTGCAGACGGTAGATGCCACTGTCCGCTCTGACCCACAGAGCACTCGCCACCTGCTCAATGGCACTGGGCTCATTTGCTTGCGCAGCTGCGTTGAGTTTATTGAGCTGGTTTGCCAATACCACCGTGGCAGAAAGCGGGGCTTCAGCAGCTTTGGTTCTAAATGCTTTTGAGCCTATGTCTTTAGAATCATTCGTAGCGGTAGAAGTCACTTCAGTTTGTAATGTGGCCAACCAGCGCCAACCGATGGTATCCATTTTAATGAACTGTACTTGTGGTCCGAGTACGAGCGCAAACTGTTGTGCTGCAATTTGCTGCTGCCAATTCTCCAGCGCCAATGGCACCAAAACTAGAGTGTCACCAGACAACTTAGCGTTTAACTCACTCAGCCAAGGCTGCCAACGCCGCTGAGCTGCCATTTCACCTTGAGGCGCCAATACACCGACATAGTAGGTTTGTGCATGGCTTTGTATTGCTAAAAGCCCACTGAGCATTAACATACATACAAAATTAAAAAGCTGAAAAAAACCACGCTTAAGCATTGTTTGCGTTATCCATTATCTGTCATCAGAGGCTTTAGAACCTATTTTACACAAATCCATATGAGTAATGTGGTTTTCCACAATAGCAGCATGTTACGCCCTACCCTATACTATATAGTAACAATGTATCTTTAGATGAACCGAGCTACAGATAAGCATGATGCAGTCCAGCATTATCTAATAATAGGTTTGGTAAATATTTTATTATGGAGGGCAAGCTTATGAAAAAGTGGCCACTGATTATCATCATAGCAGCCGCTATCGGACTGGCAATCGCTTTTGTGATTGGGTTACTGTTGCCTAATATGCGCACCACGACCAGCGATATTGAGGTCAACATCACTGACCCTGCCTTAATCAAAAAAGGTGAGTATGTTGCACGCACTTCCGACTGCGTGGCTTGTCATACCACTCTTGGTGGTGAGACTTATGCCGGCGGCCTGCCCATGCTGACGCCGCTAGGTGCGATCTACTCAACCAACATCACCCCAGACAAAGAAACCGGTATCGGTAACTATAGCTTCGATGATTTCAAAAATGCCGTCAAACACGGTGTCGCCCCTGGCAATAGAGCGCTATACCCCGCTATGCCATATCCATCCTACCAAATCATGCCAGATGAAGACATGGCAGCCATGTATGCTTACTTTATGTCTGATGTCCAGCCTGTCAATCAGGCCAACATACAAAGCGAGCTGCCTCCGATTGCCAATTGGCGTTGGCCACTGGCCTACTGGCAGGCGTTATTTGCCCCTGAGCGTGAGTTCGTCCCAGAAACAGATGATGCAGTACTCGCCCGTGGTCAATATCTGATTGAAGGTCCCGGACACTGCGGTTCTTGTCACACCGAACGTGGCGTCGGTTATCAAGAAATCGCTTTGACCAATGCAGACTCTGAAGAGTATCTCAGCGGAGCTGTCATCGACGGTTGGCGTGCCAAGAGCTTACGCGGTGAACATCGTGGTTTAGGAACTTGGCAGGTCGATGAATTGGTTGACTTCTTTAAGACTGGACGTACCGACAAGGTGGCTGCTTTTGGGGCGATGGCGGAAGTGGTTGAGCACAGCACACAGTATATGACTGACGATGATCTCTATGCAATGTCAGCATATCTAAAAACCCTTAGTCCTGCCCCCAATAAAGAAGTGACATTGCCGGCAAAACAAGACGTGACCACACAAAAGCTGCTCGATGGCGATTATGACAGTCGCGGCGCCATCTTGTATGCCGAATACTGTCAGGTCTGTCACCGTCCTGATGGTAAAGGCGTACCACGGATTTTCCCAGCGTTAGAAGACAACAGTGCAGTTTATGCAAAAAACGCAGACTCAGTGCTACAAATCACCCTGAGCGGTGGCCGTATGCCAAAAACCCCGCACGACCGTATGGCATTTACCATGCCTGAGTTCAGCCATTTGAGTGACTCTGATATCGCTGAAGTCGTGAACTACGTCCGTAATAGCTGGACCAACCAAGCACCTATGATAGACACCACTGATGTGGTCAAAATGCGTGCATTCTTAGATGCAAAACCTACGGCGGCTACTGATTTGCCTATGGATCTGACAGTGCCTGTAGAGACACAAGGAGCGAGTAATGAATAACCTTACTAATCTCACTCATACCTTAAAAAAACCAGCATTAGCGTTAGGCATAGCAGCACTTTTAACCTCTGGTTTGACAGCTTGTAGCAACCCTGAACCCGCTGAGCGTGCTGCGCCTGAGTTTGTGGTGACCACAGCAGATGATGCCAACGAAGACATTGGCAAATATGTACTGCCACAAGATACCCAAATACTAGATGAGCCCAACGCTGACGAGATCTTCTATGGTAAGCGTTTATTGAATGAAACCAAACGTCTACTACCAGAGCACGTTGGGGCCGAGATGAACTGCAATAGCTGTCACATCTCACAAGGTAAAATCCCGCTTGGCGACCCCTACATCAACAGCTTCAATACCTACCCTCGTGTCATGCCACGCTCAGGTACAGAAGTGGATTTAGAGGCCCGTATCAATGGTTGTTTTCAGCGCTCTATGAACGGTGTACCGCTTGATCGTGAAGGGCCAGAGATGAAAGCGATGATGGCTTATATGGAGTGGCTCAGCCAAAAAATCCCTGAAAGCCAACGTGTCGATATTCAAAATGCGGGTGATGTCGATAAAACACTGGTGGCCGATACCGCACGTGGTGAGCAAATATACTATGCTCAGTGTGCCAGCTGCCATGGTGATAATGGTGAAGGCAAAAGAGACAATCTAGGTGATATTGTCTTCCCACCGCTTTGGGGTGATGAGTCCTTTAACATCGGTGCAGGTATGGCACGTACTTACAAAGCAGCTGCTTTTGTAAAATACAACATGCCAATGAGTGTTCAAACCAAAGGCCTGTGGGGACATGGCGGCGTTTTATCTGACCAAGATGCTGTCGATGTCGCTGAGTTTTTTGCACACAAGCCTCGCCCTGACTTTGCTGGAAAGGTAAATGACTGGCCAAGTGGTAAAAAACCCAAAGATGCTCGCTACTGATACTTTAAATCACTTATCAATCAGCCCTCAAGACATTTGATCGTCTTGAGGGTTTTTGTTATCTATGGTTAATTGTCTACCAACTTTGCGCCGACCACTATATAGTTGCTATATTAAGCTTATCTATCATCATGAATTACACTGTGAGGTTCATCATGCGCAAAATTCCTGTCTACTCCCACCCTGCCGCTGGTTGGCCTGCGCTGATATCTTCTACTCGCAAACTAATGGATTACAAGGCTTTTTTGCGTGGCAGTGTCAGCGTCCTCAAAAGCAATCAGCCGAAAGGAGGCTTTGACTGTCCCGGCTGCGCTTGGCCAGATCATAAGTCACATAAAAGCATTGATGTCTGCGAAAACGGCATTAAGGTCATCGCCAGTGAGACCATGACCACCAAAGCTGATGCGCAGTTTTTTGCGCGGCATACGGTGAGTGAACTGCAAGGCTGGTCGGGCTACGAGCTTGAACACAGCGGCCGTTTGTCAGAGCCTCTCGCTTATGATGCGACGCAAGATCGTTATGTACCTATCTCTTGGGAGGCTGCCTATCGGCGTATTGCAGAGCAACTACAGCAGCTTGATACGCCCGATGAAGCGCTGTTTTATACCTCAGGCCGTGTCACCAACGAACCAGCTTTTATGTATCAGCTGTTTGTACGCTGCTTTGGTACCAACAACCTACCTGATTGCTCAAACATGTGTCACGAGCCCACCTCTGTCGTACTTGGTAGACAGCTTGGCGTTGGCAAGGCAACGGTCATGTTAGAAGACTTTGAGCAAGCCAAATTGATATTGATGTTTGGTCAAAACCCGGCGACCAACCACCCACGGATGCTAGAGATGCTGGCTCATGCTCAAAGCCAAGGCTGCCGAATCATTTCGATTAATCCTATGCGTGAACAGGGTCTCACTGCTTTTAGAAACCCGCAAAAGCCTACCCATATGGCAGCAGGACAAAGCGACAATGTGGTCAATGAAGTCATTCAAATCCAAATCGGTGGTGATACCGCTTTGTTGACAGGGCTTGCCAAATGGCTCATTGAAAATGATAAAATTGATAACGACTTTATTGCCACTCATACCTCAGGTTTTGAGCCTTTAAAGCAGTGGCTGATAGAACAATCATGGACAGATATCGAGCAAGGTTCTGGTATTGCTCAGGCTGATATCGTCGAGATTGCAAAGCTGGTGGCTGAGAGCCCAGCGACGATTTGCACCTGGGGTATGGGCATCACTCAGCACGTACAAGGCGATGATAATGTGGCGATGATTACCAACTTGCTGCTACTAATGGGGATGATTGGTATCGACGGTGCAGGTGCCTCTCCAGTCCGTGGTCACTCCAACGTACAAGGCGATCGCACCATGGGCATTCATGAACGCCCTGCTCAAAGCTTACTTGATAATTTAGAGCGTGTTTTTGAGCGTCCCATGCCACAAGAGGATGGGTTTGATGTCGTCTCTGGCGCCAAAGCCTTGATCGCAGGCAAGCTCAAAGTCTTTATGGCTATGGGTGGTAATTATGCCGTTGCTGCCCCTGATACTAGCGCCATTCAACAAGCCTTAACCACCACCCAGCTTAATATCTTTGTAGGCACTAAGCTCAATGAAACCATGCTGTATCCAGGTGCAAACAATCTGATCTTGCCTTGCCTAGGCCGCACTGAACGCACCGTGACGGCCAAAGGCGAGCAGTTTGCGACTATCGAAGATTCTATGTGTCAGATAGTGCCTACTCAGGGCAGTCTTAAGCCTGTTAGCGATAGGTTAAAGTCCGAAGCGCAGATTGTGGCAGACATTGCCACTCATGTACTTGCCGCTGAATCATCAATCCCGTGGCAAGCCATGAGCGAGGATTTTGATGTTATTCGTGATTACATCGCCCAAGCGATCGATGGGTTTGAAGACTTCAACGAGCGTATACGTGCTACTGAGCGTGGCTTTCATTTATATCATCCAGCGCGCCATCGAGTGTGGAATACTGACAGTGGTAAAGCCCAGTTTGAAGTGCCGCAATACCCAATCACCTATGTCGCCGCACAAATGGCAAATATGACTTTGAACACTAGAGATGGCACAAAACAAAACGACCAAATTAAAAGCGATCCAAACCCGCATCAAAAAGTTTGGCAATTAACCAGCGTCCGTAGTCATGATCAATTTAATACCATGATCTTTGGCTATCAAGATCGCTATCGTCAAACAGACCGCCGTGATGTGCTGTTTATGCATCCAGATGAGATGAGCCGCTTAGGGTGGCAAAAAGGCGATAGCGTTATGGTATCGCGTCAAGCCAGCACTAATAGCGCAAACGATACAGACAGCACAGAGCAACCACGTACCTTAGGCCCATTGATTCTGACTGAGATGGATATCGCCTCTAATGCCGTTGCTGCATACTACCCTGAATGCAATGATTTATTTGACCTAGATACTCATGCACCAGATTCCCATATACCCGCATATAAATCGACAACCGTCGTCTTAGAGCGTGTTGATGCAAATACAGGCATGGCTGACCCTGCCTAGTAACCGTCAATTAATCAATAAAAGGGCAATGATGATAGCTGAAAATAATGTGGAATATGACCCAGCATATAGTGATCGATTGTTGGTAGATAGCGTAGCAAATAACGCATCAGCTCAGACGTCACCACAGACGATAGAGTCTGCTGTGGCCCCGCTTGCACGTTACCACTTGGCGCATCAGCACTATTATCCATTAGACAGTGAGAGTAGTCATGACATGGTGTCAGCCGATACTCGCAGGGTTAATATCGAATATCAGCACCCCAGCCTAGCCGTAGAGGCAGCAGTCGCTATCGTTATCAATGGTATTCACTACGCCGTATTAATGGCCAGTCCTCATCAGTTAGAGTATTTGGCGGTTGGTTTTCTGTTTAGTGAAGGCTTAATCCAGCACAGTTACGAGCTGCTTGACTGGGACGTCATTCCGCTCAATGACATTACAGATTATCAGCAGCTTTTTCATGACCCCTCTACCCAAAGCTTAATAGATGACAACTCGCCAGATAAAAATATCGAATCATCAGCGCTGGCACAGGACTTAACGCAACTGCAAGACTATGATATCTATCTGGTCAACCTTACCATCAGCCAACGCTGCCATCAGCGTATTCAAGCGCAAAGACGTCAGCTTGCAGGGCGTACTGGATGCGGTATGTGTGGCATCACTGGACTGACACAAGCATTGCCTGATCTAAGTGCTTATCATCGTCACGACATACAGCAAGTAGACACGAGCCGTCCTAGTCTTGATTATCTATTAAACATACGGCAACAAGTGGACGTCATGCAGCACACACACCAACTAACTGGTGCGGTACATGCTGCAGCCACTTTGCATAAGCAACAGCTGTATCTATTTGAAGACGTAGGACGTCACAATGCATTAGATAAGCTGATCGGCTGGCAGCTGCGCCATAACATAAAGATAAGCTGTGTGGTTATGACTTCACGCCTATCCATCGAGCTGGTACAAAAATCCATTCGTGGGCGCATCCCTTGGTTAGTTGGAATGTCCGCGCCTACCAGTACCGCGGTGCGTGTGGCTGAAAGATATAGCTTGGGCTTGGCTGGGTTTTTACGTGATGACAGAGTGACTTACTACACAGGTCATTAGACCATAGATGTCATAATAAAAAGATCGAGACAGTCATCGAAACAACCAATGTCTCGATCTTTTTTTATAGATTCAAACCATGACGCTTAGCTAAAAATTATTGCCAAACCCGTGCTCAATTGTTGGCATACTGACCACATGATACTGGCTGCCAATAAAACTCGGTAGCTTGGAAGCTATCACCACGGAGCTTCCCTTCATAACCGTTATCGAAGATGATTTTATAAAGACAGGTTTCTATATTGTCATTGCTATCATAGAACTTGAGGATATAGTCCCATTCACGAGCATTAAACCCTTCTTGAAAATGCGGCGCGCCAATGACTTGATAAATCTCTTCCTTGGTGAACCCAGCTTTAATCTTGGCAATATCATTCTGCTCAACGATTTTTCCCTCTTTTTGCCATGCTGAATGCTGCTCAGGAAACACCACATCCTCGGGATTGACAGAGCCCTGTTGAGCACCAGGACTTAAGTGCCAAGTACAACCCGTTGCAGCGAATAACAGCGCGGTAGCCAGCAATCCATGTCGATATAAACTATGTTGATATATAGATACGTTCATTTTTTATTCCTTAGTATGTCATCAGTAGTATGTTTTGAGTGATCCGACAGCACCTGCTGTTTGAGCACAGATGCTGCAGTAAAATGCTTAATTGAATTAAAAGTGGAAACCTGCGCCGATAGCGCCACCAGCATTACCTTGAGTATCTGCTGTTCCATTTATCTTCATCACCCAGCGGCCATTGTCTGAGACTCTCGAAACACCGATAGCAACGGCACTCTCACCATTGTATGAGGCAATACCGCCACCTATCATAGACTTGCCTGCAATATTCGCTTGTGGCAGTGAAGACATTGCCATTGCTGCTGAAATACCCGCATTCGCATCGTCTTCCACATCGTCAATTCGATATCCTAGCGAGTTGACTCTATCATTAAGTTTTGAGTCCATATTAGCGATCTCGCTATTAATCAACCTATCAATCGTATCGAACTGGTTGTTGAGCTGGCCTCTATTCACAGCATCATTATCATTGACCCCGTCAGCGACCCCAGTAATTACTTTGCCACCTGCATTGATACCATCAGTTGTCATACTAGGGCCACCTGCGATAGTGACACCATTATTGTTAATCGTCGTATTACCAGCGACAACGCTATTAGTTGTCACGCTATCGATATTGATGTTGCCATTTAGGTCAAACCTAATACTGCTACCTGCTGCCGTAGTTGTGATGTTATTACCGCCTACAAAACCAAGTACGCTATCATCACCTATAGGCTTATTGATAACATCACCACTATCTGCACCAAAATTGAGACCAGCATCAAGCTTGTCAGTATTGTTTTGGATGTTGGTAGTATTGGTTTCAATCTTTTGATTGATCACAATACTACCTTCTTCAATAGAAGTAACGACGTCATGTAACTGTCCACCATTTACCGCATCCTTACTATCTGCTGCGACAGTACCATCTGCAACATTGGTAATTTTATTACCTGCTACATCAACTTTGGTTTTAGTAAACGTTGGGCCTCCAGCAATGGTGAGACCATTATTATCAAGAAGGCTGTCACCTGTTTTCACACTGTCTATGACGAGATTTTTATTCAGCTCAAAAGAGATATCATGACTATTTGCCTCCTTAGAGACGGCGATATTGGCATCCTTACTACTGAAGTCAACTGTATCAGTGGGTTTCACGGTACTAACATTGCCGCCTTGAGCGCTGATATCCCAGCCCTTGTTGGCGGTGTCTGCACTGTTTTTGACTTCGTTGAGTTGCTTAACATTTACAGCATCCATATCATCTTCGCCAGCTGCGACATTGATGATTTTATTACCACCGTTATTTAGGCCACTACTACTGAGTATGACCGTATTATCTGCACCGCCCTGACTGATGAATGTAAAGCCGTCTTGATTCATTAAAGTGTTGCCTATGGTAAAGCGACCCTCTGCACCAAGATCTATATTTTCGGCCAACTTAACGTTGAGATTGCCATCTTCATCAGCGACCACGCCGATATTATTATCAGTCAGTTCAGTGGCACCGCCTTTGATAGACAGCGTGTCACCAAGCTGACGCTTAACGCTGACAGTGGTATCATCACCTGTAAAACTCAAGCCTTTATCTATCGTGGTGTTAATTGCAAATAACTGACTGCCATTGATTGCATCAGTACTATTCGCATCCACTCTTCCTCCTGCAACATTCTTAATCTGGCGTTCAGAACCTACTGAGCCAACTGATACTTGTGCGCCCGCTCTTAGATTATTACTGCTATCCAAGACGTTACCCGCAATATTATAAGTTTCGCTACCAATCGTCATAGTTGTTTCAGAAGTAGCGCCTGATGCCGTCGTAGACCCCTGACCAAGAGCGACTGCGCCCTCAAGAGTGGCCCGTGCGCCACTGCCAAATGCAATAGAATCTTTGGCAGATGCTTTGGTTTGCTCCAAAGTTTGGTATTTTGCGCCTGGTTGACCATAACTATCAGCGGCTTTGTCAATATCTGATGCACCGATAGCAATAGCTCGATAGCCTGTCGCTTGTGTAGAATGACCTATGGCTAAAGAGCCTTTACCGGTTGCGGCAGCGACGTTACCTATTGCTTGGGAGTAATCGCCAGTTGCAACAGACTGTCGACCTATAGATATTGCTGTATTGCCCTGAGAAAGAGCACCCACGCCTATAGCCACCCCAGCGATCTCAGTAGTCGTTGCATATTCACCCAATGCAACACCCAGTGCACGCTCTGTTTTTGAGCCTGTACCAATAGCGACAGACCCAGCATCTTTCCCACGTGGAGCATAAGCCTTTCTATCTGCTTCATCGACGAGCGCTGCATTAGTAGTGTTATCTGTGTAATACGGGTTACCACGATCAGCAATCTTCAATCCACCATGAGCTGTAGATGATGAGCAACCAATGGCAATGTTTTCAGCATTGCTACCTGAGTCTGCTTGAGTGGCATCAGCACAATTGGAGGTAGAAGCCGCTGTACCGAGGCCTATGCCATTATCAACTCCAACAGCAGCATTAGTTTGAGCAGACATGCCAAGTGTGAGACCAATTAAGCTTACCGTAACTAAACTCGAATACAGTACGTTATAGCGTAAGTTATCTTTGTTTTCTATCATATTGTTATCAGAAGTACTTTTAGAGACAGAGCTTGTGCTAGAGTTAACTGTCTTACCACGAGCCCTCGCATATTCAGCAACAGCGGTAAAACAATTAAGCGCCTCGTTCCATATGACTTTATAACTACGATTCATAATATATACTCCCGTACAAATCATCGACTTATCGAACAAAATTTATTAATAGAAGGGAGCAATATTAAAAATGAAATGCTCTATATGTTATAAAGTAACCACTTTTAGCTTCAATATAATTTTTGATAATAGTTCCAAAGGTATCGGAGATATCATATCACATCATATTCATACAACTCCCTATATATATTCATATTACAGGATATATAATAACGAACAATACCATTGGGCCGCTATTAACAACCACCCATCATAATTTCACAGACTATTGTTGATAAAAAAAGCAGTCACTATCTGCATAGCGACTGCTTTTCTGAGAAATAAACTTGATGTTCTAAAAAGAGTTTATGAAGGTATCAGGCTCAACTGGCGTTAACGTGCCAAATAAGCGGTCATATCTTCTATGCCATGCAATGTCATGGGATACATATGGCCATCGACCAATTTTTTGATTTCACCAATCGTTTGTGTGTAGGGCCAATAGGCTTGGTTTTCAGGATTGAGCCAAGCCACTTTATCAAAGTGCGCCAGCACACGTTTTAGCCATACCACACCCGCTTCTTTATTCATATACTCCACACTGCCGCCAACTGAAAACAGCTCGTAAGGCGACATCGATGCATCACCGACGAAGATTACTCGATACTCACGACCATATGTATTCAATAGTTCAAAGGTCGGCATCGGTGCACTGTGGCGACGATTATTGTCCTTCCACACATAATCATAAAGACAGTTATGAAAATAAAAAAACTCTAATGTTTTAAATTCATTTTTGGCCGCAGAAAATAGCTTTTCAAGCGCATCAACATGAATATCCATACTGCCGCCTACATCAAACAGCATCAAGACTTTGACACGGTTACGACGCTCCGCTTGCATGTGAATGTCGAGCACGCCTTTTTTGGCAGTACGTTTGATGGTCTCATGAATATCTAATTCATCGGCACTGCCAGTACGTGCGAACTGGCGCAGATTACGCAGCGCCATCTGGATTTGACGAGTACCCAATAGATTATCATCGTCAAGATTACGATATTTACGCTGTTCCCAGACTTTAACCGCACTGCGTTTACGTGACTCTCCCCCGACACGTACGCCTTCTGGATGGTCGCCATAAGCACCAAAAGGCGAGGTGCCGCCAGTGCCCACCCATTTACTACCGCCTTGATGCCGGTCTTGTTGTTCTTTAAGACGTTCTTCAAGTGCTTTCATCAGCTCTTCGAGCGAACCATACTTCTTTAGCAGTCGCCGCTGCGCTTCGGTCAGGTTTTTGGGATCAAGTTTTAAGTCGAGCCACTCTTGAGGAATATCAGTCAGCTTTGCCATTAGTTCATCAATATCTAGGCTGTCGACCCCCTCAAAATAATCTGCCATCGCTCGATCGAACTTATCAAAATAGCGCTCATCTTTGACCATACATAAGCGAATCAGTCGATACATGTCTTCACGACTGGCGAAGTGACGTAGCTCTGGGTCATCAGGATATTCAGGGTGAGGCTGCATCATTAACCCCTGCTCGAGCGCAGCATTGAGGTCAAGCAGCTCACGGGTACTGACTGGCACGCCATAAGTACGCAAGGTGTAGAAAAGCTTGATAAACATAGTTTTAACCTTAGCGGCGCATCATATTGGCAAAGCGCTGCAATAAGCTGACATCGGCTTCATTTTTAAGAAGTGCGCCATACAGTGGCGGAATAGATTTTTCGCCACGCAGGTTTTCTTCCAGCTCATCTTGTGCCATATCATCAGCCAGCAACAAGGTTAGCCAGTCGACCAACTCTGAGGTTGAAGGCGGTTTTTTAAGACCTTGAATATTGCGCAATTTATAGAAGACATCCAGCGCATCATTAACCAGTTTTTCTTGAATATTGGGAAAATGCACCTCAATGATTTGACGCATGGTTTGCTCATCAGGGAAGTCAATATAGTGAAAAAAACAGCGACGCAAAAACGCATCGGGTAGCTCTTTTTCGTTGTTTGAGGTGATGATGACGACTGGGCGCTGCGCAGCGGTGATGGTCTCACCAGTCTCATAAACATAAAAAGACATCTTATCAAGTTCATGCAGCAAGTCATTGGGAAACTCGATATCGGCTTTATCTACTTCGTCAATCAATAACACACTACGTTGTTCACTGGTAAAGGCTTCCCACAGTTTGCCAGGTTTGATGTAGTTACTGATTTCATAGACCTTATCATCACCCAACTGAGAGTCACGTAAACGTGACACTGCATCATACTCGTATAGCCCTTGCTCTGCTTTGGTAGTCGACTTGATATGCCAGGTAATCAATGGCATTCCCAAGCTTTCGGCGACCTCTTCTGCCAGTAATGTCTTCCCTGTGCCGGGCTCACCTTTGATAAGTAGCGGCTTCTGTAACGTCATAGCAGCATTGACTGCTAACTGTAGATCATCAGTTGCAATATAGCTGCTGGTACCCGTAAAGCTTGGATTTTCGATGTTGTTATTAGTGCTCATGGTTAAATCTCAGTCAGTATAATCAAAAGGTAGATAGGAATTGATATAGAAAATAATGGTTTAGGTTAGCATAGCCTGTGTAAATGCCAAAATACTCATGCGTTCGCAGGTGTTGACGCTATTTGCGTGTTTTGGCTTTTATAAAGCACGCTCATCAGCATAAGACATCAGAAAAAAAGACACGAAAAGTGTCTTTTATCCTGTTATGGTTCGTTTAATGACTGCGTCACTATGAGGCTATGGGGTTACGGCTTATCTGTTTTATCTGCCGTTGTGGTAGTGGCTTTTTCTTTAGCAGAGACGTTGGAGGAAGGAGCGACAACCTCTGATGACGCCTCCGTCTCTAGATCATGACCTGCCGCCAGTTGCAAGTTTGCTTGAGTATCATCAGCAGTATGACGGCGTGCCTTATCTAGACTTGATTCAAAAGCACCACGAATGAGCTGCCAGAGAAAACCGACAAACAAGCCAATGACCAATACCATTAAAATAGGTAAGGAGTTGGCGATAGCAGCTGTGGTATCTTTCATCATAATCGCATAGACAACACTGATACTGGCTGGTGCGATTTGACTTGGGTCTCCAAGGGCAGTACCTGGCGCCAATAATACCGCAAACAACACCATCCAGCTCATACCGCCCAATGGGCGTGGTAGCATGCGGGCAACCAGTATCCATAGAATCAGCACTATAACGCTGCCACCAAGGTAAGCATACATTGGGAGATCTTCGGGCGGCACACCCTTTACCATCTGACTCCACCAAATGACGATCTCACCGAGAAGGTCACTGATTTTATCTAGGGGTAAGCTTTGTAAAATACTTTTTAACCAGTCCATGCGTGTTTAAACACCTGCGTTTATATAGTTAATTCACTCTAAAAACGATACAGTACTGCTGGGATACTGTCTTTTAAAATACAGTTGCGCAGCCTCCGGCGGCGTAGGCACAGCAAGCAAGTAAACATTTTATCAGTAGCACGTGGCGATTAGGGCCTGTTGAATGACTTCAAACGTGCACGTTTGATAAGTGACTAGGACGTGTCATCATTTAGATGGCGAGGCTTAAAATGAAATAAATTGCCGTCAAATACCTATATGTGCTAATTGATGACACGCCCTAGTTTATCATGACTTTATAATAAATAGGCATATGGCTGTATGATTATAAAGTCTGCTAAACGGCCAACTCATCTTGGCCGTTTAGCACATGTGCAAATAGCCACCCATGTACAAATAGCCAGATACCTTCTAACGGCTCTAGTCATAAATACTGCTTTGAGCCTCACGAGCACGCAACTCGGCCTGCCGACGCATGACATCTTGCGGTGGCATTTGTACAAAGTAACCTTGTGACTTTAGCTTTGCCAGCACCTCTTCTTTATCGACACGAGCAAGCTTGGGCGTGCTTTGTAAATCCAGATGCATCACAAACTTACTCGTCCCTAAGCTACGACGAAAGTCTTTTGGCAGTACACCAAGCCAATCCTTAATATCGTCAGTATCATCAGGATAGTCAGGGCGTGCGATGTAAACATACATATCATCATGTTTGGGAAACTTATAAATATCACAATGCATAACTGCTACCTATCCGTCGTTTAAATGAAAAAATCAAAAGTCATAAAATATAGGGTACTAGCCTAGCATAATTTGCCACATAAGCATTAGTGGCTTTACGTTTGGCTATAGTAATTTATATCACAACTGATGCTTGTCAAAGACGCTCGCTATAAAATTATTACGATTAATCGAGCGGATGACTTGTAAAAGCATGATGAACCTTTCATAATAAAAGGGTTTTTCAGGAGAGAGTCTTGTACAGTCGCTATTTGCTACGGCTAAAAGACCACCGAAGGCGCATCCACCCTGCCAATCGCTCAGGTAAAAGGACTGAAAAACACATGTCTACTCGGCTGATATATTCATTTTGCTTACTGAAAAGCATTTTTACTGCTAAATCAGTCATAGTACGGCATAACAAATCTGGAGAGCGATAAGGATAGACAACGCCTTATCCACCGAAGGGGAGAAAACACGACGCTACAGGTTTTGAGCTCATATTGAGTACTTAGCCTTTGAGATAAAGCTATCGTGTTGAAAATCTCAGGTCACAGGACAGATGGGGCTTTTGCTTAAACCGACGTTTGGCGTCTGTTTGGCACACGGCTTTGTTTTTTGTGGCACCTTTTAGCGCAATGTTTGCACCCTGCATACTTGCTTCTCGCTATTGTTACGACGCTTATCGAACACCATACTTATCTTATTTGGTGCTGATGACGTCTACATAAGGATTTGTTATGACCGATACCAATTCTCAAAATACTGACTCTCAAAACACCAACACCCAAGCGCCTCAGCGTACGCCTTTATACCAGTCTCATGTCGATAGCGGTGGCAAAATTGTGGACTTTTCTGGCTGGGAGCTGCCCATTCATTATGGCTCACAAATAGAAGAGCATGAAGCCGTGCGCACTGATGCAGGCATGTTTGACGTCTCACATATGGTCATCGCTGACGTCAAAGGTCCTGATGCCAAAGCATGGTTACAAAAGCTACTGGCAAATGATGTCGACAAGCTCAAAACAGTCGGAAAGGCCTTGTACTCTCCTATGCTTAATGAACAAGGCGGCATCATTGACGACCTTATCGTCTATCTATCGAATGCAGATGAAACCGAATACCGTATCGTCTCGAACGCAGGGACTCGTGACAAAGACATCGCCCACTTCCATAAAACTGCTGCGGGTTTTGATGTTGCCATCACTGAGCGGGACGAGCTTGCTATGCTCGCCGTTCAAGGCCCAAATGCCGTTGCCAAGCTCACCCAAGTCAAGCCAAGCTGGGCTGACATTATCGCTGAGCTCAAGCCTTTTGTTGGTACTGATCTGACTGATCTTGAAGGGCCAGATTGGTTCGTCGCACGTACTGGCTACACTGGCGAAGACGGCGTCGAGGTGATCATGCCTGCTGATGAGGCGGCTGATTTATTCAAACAATTAAAAGCAGCGGGTATCAAGCCTGCTGGACTTGGCGCTCGTGATACTCTGCGTATGGAAGCAGGTATGAACCTGTATGGCCATGATATGGATGAGAACGTCAGCCCTTATGAGTGCAACATGGGCTGGACATTGGCATTAAAAGACGAGCGTGACTTTGTTGGGCGTGAAGCATTGGTGAGCAAGCGCAAACAAGCAAAAGAAGACAATACAGCGATGAAGCAAGTTGGCCTATTGCTGACCACTCGTGGCGTATTGCGTGAAGGCATGGAAGTGACTATTAACCAAGGAGAAGACAATGAGCAAAAAGGCCTCATTACCAGTGGTACTTTCTCTCCTAGCTTAAAGCAATCTATCGCTATCGCCCGTGTGCCTGCCAGCCTATCAGATGATGATAAGGTACAAATCGACTTGCGCGGTAAAGGTAAGTTTGTTGATGCTCGTGTCCTAAAGCTGCCTTTCGTCCGTAATGGCAAGCAGCAGTTTGACTAAATACAACTTTAATTGATAGTGCCTTGTTTTGGTTTTAGTATTGACTAATTTTAAGCAATACTGTTTGATTATGGGTTAACCGATATTTTCGCTGATGCCTTCGGTTAGCCTATCATTCTCATTTTTGATCTTTATCCTCAAAGGAGTACTTTATGAGCAACATCCCAGCAGAACTCAAATATATCGCCAGTCACGAATGGCTGCGCCTAGAAGAAGATGGCACCATCACCGTTGGTATCACGGACCATGCACAAGATGCGCTAGGTGATGTCGTCTACGTCGAGCTACCTGATGTGGAAGATACTATCGCTGTCGACGATGAGATAGCGGTCGTCGAGTCGGTAAAAGCGGCCTCTGACATCTACGCTCCTCTTTCAGGCGAAGTGGTTGCTATTAATGAAGCCCTAGAGGATGATCCAGAAATCATCAACTCAGACCCATATGGTGAAGGCTGGTTCTTTAGAATGAAGCCTGACAATATAGCAGACTACGAAGCCTTAATGACTGCTGAAGAGTACGAAAACGAGCTGTAGGCGATAAATGCCAATACTAATAAGCTGCTGCCGAATCAGTAGCTATATAGCTATATAATCTGTTCAAAATAAAACCGATAGCCTAATGACACATGCTACTGGTATAGGTTTTCTTTACATGCTGCTGCACAAAGGCAGCGATAGCAATGTCAAACGAAGCCACGAAGCCCCCAGTAGCCCCGTATCGGTTTTAAAGCGAACCAACTATAGCGCTTGCAGATATTAGCGGTCTGTTGATATCTGCCTTTAGGTATTACCCATACTTAAGTTCAAACATTCGACTAACTGTCACACGATTTTATGGTCCAAATACTTTGACAACACTACAGTACGACTGGTAGTGGCTCGCAACTAGTGCCTTTAAGTTAATGCCTCTTAATCATAAAGCGGATACTATTAATATGAGTATAGACAAAGCAGACAGAACAGCAGCATCCATTCACACTCCAAATCTACAAGCGTTTCGTGAAGTCGTTGAGTCGCGTCGCTCGGTGCGCCGCTTTACCGATACGCCGATTCCTGATGCCGTGCTCGCTGATTGTTTGCGATTGGCCATGCTCGCCCCAAACTCTAGCAACTTGCAGCCGTGGGAGTTTTACGTCATAGACAGCGTAGACAGCCGAAAACGTGCTATCAAAAACTGCATGAATCAAAACGCCGCAAAAACGTCTGCACGTTTAATCGCTGTGGTGGCACGCACCGATAACTGGCATGATCACGCCAAACAAGTGTTGCGTGAATATCCAGTCAACCCCGTACCAAAAAAAGTCAAGGACTACTATAACAAAGTCGTCACGTTAGACTTCTTACGAGGGCCTGTCAACATCGTCTCCGCTGCTAAATGGGGCACTATTCAAGTGATAAGACGAGCAAAAGGCCCGATCAAATCGCCGTATTATACGTTTGATGATGTCAAAAACTGGGCGACCAACAATGCAGCACTTGCGGCACAAAACCTGATGCTAGCGTTACGTGCGCATGGGTTTGATAGCTGCCCGATGGGCGGCTTTGATGAACCTGCTATGAAAAAGCTGCTTGGACTTGGCGACGATCATCATATTGTCATGATGATAGGTGCAGGCGCACGTGCTGATAATGGTATCTACCATACGCAGTTTCGCTTTGATCCAGATCAGCTTGTACATTACGTATAGATCTGTTTTATATCGTTTTACCTTGCTAAAACCGTCTTTTAGCAAGTTGTTATTTATCAAACTTGTTTTTGCCACACTTACTGTCTTTTTCATCGACTCTATTAAGGAATGTCATGACTACCTCTCAAAACCCGACGCTCGACACCTTTGAAGGTTTATTTAATGAAGCGGAGTTCGTCTACCGTCACTTAGGCTCTAATGATGCTAAGCAGGCTGATTTGCTGGATGCTATTGGTTATAAAGACATGGACAGCTTTATCGATAGTACTGTCCCTGAACCTGTGCGTATGCATAAAGCCTTAAACCTACCTAAAGCGATGAGCGAACATGGCGCACTCGCCAGACTACGAGCGATGGCGGACAATATTACTGTCAATAAAAGCTATATCGGTCAAGGTTACTCACCGGTACGTATGCCTGCCGTCATTCAGCGCAACGTCCTAGAAAATCCAGGCTGGTATACCGCTTATACCCCTTATCAAGCTGAGATTGCCCAAGGTCGCCTTGAAGCACTATTAAACTTCCAGCAAGTATGTATCGACCTAACTGGCCTTGAGCTGGCTGGTGCTTCACTACTAGACGAAGCGACTGCAGCCGCTGAAGCGATGGCCATGTCAAAGCGCATGAGCAAAAGCAAATCTACGCAGTTTTTTGTCGATGAGCGCATATACCCACAAACCCTAGACGTGATTCGTACTCGTGCCAAATACTTTGGCTGGGAAGTGGTCGTCGGTGACTTTGAAACCGCCAAGTCTGGTGATTACTTCGGCGCCCTATTTCAGTATGTCGGTAAAGAAGGCGATGTCAAAGACTTAACCGATGTCATCAGCGCTGTAAAGCAAAACAAAACTTACACCTCAGTCGTCAGCGACATTATGAGCTTAGTTCTGCTAAAATCACCTGCTGATATGGGCGCTGATGTGGCATTAGGAAGCACCCAGCGCTTTGGTATCCCTATGGGCTTTGGTGGTCCACATGCCGCTTACTTTGCTTTCACTGATAAAGCCAAACGCTCAGCGCCTGGTCGCATCATCGGAGTCTCCAAAGACGCGCAAGGCAATACCGCTCTACGTATGGCTTTGCAAACTCGTGAGCAGCATATCCGCCGCGAAAAAGCCAACTCAAACATCTGTACCTCACAAGTACTGCTGGCCAACCTAGCAGGTATGTATGCCGTCTATCATGGCCCAACAGGCGTCAAGCGCATCGCTACTCGTATCCATGCGATGGCTACCGCTTTTGCTGATGTGATTAAAAACAACAGCGATTCATTAAATGTGGTACATGATCAATTTTTTGATACCGTCGTCGTTGATTGCGGCTCAGAAAAACTGGCCACCCAAATCTTTGAAAATGCAGATAATATCGGCTTTAACTTATGGCGGATCGACCACACCAAAATCAGCGTCTCCTTTAGTGAAGTGAGTAACCAAGAGGACTTTAATGTCCTAACTCAGTTGTTTGTCAATAAAGCGCACGACTTGCCTGCAAAAGCGACCGTTTCACTCAATGCAGAGCACCTGCGCACTGACGACATCTTAACGCACCCTGTGTTTAACTCACATCACACCGAACATGAGATGCTACGCTACCTAAAGACCCTCGAAGACAGAGATTTGGCGATGAACCGCAGCATGATCTCTTTGGGTAGCTGTACCATGAAACTTAATGCCACCAGCGAGATGCTACCTATTACTTGGCCTGAGTTTGCCAACGTGCACCCCTTTGCGCCGCGCGATCAAGTCACCGGCTATATCTCAATGATTGATAGCTTACAAGAGCAGCTAAAAGCCATCACAGGATTTGATGAGATCTCCATGCAACCCAACTCTGGGGCGTCAGGTGAATACGCAGGCTTGCTTGCTATTCGCCGCTATCACGCATCATTGGGTGAGACTGAGCGTGATGTTTGTTTGATTCCTCAATCGGCACACGGCACCAACCCTGCTACCGCAATCATGATGGGTATGAAAGTGGTGGTGGTCAAGACTGACGACAATGGTAACGTCGATATCGAGGACCTCACTGCCAAATGTGAGGAGCATAGCGACAATCTAGGCGCATTGATGATTACATACCCATCTACACATGGCGTGTTTGAAGAAGGTATCCGTGATATCTGTGATCTCATTCATAAACATGGCGGTCAGGTCTACATGGACGGCGCCAATATGAACGCTCAAGTGGGCATCATGCAACCTGCTGATGTCGGTGCCGATGTCTTGCACATGAACTTGCACAAAACGTTCTGTATTCCACATGGCGGCGGCGGTCCTGGTATGGGTCCTATCGGTATGCAGGCGCATCTAGCCCCTTTTATCGCCAACCATACGATTAGCCCTGTACATAATGCGCAAAACGACTGCTCAGCAGTATCAGCAGCCCCTTATGGCTCAGCGAGCATCTTGCCAATCTCATGGATGTATATCGCCATGATGGGACGTGACGGTTTACTTGAAGCCACCAAGCTTGCATTGCTAAACGCCAACTATGTTGCCGATCAGCTTAAAGACGACTACCCTGTTTTGTATACGGGTAAAAACGGTCGTGTGGCGCACGAATGTATCATCGATATTCGTCCGCTCAAAGAAGAGACTGGCATCACAGAAAGCGATATTGCTAAGCGTTTGATGGACTATGGTTTCCACTCACCGACCATGAGCTTCCCAGTAGCAGGCACCTTGATGATCGAGCCAACAGAATCTGAGTCTAAAGAAGAGATAGATCGCTTTATCAGTGCACTTAAATCTATCAAAGCGGAAGCCATGAAAGCCAAAGCAGGCGAGGACGGTTGGACGCTAGAGGACAACCCTTTGGTCAATGCGCCGCACACGGAAGCGGTTATTACTGCTGATGAGTGGGCACATCCATACAGTCGTGACACTGCTGCATTCCCACTGCCATATGTGCGTCAGAACAAATTCTGGCCATCAGTCGGCCGTGTCGATGATGTCTATGGTGACAAGAACCTAATGTGTTCTTGCCCAGGTATCGAAAACTACATGTAGTCTTCGGTAGTGACAGATGCAAACTTTAATCTGTTATAAGTAAAAGAAAAACCTCCAAGTCAGCGCTGATTTGGAGGTTTTTTGATATGACCCGTATAATTATCAATAATTAGAGTGCTACCCGGCTTCTCACTCTCAAAGCACCACCAGCATTCTACGGAATGAAATATCATGTTTACCAGTCTATTGTCTAATAATACGCCGCCAACTGAGCCTGACACCTCAGAACCCTTCATCCTGCTTGTTCATGGACTACATCAAAGTGCGCTGTATATGGAGTTTTTGGCCAAAAAACTGCAAAACCATGGGTTTCATACGTTTAGTTTTGATTATGATAGCTTGGGTGAGACCCTTGACCAACATAGTGATGGCTTAAACGATTGGCTAGAAACCCACCACGACCCACAGGTGACCGTAAATATGGTGG
This sequence comes from Psychrobacter coccoides, assembly GCF_017498085.1. Lineage (GTDB taxonomy): Bacteria > Pseudomonadota > Gammaproteobacteria > Pseudomonadales > Moraxellaceae > Psychrobacter > Psychrobacter coccoides. The sequence continues at coordinate 67,860 of NZ_JAGBKM010000010.1, forward strand.
GGCATAGTTTGGGTGGCTTGGTGATCAGAGACTTCATCGCTCGCTATTCACAATGGCAGATTGGCCGCTGCGTCACTCTAGGGACACCGCACAGCGGTAGTATCAAAGCGAAATACATCAAAGATCTAATACCCCCTCTGATTGGTAAGTCTTACGAAAAATCTTTAGACGGCAATATAGCACCCCTAAAAAAAGGAATTTGTATGGGCGTCATTGCAGGCAATGTCCCTAATAACCTGAGTCAAGTGGTTTTGGTGTATCATGGCTATCAGGCCAAACTGACTCTCGATGAACGTGAGCACGATGGCGCGGTTTTTGTCTATGAGACACGGCTGCCAAGCGCTGCAGATCATATTGTTTTGCCGGTCTCACATATGGAGATGCTAGTAGATGATACAGTCGCCTATCAGACCGCTTACTTTTTAAAGCAGGGCAAATTTAAGAGATAGTTTTATAGCATCTGTTGTAAAATGTGGTAGCTATATCCACCAATTTCACCAAAAACCTTGGATTAAACATGAGCAAAAAAAACCAGGTGATTCTTATCCATGGTCTACACCAAGCACCCTTTATCATGCGCCCTATGGCCAAGCGCCTACAAACACAAGGGTTTGGTACGCATCGATATGGCTATCGCAGTATGCGTGATGGTATCAAGACCAACAGCGCTCGCCTCAATAGTTGGCTTGAAGCCAACCACCATCCTGAGCAGATGATAGACTTAGTAGCACATAGCTTAGGTGGGTTAATTGTTCGTGACTTTATTTATAATTATCCACAGTGGCAGATTGGGCGCTGTGTGACACTTGGCACCCCGCACAATGGCAGTGTCTGCGCAGATTATGTCTGGCAACTCACACCAGCGATCGTCGGCAAGTCATATGAAAACGCCTTAGATGGCAGCGTGGCGCCGCTACCTGAGCACATAGAGTTGGGCGTCATTGCGGGCAATAAACCCCAAGGATTGGGACAGCCGTTTTTGAGTTATCATAATCGTAAGCAACATAAGGCAGGCTCGGTACTGACAGATGATGAACTGGCTCACGATGGCACGGTGTACGTCTCAGAGACCAAGCTGGACGCTGCAAGCGACCATCTGATTATGCCCGTTACGCATACGGGTATGCTGATCAATAAAGAGGTCGCTTGGCAGACAGCACATTTCTTAAAAAACGGACAGTTTAAACGTTAATGGTCAAGCGTCTCTAGTTTTTACTCCCATACCCTGCTGCAGCTCAGCCTTGTGCGTCTCAATGACAGGTATCAAAGTCTGGGTGACCCACTCAAAACGCCAGCCTTGCAACCCCTTTGGCATCTCAGATAAGTCCTTGTCATAAGCGACCACCTCATACAACTGATGCAGCCATTTTTTGCGCATTAATACCGTACTTGGCATACCAAGCTTTTCAGCCTGCTTATCGACAGCCGCTTGTACGGCTTTTGCCAGCGCTTTGTTTTTTGAACGATAAGGCGGTAGTGGCGGCTTGGGCTGCTCAACGGGTGCAAGCGCTTTGGCGTCTTTGATGACCTTCAGCAGCTCCTCACCATACAGTCTGAGCATACTGCGATGCATCGTGGTTTTATGCGCCAACTCACGCATACTCTTTGGCTGCTCAGTGATGATCTCTCGCACCGCTTGCTTCTTGATTATAAAAGTGCGCGGCTGATTGGTCGCTCGTGCCAGCTCTTCACGCCAAGTAGACACTGACTTTAATATCGCCATCTGCTGCGAGGTATAGCGATAATCCGCCATGGTATGATACATGGCGTCATCTGCAACCTGCTGCGCCTGATATAGCTCATCAGCATAAAGCTGACAGTCTGCCCACACGTAATCATATAATCCTTGCGATTTTAGTGCATACTCAATACTAAGATACAAGGCAGGCAGATAACGCACATCATCAATCGCATACTGCTCTTGCTCTTCTGTAAGAGGACGCTGTAACCAGTCAGACTGACTGTGTTCTTTATCAATATGCATATCTAGCTGTTCAGCAAGCGCTTGCTGATAGCCCATCTGTAGCTGTCCTGTCAGATAAGACAAGGCTATCTGAGTATCAAAGATATTGGTCAATGGAGGGCAGCCAGACAACAGATAAAAAATACTAAGGTCCTCTCCGCAAGCATGCCAAATAGCGATATCAACCTCGCTTAGCACCTGCCACAACTCCTCTAACTGCAGCTTGGGGGCATCTAACAGATAAATATGATCGCCGATATTGAGCTGCACCAAAGCCAAACGAGGATAATAAGTATCACGTTTGATAAACTCTGTATCAAGTGCCACTCGCCCGCAAGTCTCTAACGCATCAATCACTTCATCCAACTGTCTTTGCTCTCGCACCCACGTGATGGCGACTTCGTCCGCAACGTCTAATAATGCATCGATATCAGGTTCAGCAGGTAACGCTGCATCATTTGTGCTTGTCGCTGTTTTTCCCTGCTGTTCTTGCATAGAATCAGCAGAGTTAGTGTATGAGGAAGAGTCAGATTGAGTATTTATATTGGATAAAGGGTCAGACACGGGCAGATACCTGCATAATTAGAAGAAAAGAAAGCGCTAAAAATAGCGCCTAGATAAAAGACTGAGCTTTCAGTCTATAGTGATTTTTGGTCTACAAAAGTTCCATTAACTGGAGAAGCGATAACATATCATAAGAAAGAGCGATTTTGCAGTGCTTGCCCAAGAGTCATACTATCAAGGTACTCAAGCTCACCGCCCATCGGCACCCCTTGCGCCAAACGAGTGGTTTTTTTGACATGGCGGCTCACCGCCTCGCTGATAAAGTGAGCGGTCGTCTGACCCTCCACAGTGGTACCTGTTGCCAATATCAGCTCCTCAATAGGCTCCTGCTTGACCCGCCATACCAACTGATCGATATTCAAATCATCTGCGCTAATACCATCGATGGGTGACAGATGTCCACCTAACACAAAATAAAGCCCACGGTAATTTGCTGTTTGTTCTATAGCCATCACATCGGCAGCGGTTTCAACCACGCACAGCACTGTACCATCACGCCTTGGGTCTTGGCATAATGGACAAATCGCATCATCACTAAAGCTATGACAACGCTGACACTCTACGATATCACGCATCGCCTCATCAAGTGCTTGCGCAAGCGCCATGCCTTGTGGACGTTTTTTACTGAGCAGATGTAGCGCCATACGTTGGGCGCTTTTTTGGCCGACACCAGGCAAAACACGCAATTGTTTCACCAGTTGATCAAATTTGGCTGTTAGCAAGGTGGTTTCCTTTCTCTATAAACCGTAGCTATAAAAATGGGGTCGCATCGTCCAGATAACAACCCCATTATGGCTTTCAATATGCTGTGTTTACCAAACTACAGCTTAGAACAAACCTTGCATACCTGGTGGCAGACCCATGCCTGAGGTCGCGCCAGCCATGGTTTCTTCGTACAGCTCGTCCGCTTGACGCACCGCATCATTGATGGCAGCAGCAATCAAATCTTCGATCATATCAGGCTCATCTTCAAGCAGACTTGGATCAATACTTAGACGCTTGACGACATGGCGACCTGTCATGGTGACTTTGACCAGACCACTACCCGACTCCGCTTGCACTTCTTTATTGGCCAGCTCTTTTTTAGCATTTTCTACGTTTGCTTCGACTTTCTTTTGCATGGTTTGTGCTTGCTGCATTAATGCTTGAATATTCATAATTGCCTCTTTGTATGATAGGTGATGTGTTGAATCATAAAACCAGTACGATAGCAGCGATTATACAGTCATCTTTACAAACTGTCTAAACCACGTGCCAAATCATCAATGATGTCTTCTACATCCTCTAGCCCTACTGACAGACGAATCAGGCTGTCATTAACACCTGCTTCGGCCCGTGCTTCAGGAGTCAGGCGAAAGTGCGTGGTGGTAGCAGGATGAGTAATCGTGGTCTTGGCATCGCCCAGATTGTTGGTGATTGAGATCATTTTGGTCGCATCAATGATATGCCAAGCAGCCGCAGTCGCATCACGATTGCTGCCGCTCTGCACCTCAAAACCCATGATAGCGCCATAACCATCACTCATATGATGCTGATGTTTTGCCAGCTCATGAGCGGGGTGATCAGACAAGCCTGAAAAATGGACTTTACTGACATTAGGATGACTGACCAAAAACGCGGCGACTTTATTTGCATTGGCACAGTGGGCCTGCATACGCAGCTTGAGTGTTTCAAGCCCCTTGGTAAATACCCACGCATTGAAAGGACTCATGCTGATACCGCCTGAGCGTACGACTGTGAATGCTTGTTGCATTAACTGATCACTGCCTACCAGCGCTCCGCCAAGTACTCGACCTTGCCCATCCAAATATTTGGTGGCAGAATGAATAACCACATCAGCACCCAAGTCTAGTGGACGTTGTAGCGCCGGTGTAGCAAAACAATTATCAACGACCAATAAAATATCGTTGGCTTGACACAGTTGACTCAAATAGCCAATATCACAAATCTGCGCTAAAGGATTGCTCGGACTTTCACAATAAATCACCTTGGTGTTTGACTGTACAGCACGAGCCCAAGCTTCATTGTCGGTACAGTCGACATAGCTGACCTCAACACCAAACTTCGTCATATAGTTATTAAACAAGCCAATAGATGAGCCAAATAATTGATTGGCAGCCAGTAGATGATCTCCCGCTTTTAGGTATGCCAAACACATGGTCAAAATAGCACCCATACCAGAGGCGGTCGCCACAGCACGCTCGCCGTTTTCGAGTGCCGCTAAACGACGTTCAAACGTGCGCACACTAGGATTGGTATGTCGTGAGTAGACGTTGCCGGTCTTAGTCCCATTGAAGTGTGCTGCGGCATCACTTGCTGAAGCATAGACATAAGAGCTGGTCGTAAATATGGCTTCTGAATGCTCACCTTCATCGGTACGATGTTGGCCTGCTCGTACTGCTATGGTTTGCATACCATAATCAAGACCTAGGTCTAAAGCGTCACTGCGCCAGTTTAAATCTAAACCATTATCATCGTATGTCTGCGACTGACTCATAACTCTTCCATTACTATTATTGATATTAGCGTTTATACTCGTCTTAGCGTTTATACTGGGGTTTGTTAACCACAACTAAAACTCATCAACGACTCTCTAATCCCTGACTATAGAGTTGCTGTAAATGCAGCGCTATCATATCACGTCACTTTATTCCAAACATCTTATTTTGATGAGTTACAAAACGGTTTTATGACTATTCAATCGGATGAGTAAAACTGGGCATATCCACACTTTACCCTGCAGATTATCACCGACTACATGCAGGATAGAGCTAAAGGAGGCCATATTTTTTATAGGCAGATATCCTCATACCTGTTAAGCTGAGCAGTCATTTCACTGCGGTTTTGAGCCATACTTTCAGAGTCGGTTGCATAGCTTGGACTGGATTCATCTTATTGAATTACAGTACACTTTATATCAAATCAAGCGCATCAAGGTAAACACAGTTATGTCCATATTAAATATAGAGCCCGGCAATTTATCGCTAAGCCTGACGCTTGGTCTGACATTGGGGCTTAGTGCCTGTCAAAGTCTGCCTATCGAGCCTCATTTACCTGAGAGCCAAGCCTTGTCGGCACGTGTTAATGCTTTATATCAATCAAAGCGTGATGAGGAAAGCCACTTACTAAACTCTCAAAATATAAGCCCTCAAAATATAAGCCCTCAAAATATAAACATGAATGACAATGCCGAGGCTTCAAGCTCTGACTCTAAGACCGATAATGATATTGATGAACACTCGAGCCCCGAGACCGAACTGGTAGAAGCCATCAGTGAACAAAACGAAAACCACCCGGAGCTGTCTGGCTATCACCCTATCGTTACTGGCGCCAATGCCTTTGCTTCACGTAGTATTTTAACGGATATGGCCACCCGTAGTATTGATGTACAGTACTATATTTGGCATAACGATCAAGCCGGTCAGTTGATGCTAAAGGACTTGTGGGAAGCTGCTGAACGCGGGGTCATTGTGCGCCTGTTGTTGGATGACTTTAACAATGATGCCAAGTTTGATCAGCACCTGCTGCGCTTCTCAAGCCACCCTAATATTGCGGTTCGTATTGTAAACCCATTGATGCATCGTAAGTTTCAGTCGCTCAATTATATTACCGGACTACCTCGTATCAATCGACGGATGCACAATAAAAGCATGACCTTTGATAGGCAAATCACCATTATCGGTGGCCGTAATATTGGTAACGAATATCTAAGTAACGATCAAAACAGCCAGTTTGCCGACCTAGACGTGCTCTTGATAGGCAAGGTGGTGGCTGATATTGATAATAGCTTTGCCAGCTATTGGTCAGCGCCCATCTCTTTTGATATCGAAACCTTGGCAACCCTGAACAAGGGAGATACCTCTGACTTTTTGACTGGATTAGATAAGCTAGATGAAGATGAAAAAAGTAACGCTCGCAGCAGCTTAGCAGTATATAAAGCGGCTATCGAAGACTCTTCTATTGATTCTGACTTGGTCAATAAGCGAGTGCCCTTTCGCTGGACAGACATGCAGTTTTTGAGTGATGATGTCGGCAAGCTGACCAAGTCTGTACCAGCCGATACCAATCTAGTCCATCAGCTGCGTACTTTGTTAGGCAACCCGTCCAAAAACCTAACCATTATCTCGTCATATTTTGTCCCTACCAAAGACGGTGTGAATACTTTAGTGCAGCTGGCAGAGTCTGGAATCGATATCAAGATTTTAACCAACTCGTTTGACGCCACCGACGTCACTGCAGTACATTCTGGCTACAGTCAATGGCGGCCTAAACTGTTAAGATCAGGCATTAAAATTTATGAGTTAAAATCCACGGCTGGTGAAGAAAAACGAGAAAACAAACTTTGGAAAGCTCGCAGCCAGTCGTCGACGAGCCTGCACGCCAAAACCTTTGCAGTCGATGACCATCAGGTGTTTATCGGGTCGTACAACGTTGACCCTCGCTCTGCCAATATCAATACTGAGATGGGTGTACTTATCAATGATGATGAATTGGCACGGCAGTTACACGAAACGCTTGACGACAACCTGTTGAGTCAGGCCTATGAAGTCAGGTTAACAGATAACAACCAGCTGCAGTGGCATACCCTTGAGAATGGCGAAAAGGTCGTATATACCTCAGAGCCACGGGTAGATTTTACTGATCATATTTGGCTGACCATTATGTCATGGTTACCTATCGATTGGCTGCTTTAATGGTAAGGCCTTGTTTTAAGATTTAATGACTCTAAGGCTTGACTTACTCTAACGCTACTCCATTTAGACCCTTTACAACTCTCTGTGTTGAGCCACTACTGACCCATAATGGCTTATCGCTTTTATGAGGTTGCTTGTCACTATGACAATTGACTTAATGACCGCTTTTTTATGTGTGAGTGTGTGATTTATTATGCCTTCTCGTTCTCAATATGCATTAATGGATCCAAAAGACAGAAACATTGTACTGTTTGTTTGTTTTAGCAGTGCTGTGGCGTTCTTTGATTTTTTGATTTATTTGTTTATGGTAGATGTTATCTCGGCAGCTTTTTTTCCTGCTGATACCAGCTCTAGCATTACAAAACTTCAAGGGCTTGGATTATTTGCTATAGGCTATTTGGCCCGTCCTATAGGTGGTGTGATTTTTGGTCGCTACGGCGATATATATGGCCGCAAACCAGTCCTGTTAATCAGTATGCTGGTGACCGCAGCGTGTATGCTAGCGATATCCTGTCTGCCCACTTATGCTCAATGGGGGCTGTCCGCACCGATCCTATTTATTATATTGCGTATCATACAAGGCATGGCTTTTGGAATTTTTGTTCCATTGGCTTGGATTTTTGTAGCTGAGCATGTCCCGCGTCAGTACTTATCGGCTGGATGTAGCTACGTCATAGCCAGTTTTTTGATAGGGGTATTGTTTGCCAGTACTTTTTTTACATGGCTTACTGCGTCTATGACCACCGAGCAGTTAGTGACAAATGGCTGGCGCTTACCGTTCATCGCCGCCGCTATTCTCAGCTTTTTACCACTACTGGCTTGGCGCTATATTAGCGAATCGCCATTTTTTGTTGAAATGAAGAAACAAAAACCTAGTAAGTGCTTTGCTAAACCTTTCACCCTACTCTTTAGCCACTGTAAGCACTCATTATTCATCGGTATGATACTGACACTGATGATTTCTAGTATAACCATCGTAGTCGTACTGCTCCTGCCAAAGCTGATCACTCTACGCTTCACCATCGACAGTGACTTGTTTGGTTTTTCGCATAGTCTTGGTGTTATATTTATGATTTTTGGCTGTCTTTTTTATGGCATCCTCTCCAATTATCAAAACTTTGGTAAGATTTTAGTCATGGGTTCCGTGTTACTTATCACCCAAGTTTTTGCTTTTTTCTATCACTTAGAAGCTGGTGGCGACTATATCCTCATCATGTATGCGCTGCTTGGTTTTTGTGCCGGCATCATTGGTATGATACCGGCAATTTTTGTCCAGCTATTTCCTACAAATGTGCGCTTAACGGGGATGGCGATCTCTTATAGCGTGACCTATGGTATCGTGGGTGGCCTACTGCCCTTTGCTCTTAGCTATGCCACTGTATTTGTAAGCTTTTCACCAGCGCTTTATATTGCATTTATTGGATTTATTGGGATAATCATTGGGCTTTATTTCTACAATCTACAAGAATACAAAAAAATCGATCAGCTGATTTAATTTTGCATGAATACTCATATCAGGTCGATAGCACATGCATAATACATTCAAGGGTAATACTATGGTTGATATGACCAACAAACGTCTTTCGGTCGCTCCTATGATTGACTGGACCACGACTGATTATCGTTATTTTGCACGGCTCTTTAACCCCCATGTCTACCTGTATACCGAGATGATCAGTACAGGTGCACTGATTCATGGCAATCGTGCTCGACATCTGCGCTTTGATACGCTAGAACACCCTCTAGTGCTGCAGCTTGGTGGTGCAGATATTGATGAGATGACGCAGTGCGCCCAGTTTGCGCAGCAGTATGATTACGATGAAGTGAATATTAATGTTGGCTGCCCATCAGACCGTGTTCAACATAACAAGATAGGTGCGTGTCTGATGGCTGAACCTCAGACAGTGGCCGAGCTGGTCAAGCATATGCAAGCGGCGGTGGATATTCCGGTAACAGTCAAGCATCGTATCGGAATTGATGATTTTGACAGTTATGAGTTTATGTCAAACTTCGTACAAACCGTCGCAGCAGCTGGCTGTACACGCTTTATCGTACATGCACGCACGGCATGGCTACAAGGGCTAAGCCCCAAACAAAACCGTGAAATACCCCCTCTGCGCTATGATGATGTTTACCGGTTAAAACAAGACTTCCCAGAGCTTGATATTGAAATCAATGGCGGTATCGACACAGTAGCAGACATTGCTGCCCATCTACAGCACATCGATGGGGTCATGATTGGGCGGGCTTTTTATCACAATCCCTATCTACTAGCGCAGGCCAACAGCTTATGGGGCGAGCCCGTACCCAAACGCTCAGATATTTTGGCGAGCCTCTATCCCTACCTCGAAGCACAAGTCGAAAAAGGTGAGGCCCTACCTACGATGGCACGTCATTACTTAGGATTGTTTCAAGGCTTGAAGGGTGCTCGTAAATGGCGACAAGCTTTGAGCGGCAAGCCAAGTCTCACGCTTGACGATATCAAGCAAGCGGCGTCCGAAGTGCTAGCACTAAACCCAGAGGCTTAAACCTGTATAAGGCTCAGCACCAGACTAAAAGACTAAGCTTCAGACTAGGGCGTGCCTTCATTTTAAAGATGGTAATAAGAATGAGATAAATCGATGTCAAACAAGCAAAATAACGCCGATAATATCAAGGTGTTAGCCAGCTATTTGACGACGTTTGTCAAGATTTAGCCATTTTTAGCCCATTTAGATCTTCTCGTTCGAATTGAAGACATGCCCTAGGACACTTGCGATAAATACTGCCACATCGCTGCACCATTATTGAGTATGTGTAACAACATCGGTAGGACTAAAGAGCCCGACTTGAAACGCGCATAGCAAAATATCAAAGCCAACACCATGATAGTACCAATCTCATAGATACCGTACTGTAGGTGCATCACTGCAAAGATCGCACTGGTAATCATACTAGCGGCTAATGCGCCACGTGCTCTATTTAAGCTGCGCCGCTTTAAGTGCTTTGGCGTAGAAAACTGCTCAGCAATGGCCGTCCATAAGATGCCACGAAAGACAAGCTCTTCATATATCGGCGCAACTATTACCATTGCAAATACCAGCAGCCACACTGAGCTGACAGAGTGATATAAAGGATCGACAAATACCAAGGGAGACTTATCCAAAGCATACGTCAGTACTTGACTACCCACCATAAAGAGAATAAGCAGCCCAAGCATCTGCATGCCAACCGCTAACGAAAAAGGCTTGAATGCCAAATACTGAAAAACATCAGCAGACTTGAGACGTAAAATCAAGGCGCTAAGAAGCAAGATCAGCAGACAGCTAATGACGATCGATACACTCACTACCGTCCCATTACTTCCCCCAAAAACAAAGACATCACCGACTGTCATCGTTTTGACGGTTGGCAACAGCCACTTGCCAGCCAAATAAACCCCTACCAATTGACTGAGAAAAAACGCTGCCACCATACCGATGACTAGCACAAATGCGCCCAAAGGTGAAAACAAAGACGAACGCTTAGACCCTATCGTGTAATCTGCATGAGAAAAAGCACTAACTTTAGATCGATCTGTCATAAAAAAGACACTCGCAATCGCAATCTATTAACGCATACGGACAGTCCGTCGCCTAACAACACTGTCTCTAGAAAACCTTTCATCCAAAAACCCTGAGATCATTGTCCATTCATACCATGTCCATGCACACTAGTATATGTTCTGAGCGCATAGACATGCCCTTTAAGGCACCAATTGCTGTTCGATAAGCTTCAACACCTGCATGGAGACAGATTCTGGATATTCTAAAGGGAACATATGACCGCCTGCATGCGTGACATAAGGAATGCCCAATCTGGTTTGTACCATTTTTGGAAACTGACGTTTCAAAAACAGACTGTCCTCGCCAATGAGCAAGGTCACAGGCGGTTTGGGTCGACGATTTGGTACCAACCAATACCAAGAGGGATTGGTACGAAAAACCGCCACTTCCGCTGCTTTAGGGATGGCGAGAGTCACCTTACCATCTGCTCGCTCATGCAGACCGTGTTCAATATAACCTTGAAAACTGCGCTCATCAAAGTTTTTAAAAAACCCTTTATGACGCATCTTCTCATAAGCCTCCTCACGGCTATTCCAGACGTCTCGGCGGTTTTTAGAAATACCAGAAGGCGATAATTTATCCATAAAGCGATTATTCATCAAAGGCAGCTTATCTGCTATCTTTGCCAAATGCCAAACCAAGCTGGTCGTACCATAAATCCACGGTGGATCCATCAGTACCGCTTGCTCAAAACGCTTGGGCTGACGATACAAAGCTTGTAGCGTACACATAGCCCCCAATGAATGCCCCACAGCCACCAGCTTGGCGACCCCATGTTGCTCGCAAGTACGCTCTACGCTATCAATCACCTGCTGAGTAAGACTACGCCAATGATCATCAACAGGATAATCAGGGTCCACACTGAGCATCGGAATATATTCGATGGTAAAAAACTCAGCTAAACCAACAAAAAACGGCTCATAAACGGCACTAGGCATCCCATTAGCATGGGCAAAATGTATCACAGGTTTTTGGGTTTTTTGTGATACAGGCAATGAAGCAAAGGTATGGGGCGTTATCTGGCTCATAACAGGCTCTCGCAAGGTCATATAATGGCTTATTATTTTTATCGTATTCAACAGAGTCTAAACACTGATACAATTAAGGCTGAGCATAAACCCATGCTCAGCCTTCACAATCATACACATAAAATTTAGGATATAAAGGACTTAGCGCATCTCAGCATGACCATCCTCTTTTGGCAGTACATCAAGATTAATACTTGAGCCCACACCTGCGCCCAGCTTGACAGCAAAGCGCTCCATAAATAACTGGAAGGGATCTCGCGGCGAATAGTTGACCACATTATCAAGCTCTAATTGTCTTTCTAAACTAGCGATACTGCCTTTTTTGTCTGCCAATCCAAGCTCGATCGACTGCTCACCTGTCCAAAACAGCCCTGAAAACAGCTTATTGTCTTCTGGGTCTTTTAGGCGCTCACCACGGCCTTCTTTGACAGCATTAATAAAGTGCTTATGAGTATTGTCTAGCACTTTTTCGACGTGCTCCTCCTCATAGTCACTTAGGGGCCGTGACAAACTTAGGATATCTTTATACTCTCCTGCAGTTAAGGTACGATCTTCAATACCCAACTTATCCATCAGGCTCTCAATATTATAGCTTGGCATAATGACGCCTATCGAGCCCACCAAGCTTGAAGGGTTGACATAGATCTCATCAGCAGCAGAAGCGATATAATAAGCGCCAGAGGCACCAACATCACCAATGACCGCATACAGCTTTTTATCTGGATACTGCTGGCGCAAGTCCATCATGGTCTGCCAGATTTCATCCGACTGTACTGGTGAGCCGCCAGGTGAGTTTATTTCTAGTGCCACCGCTTTTGAGTTTTTATTTTCAAAGGCCCGGGTCAAGGCTTTACTGATATCGTAGGCGTTAGCGATATCGTTCGCACTTATCGTTCCTTGAACCTCCACCACCGCCAAATGCGGCTTACTGGTATCGATACCATCCAAGGTCGCCGGTTTGTCAGTACTACAGCCACGGCCGATAGATAAAAACACCAGTAAGATATAACCGAATGTTAACAGCTTAAAAAAGATACCCCAGCGTCTGGAGCGACGTTGCTCTTCCACGCTAGCGAGTAGGGTTTTTTCAATCAGGCGCCACTCCTGCCCACTCGGTTGGTTTGGCGACACTTGTTGGATTGGTGCTGGCTGATTAGTCCTGTTTTCAGGACGTTTATTAGGGTCTGGCGGCCAGTTAGGCATAACACTTCCTAGGTAAGAATCAATCTAAACAATAAAAGAATATCTATTTAATACTGATATAAAATAGATACTAATAAAACAATAAGCTGCTAAGTATGGTGGCTTTTTGGTTAGGGTTCAATAGTGAAAACGTGACATGTTATTATATAATTAGCAATATTATAACCAGTTATACATAAAATAGACATGCGCATCTTTATGGTACATGCTTTATGGTGCAGAGCTAAGCGATAGCGCCACTGCTAAGTCTTTATCGTCATAGCTCATAACCTTTATGGCGTGTTGATGGCCTAATATATCAGCAGAGACTTGTGAGGCACTGTGAGCCAGCCATTGAGTCGAGCGTTTAGATGCAGCACTGGCATGGTTGCCCATGATTGGCCGCTCAGTGTCCAACGACTCAGCTGGACATAGCAGCGACCACAGCTGCCATACCCGCTGATGCGTCGCCGTATCAAGCACCAATCGTGTTTGCCACTGCTCAGATGGCTGGACTCTGGACTGTACACTTGACTGGCTGTGCAGTATTGGCGGCGCTATCAGCTGCTGAGTATTTGGTAGTAAGGGCTGCTGTGGATTAGCGGCATTGTATTTAACCACCTCTATAGGCTGTTCACTATGGATCGCTATACTACAGTCCCAAACACTCCTATCTTCAACTTCAATCCAACCTGTCACGGCTTGCAATGCCAAATCCCCGTTTGGCAGCTGCCAGAGCTTACCTTGATCACAGCGCTGCGCACTGATGGTGGCTTTTATGGTAGATGGATGACTGTCACTATATAGCTGTAGATAGCTCGACCAACGCTCATGACGCCCCGCTTGCCAATATTGTTTAGTCGGCAGGCTCTGACTTAACTGCAAAACCACCATGGGAAGTAGCTCAGGCGCTGAATTCTTTTGAGACGGCTTGGCGAATGTATCAGTTAAGCTAAGGGCACTGGTCTGCACCACGATACCCTCGATACGTTTTATGGACAAGGTACGCAGTTGTTGCTCTAAAGTCGCAGAGAGATTTTGAGCCGTGAGCGTACTTGCTCTTGTCGGTTTGTCTTGTCGGCGATGATCTGCTAAAAACAACCAGCTGACGTTGTCTGCAGTTGCTTGCTGCCGGTCAACCGTGCCACTTTGACTATCACTCACCGGATACTGCAGCAGCGCTGCACTAATGTAGGCATCTCCTGTTGGTAGCATATACAAGGTTGGTGCTTTATAAAATGACTGCTGATTGGCATAAACTGTCATCATCAATAACGCCAATGGTGGCAACACCAACCAACGGCTAACAAGCCCTCGAGGGAGCAACCAAGGCGACATAGCCATCAAAGCCATGATTATCATTGCCATATTTACTGGTGTATACAACCAAGCCTCCGACAGCGCTGGCACTGACGTGAGCCATGCTATCAACTCGTGCAAGCCAGTAACTATCTTAGTGACCAAACCCCAGAGACCATCGGCAACACTAGGCAATAATAGATAACAAAGCCCTGCTAGTAGGTTCAGTGGCACTATCACCCAACCAAATAAACCAATGGCAAATAGGTTAATCACCAATCCCCATAGCGATGCTTTACCAAACAATAACAATGTCATAGGCAGTAAGGCGATGAATAACCAAAACTGCAGTTTGACGAGGCGCTTTGCTATGACGCCCACCTTATTGACAATAATTCGGCTTGTATAGGACTGCTGAGATAAAGGCAAAGGAGCTGATTGCCCTTTAATGGATTGGCCACTGGCTTGTTTGTATGCACTGTCATCGTACTTTAGTAACAGCGCCACCGCAATAAATGACAGCCAGTACCCTGCCTGCCACAACACATAAGGGTCCATCCAAGCCATTATTACTGCCAGCGCCAGCAATATACGCATGGTGCTAATAGGCAGTAATGTTAACCTCATGAGCCCGATTGCCAACAACATCCACGCTGTACGTGCCGCAGGGACGTCAAACCCTGTGAACAAGGCATAAATAAAAGCAGCACTCATCATTACCCACCAGCGCACTTGCCAACGTGGCAAGAGACGATACAGTGGAGGCCACAGACGATCGAATAGCAGTACTGCAGCACCTGCCAACATAATCGCTAAAAACAAAACATGCGTTCCTGAAATCGCCAGTAAATGTGAGATCCCTGCCAGCTGATAGAGGTCTTTGGTATCACGATTGATTAGGCTTCGATCTCCGGTAAGCAGACTGAGAGTGACCGCTGTTGCTTGCTGCTGGCTTGTGGTCTGTGATGACCAGTCCTGATAGAAGTGCTGTCGCAGCTGCCAGCGCCATTGGTCAATGCTGATACGTATGCGTCTGAGATAAGATGCAGAGCCAGAGCCAAATGCAGGTATAGCCGCAGTGGTGGCAGGGGTTAAAGTCGAATCCTGATAGACATGAGCAACAGGTACTCCTGTCGCTATGACAGTCGCCACACCGTCGATATGACGACTACGCAACCATTGATAGCTATCAAAACCTGATGGATTATTCACAGCCGTTTGTGAGGTTGCCAAAGGCATAAGCTTCAAGGTCATCAGTAGCTTGTCGTTAGGCGCCAAATCGTTTAGCGCCTGCAACTCTTTATCATGACTACTGTGCTGTTGCGGATAAGCATTCAACAGCACCCGATATGTCTTATCAGTATCTTTATCTGAGCTATTTAGGCTGTTTTTACTCAGATAATCTAATGTTTGAGCGTTTAAATCTTGACGAGTTAACTCTGAGACCAACGGTGTTAATGCTTGTATTGTCGCCACTTGACGATAGCCACTATTGCTAGCAGGGTCATATACACTGTCACTAATACCTTCAATAGTGA
Source organism: Psychrobacter coccoides (assembly GCF_017498085.1). Classification (GTDB taxonomy): domain Bacteria; phylum Pseudomonadota; class Gammaproteobacteria; order Pseudomonadales; family Moraxellaceae; genus Psychrobacter; species Psychrobacter coccoides. The sequence goes on from NZ_JAGBKM010000010.1 coordinate 83,712, forward strand.
CCCAAGCTTGTACCCGCATGGGTTCTGTAATTGCTGTAGATGCTGCTTGCTGATGAGCAGATAATGCTTGTAGCGCACTGCCAATGACCACAAGACTCGCTATTGCCATTGTAAATAAACGACTCGGCAAATAACGAAAAAACCGAACGATAAACGTCTTAGGGGCTGATGGGTTATTTTGGCGATGGCAATGACTGACGTCTGATAAAAAAGCGTTACGCTGAAGCAGCAATAATAAAACAGCAGTCACGAGGATCAGGAATATCCAAGTGAACGCTTTGGGTAAACTGATTATTGATAGGCTATCTATCAGCAGCTTGTCTAATAAAGAATTAGCTGGCAAATCAACATCGTCAGCGACGCCTAATATTGCCATCATGACCGTAATCACTAAGATGCTAACTAGCCAGTACACCAGCGCTCCTTGCTTATAAAAAATAGTACCGCTTTATCCGCAGTCGCCGTTGTTATATCCGACAATCAAGTACCGACAATAGCATTTATCACTATATTACCCTATACTATTTGCACCTTTTAAAGAATAGATTTATTCACTATTTTTTACCCTGTCCGTCTTTTTTTCTACTTACACTCTAAACACCAGTCTTTCGCAATAATCTAGCGGAATGTAGATAATGATTTAAGGCAAGCCTGTGCCCAATAAACGTCTTAAAAAACTGCTGCCCACGCCCGAAACCATACTAGAGAGTCGCACGTTAAAGTTATTTGCGCCACATCTTGTCGATCCTCGTTTGTGGCATTTCAACCGTCATAGTCTAAACAAGGCAGTATATATCGGCGTGCTCAGTGCTTTTTTTCCTTTACCCGGACAGATGTTGTTGGCCTTGATTGGAGCGCTTATCTTTCGTGCCAATGTCCCTATGGCACTTGGTTTGACATGGATTACCAATCCGCTCACCACCTTACCTATTTTTTATGCCGGCTACTATGTCGGCGCCAAGATTTTGGGTGAGCCTATGATTAGTTTAAGAGTGATAGGCAGGATGATTGCCGACTTTAGCTTGTGGCTATTATCTGATGGCGCCAACCCATTTGTCACTTATCAGGGCACTGTATCCTTAACCGCTTTTTGTCTTGGACTCACGATACTCGCTATCGTCGCTAGTATCATCTGCGGTTTGGCTTTTAAAGGTATTTGGCGCTATAAGACCGTTACCAGTTGGCAAAAGCGTCAACGCAATCCTAAGAAATAATCATTATTCGTCTCTTATCTAAAGATTTGACAGACCCTAATAGTCTTCCCAATGCCCATTGCGCAATAATAATTGCCGATCTGCTAATGCCGCTAAGCTCCGATCATGAGTGACCATCAGTAATGCTGTCTGCATGGTACTCTGCAACTCTGACAACAATCCAAAAACACTTTGAGCATTATCATAGTCTAAGTTGCCCGTTGGCTCATCTGCCAATATAACGGACGGTTTAGTCACTAGAGCACGGGCGATAGCCACCCGCTGACGCTCGCCGCCTGATAGCTCACCTGGTCTATGATCCAACCTATGTCCCAAGCCCACGTTTTCTAAAATATCAATCGCTTGCTGCCTAGCATCAGTGGTAGATACTTTGGGACGCATCAATAAAGGCATCGCCACGTTTTCTACCGCTGTAAACTCTGCTAATAGATGATGGAATTGATAAATAAACCCCAAGTACTGATTACGCATCGCCCCACGCTGCGTCTCGTTCATATGGTTCAAACACTTGCCGTGTAGCCATACTTCGCCACTGGTTGGGGTATCCAAGCCACCCAGTAAGTGCAACAAGGTACTTTTACCTGAACCACTGGTACCAACGATAGCGATGCGCTCGCCAGCATTGACAGACAGATCTAGACCAGTCAAAACTTGCGTACGTACCGCCCCCTCATCGTATATCTTACTGATGTTACTTGCTTCTAATATCGCTGCCATACTGCTTCCTTGATTTTCACTTACCGCCAGCTCAATCAAAACTGAGCTGTAGAATTTATAACTGTCTGAGTCGCTAGACTACTGATGAATAAAACCTCAAAAACCATGAGGGCATATTACTCATAACGTAGTGTTTGTGCAGGCTGAATTTTGGCGGCACGACGTGCAGGGTATATGGTAGCCAAAAAGCTCAAAACAAACGACGCCCCCGTAATCAAGACCACATCAGCCAAACGCAACTGTGACGGCAGATAGTTGATAAAGTAAGCATCAAATAAATTTAAGCCAAAGCTTTGATTAACCCAGCTTAAGATATCACTGACACTAAGCGCAAACACCACCCCTAAGATAGTCCCAGCCACAGTGCCAATGACTCCGATAACCACACCTTGCACCATAAACACTTGTGTAATCAAACGTGGAGAGGCGCCAAAGGTTTTTAAAATAGCAATGTCTGCTTTTTTGTCTGTTACCAGCATAACCAGGCTTGAGACAATATTGAAAGCCGCCACTAAAATGATCAAAAACAGCAATAAACCAACCATCGCCTTTTCCATTTGGATCGCCCCAAACAGATTGCCATGTGTTTGTGTCCAGTCATTTGGATACAGCTGATCTGGAGCAATAGCCGCCGCTTTTTGTGCCGCTATCGGTGCATTAAACAAGTCATCGAGCTTCATACGTACGCCTTGGGCACCCTCTGGTAGGCGCAAAAGCTTAGCCGCATCATTCATCGGAATAAAAGCCATCAGACTGTCGACTTCTGGACTGATACTAAAAATACCCGTCAAGGTAAAGCGCTTAAAACGTGGTATTACCCCAGCTGGTGATGGCGATGCTTCTGGCAAAACCAAAGTTACCTTATCGCCAATACCTAAACCCAGCGAACGCACCATCTCCTCACCAAGCACGATACTAAAATCACCGTTTTTTAAGGTATCGATACTGCCTTCGGTCATGTGCTCATTAATAATAGAGACGTTTTTTTCGTACTCTGGCTCTATGCCAGTCACCATAATACCAGCAACCTGACCATTGGATGTCAGCATACCTTGTAGCTGGATAAAAGGCGCAACAGCGGTGACTTCCGGATCCTCTTCAATCCGATCCGCCAGCAGCTGCCAATCACCAATAACCTCAGGAGAAGTCACTGTTGCCTGTGGCACCATGCCTAGAATTCGAGTTTTTAGCTCACGGTCAAAGCCATTCATAACTGACAGCACAGTGATCAGCACTGCAACGCCTAGAGTCAGGCCTACCATTGATATCAGCGATATAAAAGAAATAAAGCCATTACTACGCTCTGCTCGGGTATACCGTAAACCGATAAATAAAGCTAAAGGACGAAACATATTCAAACTCTTTTTCTTATGCACATACCTATCAGTCTATGTAGTAAGGTTTTGTTAGGTACATTCATCTGGTTTAAGACACGCCAGTGACTGATCTGGCTTTTTATTGGGGACTTACTTGATGTCACGCATTATACTTAATAGCAACTGGCAAAAAGGGGCTAGTTTGACACAACTTATCCAATATTTGCTATACCTTTAATAAAAACTGCCGGTATTTTCCAGTAAAACCACTCACTTTGTTATTATTTTTTTGTGAGGGACTTGCTATTGGTTGTGTCTATACCTATATATTATATGCTAAGGACAATTGTCATTAACCCATTATTGCCGTTTGCTGCGCTTTTGCTACTGATGTTGCTGCACAAACATAGCACACTAGCTAGCAAGATTATAAGAGATTGCTTAGACAAGGCTGACTGCGCTAGTCATATATACTAGCAAACAAGCTTGGCGTCCAAACGACATTGCTGACTAAAGTTTGAGTGTTTTCATGACCATCAATTATCAATATAAGAACGTACAGTCTCCTATAAAAATCACCCTCTCTGACGAGCAAACTGCTGGTCATGCTGATCATTGGCGTATTTTAACTGAAAACATCAGTCAAGACGTCCCAGAGTGGCTACAGCAAATGATCGAGCAGGCGACGTTGCCAAAAGGGCTAAACCCTAACGTGAGTACTCAAGACAGCTGCTTATTGCTGTCAGAGGAGCAGCCCTGCCATATCAAACAAGTCTTGGCCATGAAAGAAGGTAAGCCGGAGTGTTTTATTAACGCCTACCCTTGCATTGATGGCCCCTATGGTCTCACCTGTACCATTGAGCGTATGGTCGTCAATGACAACACACAAGATGCCGTACTACGTCTGCGTAGCGCTGATGGTAGCACCATTTATGCTTTTGATCAGCTATACACTGCAAACCGTCATTTATATCAACAAAACACACCATATTTTGTCAACTTTAGCGCTTGGGCCTACGAGATTGCTATCAGCCAACAAGATGAAGTTATTCTAGTTGAGGATCAAGAAGCCATTCGTTATCACCGTGCCTTTAATGACATTGTCGCTGCTAACGATGGACAGGTACCAGACGATATCCAAGAGCAAATCAAAGATTGGCAGCCAGAAACCAAAGAACAAATGGCGCCAGTCGAGATTAACTTAGGTCATATGTGCGCTTATTTATTTGGCGACACCTTAGGGCAAGAAGACGAGGCTTGGTGTCAGGGTCAGGTTTTAGGCAAACAAGACTCAACCTTTAACGGCAAGCCGATTATCTTGTTTGATGTGGTTATCTTACGAGAACAAGATGCTACGCCATTTGTGGTGCGAATCGGAGCAGTAAGTACAGCAGACACTCAAGCTATCGAAGTCAATGATTATATTCAGGCCAACATCTGGTTACAAGCGGCTATTTATAAAGAAAACCAGACCTCGCAAGAGCAGTCACAAGCCAGCTGATGACTATCGACGTTCATTCAAGATATAGTCTATTGTAAATAAAGCTGGCACACGCCCTATGGCTTTGTATCGGCCATATGAATAGAAATAAACAAAAAGCCCTCAGAATTCATCGCTGAGGGCTTTTTTGTTTTCTAGATAAAGAGTCCTTAGACCAAATTAATCGCTTTAAGCCAATGTTGTCATTGACTTAATATTTTTGAATAGTGCTTTTTGCTCTTCACTTGGACGAGCACTTTGTAGCGCCATCAACTGTGACATATCCCCTTCAACACGGATATTACCACTCATAAATGCACCCATAATTTGATTCATATCAAAGTCAGTGACGATAGACTGCAAAGTATCACGATCCAACAATAAAGTGGTAGTAGCGTTGTCGTTTAGTCCCTTATGCAGTAAACCTTCCGCATAGTTCGCTTCAATATCTTGTCCAGTATCGGACACTTTTAGATTGATCACCATGTTGGCCAGTGCAGGTGGCAAGTTCAGCTCACCAGCTTCACTCCCCAATTGCTCGACTTGCTCAAACCATGCGTCTGTTAAAAAAACTGCCATATTATTATCCCTTAAAAAGTATCGATTGATATTACCCCACCTCATTATGGCGTGGTTTTATAAGTAAGTAAAACTCATAAGTGCGACTGTGTGCCGAATTGTAACAAATTATCATAAATTAATCTGTCATAAAACGGATTAATGGACTCTCATTTTAGGTTTCTGCTATAAGTCTTTGGCGCACTAGAGATGTCTTGTTGATTACAATAACAATCCCTTACCTCTCATATTGATATGTTCATTTAATTTGCTATGATAAGCGGCGTTAATCATAGCCAAGTACTGCCTTAAGCGCTTAGTGCCACTGTCATATTGTCGCATTTAGCCAACATGATAGAACGAGTCTTTGATAAATTTACCCTTAACATCTATGCTTTATCGGAGTATCATAAGTTAAATCATATGGTTACCTACGCCTATTGATCCTGTGCAATAGAGCTTCACACGATTGCTTTAGCATCAGACGTAACGGGTAATCAGCACATTACTAAATGACTAGCAAAAATTGTTGGTTAGATAATTTATAAAAGAGTTCGTATTTGACGTATAGTCCTAATGATATTTCATTAAGATTGCGTTACAATACCTGCAAACAGAGTCGGGAGTCTTAACCAAACGTTACGTAAACATGTTTTTGTCAGCTGCCGCTAGCATACATTTATAGATACTGATATGAATACTAAAAGCTTCTTTATATTCCTTTAAGTATCGCTACTGAGATATAGGTAGATGTTTGATGCTAAAAGACAGCTTGCTTCTCAATCAACTTTAACGATGTATTAATCATCTTAGTTGTGCTCGACAGAGATCATGTGTTTTTCTACACTTATCTCTTATCAGCTCCAACTGGTACCACGAGAATCCAACCAGATAGTTAATAAACCGTTACAGTGAAAAACGAGAAAGACCACAATATGTGCTGCGATGATGCCATGGCTTTTTTAGAATATTGCTATAGCATACACATCACGTAAAGTTCGTTAATTCTGTTGATAATTCGGGCTGTAAAGGAATCATCCAATGAGTTTACAAAACACAGCAGTCGCCCCAGTGGACCGTGAATACGAAATCACTATCGTACGTTTTTTTACGATCATGGCCGTAGTATGGGGCATCGTCGGCATGAGTCTTGGTGTGTTCATTGCTTCACAGTTGGCATGGCCAGCACTTAACTTTGACATTCCATGGCTGACGTTTAGTCGTCTCAGACCACTGCATACCAATGCCGTCATTTTTGCGTTCGGTGGCTCTGCCCTGTTCGCAACGTCTTACTATATCGTTCAGCGCACCTGTAAAACCAGGCTTTTTGCGCCATATTTGGCATGGTTTACCTTTTGGGGTTGGCAGGCGGTTATCGTAGCCGCTGTTATTACATTGCCATTAGGTCTAACATCGACTAAAGAATATGCTGAGCTTGAATGGCCAATCGATATTATGATTGCCTTGGTGTGGATATCTTATGCTATCGTTTTCTTTGGTACTTTGATTAAGCGTAAAACCTCACATATCTATGTGGCCAACTGGTTCTTTGCCGCGTTTATTATTACGATTGCCCTACTGCATATCGTAAATAGTATGGCCATTCCTGTTAGTGCGTTTAAATCTTACTCACTGTTTGGCGGTGCGACCGATGCCATGGTGCAGTGGTGGTACGGGCATAACGCAGTAGGGTTTTATTTGACAGCTGCTTTCCTTGGAATGATGTATTACTTCGTTCCGGTACAGATTGGTCGTCCTATTTACTCTTATCGTTTGTCTATTGTTCACTTTTGGGCATTAATTGCGTCATACATGTGGGCTGGTGGACACCATTTGCATTATTCAGCGCTGCCAGATTGGACACAGTCTTTAGCGATGGTGTTCTCTATTATCTTATTCGCACCTTCTTGGGGCGGTATGATTAACGGTGTTTTAACCTTGTCTGGTAGCTGGGATAAGCTACGTACTGATCCGATCATTCGCTTTATGATTGTGGCATTGTCGTTCTATGCGATGTCAACTTTCGAAGGCCCAATGATGTCTATTAAGACGGTGAATGCGCTATCGCATAACACTGATTGGACAGTCGGTCACGTACACTCAGGCGCACTTGGCTGGGTCGGAATGATTACAATCGGTTCGCTATATGTACTGCTACCACGTATCTATAACAAGCCAAAAATGTACTCTATCAGCTTGATTAATACCCACTTTTGGTTTGCGACCGCCGGTACTATCTTCTATATTGTATCTATGTGGATCTCAGGGATCGGTCAAGGCATGATGTGGCTTGCAACCAATCCAGATGGTACATTAGTATATAGTTTTGTTGATACAGTAGAGTTCTCGCATTTCCCATATATCGGTCGTGCCTTTGGTGGTCTATTATATGTGACTGGTATGTTCGTTATGGCGTATAACGTTTATAAGACACTGCAAATGCCAGAAGGTAAACCAGTTGATGTGGCTGATCCAACAGATCATAAACCTAGTGTCGATGCACCACAGACAGCTAACGTATAAGGAGCGATCATGGCTGGTACACCGCATGAAATTATTGAAAAAAATACAGGCTTATTGGTCATCTTTATTGTCATCGCAATCAGCTTTGCAACTTTGGTAGAAATCGTACCACTGATTTATGATAACAAAAGCCCTGAAGAAGGCGGGGTAAATGCCCCCCTGCCTGCTATGGAGCCTTGGACAGCGCTTGAGTTTGAAGGGCGTGATATTTATATTCGTGAAGGTTGTCACGTCTGTCACACTCAAATGATTCGCCCATTACGTGCTGAAGTTGAGCGTTATGGACCGTACTCACGCGCTGCTGAGTCAACATGGGATCATCCCTTCTTATGGGGATCAAAACGTACTGGACCTGACCTGGCACGTGTTGGTCAGCGCTACTCTGAAGAGTGGCAAAAACAGCATTTGATAGACCCGCAATCACTCGTCCCTGAATCAGTGATGCCAGGTTTCCCATGGCTTGCCACCAACGAAGTTAACGGTGCAAAAGTCCAAACTAAAATGCGTCTATTCCGCGATCGTTTCGGCGTCCCTTATACTGAAGAAGATATCGACGGCGCACCTGATGCAGTGCTTGGCGCTACTGAGCTTGATGCTTTAGTTGCTTATCTGCAACAGTTAGGTACTGCGATGGAAGGACAGCGCTAATGAGTATTGGTGAATTACAAACAATCGCAACCGTCTCTGCCTTCATTGCGTTTATAGGCGTTGCATGGTGGGCGTATTCGCCAAAAAACAAAAAACGCTTCGAAGAAGATGCAAAACTTGCGCTTGATGACGAGGATAAAAAATCCTTATCTGAAGAGCAGCGCAATAAGGATGAACGATGACATTTTTTTGGAGTTCTTGGATTACCATCCTCAGTATCATGTGTTGGGCAGGTATTCTTGGGGTTTTGTTATTTGTATTAAAATACAAGCCAGACCTTGAAGAAGACGGTACGACTGGTCATACGTACGATGGTATCCGAGAATATGATAAGCCGCTGCCTAAATGGTGGTTAGTAATATTCTTTGGTTCAATCATTTGGGGTGCCGCCTACTGGATTTTCTTCCCTGCTATCCAACCAGCGAATTGGAAGGGTATTGCTACGGTAGAAGTCGATGGCGAAACCGTGCCTTGGACGTCTAAAAACGAGTTATACAGTGAGCTTGAAGAAAACAACAAAGTATTCACCGATAACTTTGAAAAAAACATTTTAGCCAGAGCCAATGCCAGCGATGCGACACAAACACTGGCACAGTTGGCTGATATGCAAAAAACATTGCGTCGCAGCGAAGAGCCACCTGCAGACTTAAAGACTCAAATTGATGAAAAGGTCACTGAGTTGGCCCCTTACGTCGAAAAGCTATCTTCAGATCCAAATGCACTGAAAGTGGGTAGTCGTCTTTTCTTGCAGAACTGCGCTGTATGTCACGGCTCGAACGCCAAAGGTGCTACGGGTTATCCAAACCTGACGGATAATGAGTGGATTCATGGCGGCAAGCCTGAAAACATCTTGTTAACGCTGCACAATGGTCGTAATGCTGATATCGACTACAGTAAAAATCCTGAAGCTTTACCGATGCCTGCTTGGCGTGAAGACCTTGGTGAAGATGGCATACGTGCTGTAACGGAATATGTGCTTTCAATCTCTGGTAATCAAAATGATTATGATCTAGATCAGACGATGGTTGCGCAAGGTGAGGTACTGTTTAAAGAGCCAACCAACTGCGTGCTTTGTCACGGTGAAGATGGTAAAGGTATGCTCTCAACAGGAGCGCCAAACCTGACGGATGACATTTGGTTATGGGGCGGGACACGTGAGATTATTCGTGATACCTTGCGTTATGGTCGTGCTGGTGTCATGCCTGAATGGCAAACCAAGTTAGGTAATGAACGCATTATGCTACTTGCTGCTTATGTTTACTCATTATCAGACAACGCATCTACTGCAACCAACGCTAATATGACGGCTACAGCAGCCTCTACCAGCGAAACCACTGTTACGAATTAATAACGCTTTATTGATACTCGAGATCTAAGATCATTTGGAAAGCTTTATAAAAGGAGGACTGTCATTTCAGTTCTCCTTTTTTCTTTTTAACTTTATATCTACTCTTTTGTTAAACCCAAGAGTATAGGAACAACCTAGCAAAACCCTAATACTTTATATCGATTGTTTTTTCATTCGCCTACCCCACTTATAAGAAGGAAGATGATAAAATAGTTACTATAATAATCAGTTACTTACAATCGCTCATTTGATAGATAAATAGGTCGATAAAAGACCATCCGTCTATTTACTGACATTGATAACAATTCAAGCCAACACATAGTATCGTAGGTGCTTGTTACCCATGCCAGCAGACTGATTCTTTATTTAAAGAGGCAAGTTTATGTCAGCACAACAACCCAATAAAATCCCCGTACAACAAGTAGATCTCAACGCCGAAAAAAAACGGGTTCATCCTAGATTTGTGACTGGGTTTTATCAAAACATCCGTGTCATTACCATGTATGCCCTTTTGGCTGCGTTTTTGATACTGCCGTGGCTACGTTATAATGGTAGACAAGCCATTTGGTTTGATGTTCCCTCTCAGCATTATTATATTTTTGGCTTAACCTTCCTGACGCAAGACTTCTATTTTATAGCAGCATTCGCCATTATCTCTGCTTTTACTTTATTTATGGTGACTGTATATGCAGGTCGTGTCTGGTGTGGTTACGCCTGCCCACAGACCATCTGGACTCATCTTTATCAATATGTTGAGAAATGGGTAATTGGTGACCGTAATAAACGTATCAAATTCGATAAGTCGCCAATGAGCGCAACTAAAGTTTTTAAGCGTTTTTTAATATATTTTATTTGGTTTGTATTGTCAGTCATCACCGCCGCCACCTTTGTCAGTTATGTTGCCGGTACTGATTTTATGTATGGCAGTTGGCAAATGATAGGCTTCGTCCCATTCCCCGATTGGCCAACATGGGTATGGGTTTCTATGTTTATCTTTACTTTCGCTACTTATGCAAACGCCGGCTACATGCGTGAGCAAATGTGTGTACAGATCTGCCCTTATGGCCGTTTTCAGAGTGTGATGTTTGACAAAGACACCCTGATCGTCTCGTATGACTATGAGCGCGGCGAGCCTCGTGGCCCTCGTAAAAAAGGCACAAACCCAGAGCATTTGGGTGATTGTATTGAATGCACCATGTGCGTGCAGGTCTGCCCTACTGGTATTGATATTCGTGATGGTCTGCAAGTGGCTTGTATTCAGTGCGCAGCTTGTGTCGACGCTTGTAATGAGATCATGGATAAAGTGGGCTACCCACGTGGACTCATTCGCTATACGACTGAGCGCCAGTTAGTAGAAAACGAACCCAGTCGTGTCTTTCGTCCACGCCTTTTTGCCTACTTGGCAGTACTTACCTTATTGTGTGGTGGACTCTTATATACGCTCATAGGCCGAGTACCATTAGAAATTGATATCCGCCGTGATCGTAACCAGTTGTCGTCTATTAATAGAGAAGGCATGATTGAAAACAGCTACATCGTAAAATTAACCAATAAAACTCAAGATGAACATACCTACAGGATTACACTTGAACCACAAGACGGTCTAAGTTTGCAATTACGGTTTAACGATGTGCCACTATTAGCAGGAGAAAGCTTTGATATGCCCGTCAGTATCTATGGTGATCCCGATGTGGTTGCATCAGGCCAGACTCCTATTGTACTAACCGTAACCAGTGAGGACGGCAAGTACAAAGTGAGCAAGCAAAATGTGTTTACTACCCAAGGGCAATAATTCAACCATTACTATTGGCCCGGCCAGTAGTAATACAAGCTCTGATCTAATACGCTAAGTAGGTCTCTGTACCTACTCGGTAGATGCAGAGCGCTTACAATCAAGCTATACTGATCGTTATGATTTATTTGCACTTATCGCTATTTATCGAGTGATTTTAAGTAATCGCTACAGTTAATAGGTATATTATGTCTACATCAACTCAAGCACCTAACTTTAAACATCAAGATAGCCAGCCATGGTATAAAAACTACATGGTGATTATCTTTGTGATTGGGCTACCCGCCTTTGTCGTGGTGGCTTGTATTTTTTTCGTTTATTACTCTTATCAAATCCGTGATAGCGTGGTACGTGATGACTGGTATATGGATGGTAAAACCCTATACCATGATGTCTCACGTGATAAGCTCACTTATGATCTGGACTTGCGTGGTGACTTACGGTTTTCGCCTGAAGGGAATATCGTCTTTGAGCTCAACTATCCAGAGCAAAGCCTACAAACTGGCAAGCTTTTAAATGGTGAGCCGCTCACTTATCCAGATAAGTTGGAGTTATCTATCTCGCATGCGACCGATATCAAAAAAGACCGTGATGTGATTCTTAAGCATCAAAGTGGCAATAAGTACAGTGCACAAGTCGATCTTGATCCACTCAAAGCTAAATACTATCTACAAGTCAGCAATGATGGCAAAGATGATTGGCGCATGCAAGATGTCGCTAAGCTACCAAGTGCAACGGTGAAGTTTAACCCATTACCGGTATTTGAAAAAAGCTCCTAGGTTTTATCCTGACTAAACTGTCAGGCCTTAAGATTTAGACCCCTATATATAAAAACCAGCTATCAATGAGCTGACCCCCATAAGTTAGACACAACTTATGGGGGTGTTTTTATGCGTTACGATCATACATTACGAGCTAATGTGATTAAATGACAGGATTAATTGTCGGTATTTTCTGAGGCCTTTTATGGTCATCATTGATGCTATATCTATCTGATGACTCAGTGCCTGTCGCAAACTTTGGGTTAAAGGTCTGAGTTTTTGGTGCAACTGGCAGCCCGATATCAGCAAGGCTGTCAGTCTGCCCTGCTTGAATGTTATCACCTTCAAATAAGCGCTCATCATCATCACGATTTAAACTCAACTTTTCAAAGTCAAATAAGTCCCGATCTGCCAGCTGCGATGGTGCCACATTTTGCATGGCCTTGAAGATAGACGCTAACCGCTGTGGGTGAGCATCGTCCCATTCGCGTAACATATCATTGATGATGGCACGTTGTAGGTTGGTTTGACTGCCACATAAGTTACACGGAATAATCGGAAACGCTTTCATGCGAGCATATTCGATAATGTCTTTTTCTTCGACATAAGCCAGCGGCCTGATAAGAATGTTTTGTTCATCATCACTTAATAGCTTCGGTGGCATCGCTTTGAGAGCACCGCCATGAAAGAGATTAAGAAAGAAAGTAGCTAAAATATCATCACGATGATGGCCAAGGGCGATTTTGGTAGCGCCAATTTGTTTGGCAAATCCATACAACGAACCCCGACGCAGACGTGAGCACGCCGAACAATAAGTCTTACCCTCTGGTACCACGCTTTTTACGATACTATAGGTGTCTTTTTCCAAAATATAATGAGCGATACCTTGCTCATTTAAGTATTGAGGCAAGATATCCTCCGGATAACCAGGCTGTTTTTGGTCTAAGTTCACTGCCACAATATCAAAGCTAATCGGGGCAATGCGCTTTAGTAGCAGCAGAATATCTAACAACGTATAACTGTCTTTGCCTCCTGATACACAGACCATGACCACATCACCGTCTTCGATCATATTGAAATCACGAATCGCCCACGATACCTGACGACGCAGCTTTTTTTGTAACTTACGAAAATCGGCTGACTCGGTCGCTACTTGCTCAGTAATATTTTTTTTTATACCTTTATCAACCAATCCCTCATCAGATGATTCAATCTCAGTAGATTCGACATCAGAGGATGGTGAAAGCTTAGGCACATATATATTAGCTGCAGTCATATATTACTCAATATCTATACAGGAAGGGTTTGCAAATAAATATAGTCAATCTAATATGAAAAAGATACAGCGGAACTGGGATGCTTAGTTTTTTAATGTTGGTTTTGCAGCCTCTGTCGGCGTAGGCACAGCAAGCTAGAAAAATTTATACCCGTTTCGCATTATTAAGTAACGTATCCATTTTATGTAGTATCGACTATAGCTAGATTAAAAAATCGCTTTACAAAAAGCTCAGTGATTATACCAAATTTTGCTAACAGATTGAAAAGACGACAATTAAATTATGCGAGCAAATGTGTGACAGCCAACCTTCATCCTTCCCTACTGCTGCGCTCTGTACTCAAAGGTTATGTAGTGCTACTAAGTTTGCTAAAATACGCATTTTTTATCCTTTACTAAAAAACAGACTAAAATTATGACCCATGTTTCGTCGCAACCCTCCTCATCTCCTCAAGTATCAGAGCCTGAGGTTACCTTATCTGCACCTGCACCCAGTCAAAATGCGGTCGTTCTGCTATCAGGTGGACTGGACTCAGTCACTTGTTTGTATTGGGCAAAAGCACGTTATGCATCTGTCACCGCTGTCAGCTTTAACTATGGCCAGCGTCACAATAGTGAGCTTATGGCAGCAAAAAGGATTGCCGAAACAGCGGCAGTCAATCATCGTATCATTGATATCGACATCGCTCAGCTGGGTGGCTCTTCGTTGACCGACCACACCATGATCGTGCCAGACAGTGATGCTAATAATCTTGCTCATAAAAAACATAATGCGATCGATAACGAGGCGATTCCTAATACTTATGTGCCTGCCCGTAATACGATATTTTTATCCTATGCGCTCGCTGTCGCAGAGGTGACCGATGCCAACCATATTGTTATTGGTGTCAGTTCAATCGACTATTCAGGCTATCCTGATTGTCGTCCAGAGTATATTGCTGCTTTTGAACGTATGGCAAACTTAGCCACCAAAGCTGGGGTTACCGGTCAGCGCTTAACCATCCAGACGCCGCTCCAGCAGCTGTCAAAAGCCAAGACGATTGAGCTTGGGCTGTCACTGGGAGTGGATTATGCACAAACGGTTTCTTGTTACCAAGCAGACTCTCAAGGTCGTGCTTGTGGAGTATGCGATAGCTGCACGCTACGCCGTCAAGGGTTTGCTCAAGCGGGTGTCTCTGATCCTACTCATTATCAGGCGTGACTTAAACGACTTAAACTTTGCAAATGCACGCCCAACACCATGAATTAAGCATTAATAAGTAAGGTAAATACGTCTCGTTACAGAGTATCTGACGACCTTATAAACAAAAGCGTAACATTTACTTGCATCAAGACAGCATGTGCACGGTGTTATTTAGTAGATTTACTTGCTATCGTATGAGCCACTGTATTAATAGTAATTGAGAGAATGTTTATGAAGTTGTTGCGAGTCCTACCGTTAGCTCTAATCGGCCTGATGTCCATACCACAGGCAAATGCGACTGATATCAAGCAAGACAATATCAATCAGTGCGTCAGTGGTGCGGTCAAATACAATGTTGCTGATAAGAGCACTGCGACTAAACTATGTAACTGTACTATCAATGTTCGTAGTCAGATGACCATCGGTCAAATGTGGGAGATCGAGAGCTACGCACAGGATAAAAAAGACCCATCTTCACTGCCCTATGTCAAAAAAATGCAAAAAGACTTACAGCAGTGTACGAAAGGACTGGACCTAAAGCAGCCTCAAAAACCTGCTTAATTGCATTTCCAAAAAGTTACCACAAAGAAGGCTGGCAATCGTCAGTCTTTTTTATGCTTGCTAATAAAAGAACAAAGTGTGAAACTAATCTTTGATAATAAATACCTAATCTATTAGACCTCTTGCAAAAGTAGTTGTCAGACACAACGTATATTATTGAACTCTACTTACTTAATAGATATGCCAAACATAGATAAGCTACTCAAACAAAGTGACGCTGGTTTTAAACGCTACACTGGCATTCATAAAGCCACTTTTTATGACATGCTTGAGGCCATGCAAAAGCATGAAGCATCTAAGACCAAATCAGGTAGACCAAGTGTGCTCAGTCTTAAGGAGCAGATACTACTAGCCCTGACTTATTGGCGTGAATACCGCACGCTTTATCATATCAGTATGGACTTTGGTATTCATGAGTCTTCTGCTAGCCGTATCATTCGTAAAGTAGAAGACACACTGATTAACTCTGGCAAGTTTGAATTGCCCAAAAAGCTGCCTAGTCGTGTCGATGAGGACATCAATTGGTCAGTCGTCATTGTCGATGCCACCGAAACCCCAATTGAGCGTCCAAAAAAAACCAAAGAGACTACTACAGCGGCAAGAAAAAACAACACACCTTAAAAGCGCAGGTTATCGTTCATTGGCAAACCGGTTTGATACTTGATGTGCAAACCTGTAAAGGGTCCATCCACGATTTTAAGCTGTATAAAGATACTTGTCCTGATTGGTTACCTGAGAACACTAACTATCTAGCAGACAGTGGTTATCAAGGGTTAGCAAAGCGACATAACCAAACTTTCACACCATTTAAGAAACCTCGTGGTGGTCAGTTATTGGAGATATGCAAACAAGCCAATCAGTATCTGGCAAAGTTCCGTATTGTGGTTGAACACAAAATAGGCTTAATCAAGTTGTTTAAAATCGTGGCTCATAAATATCGCAACCGTCGTCAGCGCTA
>NZ_JAGBKM010000011.1 GCF_017498085.1 Psychrobacter coccoides
ATAGTAGCGCTTCTTAGGCGCAATCTTATAAACAGATGAGCCTATGGTGCTCAATACTTTACCGATACTGACTGAGGCTATAATAGCTATGTCTCTAACGCCGCAACCTCTAACCGTCATTAGCCGTATGAGGTCTTCTATTTGAGAGTGACAGCCATTATAGGTTAAGGCATGGTCGCCAATGAACTGGCGGTTACAGTCCTTACATTGGTAGTTCTGCTTACCATAGCTTTTTATGCCGTTTTTCTTTAAACTAGAACTGTGACAGTCGGGGCAGCTGATTTCTATTTGTGTCTTCATAACCTCAAATATATCATCTTGCTTCGGCTGTCACTCTCCTTTTATTTCCTCAGCATACTTTCTGATACACCACCTAAAAAAGCTACAGCAAAACTGGGATGCTTAGTTTTTTAATGTTGGTTTTGTAGCATCGAGCGGCGTAGGCACAGCAGGCAAGAAAAGTTTATACCAGTCTGGCGTATTACTACAGTGTGTCTATTTTATTTAGTATCGACGACAATCTAGACGTGCTGCTGGTATACATTTTACTGGTGTGCGATCAAGCGGAGGCGACGCAATCTGTATTTAAAAAGCCTCTCAATGACCTTGTATCGGCTTTAAAGTCAATCAACCAGAGCTTGAGTGAATGAGTGGTAAACGCAAACAGGAGAATTAAATGAGTAATTCTGACCAGCATAAGGACAGCAAAAAACCTGACAAGTCGACGTCAGGTCTCGGGCCCTCAAAAGAGTACTTACCCGATTATGTCAAAGCCCGTTCTAAATATTATAAACCGCCGCATTTGGGTACTTTTGATGTCGGTATGTCGATTCCGCAGTGGCGACCCGACCATGTACCTGACACCCGTATTGATAAATTTACCTTTAGCATGGTGCTCGTGATACTTTTAGGTATCGCCATACCTTTGATGCTGTTCCCTGAGCAAGGAAAAACCTGGGTCGGTATAGCACGAGCGTTTGTTAGTGATAACTTTGGCTTTGCTTATCTCACCTTTGGGGTGCTGGCCATGCTGTTTGTGCTTTATATTGTCTTCTCAGATATCGGTAAAATTAAACTCGGTCGTCCTGAAGAGACTGCTGAGTTTAGCACCGGCTCTTGGGCGGCGATGCTGTTTTGTGGTGGTATTGGCGCCAGTATCTTATATTGGGGGCTGATTGAGTGGGCATACTATTATCAAAGCCCGCCTTTTGGTATCACAGGCGGCACGCCAGACGCCATACGCTGGGCGACCACTTACGGTATGTTTCACTGGGGGCCTGTGGCATGGGCGATTTACTTGGTGCCTGCCATCCCTATCGCTTACTTTTATTATGTACGCCAGACGCCGGTGCTCAAAGTGAGTCAAACCTTGATGCCATTGTTAGGTGAAAAACGAGCGAATAGCAACTGGGCCAAGATGCTCGATGTGCTGTTTGTCTTTGGTATGGTAGGTGGTGGTGCGACCACGCTAGGTCTGGCCTCCCCTCTGATTAACGAAGGCTTATACAACTTATTTGGCTTGCCACGCAACGTGACCATGCAGATTGTGGTACTGCTTATTACCACCATGATTTTTGCTTATAGTGCGTATCAAGGGCTCAAAGGCGGTATTCAAAAACTCTCGAATATTAACTTTTATTTGGCAGTGGCTTTTTTATTATTTGTACTGGTCGTCGGACCTACCGTCTTTATTCTAAACACAGGCTTGGAGGCCATCGGGCGCTCAATTACTGAGATGCCACGCATGATGACCTATGTCGAGCCCTTTAGAGACTTTGAAGCATTCGGTTTTCAAAACATCACCTTCCCGCAGGATTGGACCGTGTTTTACTGGGCATGGTGGTTGGTATTTGCGCCGACTATCGGACTGTTTATCGCTAAAATCTCTCGGGGGCGCACCATCCGTAATATGGTCGTCGGCTCGATGTTTTACGGCTCACTTGGCTGTGCCATGTTTATGATTATCCTAGGTAATTATGGCTTGTATTTGCAAATGTCAGGCGCTGTCGATGTTATCGGCATCTTAAATAATGAGTCGCCTACTGCGGCTATTTTCTCGATTCTAAACAGCTTGCCGATGTCGTATTTGGTGGTCGGCGTGTTTACCTTTTTGGCGACTATCTTTACGGCGACGACCTTTGACTCTATCTCTTATATCTTAGCCTCGGTGGTACAAAGAGAGGTGGATGATGAGCCGCACCGCTGGAACCGTCTATTTTGGGCATTTACCTTGTGTCTGCTGCCGGCTATTTTGATGTTTTTGGGGGACCTGCAGACTCTACAGACCGCCTCTATTATCGCTGGGGCACCGCTGATTATCATTTTATCTATGATGATGATATCTGTGATTAAAGCCGCTCATTATGACTTGGCATATCAGCCCGACTATAGTGTCAAAACCATTCATATTGAGGAGTTGGCAGACAATGCGCCTTGGGAGATGGGCGAAACCTCGCTGGCGCCTGAGGGCTCGGTGTTAGCACAGCAAGATGAGTGGGAGCAGGTGCGTGAAAGCACCGCTGACGATATCAATAAAGTAGATAAAGAAGAGTAGCTGATCTTTTTTGTTATCGTAAATTCAAGGGCTGTGCTGCATAAGTAGCGCAGCCTTTTTATTTTTTATGTTCTAGGGCGTGTCTTAACATTTTTACAAACAGCTATCTCATAAAAAATAGTTTCTAGTATCGCAATATTGTATGATATATATTATGGTATAGTCGATTCACTAGCCCTAGCCAAACGATCGTTCAAAATACAATTATTATAAATCGACAGGTTATGTCATATGAGCAAAACTAAATCACCTACTACTAAAGATACTTCTCCAGAATCAGAGACAATCTCCACTACGGACGATATGGATCTCATTGCCACTTCAAAAAGCCAACCACCGAGCAATACCCCTATCGAGCAAACCCGCTGGAATGGTTGGGGCAATGTCAATATCAATAAAAAAGTCTCGCCGCACGGCGCCAAGCTGATTAAGTCGCATATCGGCAAAACCAAAAAACTTAAATCTGTCAGCCTGCAGCAAGTGTTAAAAACGGTACCCAAATCACGCCTGCCTGTGGCGGTCATTGAGATGGCAATCGTATCGACTGATAGCGAGGTCAGACTCAGACATGCTCGGGGCCAGAGCTTCCCCGATTGGATCGCCATGCACAGCGGCGACTTTGAGGTGTTTCCGGATGGCGTTGCTTTTCCCGAGTCGACCAGTGATGTCGAGCAACTACTAACGCTAGCCCAAGAGCATGATTTCATCGTGATTCCTTTTGGTGGCGGTACGTCTGTAGCAGGTCACATCAACCCACAACAGGGCACACGCCCCGTATTGACTATCGCTATGAGTCAGATGGATCAGCTGCTCGACTTGGATACAGACAGCCAAATCGCCACTTTTGGTGCGGGCACGCAAGGACCAACAGTCGAGGCGCAGCTGGACGAGCACGGCTATCGCTTGGGGCATTATCCACAGTCGTGGGAGCTATCGACGCTTGGCGGCTGGATTGCGGCACGCTCCAGTGGTCAGCAGTCGCTAGGGTATGGACGTATCGAGCAGATGTTTGCAGGTGGTACTTTGGTCACGCCGCAAGGCATATTAAATATTGTTGATATTCCTGCGTCATCAGCAGGGCCTGATTTGCGAGAGATGATGATGGGCTCTGAAGGCCGTGCCGGTATCTTTACCGAAGTGAAGATGCGTGTACAGCCGCAGCCTGAGCAGGAGCTATTTAAGGTGGCATTTTTGCCCAACTGGGAAGCGGGTAAGGAAGTGCTCAGACAAGCGGTACAAAGCAATATTAAGCTCTCTATGCTGCGTCTGAGCAATGCCATCGAAACCGATGCCCACTTACATTTAGGTACTTCTCCCAGTCAGTTTTTGGCGATTAGCACCTATCTTAAAGCACGTGGTCTTGATGCAGATAAAGTCATGCTGACTTATGGCGTTTCAGGCGACAAAGCACAGAATAAACTGGCCCTGACTCAGTTTAATAAACAACTCAAACAATACGGCAGTGTCACAGGCAAAATCACCGATATCATGGGTAGTGTGTGGGCGCATGGCCGCTTTAAGTTCCCGTATCTGCGTGGCACACTTTGGGAGCGTGGCATCATGGTTGACACCTTTGAGACGGCGACCAACTGGCGTAATATCGACGAGCAGATGCAGCAGATGCAGACAGCTGTGCAAAACGCTTTAGCTGATGAAGGCGAAGCCGTCATGGCATTCACTCATATCTCCCACGTCTATAAGCAAGGGGCCAGCCTTTATACCACTTACTTCTTCAGAGCTGCTAAAGATCACGCTGCTACCTTACGGCGCTGGCAAAAAATCAAACGTGCTGCCTGCTTAAGCGTCGCTAATGGCAAAGCCACTATCTCGCATCAGCATGGCGTTGGCCATGATCACGCGCCTTACTTAGCGGCCGAAAAAGGCCAGCTGGGTATTCAAGTGACCCGTGATATGCTAAAGAGCTTAGACCCTGAGCAGCGGATGAATCCGGGTGTATTGCTTGAAGAGTAGAATACAAATTAAGAAGAGTAATTTATGACTCAGCGTCAACAACGCCAGCAAGCATTAGCCCCTTTATCTCAAGCACAGCCTTGGGATATGCTCATCATCGGTGGCGGTATCACAGGCGCAGGCATTGCGCGTGAAGCGGCACGGCGTGGTCTGACAGTGTTACTCATTGAGCAAAAAGACTTTGCTTGGGGCACCTCCAGTCGCTCGAGTAAGATGGTACATGGTGGGCTGCGCTACATTGCTTCGGGGGATTACAAGACCACGCTCCTTAGCGTGCGTGAACGTGAGCGCATGCTCAATGAGGCCAGTGGTTTGGTCAATGAGATGCACTACGTTATGCCGCATTATAAAGGCAAGTTTCCACCGCCATGGATTTTTAATACTTTGCTGCGCGTCTACGATAAGCTGGCAGGTAAGCACTACCTTAAAACCTTTAAAAAAGATGAGTTTTTACGTCTTAATCCCAACATCAAAAGCGACAAGTTTATCGGTGCCAGTCAATTCAGTGATGCGGTGACCGATGACTCCCGTCTCGTCATGCGCGTGCTCGATGAAGCCATACAGGATGGTGCGCATGCCATCAACTATCTAAAAGCTGAGTCTTTAATCACTGATGAGCAAGGTCTGGTTATTGGTGCGACGCTCACAGACAACGTCGACCATCACTCAAGCAGCAGCGACCATACTTTTGAGGTGTACGCCAAAGTGGTGGTCAACGCTACCGGCGCTTGGGCCGATACCCTGCGTATGCAAGCAAACGCCCAGACAGAGCATCATAGTGACAAACAAATCCGTCCGTCTCGTGGCAGCCATTTGGTGGTCAGTCAAGAGCGCTTACCCATCAATCAAGCTTACACCCTACTGCACCCTGTCGATAAACGGGCTTTGTTTGTCTTTCCATGGGAGAATCGATCAGTCATTGGCACCACAGATTTAGACCATCCGCCTTTGAACGATGAAGAGGTCGGTATCACCAGTGCAGAAGTCGATTATCTATTGGAGGCGGCAAACGATCTTTTTGATCGGGCCAACCTTAAGCGAGAGGATGTCATCAGCACATGGGCAGGGGTGCGACCACTGATATCAGAAGGTGGGGACGGCAAACGAGTCAGTCCCAGTAAAGAAAAGAGAGACCATAGCGTCTGGCTTGATAACAACCTTGTGAGCGTTAGTGGCGGCAAACTCACTACCTTTCGCTTAATTGCGCTTGATGTACTTGCGAAGTGCCAAGAGGTGCTTACGTTTGATGAGTCAGCTTTTTTAGATAAGATATCTGACGATCACGTCTTTAGCAGCCCAACCCCTACCCATCCCAAATTCGCTAAGCTTTCCTCATCGTTACAGCAGCGCTTACAAGGGTTTTATGGCAGACAGCTTGACACCTTGCTGGCCCTTGCTCACGACAATGATTTGGCTTATGTCACTGATAATTATACCATTTGGGCAGAGGTTCGTTTTGCTGCCCGCTGTGAGCAGGTCATGCACTTGGACGACCTGCTATTGCGGCGGACACGTTTGGGCTTGATATTACCAAATGGGGCGATGACCCCACTTATCAGCGCCAGACTGCAGCAAATTTGTCAACAGGAGCTGGGCTGGGATGAGCCAAAGTGGCAAGAGGAAGTCGCTCGCTATACCGAGTTGTGGCAACGCTACTATCACCTGCCTGCGGCTTAGCTTCTTATCGAGTTATTATAAGGATTAGAGCTGCTAGGACGCTTCTTTTAAAACAAAAGCTGCGTAGCCTCGAGAATTCTTACGGTCGCAAGCATGGGAAAGTTTGCACCAATAGCACGTTCTGATTTTGATAAATATCCCCCATAGTTAAGGACGACTATGACCACCTCTATCGACCCGATTTATCTCTTAGCCATCGACAACGGCACCCAAAGCGTCCGAGCACTTATCTTTGACCAATTTGGTACCGAGATCGCCAAAGCCCGTGTCCCTATCGAGCCGTATTTCTCCGAGCAGCCCAGTTTCGCTGAGCAACATGCCGACTACTATTGGCAAAAGTTAAGTGAAGCCTGCCAGCAGCTTTGGCAAAGCTGTGACATCACCTCTGAGCAAATCGCAGGCGTCAGCCTTGCTACCCAGCGCTATACCATGATCTGTCTGGATAAAGACAAGCAGCCACTACGAGCAGCCATCGTCTGGATGGATCTGCGTCGTGCTGAGACTCACGATATCGGTTTTTTAAACCCGCTTACCAAAATCATCGGCATGGGCGAATTAGTAAAAGACGCCCAGCAAAAAGCCCGCTGTAATTGGCTGGCGCAAAATGAGCCTGAGATATGGAGCCAAACTGCTCATTACGTCAACCTCTCTGCCTACCTCACCTATCAGCTGACAGGTAGGCTTGCTGACTCCACTGGTCATGCCTTGGGCTATCTGCCGTATGACTACAAAGCACAAAAGTGGTTACAGCCCAAAGATTTTAAATGGCGACTGTTTAGCTGTCGCCTACAGCAAATGCCTACCCTCGTAACACCTGGGCAAACACTTGGTCATATCAGTGCAAAAGCCGCTGCTGCAACTGGTATTATCGAGGGCACGCCGATGATTGCTGCTGCCAGCGACAAGGCTTGTGAGGCATTGGGCGCCGCGGGTCTGACAGCGGATACCGCCTGCTTAAGCTTTGGCACGACAGCGACGATTAACACTACCTCAAGCAACTATATCGAAATCCTCAAACACATGCCTGCCTACACCGCCGCTGCGCCACACTACTACAATCACGAGTATATGATCTATCGCGGCTTTTGGATGGTCAGTTGGTTCAAAGAACAGTTCGCACAATATGAAGCGCAGCTAGCAAAAACGCAGGGTATCGACACTGAAAAGCTGCTTGATAAGGCGGTGCAAGACATACCCGCAGGCTGTATGGGGCTGATGATGCAGCCGTATTGGTCGCCAGGCGTGCGTCATCCGGGGCTAGAGGGTAAAGGCGCATTGATTGGTTTTGGTGATGTGCATACCAGAGCACACGTCTACCGTGCCATATTGGAGGGCCTTGCTTATGAGCTCAAGCTTGGCTTTGATACCATCGAAAAGCGCACTGGCAAACCTATCAAACACCTACGTATCTCTGGTGGTGGCTCCCAAAGCGATGCCGCCATGCAGCTCACCGCCGACATCTTTGGTATGCCCGCCTATCGTCCGCATACTTATGAAGCCTCAGGCCTTGGCGCTGCTATTAACTGTGCAGTGGGCCTCGGTATCTATCCCGACCACGCTGCCGCCAGCGAGGCGATGACTCATTTGGGCGATGAGTTCGTGCCTATCACAGCCAATGTGCAACTTTACAAGCGCCTGTATAACGAGGTCTATCTCAAGATGTACGAGCGCCTAAAACCTTTGTATCAAAGCATTCAAGACATCACGGGGTATCCTGCTAAGTGAAAAAAATATAATAATATTAAGCTTTGTTAGCCTGTTTTTTGATTATCACTAAACGCCGCATAAACCCGATTTAACCCCTCACGCAGCAGCGCTTCAGGACACGCTACGTTAAGACGCATTTTTAGATGCCCCTCGCTACCGTATTTAATCCCCGAGTTTAGCTCAACTTTCGCCGCACGCAGCTTATCATACAGCGCCTGATCGTCCTCACCGTACGCCGAGCAATCGAGCCAAATTAAATACGATGCTTCTGGACGCATCACCTTAATATCAGGCAAATGCCATGCTAAAAAGTCTAGCGTGATGTCGATATTTTTTTCAATATAAGCCAGTACCTGTTCAAGCCACTCGCCGCCCTCCTCATAAGCGCTTTGCATCACTGTATAAGCAAATAAATTCAGCTCATACTCGTCATTCAAATGTTGCTGCTGACTGATTTTTTTGATTAAAGCATCGTCTTTAGCAAAGATCATAGAGCCTTTGATGCCCGCTACATTAAAGGTTTTGGTCATCGAAGTCAGGCTGACGACACGATGTGCGTACCCTGCTGCGTCTGCTAGCTTTAAAAAGGGCACAAACTTATGACCGCTTAAAGTCAGATCTTGATGAATCTCATCGCTGACAATCGCTACATTATGCTTTTTACATAGCGTAAGTAGCCCTTTAAGTTCATCTTTTGTCCACACGCGCCCGCCCGGATTATGCGGATTACAGAGCAGATATAGCTTTACCTTATGCTCGACTATTTTTGCCTCGATGTCTTCCATATCCAGATGCAATTTACTATCGACTTCTTTTAACGCTGAGGTAATCAGTGTGCGGCCATTTTGCTGAGTTTTGGTCATAAACGGCGTATAGATAGGGTCATTGACCAGTACCGCATCACCAATTTCGGTAAAGACATGCATCATCAACGCCAAACTTGGCACCACCCCTGGCGAGAACAAGATGTTTTGTTTCTCCAGCGCTAAATCATAACGACTGCCGTGCCAATTAATAATCGATTCATACAACCCCTCAGTCGGCTTGGTATAGCCTAGTATGCCATGCTCCACCACACGCTGCACACTATCCAAGATAGGCTGAGCGGCCTTAAAATCCATATCTGCAACCCAGAGCGGGATAGTGTCATCGTCGTAGTGCCATTTGATTGACCCTGTATTGCTTCTATCGATGATCTCATCAAAGTTATATGCCATGGAAGATCTCCTTTAAAAATGACTTTGGTTTCTTGTGTTGTAGGTAGTAAGCTGTCTGGTCTCTTATCAATCCGTTAAAAACAATGATAATGAATCCGCTTTAAAACCCAATCGTCATCTGCCAATAAATCAGCACCGCACTCATACTAAAAAATGAACCTATGGTAGAGATAATGACAATAGCGGACATACGGCTCACCAGTCCATAGTGCTGACCAATAATAGCGATGGTAGAGAATGTCGGTGCTGAAGCAAACAGCAGAGCGACATAATTGTCTTGCTGTGTGCCGCCCGAAATCAGCATAATCGCCAATAGTATCAAGAGTGGATGCAGCATCAGCTTACCCAAGCCGATAGTGGTGATTTTTGGCAAATCGCCCTTTAACTCTAGACCATACAGACTCATACCTATGACAAACAGGGCAACAGGGGCCGCTGCGCCAGTAAGCATCTGTGTGGTCTGCTCGACCATTTGCGGTATCGGTAGACTAAATATAGAAAAAATCAGACTGATCACGATAGTAATAATCAGCGGGTTACGAGTAAAGTTTTTACCGATACCTAATAGGACGCTGGCTAGAGACTTACCTGAGTTGGGATTCATCTCCGCCATGACAAACAACATCGGTAGGATCAACAGGTTTTCGATAAGAACGCCCATCGACAAGTAGGCAGCCGCCCTATCAGACCCAATCACCATAGAGGCGACAGCATAACCGATAAAAGCACTGTTAGAGAAAGACAGAGCTGTAGAGTTGAGCGCAGCAGAGACATTATCTTGTTGCCAAACCATCTTGGTCAGCACAACACCTACCATAAACGCCATCACTGAGCCCAAAGCGTAGATAGACAAATAATACGGCAGTATAACGTCTTGAAAAGGCATGTCAGCAATGGCGTTGAACATCAAAGCTGGCAGGGCAATATTTAAGACCAGACTCCCCATACCTTTAGCATGCTGAGGATTAATAACCTTGAGGCGTACACTTAAATAACCCAGTGCGATAAGGATAAAAATAGGGGCAGTGATGTTAATAATGTCGAGCATAATCGTGATTGCCCCTTTATGGCATGGGTATGATCAAGCATTTATATCGTTAATCCTAAATAAAGAAAATGCAGCTATGCCAGCGTGCTACTGGTACAAACTTTCCTTGCCTGCTACTTCCCTTCGCACCTGCGCAACGTTGTTTTAAGAGAAAGCATCCCAGTAGCACTGGGTTTCTTTTATCGTGGATCGACTATAGTTAGGGCGGGTTTACATTTTGAAAATGATAATAAAAATGAGATAAACCGATGTCAAACAAGGAAGATAATGCCGATAATATCAAGATATTAGCCAGCTATTTGACGACGTTTGGCAAGATTTAGCCATTTTTAGCCCATTTAGATGTTTTCGTTCGAATTAAAGACACGCCCTAGCCTTTGGATAACTATAGCGGCAAACCCTAACGCCCTGTAAAATGAGCCTCACGGCGCTCGACCATGGCCATTGCCCCTTCTTTTGCATCGTCTGAATGAAACAAGTCTGGCAGATAGCTATGAATGTTCGCCAGTGCGCTAGCGGCGCCATGGCGACTGGCATCCTGTGCTGAGGACAGCAGCCCTTGTACGCCAAGCGGGGCAGCCGTCGAGATTTGTTGCGCAAGCGTCAGTGCTCGATCGTACTCTGTACCGCTAGGCACCACCTCGCTAACCAAGTTTAACTTATCAGCAGTTTGTGCATCAAACGGCTTACCTGTCAATAAATATGGCATGGCTTTTTGCCAACCCGCTGCTGCGACAAATCTGACCGTCGCCCCACCAAACGGCATGATACCCCGTTGCACTTCCATTTGCGCAAAGTTGCACGTACTACTGGCGATGACCACATCACTATTGAGCATCAGCTCAATACCAGCGGTAAAGCATGTGCCTTGTACTGCGACCACGACAGGCTTAGTACGCCGTTTACCACTGATGCCCCACGGATCAATTTCGTCATCGCTAAACTCAAACGCGCCTTTGTCCCATTTATCTTGTAGCTCCATCAAATCAAGACCGGCGGTAAAGTGTTCACCATGGGCAAATATCAAGGCACAACGCAGACTATCGTCATTTTCGTAGCGAGTAAGTGCTGCAGACAGCTGGCCGATCATATGACTGTCAAAGGCATTGCGCTTATCCACACGATTTAATCCAATCAGGCAGAGATAGCCCTCGCTCTCAAAAGTGATGCGATTGTCTGTGCTGTTATTGCCGTCCGTAGTCATGATTTTATCCTTTTTATGTTTGTAGCTGTGTAAGGTGCAGTTAATTTAACTTTCTTTCAATATAGACATACGCCCCTTGCAACGCAAGCACCGTTTTAGCCTTGCCATTGATAGCTAATATCAGTTGACCTGATTTGCGATAAGTGTAACCATGATCCAAACTAGGATATGACTCAGAGCATTTTATGGAATTTTGGCATGGTTTTTTACTGATCACCAGCGTACATCTGTTAGCAGCCATGTCCCCTGGTCCCGACTTTGTCTTAGTTTCACGTGAAACCCTAACCAAGGGCCGACGTACTGGCCTTATTTGTAGCTTGGGCATTACTTTAGGATTGGCTATCCACATTATTTATTCGGTATTAGGTCTGGCAGCCATCATTGCGCACTCGCAGCCTTTACTCACTGCAATTAAATGGCTTGGCGGTGCTTATTTGATTTATCTGGGTTGGCAAGGTATTGGTGCTAAACCCAAAAAACCAGTCAACTTACCTCACTCTACGGCTGCCAACTGTTCAAAACCATCCTCAAGTGACATCGAATCCACGTTTGCTACCCTGCGTCGTGGCTTTTTTTGCAACGTCTTTAATCCCAAAGCGCCCGTATACTTTGTGGCGATTTTTACGCTCGTACTGTCGCCTGATATTCCGCTTTGGCAGCTGTCGATTTATGGTGTATGGATGATGGTGCTACAGATGGCATGGTTTAGCACCGTAGTGATGCTACTCTCTATTCCTGCGATTTTGAGACGCTTTCAGCGCTTTGAGCATTGGATAGACCGCATATTAGGGTCAGCGATGATCGTCTTGGGATTGAACCTCATTTTTCGTAGTCGTTAAGACACTGATAACACATCAGTTGTCTCAAAAATCTGCTACACTGTTCGGCTATATCTAAACATTAAAGCCCCATACTATGACCAGTAAGCCGATTCAGCGTACCACCCCACCTACCAAGTCCAGCAACAGCCCCAATAGCAAACATAGAAACCGGGCACCTAGTAGAGCCAAAAACCTGGGTAAGTTACATCCACGTAATCCGCATCAAGGTCGCTACGACTTTGCTGTCTTGACCCGAGCCCTGCCTGAGCTTGCCAAGCACACCATCACCAACCCTAAGGGCGAGCCGACGATTAACTTTTCCGATCATCAGGCCGTACGTGTCCTCAACCAAGCGCTGCTGGCTCATTTTTATGGTGTCAAGTTTTGGGACATTCCAGAAGGCTACTTGTGCCCACCGATTCCTGGACGAGCCGACTACATTCATTACATCGCTGATTTATTGGCTCAAACCACGCATATTCATGACGACAATACACCGCCAACGGGTAAGCATATTCACGCCTTAGATATTGGTACGGGTGCCAGCGCTATCTATCCCATTATTGGCAGTCAAAGCTATGGCTGGCGCTTCACAGCCAGCGATATCGACCCTATTTCGGTCAATACCGCAGCGCTGATTGGTGAGGCCAACCCCAAGCTCAAAGGCACAATTAAGGTCAAATTACAGCCAGAACCCAAGTATATATTCAAAAATATAATCGGCCGTCAGGATTATTTCGATGTGGTGGTTTGTAACCCGCCATTCCATGCTTCATTAGAAGAAGCGATGCAAGCCAACAGTCGTAAACAGCATAACTTACAACGGCATCGTGGCAAAAACCAAAATGAGAAAATAAGTCGCCATTCGACCAAATCAGGCAATGCAGCGCAAAACCTAAACTTTGGTGGTCAGCACAGGGAGCTATGGAGTGAGGGCGGTGAGATTACTTTTTTGACCAACATGATAAAAGAGAGTCAAAGCTACGCTGAGCATGTGGGCTGGTTTACTTCTTTAGTGTCAAAGTCTGAAAACGTAAAGCCATTACAGCAATTATTAAAGCAGCTAGATGCTACGCAGATGCGCATTATTGAAATGAGTCAAGGTCAAAAAAGCACTCGGGTCTTGGCATGGCGCTTCAACACTGACGAAGAGTAATTGATAAAAATAGGACTTATTAAAGTTTCACGTGAAACAAAAAAAACACCGCTCTGGCATCCAAAGCGGTGTTTTTATGCTATATGGTTTTTGATATTCATGGCGCATAGTCCAGTATAGTCGAGGAGTTTTAAAATCGCTACAAGGCGACCGACCGCAGATAGTACACTAAGTACATCTAGGGCGGGTAACCCCATAGCGGTTTAAAAGTGCTCCGACTATATCAAAAAATCATGACCTTTATACCCATAGCAATCAATACCAGTCCGCCCAGTATCTCAGCTTTACTCTCAAGCCACGTGCCTGAGCGCCAGCCTAAATAAACACCGACCAGCCCAAACATAGCCGTTACAATCGCAATAGTTAAGCATACCAACCATGCATCGAGCGCCATCAAATTCAAAGTAAACCCTGCTGCCATCGCATCGATACTGGTGCCAATGGCTAAAGTCAACATGGTGTGATGACGGATAATTTTAGGAGCCTTTTTATCCTCAAACGCCTTAGTGTGAACTTCGATATCTTTATGAGTATCAGTAGTGTTCTTACCTTGCTTGCTATCGCTTGGAGCCTCTCGAGCCATGACAATAAACGACTCATAGAGCATGACAGCACCCAGTGACATAAGAATAACCCCACCAATCAAGGGGGCCGCAGCAGCCAACCAACCTAACAAGACAGCATCTAATATATGACCGATGAGCGGCATAACGCCCTGAGCCGTACCAAAATATAATGCTGTATAAATAGCCAAACGTAGGATATAAGTGCGACTCTGCTTCTGAGCTTTTGCGCCCAAACTGATTGATACTGCAAATGCATCCATTGTTAGAGCAATGGCGAGTAAAAAAGCTTCAAACATGTTTTACTCCTGTCCTAATAGCCTGCTTGTTTTTGAATGGCTATCGTCATTACTGATCTGAAGCTATTTAGCTAAAAAACATAACTTTCAAACCAATAATAATTAACACGAGTCCACCCAATGCTTCTGCTTTATCCTCTAGATAAGTGCCAGATTTTTTACCCAAATAAACACCGAAAAAGCTAAAACCAGCTGTTATAATAGCGATAATTAAACAGGCCAACCATGCATTAAGCGCTAGTAAATTAAGTGTAAAGCCTGCTGCCATGGCATCGATACTGGTCGCAATCGCAAGCGTAAACATAGTGCGGTGATTGATGCTATTGTTTATGACGGCAACAGCATCATCAGTGTCAGATTTTAGGTGAAGCGTGCTGTCTACCGCATCCTCCCAATCAACATCAAACACTTCATAAAGCATCTTTCCACCGAGACCGACAAGAATAATACCGCCAATCCAAGGCGCAGCAGCAGCAAGCCAACTTAGGAGCGCCGCGCCTAATAAGTAACCTATCAATGGCATCACACCCTGTGCAATACCAAAATATAACGCCGCATAAATAGCCAGTCGTAGCAAATACTGCTTACCCTGTTTTTGCGACTTGGCACCCAGTCCGATGGCTACTGCAAACGCATCCATCGCAAGGGCGATAGCGAGTAGTCCTACTTCTATCATTTTACCTTCTCATTCTTATTGCAATGCACTAGGTTTCACATGAAACAACCTTGATATTAAAAAACCACCGCCTTGATAGCCAAAGCGGTGGTTTTCATGAATTAACAGCGACTTATCCGTTTTTAGAGCATTAGATATCTAAATTAGAAACTGTCAACGCGTTTTCTTCAATAAAGATACGGCGCGGCTCGACGTGATCACCCATTAGACAGGTAAACATGTGATCGGCGGCGATGGCATCTTCGATAGTCACACGCAGCATTCGGCGGTTTTCAGGATCCATGGTCGTATCCCAAAGTTGATCAGCATTCATCTCCCCTAGCCCTTTATAGCGCTGAATAGACAAGCCTCGACGTGCATCAAGCATCATTTGCTGCCAGAGGTAATCAAAGTCACGTACCGGAATGTCTCTGGTGGTGCCACTACCTGCTTCACGACGAATAAACGCATCCTCTTCAAGTAGCGTATTCCACTCGCTTGATAGACGCAGCAGCTTACTGTATTCACCCGAATTGATAAAACTGGCATCTAGTAAATAGTGATGTGCAAGCTGATGCACATAAACAGTCACACGGGGTAGCCACTGATCTTTAGTAGATAAAGCCTGAGTGTGAGACGCTTCATTACCATTAGCTTCTATAGCTGGGCTCATGCCTAACAGATCAATTGCAGCAGCATCCATGTTTTCTGGTTGCGGTGCATGAATATTAACCAACTCAATCTCAGGGCTCAAGTCACTGCCAAAGTGCTCAAGCTGAGCCTGCATGGTTTGTTTCCACGCTTCCATAACAGACTTATCATAGGTCATATCCATGCTAAGCTTTGGGGTATGTGTCAGAGCATCTAGGATTACCGCTGGGAAACGAATCTGCAAACGTGCCTTAATCAGCTGTGTTTGGTTATAGTCATTCAGTAGGGTCTCGAGCGCCTGACCGGTGATAGCTGGCGCATCGCTACTGATATGCAGCTTGGTATTGTCAATCGTTGACGACAACAAATAAGCTTTGAGCGCTTCGTCGTCTTTTAGATACAGCTCTTGGCGACCTTTTTTCACTTTATAGAGCGGCGGCTGAGCGATATAAATATAGCCACGCTCAATCAGCTCTGGTGTTTGACGGAAGAAGAAGGTCAACAGCAAGGTACGAATGTGCGAACCATCAACGTCCGCATCAGTCATAATGATGATTTTGTGATAACGTACTTTATCAGGATTATACTCATCAGGGCCAATACCGCAGCCAAGCGCAGTGATTAGGTTACCGACCTCTGCTGAGGACAGCATCTTATCAAAACGTGCCCGTTCGACGTTTAGAATCTTACCTTTTAGTGGCAAAATCGCTTGGGTCTTACGACTACGACCTTGCTTTGCTGAGCCTCCTGCAGAGTCACCCTCCACGATATACAGCTCTGATAAGGCTGGGTCTTTTTCTTGGCAATCAGCAAGCTTACCTGGTAGACCGGCGATATCTAAAGTGGTCTTACGGCGTGTCATCTCTCGAGCTTTACGGGCCGCATCACGAGCACGGGCGGCATCAATAATCTTACCTGCAACGGCTTTACCTGCACTTGGGTTTTCAAGCAAATAGTCATTGAACCTATCATGCATAGCCGACTCAACCGCTGATCTCACCTCACTAGACACCAGTTTATCTTTTGTTTGGCTAGAGAACTTAGGATCAGGCACTTTTACCGAAACTATCGCTGTCAGTCCTTCACGGGCATCATCGCCACTAACGGCAACCTTTTCTTTTTTGAATAGGTTTTCGCTGTCCATATAGCTATTTAGGACACGAGTGAGCGCTGAGCGAAATCCTGACAAATGCGTTCCACCATCACGTTGTGGAATATTGTTGGTAAAACAGAGCACTTTTTCGTTATAAGTGTCTGTCCATTGCAGCGCCACTTCGACACCGATACCATCGTCCTGCTCACTGATAAAGTGAAAGACATCATTAATACTGTCTTTACCAGCGTTGATATAACTGACAAACTCCGACAGACCACCTTTATGCTCAAACTCATGACGCTTATTCACCCGTTCATCAGTCAATACGATACGCACGCCTGAGTTTAAAAACGACAACTCACGCAGACGCTTAGCTAAGATGTCATACTCAAATGTAGTGTCACTAAAGACTTCACCACTAGGATAAAAGCGAATTTGTGTCCCTGTTTTTTCTGTGGCTTCTAACTGCTGAATTTCACTATCAGGCACACCATCGGTATAGGTCTGATGATAATGATAGCCTTCACGCCAGATATTCATTTCAAGCTTTTCAGATAGCGCATTGACCACTGAGACACCGACTCCATGCAGACCACCTGAGACTTTATAGCTGTTGTCATCAAACTTGCCGCCAGCATGCAGTACAGTCATGATCACTTGTGCAGCCGATACCCCTTCTTCTGGATGAATATCGACAGGCACCCCGCGGCCATTGTCCATAATACTGACTGACTCGTCTTCATGAATAATGATATCAATCTGATCACAGTGACCTGCCAGAGCCTCATCGATAGAGTTGTCCACTACCTCAAAGACCATGTGATGCAGACCTGTACCATCATCAGTATCCCCGATATACATACCAGGGCGCACCCGCACGGCTTCAAGCCCACGCAGTACACGAATATCTTTGGAGCTATAGTCAGACGGCAATCCTTCTACCGTTTCAACTGGCGCAGCTGTTTGGGCAACGCTGCCTACTGTCGGTTGCTCGTGGTCGTTAGGTAATGAATCACTCATGTGCATTCCTTAATCTAGCCATAATCGGCCGTCGCCATGGCTTCATCACGACGATGAAACCTTATGACGTTATATAAAATCTGACAATTAGTGTCAAAGCTCGTAATGCATTTTGCTCGGGTCTGCGACTTCATAATAGTGAGAGACTGTACAGGACAAATAAAACAGCATTGAATAGCGGCGTAGCCACTTATCACCTGCCGTTTTGCTCTTTAAATATTACTTAGAATGAGCGTATAAGTAATATTTATATATATCAACCACTTATACTCTTAAAACAGACGTGTTTTTTTATAGAGCATTACAAAACAATTGGCCGAAAACAGGACAAAAATAAAGCTCTATTTTAGCATTTTTTTGCCTCTAAGTCACTGTTTACTGGCACTTTTGTTATAGTTGCTGGCGTTCATATAAAGCTAACTTTGATAAAGAAATGGGCGATACCCATAAGCACATAACGCATCTTAGTTTAGTTTAGGATATTATATCTAATAAAAAAGGAGTCATAAAAAAGAGGAAATCTGACCTTGTTTCATGTGAAACACTATCGGATGCGGCCATAAATCTTTGATCAAAGGCACGATATCATCCGTTAAGCTACTCATAAACACTTGGCAAGGCAGCTGGGCTAAGGTAGACAACAAAATCTGTATCGCTCTATTGTCGAGTTCGGCAGTGACATCATCTAGCAAGACGACTGGCGTAGCCTTGGGCGACAAACCATTATGAGTTGACATCGCCTCTGCTTTACTTTCAAGTAACAACGGTAATTGAGACAAGCGCAAAGCCGTAATTAAAAGCTTTTTTTCACCTCTCGATAAAACATTGGCCGCCTGCTCTTTTAGAGCTTTAGGTTTTATCATGTCACTACTGTCTGCATACTCAGATGATGGCGTAGATTTGTCGTCATCTGAGCGCCAATACACATGGATATCAGCGCGATGATTACCGATACGGGTATACCCTAGCTGTAAGTCCTGCTCTAAGCGCTCGTTAAGCTGTATATCAAGTGCGACACTGGTATCGTAGCCGGCACTATAACTTAGGCTTAGTTGTTCGGCATATTCAGGTAACAACTGGACGATACTTTTTGCAAAATAAGGCTGCCATTCAGTAAATACTTGTTCGCGATAATGATGAATGAGAGCTGCATGATTACTCAACCCCTTATCCCAAGACCTAAGCTCAGCGAGCTGAACTTGAGTGAGGTGCTGTGTCTTTTTTAACAAACTATTGCGCTGTTTTAGCAAACGTTGATACGCCACCCACTGCGGATGAAACCCCTGTTTCATGTGAAACACAAGCCAATCTAATAGCTGCCGACGACTGGCACTGCCCTGCTCTAGCATATCCATAGTAGAAGGATCGATAAGCAGGGTCGGTAGCTGTTCAGTAAGGATGCTTTGGTTATAAACTGTGGTTTGATTGAGGCGCAGTAATGTTGTCGCATCAGCTTGCTTTTGAATGGCTAATGTACTGGCATCATTGAGTCTAGCGTGGACAGTAGTCGCATTTTTATGGTGCTGAATATAGCGTTTGGGTTGATGATGACGGAAGCTTTTACCTCTAGATAATAAAAATATCGCTTCAAGTAGCGACGTTTTGCCGCTACCATTTGCGCCTATTATTAGATTACAGACAGTAGATTGGAGATCCACTTGGGTCAGATTTCGTAGGTTGGATATTTGTAGACGTTCAATCATAATATCGACAGCCGCCTATTAATTTCAATATAAGGACAGATTAAAGTTTACTAATTAAGCAATACAGGTAGAGCTACAGCAAGTATCATTTTGGCAATACTGACCCAGCAGCTTTGCCAACAACACTTTCAACACGACCTTTAGGCAGCATATTGAAACCTTAAATTATATACGCATCGGCATGATCACATATTGATGGAACTCATCACCCAACTGATTGACCAGTACCGAAGCATTCGACTGACTCATATGCATTTGTACATCGCCTTGAACAACACTGAGCACATCTTGTAGATACGCTGCGTTAAATGACAGCTCCATCGGCTCACCTTGATATTTAGCCTGTATCATCTCTACCGCTTCGTCTTGCTCCGCATTATTAGCACGTACCTCAACCATACCGTCACTGGCAAAGCTAAAAACCACGCCCCGTGATTTTTCATTACTCAAAATCGCAACACGGCGTAGTACATCAGTCATCTTCTCTTGATTAAATAAGACAAGCTTATCAGTATTGCTGGGCATGACACGGCGATAATCAGGAAACTTACCATCAATTAGACGCGCGGTAAACGTCACCATTAAATCATCACTCACTTGCCCTGCACTATCGACCTCACCAAATGGTAAGCTGACTTGTAAAAACTCACGGCCAAAGCTTAAAGTGACAGGGTTGTCTTTGTCGCCCAGCATCTTGCCAAGCTCAGAAGCCAATCGCTCAAGCTCAATGACAGCCTTGCGTGGCAAGATCGCCTGCATATTTAGGTCGCTGCTTACATCAATAACACTGCGAGCTAGAGCCAGTCTGTGTCCATCAGTAGCCACCGTCGTCAGCTGCTGCTGTGAAACATCGAACAGCATACCAGTGAGGTAATAGCGCACGTCTTGAATGGCCATCGCAAACTGAGTTTTGTGAATCAAATCGGTAAGATGGCTACGGCTGATCACTAAGGGGGTGATATTCTCAGGATTACCCAAGCTTGGATAGTCTTCACTCGGTAGCGTACCTAAAGTAAAGCGGCTTTTGCCACTGGTCAGTAAGCAACGCTCGTTACTTTGAGTGGCCAAATTGATTTGTGCTTGTGCGGGTAAGGACTTGCAGATATCTTTTAATTTGGTCGCTGGCAAAGTAGTCTCACCCGCCTCAACACAAGCGCCTGCAGGCAATCTCAATGTCGATGTCAGCTCAACCTCAAGATCAGAAGCCGTCAACACAAGCTCAGACTCAGACAGCTTTAACTTGATATTACCTAGAATAACCATATTATGACGCTTGTCAGCTGCCTTTGCGATCAGATTAATGGCTTTTAGTAACGACTCTCGATTAATCGATAATTGCATGCTTAGTTGCTCTTATTTAAATGTTTTTTGGATGAATGGATAACCGTAGCTTAATAATACCCTGCCTAACTACTATAATCTATAATCACTATAACCTATAAGGTTTCTGCCAGCGTATAGTGCCAACATTATAAACCATATCAACTGACTAAAACATAGTGCGACATTGCGCTCTAACCAGACTGTAACATCAGCGATAGCGTCTTATAATCCTTGTCAAATGCGGGATCAGTTGCCCGTAACTCATTAACTTTATCACAAGCGTGCATCACCGTTGTATGATCACGCCCCCCAAACGACTGACCAATCTCAGGAAAGCTATCACCAGTCAGCTCACGTGACAGTGCCATTGCGATTTGTCGTGGCCTAGCAATACTACGTGTACGCTTGCGTCCCATAATATCCTTTACAGTGACGTCATAATACTCGGCAACAATTTTACGGATGTTATCCATATTGACCGCTTGTACACGCATCGCAACGATATCCTTTAGTGCATACTGTACCATCTCAAGCGTGATTTCAGCTCCTGTTAAGTTGGCATTGGCAAACACCTGATTGAGTGCGCCTTCTAATCGTCTGACATTAGAAACTACGTTTTGAGCGATAAACAAAGCACACTCTTTTGGCAGTGTCATGCCATAAGAAGCTGCCTTTTTTTGTAGGATTTGTACACGAGTATCGATTTCAGGCGGATCGACAGCGACTGTCAACCCCCAAGAAAAGCGTGATCTGAAACGTTCATCAAACTCAGTCATTTGGGATGGATGACGATCTGAAGCTAAAATTAGCTGCTTGTCACCACTGGTAAAATCAGCAAACAATGTCAAAAACTCATTACTACTTTTAGTCTTTCCTGCCAGTACATGAATATCATCAACAATTAATAAATCCACCTTTTTAATTTTCTTTTTAAAATCTTCTATTTTATTGTTTCTTAATGAATAAACTAATTGATTAATAAATTTTTCAGAAGTGAAATAATAAAAACTTTGATTATTCTTTAAATATCGATGTGCTACAGAATGCATTAAATGCGTTTTCCCCAAACCAGAAGGCCCATATATAAACAATGGATTATGGCGATTTTTTGATTGACGCTTTCCAAGCTCATAACAAGCCTTGTAGGCCAAGCTATTAGACTTGCCCGTGACGAAAGTCTCAAATGTAAATTCAGGATTTAAATAGCTTAATGACTTAACATCAGCAGAAACGTCTAAGGTGGCTTGACGCATATTGGCATCAATATCTGCCTTAGCCATACGCTGATGATTACTTTCAAAATTATGCTCTGTAGGAGTAGGGGAGGGCTTACTCTCATCAAATAGTGAGCCTGATTGGGGCTGAGGATCGTCGCTTGTCTCACGACCTGCATTATCGACACGTACTACAACGTCCTCGATACTGCCCTGACTGTGTTTAGTTACCAGTTGCTGGATATCTTGTAAGTGATTTTTTTTGATATAAGTGACGAAGTAATCATTAGGAGCAAGAATGACGAGAGTCTGAGCCTCTTGATATACCGATAACGGTCTTAACCACATCGTAAACACATTATCTTTAACGTTATATCGTAAATCGTTTAGGCATTTATCCCAAATCATCGTTGTATCTATCATGAAAAGTACTAACCCTTTTATCTAAAAAACATCCCAACGCCTTACTGTACATGCCTAGCAGTATAGTTAACACACTTTAGAATAGGTACAACGCTACTGATATTCATATCCTTTGCTGCTGTGCCTACGCCACATGCTACTGCTTGTAATGAATACCAGTAGCATGTGGCATTGAGGCAAATTGAGACCACATACTCAGCAGGGTAATCTACCACAAATGGCCTGTGGATAACATCATATTTTTTGTGGATAAGGCTGTGGATATTTTTGTGGATAACTTATACACCCAAGTTATCCATATTTCATCCACAAGTTACCCACAGGCTTACCCATAGCCTAGTTATTTGATATTTAAGGCATTAACAGACTTAACCACAGATATTCAACCTCCCAATAACAACAATACTTATATATATTAATAGTTTATTATTATAGAGTTCGATAAAAACTGTGGATAACTTAGAGACTGGAAGTTAACTAGGTGAGTATATTTAATCTAAATTACTGTTTTATTTTCAGTCAGCTCAGTGGCATAGCAGGTACTTTAAGATAAAATTTTATGATTTAGTTTATTGACCATAATGTTTGGCAATGGTATAATCCTGCGCTATTGCGAATTTAGTCCCATTATTTTGATAGGTGAGTTATGAAACGTACATTCCAACCAAGCGTGATTAAGCGTAAACGTACTCACGGTTTCCGTGCTCGTATGGCTACTAAAAAAGGCCGTCAGGTTTTAGCACGTCGTCGCGCTAAAGGCCGTCATCGTCTTACAGTCTAATTGGTTTATGACGATGATTATGGTTCATACTGCTTGTTGAATATCTATTTTATCAATGAACATAGTAGCTATTGAACAATAACAACTTAGAACCATATATCAAAAGCGCCTATTTCGGCGCTTTTTTTGTCTCTATGACTTCTATTTTATGCACTAAGTCTTGTATTTGTTAAGGCTGTTTTTGGGTTTTTCTAGGTTGTACTATGTCTGATACTCTCGCAACAATATCTACCTTCCGTTATACTAAAAATCAGCGTCTACTGACGCCTGACGCTTTTCGTGAGGTGTTTGATGCACCTGAACGTAAACTACACCAAAGTCATTTGATGGCGTTTGTACGTCCTAATACGCATGGTCATCCACGCTTAGGTATGGCTATTACCAAACGTAAAGTACCTACGGCAGTCATGAGAAATTTAATCAAGCGTCAAATACGTGAGCAGTTTCGCACAAAAAGTTATCTTTTGGAAAATAAGGATATTGTATTTATAATTAAAAAATCTTTAAAAGATTTTGATGATAAAGAATTAAAAATACAAATTAACAATATTTTTAAAAAAATAGAAAAAAAGTGAAATGAGTTTTTTATTAAAAAAGATAGAATTGTTTTTTTATAAATTAATATATTTCTTTATTGTTTTTTATCAAAGAATCATAAGTCCAGTAATGCCTGCTCGATGTCGATATTATCCAACATGCTCTAATTATGGCAAACAAGCGTTAGCATGGCATGGGGTTCGAGCTGGTGGGTGGTTATTGATTAAGCGAATTAGTAGCTGTCATCCGCTAGGTGGGCATGGGATCGATTTTGTACCACTGCCTTTGGCGTCTTATCAGTATCAATATCTACCTGCTGAGTTTTATATGATTGCCTCTAATCTTTATGTTTATAGAGATCATAATAGCTACGTTTCACGCTTAAATCATATGATGAGTCTGCCGTAAGTCTCTTAGGTGCTAAACCGTTGTCATATTATATAGTTACCTATAAGTCAGTTACCCACAAGTTATCCACACTCTTAGTATCATTTAAGGCAGATTTTTAGTAAAATAATGCACATTTTATGTAAATGACTCACGATAGTCTTGGCAGTGCATGCGTTGCTGCCATGTTAGGTCATGACACATGCCTCAAATTCTCACTCTAGGAAAGGTTTATGCAAAAGATATTTCGGGTGATGATCATCATTGCGATGTTAATCACCGCTTATCTGCTGATTTTGGCATGGCGAGATGATTACGCTGATGCACCAGCTGTAGACACAACGCCTGAGGTTTCAACATCAGTAGGTGCGGATATTCCATCTACAACAGGCTCAGCAGGTGATATTCCAGTACAGTCATTACCTGTCGATGCGGGCGGCGTTGCGCCTACTGCCCCATCTAAAGATACAGGGCTCATTACGGTGACGACTGATCGCTATGATATAAAGATTAATCCTGAAGGCGGCGATATCGTTTATGCAGCATTGAAGCAATACGACGCAACATTAGATAGCGATGAGCCGTTTGTACTGTTAGAGAATAATAGTAATCGTGTTTATGTGGCTCAATCTGGTTTGATTGGTAAAGATGGCATTGATACCGCAGAAGGCCGTGCTACCTATAGTCATACAGCCAGCAGTTACACCATGCAAGAAGGTCAACAAACGCTATCAGTACCGCTCACCTACAAAAAAGACGGCGTGACCATCACCAAAACCTTTACCTTTACTCAAGATAAGTATCCTATCGATATCAGTTATCTTATTCAAAACGCATCTGAGCAGCCATGGCAAGGACAGATGTTTGCACAATTAAAGCGTGATGATAGTAAAGACCCAGGTATGTCTGACAAAGGCGCTTTAAGTATGGCGACCTACTTAGGCGGTGCTTGGGGTACGCCTGACGATCCTTACAACAAGTTAAAGTTTAAAAACTTCACTGATAAATTGAGTGTCAGCAGTGATGAAGGTTGGGTGGGTATTGTGCAGCATTACTTTGTTTCTGCATGGACCCCGGATAATTTTACGGGCAGTTTCTTTACTCGTGAAAGTGCGAATGACTATTTTATTGGTTTTAACAGTCAGCCTGTAAATGTAGGGGCAAACAAGCAAGCGACATTGCAAGCAACATTGTATGCAGGCCCGAAAGTGCAGTCTGAATTAAAAGAAGTCGCAGTAGGGCTGAACCAGACTGTTGATTATGGCTTATTGTGGCCGATATCAAAAATCTTGTTTGCCATACTTGATGGCATCCACAACCTTATTGGTAACTGGGGTTGGTCTATTATCGTTTTGACGATCTTGGTTAAGATAGCTTTAATGTGGTTTTCTAATAAAAGCTACTACTCAATGGCGAAGATGCGTGCCATTGCGCCAAGATTAGCGGCGCTAAAAGAAGAGCATGGCGATGATCGCATGAAAATGTCGCAAGAAATGATGGCCATCTATAAAGAAGAAAAAGTCAATCCGATGGCAGGTTGTCTGCCTATTTTGATGCAGATGCCAATCTTCTTAGCTTTGTACTGGGTATTGGTTGAGAGTGTTGAGTTACGTCATGCTCCATGGATCTTGTGGATCGAAGACTTATCAGCGATGGACCCGTGGTTCATTTTACCACTGCTGATGGGTGCCTCCATGTTTATACAGCAGCAGCTTAACCCGCAGCCTACCGATCCAATGCAAGCAAAAGTGATGAAGTTTTTGCCCATCATCTTTACCGCCTTTATGTTGTTCTTCCCAGCAGGTTTGGTGCTTTATTGGACCGTAAACAACTTGTTTAGTATGACACAGCAGTACTTAATCAATAAAAAGGTAGAAGAAGAACAAAAACGTCGTACGGTTAAAGTGCTCGACTGATAGCCGTAGTCGTTTTTGAACGATAGAGCCATCGCATAAGCGGTGGCTTTTTGTATTTGTAAACTGCTTAAGTCTTTACATAGGTAGCAGCGGCTTAAAGTTTACTTTGTCAGCCTATCCTCAGACGTCTATAATGGGGCTTTTAATTAATGAGTATGATTGTGAATTCTTTTGAGCAGGCGCAGGCCATACCTGATACTTCAAAAAGTCTTAGCTCCTCTGGACTGGCTACGATAGCAGCTATCGCTACTCCGGTTGGTCGCGGCGGTGTCGGTGTGATACGGCTATCGGGTGCTCGTGCCTATGAGATTGCCTGTCAGCTCACAGGTAAAAGTGAGTTTGTCCCACGTATGGCCAGTTTTTGCCGTTTTTATCAAGCTGATGGTACGGTTATTGATGAAGGGTTGGTACTTTATTTCAAAGGCCCACACTCATTTACAGGAGAAGATGTAATTGAGCTGCAAGGGCACGGTGGCATGATACTACAAAATCAGCTGCTTACTCGTGTGTTTGAGCTAGGTGCTAAACAGGCAGAAGCAGGGGAATTCTCATACCGTGCCTTTGATAATGATAAACTGGATCTTGTACAGGCAGAAGCTATCGCTGATGCTATTGATGCCACCAGTGACGCTGCGGCTAGTAGCGCTATTCGTTCGCTAAGTGGTGAGTTTTCTCAAAAGATTAATCAGCTCTTAGAGCAGTTGATTCACTTGCGGCTGCATGTAGAGGCAGCCATCGACTTCCCTGATGAAGAAGATGTTGACTTCTTATCTGACGGTGTTATACAAGACAAGCTTGAACAGACTCAAAACAAAATACAGCAAGTCTTAGCAACAGCAAAGCAAGGCCAGCTACTACGTGATGGTATTCATGTGGTGTTGGCAGGCAGACCCAATGCAGGTAAATCAAGTTTACTGAACCGACTGGCAGGGCAAGAACGCGCGATCGTGACAAATGTAGCGGGCACCACTCGTGATACGCTGCAAGAGACGGTTGTCCTTAATGGTCTAACCTTGCACCTCACTGACACTGCAGGATTGCGTGATACCGATGATACTGTAGAACGTATCGGGATTGAGCGTGCACGCAGTGCTATTACGCAAGCTGATATACTGTTAATGGTCTATGATGTAACTCGTGATCTGGCAGAGGATATAACCCCGTTACAGCTTGCTGAGCAGCTATTTGGTGAGCTGCCAGCAGCCAAGCGTTTGTTAATTATCGCAAATAAAAGTGATCTATTAAATGATAAGGCCAGTAAGACTATAAGCTCGATGTCACAAGAAAACCTCACCGACCAAGGCTATGAGCAGGTCAATGTTTCATGTGAAACAGGGACTGGTATCGAGGCATTGATCGAAACATTATGTGCTAAGGTGGGCTTTCATCCACCAGAAAACAGCCTTATCGCTCGTACCCGCCATTTAGATGCGCTTAGACGAACCGCTGAGTATCTGACCGAGGCGCATGAGCAGTTGACTGTATTTCAAGCTGGTGAGCTGGTCGCTGAAAGTCTCCGTCAAGCGCAACAAAGTCTAGGCGAGATAACGGGTGAGTTTAGCGCTGATGATTTATTAGGTAAAATATTCGGTAGTTTTTGTATTGGAAAATAGCTTGTTTGAACAAGGAAAATGCTATGCACTGCCCGTATTGTAATGCGTCAGATACAAAGGTAATAGACTCACGTCTAGCGGCAGAAGGTGCGCAAGTCCGTCGCCGCCGCTCCTGTAACAGCTGCCAAGAACGCTTTACGACCTTTGAGATGGTAGAGGTAGTGATGCCACGTATTATCAAATCCAGTAG
The DNA here is from genome assembly GCF_017498085.1 of Psychrobacter coccoides. Classification (GTDB taxonomy): domain Bacteria; phylum Pseudomonadota; class Gammaproteobacteria; order Pseudomonadales; family Moraxellaceae; genus Psychrobacter; species Psychrobacter coccoides. The sequence continues at coordinate 27,727 of NZ_JAGBKM010000011.1, forward strand.
CAAAATTGAGCCTTACGATAATGAAAAGCTACGCCGCTCTATATTATTGCCGCTGCAAAAACGTCCCATTACCACCGATGAGCAAGAGGCAATGATCAGTCGTATCGAGAAGCGTGTACGGCAAATGGGCGAGCGAGAGATTAGCAGCAAAGTCTTAGGCGAGATTATCATGAGCGAGTTAAAAGCTTTAGACGATGTGGCTTATGTGCGCTTCGCTAGCGTATATCGTGATTTTCAAGATATTGATGCTTTTCAGCAAGAGTTGGCCAATATTCGCCCTACTGAAAAATAAGCCGATCTTCCTTATCTCTTTTTATGCTCATATTTTGTATAGGTTAAGCTTATTTCTATGTCTATTCCAAACCACGCACAAGAAGCGCAAGATCGCTATTTTATGATGCTTGCCATCCAACAAGCCAAGCAAGGGTTATATACCACTAGGCCCAATCCTGCCGTAGGTTGTGTGATTGTGCGAGCAGAGTCAGTAGTTGGACAAGGCTTTCATCCGAAAGCAGGTCAGCCTCATGCAGAAGTGTTTGCGCTGCAAGATGCAGGAGCAAGCGCAGTCGGTGGCACCGCATATGTGACATTAGAGCCTTGTAGTCATACGGGGCGTACGCCGCCTTGTGCGCTAGGATTGATAGACGCAGGTATCAAACGGGTGGTGATTGCAGGCTTGGACCCCAATCCACAAGTTGCTGGACGTGGGGTGAAGCTACTTGAGGATGCTGGTATTGAGGTCACTGTGGGCATACTCACAGATCAAGCAGAGGCATTGAACCGTGGATTTTTAAAGGCAATGCGCACTCAAATGCCTTATGTACGGCTGAAAATCGCAACGAGTCTTGACGGCCGTACAGCCATGGCATCTGGAGAGTCCAAATGGATTACTTCAGCGCAGGCTCGTGAGGATGTACAAAAGCTGCGAGCTTTAAGTGGTGCCATCATAACAGGTAGCGAAACCATCATCGCTGACGACCCCCAGCTGAACGTACGCTCTACGCAACTCTGTGTGTCAGCTGATCAAGTACCAACCCCTAAGGTTGTGGTGCTCGATAGACGTCAGCGTTTGCAGTATGACCCAAAGTCTAACTATCAGCTGTGTCGTCAATCAGAGGTGCTTTATTGGCGAGAAGATGATTTAGTTAAGTTGTTAAAGCGTTTGGTCAGTGACCATCAATGCTATGATGTGTTGGTAGAAGCAGGTGCTGGCGTCGCTGGCAGCTTTTTAAAGCAGCAGCTAGTAGATGAGCTGATTGTATATCAAGCACCATGCTTACTGGGGATAAAAGCACGACCAATGGTCGAATTCAGTCCTTTGTCATTAGCTCAGCAGTTGCGCCTCGATATTTGTGCTCATGAAAAGATAGGACCAGATCTAAAACTGACTTTGCAGCCCTTATAATCTTATTTTATAAACAGCTTATCCACAGGATTTAAAATATAAGTACTTAAGATAGGGAGACTGAGGGTAATAAACAACGTTCCACATGAAACTGTGCATAACTTTGTTTCACATGGAACTTATAAAATATCCACTGTACCATGATATCTGCCCAATCCTTATAGATTAAGGGGTGTAGAGAGTCTTTGTTCATAAAGTCTTAAAAACAATATTAGGCATAAACTGTGGATAACTTGGTATCGCTAAGGGTGGTTTTGTGAAAAAATCATAATAAACCTTTACTTATCCACAGTTTATCCGCAAATAGCTCATACAGTATAGACAGTTTGGTACGGATTAAAATAAACCTGAATATTAAAAAGAGGGTCATATGTTTACTGGGATTATAGAAAGTGTGGGATATGTTAAGGCCATGCAGCCTGTTTGTGGTGATATTCGTTTGATTATTGAGTCTAACGATTTGGGCTTTAGCGATGTGAAACTGGGGGACTCCATTGCCTCTAACGGGGTATGCTTGACGGTAGTAGAGTTTGGATCTAATTACTATGCTGTCGATGTTTCACGTGAAACTATCGCTCGCACTGCACTTAATGAGCTAAAAACAGGACATGTCGTTAATTTAGAAAAGGCCATGTTGCCGACCACACGTTTTGGCGGGCACATCGTTGCAGGTCATGTGGATGGAGTGGGCGTGGTCAGCAAGCTGCAACAAGATGCACGGTCTATTTATATCGAAATTGAGATACCGCAGGAGCTTGCACACTATACAGCGACCAAAGGGTCTATCACGGTCGATGGCATCAGCCTGACTACCAATCTGGTACGAGATAATATTGTTTGTCTAAATATCATACCGCACACAGCAAAAGTGACTAATATTGGTAAACATTGGCTAGTCGGCAGTAAGGTCAATATTGAGGTTGATATTGTCGCACGCTACTTAGAGCGATTGCTAAACAAAGCGCCAGTAGAGAGTATGAATGCGCCAAGTCCGAACAGCCAAATCACAGAAGCTTTTTTGGCAGAAAATGGCTTTATGAAATAATCTTATATAAATAGTCTTATATAGGTTATGCAGCATAGAGAGCCGTAAGCAAAAGAGATTTATATCAGTAGCGCTGTTGGGCTTGTGACAGTTTTTTTTAAATGATTGTCACAGGAAGCTGTTTACAGGGCGTTTTTTATACAAGTTTTAGTATTGTTTGTAGTACTTCTTGCAGTTTGCTTTGGTCGATGGGTTTGGTCAGAAACGCATTCATCCCTACTTGAAGACAAGCGTTGATATCCTCTTCGGTGTTATTAGCTGTTAAAGCTACGATAGGGATGTCGTCTTGTTGTGTGCGTATCGCCTGAGTCGCTTGTAGTCCATTCATCACTGGCATGCGACAATCCATCAGTACTAAGGCGATGTCTTGTCGCCGTAAATCTAGTATTTCAAGTGCTTGTTGGCCGTTACTCGCCACCATACTGTCGTAGCCTAAATTACTTAACAACTTACAGGTAATTTTTTGGTTGGTTAAATTATCATCGACTACCAACACTAGCTTAGCAGCCACTGCCTGTTTAGTGTTTGTTTTTGTCGTTGGTATTTTTTTATCCTCATCATCATTGACGGTGAGTATTGACGTGCCATTATTCGGTGTGGTCTGCGTCAAGCGTATGAGCTCTGATAAAAGCAGCCCGATGTCTAATGGTTTACTCAAAAAGCCATCAAACTGACTGGAGAGGTTGAGCGGAATATGGCGCTCAGGTTTGATGCTCATTAGAATCTTTGCCAGAGAGCTGGTGCTGAGTAAGTCGTTTATGAAACTAGAGTCACACATATCCTCAGCTTTGGCGTCATAGCATTCATAGTCCAATAAAACGACGGGTTTTAGGTTTTGGTTGTTGGGCTTTAATAGCTCTACTAATGGTTGGTTTTCACTGTCTGAGCAACTGTAGGTACTGACAGACAAAGACAGATGCGCTCCTATGCGCTTGATATAAGTGGCGCAGATGTCTTCTTTGACGATAGCAAGCAGATGAATGTCTCGAAGACTACTGTGATAGTGATATACAGGCTGGTAGTTTGGAGAAAGACAAGGCAGATATAGGCTAAACGTACTGCCTTTATTAGGGACGCTTTCAAGATGAATAAAGCCTCCTAGTAGCTGCGCGAAGCTATTGGATATCGCAAGCCCGAGACCTGTACCACCATATTCTTGGCTTATCTGTAGATTGGCTTGATTAAAATAAGAAAACAGCTTCTGCTGGTCAGCTGGTGCAATGCCAATCCCAGTATCCTTGATACTAAACCGAACCCACTGATGCTGTGCATTTATCTTGGATACATTGTTTGAAATACGAATGTCAGAGATGAGCTTTTGCGCATGGGCTTCATTGGTTAAGGCCCGCTCTTGATTGCATTTATTGATGCGTTGCATTTGCTCATGAGTGATAGGCTCAATGACTAATGCGGCATAGCCTGAAGCAGTAAACTTGATGGCGTTGTCTAACAGGTTGAGTAGGATCTGTCGTAAGCGATTCCCGTCGGTGGTGATATAACGTGGGCAGTCAGGCGCAAAAAAATACATAAGACTGATTTCTCGTCGCTGCGCACTACCGACCATTAAATCACTAATTTGTTGACCAGTTTTAAAGATATCAGTAGAAGCCATGACAACATCTGCTTTGTTGGCTTTTATTTTTGCCATCTCCAACATGTCATTGAGCATGGCTAACATAGAATAACTGGATTGAGTCAGCGTGTTTAATATCTCTTTTTGTTTTGGGGATAATTGACGAGTGTCTAATAAGTTTAATGTCCCAATAATGGCGTTGAGCGGTGTCCGAAGCTCGTGACCAATGATAGATCTGATTTTGCTGAATTCTTTGATCTGTCTTTCCAGCTGTTTGTTTTGCATCTCCAGCTTGTTTTTATGGCCAATCAGTTGATCAACATTGCTAAGTAAGGCGGTAAATCCATGTATTTGTCCATGCTCTCCAAACCATGGCGTAATATGCAAGTGATAGGCTTGCTTGTCCTCTAGGCCGTATACCAACAAGGTACGATTGACTCGCTGCGTTGAGAGCTTATGTAATAGTTGCTGGGTGGCTTTGTCACTGCCAGTGATAAAGTCCGTTAAGTTATAGGTAACACCGCGCTGAAATGAAGTGGTAAAAATCTGCTCAAAACGTCGATTAAAAAAGCTTACTTGGCCATGACGCATGATCATTAACATCGGTAGCGGTGCCTGATCAACCAATCGCTCTAGACGATGGGTCAGGGTATTTATACGTCGATGGTGATTGTGCAGCTGATAATGAACTCGGTTAAGTGCATGGCCTAAGCGTAGAAACTCATGAGTACTTTCGGACTTTAGGAGCTTGGGTGCCGTGTAAGACTCTTTGGCAGTATCTGTGAGGGTCTCTGTATATTTTATTAATGCCAACCAACTGCTATTGCGTTTGAACATATAGAGTAGGGCAAAAATAAACAGAGTGAGAGCTATCATTATAGGCAACCAGTATTGATAGGAGACCCAGAGGATATCAATAGGCTGATGGCGGAGTATGACATAAAGCTGATGACCGGTATCAAGCGTAATCTTCCCAGTCAAAGTACTGTTATTTATCTCGTATGAGCTATTGTTACTCGTTGATAATGCCCTAATAGCTGGGAAAGTAACACTAGTAAACTTACTTTCATTAGGCTTGGTTTTACGATGGACATATGTCTGACCGGAAGGCATCATAAAAATCAGCTGATAGCTAAGATCTTGAAATAAAGGTCCAGATAAAATGTCTTCGATATCTGGGTTTGAGGGAACGACCAGCTTATTTAATTCATACTCTAGCGTGCTAAACGCAACCTTGCTGTATCTTTGACTGTCGTTTTTGAGGGTAAAATATAGCATGGCATAATATAGAGCCACCATGACCAGTAGTGTTAAGCTATAAAAAAACAGTAAGCGGCGTAACGACTGAAACTGTTGCATGTGGATATGAGCCTATGCGTGCACGTCGATGGAGTGCGGTACTATCATAAATAAGATTGATAGTCTCAGAGTAGTAAAAACACTTTAAGATATAGAGTGTTGAGAAAAGAAGTCATTGATCGTATTGAAACAAATCTTAATAAATTGATCCTTATTATAATAGCAAACTTCAAACGCCCCCGTCGCCGCTGAGCGCTAAACTCTATATCTCGATATAGAATAACCTGCAATTATCATGCCTATACTTGGTCGTGTTTCAGGGATGAGCGCTTGGTAAGCGGGTGTCAAACCAGCTTTTTTGATAGTTGTTCATCTAATACAGTCAGGTCACTATAAAAAAATATAGCAAGACTGGGGTAAGTATGCTGTAGCATCGAGTGGCATAGGAACAGGCACAGGCATATCAAAAGGCTTGTACCAACTTAGCGCATAGATGCAGCGTATCCATTTTATTTAGCCATTTTAAGACCGTCAAATACCTATATGTGCTCATTGGTGACACGCCCTAGATCGCCTTAATGTACTTTACTTGCAGCTCAGCGTCCGAGTTTGTAGCACAATCATAGCGCAATGCGTCAAACTCACCTATAATACGATAGTTAATAAACTAAGAATGTCGTTTACTGTTATGAACACAACTGCCTCTGTCCCTCCTACTAACAATATCACTGCCAACCAAGCCGCAGAAAGTGCTGATCCTATCCGCTCAGCTGCTAACCGGTTGCGTGTGGTGTTTGCAGGAACCCCCGAATTTGCTGCCATCAGTCTTGAGGCACTTATCAAGCAACAAGAGGCGCTAAACATAGATATCGTCGCTGTATACACACAGCCTGACCGCAAAGCAGGGCGCGGTCAAAAGCTGGCAGCCTCTGCAGTAAAACAAGTCGCTTTGGCGCATGGTATCGTGGTAGAGCAGCCGGCCACCTTTAAAAAAACTAATACCGAAGGGCTGGCAGCGAGGCAGACACTACGTAGCTATCAACCTGATGTGATGATCGTAGCCGCTTATGGACTTATCCTACCTATCGGCGTATTGACGATACCGACCTACGGCTGCCTAAATATCCATGCTTCCTTATTGCCACGCTGGCGTGGTGCCGCACCGATTCATCGCGCACTGCTAGCAGGAGATAGCGAGACTGGCATTACCATTATGCAGATGGATAAAGGGCTGGATACTGGTGACATGCTCTATAAAGTCAGCTGTACCATCGATAACGACGATACTGCTGCCAGCTTGCATGATAAGCTCTCAGAGCTTGGCGCAAATGCGATTGTAAAGGTATTGCAGGACTTGTCTGGCTATCAAGCCCAAGCGGTTGCACAAAATCATCATGAAGCCAACTATGCCGAAAAATTAGTAAAAACCGAAGGCGAAATTGACTGGTCGCAACCTGCTACAGTTATAGAGCGCCAAATTCGCGGGCTGACGCCATGGCCAGGTGCTTATACTTTTTTGCATGGTACACGGGTCAAGGTTTTAGCAAGCTTGCCTAGCAATCCGTCGCAGACGACTCATGAGCCAGCCGGCACAGTGATAAGCGTTGGACGCAAGGCTATTTTGATCGCCTGTGGTCATGATGCGCAAATGCGTGAAGATAAAGAGCAGCCAGCCACCACCTTACCCATTACCCAGTTACAGTTTGCCGGTAGCAAGCCTGTGACTGCTGAGCAGGTCTGCCATGGCAATCAGCTTGATGATGGTGATAAGTTTGGTGGATAGACCAACGATTTGTTAGAGCACACTCCTATAAACTGGCGCTCATATGCGTAACGGGAACCAATCAGTATGAAACATCACGCCACAGCGTCTAATACTAAACTCTCTAGCAATCTTAAAATGAACGGTAGTGTACGTGTGCGAGTGATTCGTACCTTACTTGCCATTCAGCAAGGTAAGTCCCTAGCAACGGTATTAGATCCGCTACTCAATAGTTTGCATGAGGGCGACAAAGGCTTTGCCCATGCGCTATTATTAACAACCTTGCGTCACTGGCATGCGCTGGCTCGCTTACTCGATAGTTTGGCGGATAAGCCCATCGATGAGCTGGAAGTGCGTACCACTCTCCAAGTGGGGTTGGCTCAGCTGTTGTATTTGGAGGTGGCAGATCATGCGGCGATCCATGAAACGGTTGAGGCGGCAAAAGAGATTGAGTTTGCCAGAGCAGCAGGTCTTATCAACGCCATCCTGCGTAAAGTTGCCAAAAACCCCAATAAATTCCGCAAAAAATGCGACAAAAACCATAGCTTGCCCAACTGGCTTGCCTATCAGCTCAAGCAAGACTGGAGTGAGCAGTATACGGCTTTAACGCAAGGTTTACGCCAGCCAGCACCGATGTTTTTACGGGTGAATACGGCTGTCAGCTCTGTCAGTGCTTATCATCAGCTACTGACAGAGGCTGATATTAGCTCTGAGAAGATAGCGTTATCTAGCGAAATACAGTTATCTAAACAGCATAATGCGACAACCACAACCCAAGCGTTAAGACTTGAGCAAAGTACTTCAGTGAGCTTCTTACCTGAGTTTTCGTCTGGCGTGGTGAGCGTACAAGATCTGCATGCTCAACTGGCTGCCCCATTGATACAATTGGCGTTAAATCATAAGCTCAAAATTGATAATGGTGTGGATAATCAGCTGCATCTACTAGATGCTTGTGCTGCACCAGGGGGCAAACTGGCACATTGGTTAGAGCTGTTAACGACAGATAAATCGTCATTGTTTCATGTGAAACAATCAGCAGCTGACCAACAAGCGAAAGCAGAAGTTTCTACTATTAAGCTAACAGCCATTGATAATGAAGCGCAGCGTATCACACGTATTCATGAAAACTTACAGCGCCTAGACTTACCGCTAGCAGATGACCAAGCTGATAATAAAGGTATAGCGCTAAACATCGTGTGCGATGACGCAACGACTTGGCAGCGCTCACAATCAAAAACAGACTCAGCGCAGAACGGTTTTGACGTTATTTTGCTCGACTCGCCTTGTACTGCCACAGGTGTGATTCGTCGTCACCCTGATATCGGTATTTTGCGCACCGAAGCAGATGTTGAGCAAACCGTACAACTGCAGGCGCAAATCTTAGATAATTTATGGCCACAATTAAAAGCTGGCGGCTATCTACTGTATGTCACTTGCTCTATTTTAAAGCAAGAAAACAGCTTACAAATGCAAGATTTTATCACGCGTCATAACGACGCAACTGCCATCGAGCTTACCGAAGCGTGCAACTGGGGTATCGCCCAACAAATAGGCCGCCAATGCTTGCCGATTGATAGCGAGAGTGGGGATGGCTTTTATTATGCGCTATTGCAAAAAACGGTTGAATAAGTCGCTTTAACTATTGAATAAACTCATTGTAGACAGGACAATCTCATGAAATATATCAGTACCCGTGGTCAAACAGCACCGATGGATTTTAGTGATGTGCTATTGATGGGTCTTGCACCAGACGGTGGTTTGATGCTGCCTGAGCACTATCCAACCATCGATAGCGCAACGCTGGATAAATGGCGTACGCTCAGCTACCCCCAACTTGCTATGGCGATCATGCAGCGCTTTGCCACTGATATCCCTGCCGCTGATCTGCAAGACATCATTGAGCGCACTTATACCGCTGAAGTATTTGGCTCTGATGACATTGTCCCTGTCCGCAAGCTTGAAGATGATCTCTACATTTTAGGGCTGTCCAATGGTCCGACACTTGCCTTTAAAGATGTGGCGATGCAGTTTTTGGGTAACGCCTTTGAGTATGTACTAAAGAAAAAAGACGCTCGGATTACCATTATCGGTGCAACCAGCGGCGACACAGGGAGCGCCGCTGAATATGCGCTGCGTGGTAAAGAAAATATCGAAGTCTTTATGCTATCACCGCATGAAAAAATGAGCGAGTTTCAGCGGGCGCAGATGTACAGCTTGACCGATGACAATATCCATAATATCGCTATTAAAGGCATGTTTGACGACTGCCAAGATATCGTCAAGGCGCTGCAACAAGATGCGACATTTAAGGCCGCTTATAACCTAGGTACAGTCAACTCCATCAACTGGGGTCGAATACTGGCGCAAATTGTGTATTACTTCAAAGCCTATTTTGCAGTCACCTCAACCAACGACGAGCAGGTGAGCTTCTGCGTACCCTCAGGCAACTTTGGTAACATTTGCGCCGGCCATATCGCTCGTGAGATGGGCTTGCCAATCCAGCGCTTGATTGTCGCAACCAACGAAAACGATGTGCTAAATGACTTTTTTAACGAAGGTACTTATCAGCCAAGACCCACTGAACAAACGTATGTGACGTCGAGCCCTTCAATGGACATCTCAAAAGCCTCTAACTTTGAGCGCTTTGTCTATCTATTGCTAGATAAAGACAGCAAACGTGTTCATGAGTTGTTTGAAGGGGTAAAATCAGGTCAGGGCTTTGATTTGTCTGACTCGATGGAGTCGGTCAATTCACGCTATGGTTTTGCGGCAGGTAAGTCAACACATGCCGATCGCTTGCAGACCATCAAAGCACTCTATGAGCAACATGGTGAGCTGGTCGATCCCCATACCGCTGATGGAATAAAAGTCGCTAAAGAACTACAGCAGGATGGTGAAGTTATTGTTTGTGCAGAGACGGCGTTGCCCGTTAAGTTTGCCGATACGATCGTAGAAGCAGTCGGTCAGATAGATATTGATCGCCCTGCTCACACTGAAGGACTAGAGGGTTTAGAGCAGCAAGTGGTGGTGTTAGATAACGATGCTGAGTTGGTGGCTGAGCAAATTCGTCAGTATGTGACACCAAACTCAAAGTAGCTAGGGCGTGTCTTCAATTCAAATGATGATATCTAAATGGGCTAAAAATGGCTAAATTTTGTCATACTGCGTCAAATAACTGGTTAATATCCCGATATTATCTGTGTTATTTTCCTTGTCTGACAGCAATTTATCTCATTTTTATGACCGTTTTCAAAATGAAGACACGCCCTAAGTCAGTTAACCTCTTTTTTTAGCAATATAGATGCGCTTTAGCTTTATATAAAGTTACGCTATTGTAATAAAGTGTTTATGATTGTGTTATGGTAGATATAATTGTAATATTAGAAACAGCGTCAGCGAGTCATTATGATGTCAGACGCTGTTGTAATATCAACCCCAGCCAATGACACTGATCAATCGCCAATGAACGTCATAATAATGGCATTGCTATATCTACAGCATGCCACAAAAGTAACCATGATGCGTTAAGGCGACAATAGCGGCATATATTGTGGATAGAATAATGAAGATGAGCTTAAAAAAGATAGCAAAAGCACTGTTGATCACGACATTTAGTAGTGCAGTGCTGATGAGTGCTGCCCACGCCAATAATCCACTGCCTACCATAAAAGCCGATGCGCCCAATCGCTATGTCGTCAAAAAGGGGGATACGCTATGGGATATATCTGGGCGTTATTTAGACCACCCATGGCGCTGGAAAGAAATCTGGGCCACCAATAAACAGATAAAAAACCCGCATCTTATCTATCCAGACGATATTCTTATTTTGTGTGTGATTCGAGGTAAGACTCTAGTCGGTGTCGATACAGGAGAAGGCTGCGCAGGTGTGGAAAAGCAGCTGACTGGTGACGTGGTTGCAAGCACAGTAACCATTACCTCTACAGCCAATAGTATATCTGCCATTCCGCGTTCAGCGATTCAGCACTGGTTGGATAAAAGCGTCATCGTTAATCCAGAAGACTTTAACACCACCCCTTATGTCTTGGCGTCTAAAAAACGCAATCTAATCACAGCCAGTGGGGATAAGATTTATACCAAAGGGGTGCCATTGATCGTTGGTCAGCGTTATGGTGTATATCGTGAAGGCGAAAGGTACGTCGATCCTAAGACTAAAGAGGTCATTGGTCTAGAAGTCACGCAAGTCGCCACAGGGGTGGTCACGAACGTGGCCGAGAATGGTGTGAGCAGTGTGCAACTCACTGACTCTTATGGTAAAGAGGTACGTGAGGGGGATCGCGTCTTTGTTGAGTTAGAAAACTCGATTCCGCCGATATTTTATCCAGAACCTGCATCTGTCAGTCGTGGCGGCCTGATCGTTCGTGTCATGGATTCCATCAGCTCAGCGGCAAAAGGCAGTGTGGTAGCTATCAATTTAGGGAGCGCTCAAGGTGCTAAACCTGGTGATGTGCTAACGGTCTATCAAAGAGGCCCTTTAGTCCGTGACACTAAAGACAATGACACGCCAGTACGTCTGCCAAGTGAAGAGTCTGGCATGCTGATGGTGTTCAATACTTTTGATAATATCAGTTATGCCTATGTCTTAAGCTCAGAGCTACCGTTAAATGTTGGCGATAAGCTGTTGCCACCGCCATATCTATAAGCAACCATGATGTTCATTTACTGCTCAAACCAAAGTAAATGAGCCACTATAAGCGATAAAATATGATATCAGACTCACCTCAGCTATCCATTGAGCAACGTGCAGTATTGGCGCTTTGGTATGAGGTGAATGCATCATTATTTGCTTATTATAAGCTTATCAGCAGTTTTGGTAGTGCCCAGCTTGCTTGGCAAGCGACTGTAGAGGCTTGGCGGCAGTTGGGTATTCACCATACCCACCTCAAGCGCCATGAACAGCCAGCCCAAACACAAGCCAGTATTGACAATATTGAGCAATCATTAGCCAAAAAGCGCTATGGGCTACTGTTTGCCAATCAGTCTGATTATCCTGCCCAACTGCTGCAGATCTATGACCCACCCCCAGTATTGTTTTATCGAGGCAATCGCGCTCGCCTGCAGCAAGCACAAATCGCTATCGTCGGCAGCCGCAGGCCGACCACTCATGCCCAAAAAATTACTTTTGATATGGCGCAGTATTTGGCACAAGCAGGCTATATCGTTACCAGTGGTCTGGCGATGGGTGTCGATAAGCGTGCACATTTAGGGGCATTGACTCAAGCCAATCTGGAGTATCAAGGTCGTACCATTGGGGTAATGGGTACAGGAATCGATGTCAACTATCCCAATCATCATGACCAACTGTTTGCACGGATTATCGATCAGGGCGGCTGTATCATTAGTGAGCTACTGCCGCATACGCCCCCACATAAACACACCTTTCCACGGCGTAATCGATTGGTGGCAGGTCTTAGTTTAGCCACCATCGTGACCGAAGCTACCATTCATAGTGGCTCATTAATCACCGCAAGGTTGACCTCCGAACAAGGAAAGCAGGTCTTTGCTATTCCCAGTCATATCGATAACAGTAACGCTGAAGGTTGCCATCATTTGATACGTGAAGGCGCAACGTTGATTTATCATCCTCAGCAAGTCCTTGAGGATGTAAACAATCAATTGAGCTATGACAGCTCTACATACCAAAAAACCAACATGAGCCAAGCCTCCAACACTGTAGAGACAGCCCGTCACTTTGCTGCAGCGACTGATCAGCCTTCAGTCTCTGATATTAAGCCTTCCGTGAGCGCTGTGGATGTGCCTGAGCATTTACAAACTATTTACCAGCAGCTTGACTGGCATGGACAGGATTTAGATGCGCTACTACTAACCACCAAACTTGAGGCGCCGCAGTTGATTGGACAGTTGATGGAGCTTGAGTTATTGGGCATGATTAGTGTCCAAGGTGGACGCTATTTACGTCTCTAAAACGGTGTTTTGCACCTCTAAAGCATGAGAGATACTGCACTTAGTGCTTTTAAATTTTACCATCCTAGTCTTGCCTTGCTCTGTGCTATTATGAGTGCCTAAAACTCATCCTTTCTAAAGCATCACGTCATGAACCAACCTACACCACTCACTACTGACTCAGTCGTTCAAGCTGCTACATGGCTTAGAGAAGGGCAGCTGCTCGCTTATCCAACCGAAAGCGTCTGGGGGATTGGCTGTGATCCTTATAATCAAGCTGCCGTACAGCGTATTTTAGATATCAAGCAGCGGCCTATCGCCAAAGGCATGATTGTCATTACCGACAGTGCCGAGCGTTTGGCACCTTTATTAGACGTTTTAGATGATGCTCAGCGTCAGCGTGTCACTGACAGCTGGCTGACAGACAGCCCTACTGAAGATTTACAATATCGGCAAGCGCATACTTGGCTACTGCCGATTCCTGAAGCGTATGCTAAGGTTATACCGGACTGGATAACTGGCCAGCACCCAACGGTAGCGGTAAGAGTGATTGCCCATCCACTGATACGCCAGCTGTGTCAACAGATGGTCAGTAGCTACAATCCATTTGGGCTATTAGTTTCGACCAGTTGTAATCCATCAAGCCATCCACCTGCTAAGACGTTTAATGATGCCTATGCTTATTTTGGTGAGCAAATTCGCTATTTACAAGCAGAGACCTTGGGCTATATCTTACCCAGCCAAATCAGTGATGCCATAACAGGAAAAGTCATTCGCTAATGAGAATAGATAAGTTCTAAAAGTTTATCTAATGTAATGATATGGCTTTACCAAAAGTATGTAAAAGTCGTTTTGCTATCACTGCCAAAAAATAAGACGATAGTGATAAAGGGTAGAATTGAAATAAACGATAAGTCACAAGTGCAGGGAGCAAGGTATGAATATTCTCATTAGCGGTGGTTCAGGTTTTTTAGGCAGCGCCTTTAGTCGTGAGTTAATGACACGTTATCGTGCGCAAAATAAAGAGCTACATATTACTTGGTTGACCCGTGACAGTAGTCAAGCGCATCCCGACGGTGTCAACATGATGACATATAATGAGCTTGCGAAGACCGATAAAGGGTTTGATGTTATTTTAAATCTAGCAGGCGCTGGTATTGCTGATAAGCGCTGGAGCGACGAGCGCAAAGAAACGTTACTTGCCAGCCGTGTCAAACCCACCGAGTCGCTACTTGAGTTCATCGCACGCAGTAGCAGCAAACCTAAACTGCTGGTCAGTGGCTCAGCAGTTGGTTGGTATGGTACCCAAGGTAATAAACCCTTGACCGAAAGCAGTGGTTATGAGACTGACTTTTCGCATAGATTATGTGACGAGTGGGAGCAATTGGCGCTACAAGCGACAGAGTATGACGTACCAGTAGTGATCGTACGCACAGGCATTGTCATTCATCCTGATGGTGGCATGATTGGTAAGTTGCTACTACCATTTAAAATGGGCGTTGGCGGACAATTGGGTGATGGCAAACAAGTCATGAGCTGGATCAGTCGTGAGGACTGGGTCGGGGCGGCTATCTTTGTCATTGAAAAGCATCTTGCTCATAGCAATAGCCAGACGATACAGGATGCTTCGCTAAATAATGTATTAACAACGTCAAGTAATACGCCGGCAGTGGTTTATAACCTAACGGCGCCTAACCCTGTGACCAACTATACATTTACTAAGGCGCTCGGATCGTGGCTCAATCGTCCAACGATATTCACGTTACCAGAGTTTTTACTCAAGCTACTGTTCGGTGAGATGTCGACTTTATTGATTGATGGGCAAAAAGTACTGCCACAAGCTTTACTTGATGCGGGCTACGAGTTTAAGCAGCCAACTCTTAAGCAGGCGCTAGAAGAGCAAGCTTCCTAAGATATAGCATGGTTTCATGTGAAACAATGACAGCACACAAGTAAAATTTCTATCAGTAGCACACTCAATAGCGTCATCACCGTTTTATTTTTAACTGACTGTATGAAGTTTTTATGGAATCAATCCGTATGTATTTAGCGTATAAGGGTTTTGGCGTAAGATAGCGACACCTTTATTTGATTAGATCTTATTATGTGGTTATTTATCCTCTTTACCCAAGCACTGATCATCATGACCAGTGTTATTCTTTGGTGGTTTTTTCAGCCACGTCGAACTTTTAGTAGAGTTGGTCTTATCTCTGCTGTCTTTTTGGTCAATAATGTCGCCTTGGTTTATGGGCTGACTGAGTTTTGGTATGAGCGCTTTCATGTCTATTTGGTGATCAGTATCCTGCAAGGGTTTATGCTATATGCGGTGGTGATAGCCGCTATTGGTTGGCTGGTTTTTTATCTGTTATTTCGGCAGTTTTTATCTCCCAAACGGGTACGCTCGTTTGCTGTCGTTGTGTATATAGGGATTACTGGCTTAGCCGTATTTAATGCTTATTCGCCAGTGGTACATCATTTGACGGTGACGACAGACAAGCCACTTGAGAAGCCAATGGATATTGCGCTTGTTTCTGATACACATTTAGGTAGATGGTTTGGTAATCGTCAAATAGATAAGCTGGTTCGTATCATCGATGATCAAAGTCCGGATGTGGTGGTTATCGCTGGCGATATTATGAATGACACCACCATCGCCTATGACAATACCAATATGCATGAGCGTTTGTCGAAGCTAAAGGCACCGCTTGGCGTTTATGCTACCTTGGGCAATCATGACTATCGTGGTTATAATGAGCAAATAACCCAAGCGGTCGAGGCGGCAGGTATCAAAGCGCTCGATAATGAAAGTGTCTTACTCAATGACTCAGTATGGTTGATTGGGCGTTCAGATGATGTCGATCAAACTCGATTGTCAGCAACGGAGCTACTCACGCAGGTCGACGCTGCTAAACCAGTGGTGTTTTTAGAGCATCGTCCTGACGGCATCAAAGAGATAAGCCCATTGCCTGTCGATTTACACCTATCTGGGCATACGCATGGTGGACAGATATTTCCACTGACGACGCTGATGAGGTGGTTTAAGCCGTTGGCTCATGGCAACAAGACTATAGAAGACACGCAGTTTTTGGTGACCTCAGGCTATGGGTTTGGCCCTGTACCTTTTCGCCTAGGGACACGCTCTGAGATATGGATAGTGACCTTGCAGCAAGCTGTCTAATCAGACAGCCTGTACAGTTACAAATAAGAGAGATAGATAATAGATGTGCTTATTTAAAAATCACCGAGCGGTCAAAAAAGACCTGCAGTGTCAGTGATATTTGCAGAAAGAGGAATAATCTTTAATAAGTAAGGATTAAATGCCAGCGGCTGATTTAAAGGCTGCTTCGTCATAGTCTTCGCTATGCGTGACGACAATAGTACCTTGATCTATATTAACGTTGACCCATTTTACACCTTGTACACTTTCAGTATCAGCAACTAATTGATCAGCAGCATCCTTGCTAGTGACTTGAGCTTGGTAAGATGTTTGCGGCATTGGTCTCTCCAGTAGGTTTTTTGGTAAGTAGTACCTTAATAGCTGATTGGTCAGTATTAATATGTACGTCGAGGAAGTTATAAAAGTAGCAAAAGACGGCGGTTCTGTAAATAAGCCATTTTGCCTCCCCAGTGTCCTTCTATAGGCTTAGCAATTTTTTATGATAACTTTGTTTAGAGGGAGTTTGCTGATGATGATAAGCCGCTTTTCTCTTTTTTGATTAACCGTCTAGCGAAGTTACTAAAGCCTTCAATGATATGTTTGGTTTCATCACCCAGTTTTTTATGCACGCTCATCAAGTTGATAAAGCCGTGCGGCGCACCAAGCACGATGTGCGTCTTAACCTTAACCCCATGACTGTGCAACTGTTTGGCGTAAGCGAAGGCTTCGTCACGTAACACATCTAGCTCTGCTGTCACCACATAAGTGGGACATACATGGTCGTTATTGCCAAACATTGGCGAGTTAAGAACATGCTGGCGGGGTAGAGGGCTATGGTCCAAACAAGCCGCATCAAATATCGCAACATCCTCATGCTCTAATAATAAACCTTCGCCATATAGCTCCCAACTCGGATAGTCATTCTCAACATCAGTGACTGGATACAACAGCAGTTGTGCCAGCGGGGAAGGCAGCGCTTTTAATAGGTCAAAGGTTGTTTGACCATCAGCGCCCAAGTCAGCCCAAGCTTCTTCTGTTGGTGTACTCACCTGCTGCGCAATCAAAGTCGACAACCCACCTCCCGCACTATCGCCAGCTATGACAATACGATCGGGTGAGGCCCCAAGACTATGACAGTTTTTAACAACCCAACTATAAGCGTGGATACAGTCTCTTAATGCTGCTGGAGAGGGGTGCTCTGGTGCCAAGCGATAATCAACACTAACGATCGGCCAGCCTGTTTGGGCACAGACGCTGTGACAAAACTCATGATGCGTATCGACATCACCAATACAAAAACCGCCACCGTGAAAAAATAACATCACTATCTCATCAGGATTGTAGAGGCTGTCTGTAGTAGTACGCACGGTCTGATTGCGAAAGTCTACCTGCTCAGCACCTGCGTGATAACAACGCACTCTCATACTGCCGTTGTCAGCATTGACAATGGTTTCATCTTGCCAGTTCACCTGCGATGGCTTTTTTTTGGACGCGCACTTTAGCGGGCTCAGATTATGTTTGATCGGAGAGGTCGCTTTTCGCCAAACTTGTGGCGACTGCATGGCCACGGCGTCAACAGCAAACTTTTTGCGCAGCTCGGCCATCTGTGATATTTGCAACGGTTTTTTTAGCTTACTATTGACAGCGAGTATTAAGCGCAAATGGGCGTCAACGTGTAAGTACTGTTTGGAGGTTGGGCCATCTAAATATTCAATCAAGCTATTGAGTAATGGCGTAGGCAAGTGGCCTAAACTTTTCATCACATAATGCAAAGTGTGCTTCCGATAATCAGCGATAGGGCCGTAGTTATAGATCTTGTCTTTAATAGATTTCGCCTCATCGAGGTGACTTATCTCATCTGTATCATTTCTAAGGCGACCTAAAGCGGTCAGATCAAAAGCTTCCATTATTTTATTTAGCAGGGTGTTCAACGGTATTGCTGGTAAGTTAGACATAACACCTCTCATAAATTTTCATTGATAGCAGCCGTTATTTTCATTGTCAGCTATATTATTAGAAATGATAGTAAGACAATAAGTCATAAGTTTGCGTATTATTTAGTAATCATTTAGATAGCGAAGGTAAAAAATCTGGAATAGGTAAGGTGTTCTTGTGTTTTTTGTTGTTGTATGTACACGTTGACTGGTCTGAAACTTAGTATTGGTTAAAAATCGTACAGTATAATCATGCAACAAGAAAAATACCTGTGGTTTAGGCTTGAAATTCAGGCGCACTACCTTTATCAATCAGCTATTAGCCAATGTAGTACTAAACCTCTGTCCTATTCAATCACTGTACTACATACATTGGCATCCAAAACAACTAAGTATCGATGAGATTGTTCAACAGATCCGAGATTCATAAGCGATTAAAATCAAAAAAGGAGTGACCATGAGCGAGCAAAATCCTAATCATGAGTATGACACAAAAAACCCAAAAGCAGCACAAAGCAACATTGAGAGTGAAGACAGTGTGTTAGCAGAAACGCTGGATGAGTTTGATCCACAAAATAACTCAGGCGAAGACGCAACGATCAAAAATGAGATAGACATTGATGTTTTTGAGGCTCGTATTGCTGAGCTAGAAGGTGAGGTCAAACAAGCCCGTGAGACCACTGCTAGAGCGAATGCAGAAGCCTATAATGCACAAAAACGCATGGAACAAGAGGCTGATAAGAGCAAAAAATTTGCGCTGCAAAAATTTGCCAAAGAATTGCTAGAAGTCGTCGATAACCTTGAGCGTGCCATTGAAAACGCTGACGAAAAAGACCCTGTTGCCGAAGGCGTCAAGCTAACACACAAAGCGCTATTAGATGTTTTAAATAAAAACGGTGTTGAGGTTATCGATCCTCAAGATGAGAAATTTAACGCTGACTTTCATGAAGCGGTTGGAATCGATCCCGATGCGGAAGCAGACACGGTCGGTACAGTCTTGCAAAAAGGCTATAGCTTAAACGGTCGCTTACTGCGTCCCGCTATGGTTCGCGTCGGCCAATAAGGCAAGCTCATAAGCTTGGCTAACAAGTGAGATTAGCAAAGAAAATAAGCGAATAAACCTTATTAAAAGTGAGGGTATTCACAAAAGTTCACACAAAAGCAGATTTTTGCGTTGATCTTGACTTGAAAAACCATAGGCTTAAACCGATATAAAGCAACAAGTAACTGCTTGTAAACTGGTTAGATGAATCTATTGATATGAGTTTAAGAACATTGATATGAATTTTGAAAGCTCAGTTTTAAGGCGGATAGACAGTTTAGCCAGTGTGGCTGGCTAGTAAATAATACAAACATGAACCTATCAAAATAAATCTGGAGTAATGAATTATGGGTAAAGTTATTGGTATTGATTTGGGTACAACCAACTCATGTGTTGCAGTAATGGAAGGCGATAGCGTTAAAATCATCGAAAACGCTGAAGGTACGCGTACCACACCTTCTATCGTCGCTTATAAAGATGGCGAGACACTGGTTGGCCAATCAGCCAAACGTCAAGCGGTCACCAACCCAAAAAATACACTTTTTGCAATTAAGCGTCTGATTGGTCGTCGTTTCGATGATAAAGTAGTACAAAAAGACATCGGCATGGTGCCATACAAAATTGCCAAAGCAGACAATGGTGATGCTTGGGTAGAAGTTAATGGCAAAAAGCTAGCGCCACCACAAGTTTCTGCTGAAATTCTAACAAAAATGAAAAAAACAGCAGAAGACTACCTAGGTGAAAGCGTCTCTGAAGCGGTAATCACTGTACCCGCTTATTTTAATGACTCACAACGTCAAGCAACTAAAGATGCGGGTAAAATTGCCGGTCTTGATGTCAAACGTATTATTAACGAACCAACAGCCGCAGCGCTTGCTTATGGTATGGACAAAAAGCAAGGCGATAGCACAGTTGCTGTTTATGACTTAGGTGGTGGTACGTTTGATATCTCGATTATTGAAATCGCTGACGTTGATGGCGAGCAGCAGTTCGAAGTACTATCAACCAACGGTGATACTTTCCTAGGTGGTGAAGACTTTGACTCAGCGTTGATTGACTATCTGGTCGATGAATTCAAAAAAGAGCAAGACGTCAACCTAAAAGGCGACTCGCTTGCGATGCAGCGTCTAAAAGAAGCGGCCGAAAAAGCCAAGATAGAACTATCAAGTGCCCAAAGTACTGAAGTGAATTTGCCATACATCACTGCTGATAGCAGTGGTCCTAAGCATTTGGTGATTACCCTCAGTCGCTCTAAGCTTGAGAGCCTAACTGAAGATCTAGTACAACGTACTCTAGGCCCATGTAAGATCGCTCTAGAAGATGCTGGCCTTAAAAACGGCGATATCGATGACGTGATCTTAGTCGGTGGTCAGACGCGTATGCCACTGGTACAGAAAAAAGTACAAGAGTTCTTCGGTCAAGAGCCACGTAAAGACGTGAACCCTGATGAAGCTGTAGCAGCCGGTGCAGCCATTCAAGGTGCAGTACTGTCTGGCGACAAAACGGACGTACTACTACTTGACGTAACGCCATTGACACTAGGTATTGAGACAATGGGTGGGGTGATGACGCCAATCATTGAGAAAAACACCATGATTCCAACCAAGAAATCACAGGTATTCTCAACGGCAGAAGACAACCAGCCGGCAGTAACGATTCAGGTTTATCAAGGTGAGCGTAAAATCGCCAACCAAAACAAACAGCTTGGCCGCTTTGACTTAACGGATATTCCACCAGCACCACGTGGTATGCCACAAATCGAAGTCACCTTTGACATCAACGCTGACGGTATCATGAACATCTCAGCGACGGACAAAGGTACTGGTAAAGCACAGAGCATCCAGATCAAAGCAGACTCTGGTCTATCGGATGAAGAAGTCGAGCAAATGGTACAAGACGCAGAAGCGAATGCCGCTGAAGACGAGAAATTCGCTAATCTAGCGCAAGTACGTAACGAAGCAGACGGCCGTATCCATGCGGTGCAAAAAGCACTAAAAGAAGCAGAAGATAAAGTCACTGAAGATGAAAAATCAACAGTAGAGACTGCCATCTCTGAGCTTGAAGCAGCGACTAAAGAAGATGATCACGATGACATCAAAGCTAAGCTTGAAGCGCTAGACAATGCTTTCTTACCAATCAGCCAGAAGATCTACGGTGAAGCTGGTGCAGGCGCTGAAGGTATGGATCCAAACCAGTTCCAACAAGGTGCGGATGCAGCCGATAATAGCCAAGCCGACGATGATGTGGTTGATGCTGAGTTTACTGAAGTTGATGAAGACAAAAAATAAGCACTAACTGCTGATTGTTGAACATCGTTAAGAAAAAGCGCACTCTACGGAGTGCGTTTTTTATTGTGGTATCAAGACGTATATATAATCGATCTACTATAAAATAGATACCAGTAGCGCATTTAAATCCATAACAGTTTTACATTCAGCTGACTATATTATAGCTGTACTCTTTTTATTTAGGATTCACTATAGCTATATCTAGATATACAAGCATATTAACGCTGTCTTATCGTCTATTAAATATGTTTATTAAATGATAAAAGTGGACATAAAATTAAAAACAAAGCCAGCAATGTAACAAGACATTTCATATCTCGACCTTTGTAACCCAGCAGCTGACATATGATTGCAAAACTTAACTGTCATGCTATTAAACACTGACACAGTGATCGAAATACTTTGTTACTATATATGCATCGTTAGCAAACAAGGCGATGGGGCTACTTTTTATCAGTAGCAATAAATAAATAACTTGTTTGTCAAAAGTCTTTTTTAAGGAGATAATAATGAAAACTTTACAAAAAACTCTATTAGCACTTGCTGTTGGTTCTTTAGTTAGCGTAGGCGCACAAGCAGCTGTCTCTTATGGTAGCGGTTATGTTGGTCAGCCTTATGTCGGTATCAAAGCGGGTCAGTTCGACTTAGATTATAGTGGTGCAGACAAGCCAACCGCTTATGGTGTCTATGCTGGTTACAACTTCGATCCTAACTTTGGTATGGAAGTCGAGTACTTAGGTTCAGATGACGCTGACTATAGAGGCGGCGATATTGACGCCAAGACTTATGGTGCATACGGTACTTACCGCTATATGTTCCCAAACACTGCACTATATGCCAAAGGTAAATTAGGTGTTGCCAGAACTGAAGTAAAAGCAACAGGTGCTGTTCCAGTCTCTTACAATGGCAAAGACAAAGATACTAGTTTAGCTGGTGGTGTTGGTCTAGGTTATGCAGTGAACTCAGATTTCAGTGTAGAAGCTGAATATGACAAGTTGGGTAGCGATGCAGATCTATGGACTGTTGGTGCACACTTAAAGTTCTAAATATCTAGTCAGTAACTTATTACCTATAAAAAACGATCGCTTAGGCGGTCGTTTTTTTTTGCTTATTATTCTATATAACTATTTGTTTTTCTATATATTGAGAACCATAACTTATAGTATATTATTGATTTTTAAGATAATATTAATAAAAAAATTATGCTACATTGGTAAGTAAGAATAAAAGAGAGGATGTAACCATGATTGAGACTATCTATATGATCGAGCCGTGGCACTGGCTGGTGTTAGGTCTGCTGCTCATGATTGCTGAGATGTTCATTCCAACCTTTGCTAGCCTATGGTTTGGTACTGCGGCGGTTATCGTTGCGGCTTTATCTTGGCTGTTACCCGTACCTCTATTTATTCAAGTTATTATTTGGTTGGTCTTATCTGTGATATTTATGTTTGCTTGGGTCAAATATATCAAACCACTATCGGTAGATCGTACCAAAGCTGGGTTAGGGGGGACAGTCATTATCGGTGAAACAGGTATGATCGTTGTCAAGCCGCAAGACGGTGTCTCTGGGCGTGTACGCTTCAATGTGCCTATCGTGGGCGCTGATGAGTGGGATTGTCGTACCATCGACGATACTGTCGAGGTAGGTGATCGAGTGGTCGTGACTGACATTACCGGGAATGAGTTGGTCGTTGCGCCTACCAAACGTATTTCAGCACCTGTCGTTACTAATCGGCCCAATATCAATGATTTGAGATCCAGTGAAATCAATCGCCGTAAAGTTGAGCAAAGCAAGCTGAGCTTGAGTAAAGAAAACTTGGATAGAGCTCGCCTGAATAAGAAGTTTAATGATCGCTGATGGATTAAAGCTGTGACCTGACATAACTTAATGCTGATATAGCATCATAAAGGCAGCTGACTGTACAACCAGACATACGATAGAATAATTAGGAAAAATAAATGGCTCAAGGAGAGCTTTATGAATAGTGTGATAAATAGCATGAATGGCGTTAGTATCGTGATGTTGGTATTAGCAGCTCTAGTCGTCTTTACGGTGTATAAAGGGGTGTGTATCGTACCACAAGGCTATAAATGGGTGGTTCAGCGACTGGGTAAGTATCAACAAACCCTAGAGCCTGGGTTTAGTATTATTATTCCTTTTATAGATAGAATCGCCTATAAGGTCACGACTAAAGATATCGTCCTCGACATTCCCTCGCAAGAGGTGATTACTCGTGACAACGTGGTGATTATCGCCAACGCTGTTGCTTATATCAATATTGTACGCCCTGATAAAGCGGTATATGGTATCGAGGATTATGAGTATGGTATTCGTAATTTGGTACAGACATCGTTACGTTCAATCATCGGTGAGATGGATTTAGATAATGCCTTATCTAGCCGTGATGAGATCAAAGCGCTACTCAAACAGGCCATCTCGGAGGATATCTCTGATTGGGGTATCACCCTAAAGACGGTAGAGATTCAAGACATCAATCCTTCTAATACCATGCAAGCATCGATGGAAGAGCAGGCAGCGGCAGAGCGTTTGCGTCGTGCTACCGTGACCCGTGCCGATGGTCAAAAACAAGCCGCTATCTTAGAGGCAGATGGTCGACTAGAAGCCTCACGCCGAGATGCTGAAGCGCAAGTCGTACTGGCCAAGGGCTCAGAGGAATCTATTCGCTTGATCACAGCGGCAATGGGCGATGAAGAGATGCCGATTGTCTATCTACTGGGTGAACAGTATATTAAGTCAATCCAGCATCTGTCTGAATCTGATAATGCTAAGATGGTAGTATTGCCTGCGGACATCTTAAGTACGGTCAAAGGAATGGTAGGCGACAAGCTAAAAGTATAAAAGATAAATAGAGTCAATTCGAAATAAAATCAATACGTTTTTATTGTCATGCTACTGGTACAAATTTTCCTTGCTTGCTGTGCGCTTCGCACTCCAAAGGCGGCACAAAACTTATCCCAGTAGCACGGTATCAGTTTTAAAATGTATCAACTATACATGTGTATCAAACATAAAAGACCTCACTTGAGGTCTTTTTGTCTTTAGAGATTATGTGACCTAAATCACTTTAGAAAAGCGGTTTTTGTGCTTTTTATCGAGGTATTCATCAAACACCATGGCCACGTTACGACCCAGCAGGCGACCTTTTGGCAACACACGAATACCCGCTGCGTCCATATCGATGAGCTTATCTTTCTGCATGTCACCCAACTGCTCTATTTCTTCAATAAAGTAAGTAATGGCATCGATACCGAATTTTTGATTGACGTCTTTAAAGTCGATATAGTCGTGACAGAGCAGATTCATAATCACGTATTCACGCAAGCGATCTTTGATAGAGGTTTTGATCACTTTGACTGCAGGCATGACAGTAGGGTTACTTTGTGCCGCTTCTATATTGGCTTGATAAGCTTGTAAATCAGTATTGTTTTGTAGGATATAGCGGGTATTGGCATTGGCGATTTGACTAATAGAGGACACGCCAAAGCCTAACAGGTCACAATCGCCCATGATGGTATAGCCTTGAAAGTTACGATGCAACTTGCCTTCACGCTGTGCGACAGCCAGCTCATCATCAGGCTTGGCAAAGTGATCGATACCGATATACTGATAGCCCGCTTCGGTCAGTGTGTTGATGGTATTACCAAGCATTTTTAGTTTGTCTGCTGGACTTGGCAAGTCCTCGTCTTTGATTTGGCGTTGGGCTTTAAAGCGCTCTGGCAGGTGTGCATAGTTGAACACGGACAAGCGATCTGGTGACATCTCAATAATGCGACGTACCGTTTTATCTAAAGTCACAGGCGTCTGATGCGGCAAACCATAAATCAGATCAAGATTGATAGAGTGAAAGCCCAAATCACGTGCTTCATTGAGTACGTTTTCAATAAGCTCCGCTGAATGCACACGATTGACTGCGATTTGTACGGTCTCGTCTAAATCTTGTACCCCTAAGCTGACTCGGTTAAAACCAAGATTGCGTAGAGTCTTTAGGGTATTGTCACCCAGCTCACGTGGGTCGATTTCGATTGAGTAGTCGCCTTGGTCTTCAAGTAAAAACTCAAATTGAGTCTGCAAAAACCCCCACAGTTGTACCATCTCTTCATCACTTAAGAAGGTTGGCGTCCCGCCGCCTAAATGTAGCTGTTTAACCAGTGGTTTGCTGCTGCCTTCTGGTACAGCCAATAAGCGACGCTTATGCTGAACTTCTTTGATGAGGTATTGTAGATAGTCCCCTGAGTCGCTGTTCTTTTTGGTGATGATTTTATTACAAGCGCAGTAGTAGCAGAGATGACGACAGAATGGAATGTGAAAATACAAGGATAGCGGTGCACGGGCTTCACGGTTTTGAAGGATGTCTGTTTCAAGCCCCTCTGGCATCGGTGAAAACTCTAAAGCGGTCGGATAGGAAGTGTAGCGTGGTCCTGAGCGGTTGTATTTATTGATAATCGCTTCATCAAAGCTCGGTAGCTGTTTGCTGGCTAGACTACCGCGAGTACTCGCATAAGGGTTGTTTGGCTCGACAACAGGACGGACAGTGGTGGGTTGCTGATCGTTGATCAGACTCTCTGAGTATTCAGTCATACGGTACTCCTTATTTTACCCGCTTACTATTTCAAACGCCCATGAGATAAATAATACTAAGTACTTGTTATTGTTGGTATTAATATCTAAATATCGATCGTCTACTTGGTAGTAAGTCATGGTTGAATAGATAGTGTTTAGTATAGCAAATCCTTGTTGATATTGTGGTGGCTGGTGGGTTCTATAGAGTATTATTTATGGATGATTCTCTAAAAAACGCTGCAGTTTTAGTTGCTCATCTGAAGTGAGGGTACTGGTAATATCTATCAAAAACACCTCCTTTAGCTGGGTCAATAGGGTATCCAAGTCTTCTAGAATAGTACTTTTACTGGCTTCTCCCAACTGATGACGCTGATATTTATTATTTAACAGCGTATGCCTGATACCATGTTTATCAAGCCTTGAAGCCATAAGCCTACTTTTAAAAGGCGATTTAGGATAAGTGGAGATGTACCAACTACCGACAACCATATCTATTTGAGTTTGCGGTAATAGATCAAAAACATAGAGCATCTGCCACTCTGCTTTGACTTCGCAGCATAAGATATAGCGCTCATAATTTACTCGAGTATGGGGGAGTATCGGATTCTCAGTTTGATTATCAAAGCTGTCATCCTTAATGATTTTATAGCGTCCATGCGGCGTGGTTTGTATCTGTGGCTCGGGCTGAGCGTTGTTCTTTTGCTCGCCAGATTGTTGATTTTCTTGATGATAGGAAAACAATAGAGGTGCACTGGGCACTAGACCACCGAAACCTACATCGACCAAATAATTTTGTTTATCAATAGTCACCACCAATGCCATATGAGTGCGAGCATTACGGGGCTCGAGTTGGTTGTTTATAATCACGATGCCCGTGATAATACGTGCCTCATAATCCAAATGGCGCAGCAAAGATAAAAATAGACCATTGAGCTCATAACAGTAGCCGCCTAAACCTCGCACCACTAACTTGTCATAGATTGTCTCTTCTTTTAGGTCAACGGGTCTGTCCAAAATGGTGGTGACGCTTTGAAAGGCATATTGTGTTAAATGTGCTAACTGTAACCGTTTTAGAGTGTCCAAGTCAGGAGTAAGCGACTGATTAATCTCTGACTCTGTAAATCCCAACTGCTCAAGATAATGTTTATAGTTAATGTCACTCATAGAAATTCTCAGAATCTTATATTTGAATCGACTGTCTTATGTTTTAATTTTACCACTCAAAATCTATTATTATTCTAAATAATAAAGCACACTATTTGCGCACAGTTAATGAATACTCTATTATCAAGATTCTTACTATCAGGACACGCTCATGTCGTTTGCTCAAGTCTATACTCGCTCCGTCGTTGGCCTGCATGCGCCAAAAGTCATCATTGAGGTGCATTTATCACAAGGCTTGCCAGCGCTTACTATCGTAGGTCTGCCAGAAGCGGCCGTACGTGAAAGCAAAGATAGAGTGCGCTCGGCGATTTTAAATTCAGGATTTCAATTTCCCAATCGCCGCTTGACGATTAACTTAGCACCAGCAGACCTGCCAAAAGATGGCGCAAGGCTAGACTTGCCGATAGCCATTGGTATCTTGGCCGCCAGTGGGCAGTTAGAGCCAGAAGTGTTGTCAGGGTTTGAGTTTATCGGTGAGCTGGCGCTAAATGGCAATCTGCGGCAAGTGACAGGCAGCTTGGCTGTCGCTCGAGCGATAAAAGCAGAGGCGTTGGCGGCACAGGCAGTGCAAGCATCAAAAATCAATGACCCACAACTGAGTGAGCCAAGACAAACAGTGCAGTTAATCGTACCGATAGATAATGGTGCAGAAGCCAGCCGGGTCGAGGGAGTAGGGATATTAGGCGCTCAGAGTCTCAAAGCAGTTTGTGACCATCTACAGGCGTTGACTGATCCAAGCGGCGCTTATGAGAGTTTGGAGGCAGTCCTACCCAGTGCAACTCCACAGCACGTAGGCTATAAAGTAGACTTGGCCGATGTCAAAGGTCAGCACCATGCTAGACGAGCCTTGGAGATCGCCGCTGCAGGTGGTCATTCGCTATTATTCACAGGGCCGCCAGGTTCGGGCAAGACCTTGATGGCATCGCGGCTACCGACTATCCTACCTGATTTAAGTGACGAAGATGCATTAGAGGTTGCCAGTACCTACTCAGTGGCAGACAGCGACTATGATTATGGCACTCGACCCTTTCGCCAAGTCCATCACACTATATCAGCCGTGGCTTTGGTCGGAGGGGGTTCACGCCCCAAACCTGGCGAGATTACCCTTGCGAACAAGGGCGTTTTGTTTCTCGATGAATTACCAGAGTTTGATCGTACGGTATTAGAAGTATTGCGTCAGCCGCTTGAGGCCAAGCAAATCACCATCAGTCGTGCCAACTCACAGATGACCTTTCCAGCCAACTTTCAACTGGTGGCGGCGATGAACCCTTGTCCGTGTGGCTATGATGGGGATGGCTCAGGGCGCTGTCGCTGTCGTCCTGAGCAAATCAAGCGTTATCAAGATAAGCTCTCAGGACCGCTATTAGATAGGATTGACCTACACATTACCGTTCCTGCACTACCTATTGCTGATTTACAAAACAGTCAAGCTGGTGAAGCTTCCGAACAAGTACGTACTCGGGTGGCAGAGGCACATGAGCGACAACTGTCACGACAAAAAAAGGTCAATAATGAGCTCAGTCCGAGCGAGCTTGATCAGTTTATAAAGCTAGGAGAGGCAGAGCAGCAGTTGTTACAGATGGCTCAGCAACGCCTTAACTTGTCTGCTCGTGGTTATCATCGTGTACTACGTGTGGCACGGACGATTGCCGATCTTGCTGCTAGCAATGACATTACTAGCGCTCATGTATCCGAGGCATTGAGCTATCGTAGTAAGTGAATATCTACTAAGCGTCATGCCGAGGATCAATATACCAAACGGGTTAGACACTGGGGTCTGCATTTGGCGGCTTAGCATGTCTTAATTTTTCTACATCTTCAGCAGTTACGGTTTCATCAAAATCATTAAGCTCATTCATCACATACTGAGTGACTGCTGCCATCTGCTCATCATTCATCATCGTATGGAACGAGGGCATACCACGGAAGCCATTGATTAAGATGTTGATGGTATAATATTTGGACTCCATCTTGCTGTTATTGGCCAGTGGTGGATAGTAGCCTGCACCAAATGCCCCTTCACCCTCATGCATATGACAGCCAGCACAGGAGTCATGATAGAGCTTTTTGCCGTCGGTCGTCACAAAAGCATTGGTGCCTTCGAACTTAGCTTCCCATTCAGTAAGGTCGGGGTCGTTTGCCATACTTGGTAGTGAGCTCGCATCAACGATATTGACTTTAGGCGCTCGCAGCTCTTCACGGGTCATATAGACACCGCCCCAAGCGCCAGTATTACGGCTCTCTTGATAGTCTAGCGCTTGCGCTGCCTCTTGTTCTTGTTTGCTTGCCACTGTCTCAGCATCATCTGCTCGCTGACTACAACCTGATAATGCAGTGATGCTGCCTAAACTTAGCAACAGGAGCGCAACTGCTTTGGATTTCATGCTTTCCATGATTGTATTGTCCATGATTGCCTCTGAATTTTTATCGTTATAAGTTGAACCACATCGTTATAATGGCTTGGTTGTGCTAAATAAACTAACCAAGCATTTTGGCTTTTTTGTGTAGGCGATTGGCAGTATCTAAACCAGACAAAATAGCGCCTTCTAACCAAGCAGGAATGTGTGAGCAATGTTCGCCCGTCAGCACGATACGGTTGTCGATACTACAAAGCGTATCGTAATGTTGATCACGACTAGAGTCACTCCAAATACCATAACATCCTAAAGTCCAAGGAATGCGGTGCCATACTACCGAAGTGCCCGAGCGGAACTCTTTTGGATACTGTGGATGAATATACTTACCGTAGGCAAGCGCTACATTGATACGCTCTTGCGGCGTCAAGGTATTAAACTTATAAGAAGTAGCGCCGAAGCCATACGCCCCTAGCAGTACGCCCGTGCCATCTTTAAACATATTGCCGGATGGATAGGAAATTTGTCTGATCGGCATGTCAGTATAGGTGACACCGCCATAGATCCATTCGTCCTCTTCCCAAAAGCGGCGCTTAAACTCTAACCCTACTTTATAGGAGGTGTCGTAAGGCACTGCTGCCATCGCTTGTTTCATGGGTTTTGAGACATTGATATCAATCTGGGTCAATACCGTTAGGGGAATATTACAGATACACCAGTCGGCACGTACGGTTTTCATTGGGCCTTCTGGATTATTGCTATCGACATAATTGACCGTTACGCCACTGTCATCTTGATGAATCTTAGTGACTTTGGCATTGAACTCAATCATATCAGCACATTCACGGGTGAATGCTTCACCGATTTTTTCCATCCCGCCAACGGGCTGAAACATGGTAGGCTGGTGACCGTAGGTGGTATGCTCACCGTAAATATCCGCCCACATGCCTGAACTTAATATCTCGCTAATGGGTAGCGGTTTTGAGGGCTGTGCATTTGGCATTAAGCCGCCACCTGGAAAAACACTAAAGCCACGATGCTTGGTCGTTGCATTACTAGCACGGTAGCGAAAGTCCTTATCAAGGACACCCCAGCCTCGCAAACCTTCTAGCAGTTTTTCTTTATCTTCACTATTGACTGAGCGATCGAGCCCGCCGACATTTACAGATTTTGATAGCAGCTCAGAGACATGACCTCTGATGTCATTTTTGACATCGCCCAGACGCTGCGGCACCCCATTAAAGTGGTCAGTACGATGCAAGTAAGCACGGTCGTTGGTCTGAATAAAGGGTTGCAGCTCTACGCCAAACTTTTTGCAGTAGTGAAACACAGCATAATGATGGCTTGGCAAGCGCCATGGACCACCATTCAAATAGTTACCCTCTTCAAAGTCACAAGTGACCTCTTCGCCGCCAAGCTCAGTATATTTTTCCCCACCGTTTAGCGACCAGCAGCGACCACCGCCACGGTTTTGATACTCAAGTACTTTGACATCGTAGCCTGCTTTACGCAGCTCATAGGCGGCAGTTAGGCCGCCAAGACCTGCACCAAGGATGACAATACTGGCACCAGGAGGCGCACCTTCTAAGTCCATAGATTCTTTGAAGGTAGATTCTGAGGCAAACCCTAAAGTGGTCATTGCCTGATACATGGCGGTTGCTCCGGCTGTTTTACCGATCATCGAGAGCAGTTGACGCCGTGTGGGTGATTGAAGCATATCTTTCATGTCTTTCATTTCCATGTCCTTTTGGTATGACGTTCAGTTATTATGGTTTGTCTTTTTATTTACCGTTATGTCAGTGACCCTAAATTTTATTATCAAATCATTTTTAGCAAAAACTTGTCTTATTGATGACGTCTACTGCGTACAATAGCCCGAATAATAAAGAAGACGATGACAAGGGCGACAATAATACCGATAACTGCCAGTAGGCCTGCGTATTTGATCAAAAACGGTCTTTGGTCTACGCCCACTGCGATACGATTGACATCAGCTGCATCCACATCACTACTGGTCAAACCACCGAAGTTGATGCGGACATAGTTGGCGATACTGGCCACTTGCTCGTCATTTAGCTCATCAGCAAACCCTGGCATGATGGGCGAGGTATTGGTACTGCCTTCTATCCCGTGCAAAATCATATTGACTAACGCATCAGGTTTTTCACGGCGAATACTACTTAAACCGACGATAGGCGAGTACTGAGCATCAGGCTGACCATAACCATCAACGCCATGACAGCTGGCACAGGTGGCCAAATATAAAGCTTCAGGTGAGTGACTACCATTCGCTACCTCTGCTTTAGCCTCAGCCAAATATCTCTTTTGGGCGACCAAATCATGAGTGATTGACTCATTTATTGGACTGGGTAAGCGTGAGGCATCGACTGCAGTGACCTTATCATCCGTCTGAATGGCAGGCACTGCTTTTAGGTAAGAAGCAATGGCTCCTAAGTCCTCATTCTTTAGGTAGCGAGTACTGTGAGCGACGGCCTCTCCCATAGGACCACCAGCAAAGGCGCGTTGATCAAGCTCACCGGTACGTAAATAAGTGACAATATCTTGCTCGCTCCAACTGCCGATACCGCTAGATTTATCAGGGGTAATATTTGGTGCATACCATGACCCAAGTGGTGCTCCTGATAAATACTTACTGGTATCAAAGCCCATCGTACTATTACGTGGTGTATGACAAGTACCACAATGCCCCAAAGTATCCACTAAATACTCACCACGTTGCTGGGTTTCAGTTAGACCCTCACGTGGGGTGGTAGCAGGTATATTAAGCACATTCCAGCCCAGCATGAGCGTGCGAATATTAAAGGGAAAGGGTAGATCCGTTTTATAATCGGGTGCCTGATCATAGACGGGTACTGTCTGCAGATAAGCAAATAGCGCACTAATGTCTTCATCAGTCATACTATTGTAAGAAGGGTAAGGCATGGCTGGATATAGCATGTGATCAGGCGCACGTCCTTTTTGCAGCGCCTTTTTTAGATCTGCTTCAGTATAGTTGCCAATACCATAACGTTTAGAGGGGGTAATATTGGTGGCATAGATACTGCCCATAGGGGTTTCGATGGCTACACCGCCGGTATAGTCTTCACGGTGGCATGCCATACAGTCGGCGGCACGTGCAATATATGCCCCCTTATTGACCAAATCACTATTGGCTGGGCTGACATTGGGTAAGTTCGCACTAGGAACACTTGCACCTTGAGCCATTGCGGCGCTAGAGGTGATACCGATGGCAAGCATCGACAACATCACAGAGAGTGGCTTCATAATATCCTCATATAGCTGGCATATAGTGGCTATCAAAATTAAAAAAAGTAATATAAAACAATCATAAAAGCTTAAATATCACTCAATATAAAATTCGCTTTTATGGCGCCGTGGTATAAGTTGATAATAGGAAGGATGGTAGAGAAGCGATTCTCCCATGTACACCATCCTTGGTATACAAAGTATGGTTATGACTGTTTTATGGTCATGACCTATATTGGTTTATTTTATGCTTTGTAAGTTATCAATATATGCTGGGCTTTATGGTACTTACTGTTTTTTTAACTTATGTTTACTATTTCTAAGATAAGACTATTTCGCTACTCTTGCTTGATTATTAACTTATTAGCTGTATATATTTACAAAAGTTTAAATAACCTACAGAGATGTTGTACAGGTGTCCATTGTTAATATTTTTAAATATATAATAATAAAAAATATTTTTATAAAACAATGTAAAACAATGACTTATAGGGTAATAACTAAGATTCACCTTAATTGTGAATAAATATACTCACAATTAAGGTAGAGATGGATCATGAATTACTGAGTTTGCTGGTTTTTTTGTATGTACATAAAATATACAAAGATAGAGGCTGTTTTTGGAGATAAAAAGGTTGAATCATAAAATTTAATAGGTAGCAACAGTGAAATGAGAATAATTAAAGATAGGGTTGAATATAAGTATTAAATATCGAGAGGGGTAGGCAGCGGAGTACACATGCAAGTAGGCTTATTCAAAATAAACCAATGATATTCCCCTTGTCATCTAAATCAATATGCTCAGCAGAAGGACGGTTGGGCAGACCGGGCATTTTCATAATAGGACCACAGATCACCACGATAAATCCAGCACCAGATGAAATACTGATATCACGTACATGAATATCAAAGCCAGTTGGTCGTCCAAGGCGTCTGGTATCATCACTCAAAGAGTACTGAGTCTTGGCGATACATACTGGCATCTTATCAAGGTTTAGAGCCTCTAAGCGACGTATTTTGGCCATGGCTGAGCGACTGATATCGATGTCATCGGCACCATAGACCTTTTGAGCAATCGTGCGAATTTTATCAGCAATGCTGTTGTCACTGTCGTAAGCCAAGCGAAATTGGCTAGGTTTATGACTATTATCATTGAGCAGTTTAAGTAAAGTGTTGGCTAACTCTTCACCGCCAGCACCGCCTTTTTCCCACACTTGCGTCAGCGCGACTTCTACGCCTCTGGATAGGCAGGCTTGTCGTACCAGATCAATCTCAGCGTCGGTATCACTGGCGAACTGATTGATGGCAACGACTACGGGCAGTCCATAGACATCTTGCATGTTTTCGATATGCTTCATCAGATTTGGCAGACCTTGCTCAAGTGCTGGCAAGTCTTCAGTCGTTAGCTCGTCTTTAGCGACCCCACCATTGTATTTCAACGCTCTGATGGTGGCGACGATAACGGCCGCATCTGGCGTCAGTCCTGACAAGCGACACTTAATGTCACAGAATTTTTGCGCACCAAGATCAGCGCCAAAACCTGCCTCAGTAAGGGTATAGTCGGCCAGATGCATGGCAACGCGGGTAGCAATGACAGAGTTACAGCCGTGGGCAATATTGGCAAATGGTCCGCCATGGACGATGGCCGGTGTACCCTCAATGGTTTGTACTAGGTTGGGCTTGATAGCTTCTTTTAGAAGCACTGCCATAGCGCCATGAGCATTGAGATCTTTGGCATAAATGGGCTGTTTGCGGTGGTTAAAAGCAACTAAAATATTACCTAAACGCTGTTTTAAGTCGCTCAAGTCTGTCGCTAAGCAAAAGATAGCCATTACTTCAGAGGCGACAGTGATATCGAAGCCATCTTCACGCATCACACCGTCTGTGGTTTTGCCAATGCCGCTGATAATATTACGCAGCTGGCGATCATTCATATCCACTGCTCGTCGCCAAAACACTTGTTTTGGGTCGATGTTGAGCGTATTACCTTGGTAGATATGGTTGTCAATCAGCGCTGCCAATAGGTTATTTGCTGCTCCAATGGCGTGAAAGTCTCCAGTAAAGTGCAGATTGATGTCTTCCATAGGTAGGACTTGCGCATAACCGCCGCCAGCTGCGCCACCTTTAATCCCAAACACTGGGCCGATGGATGGCTCACGTATGGCAACTGTTGTTCTCTCACCGCTTTTTTCTTGCTGATGAATGCGATTTAATGCATCAGCCAGGCCAATCGTAACCGTGGTCTTACCTTCACCAGCGGGTGTTGGGTTGATAGCAGTGACCAATATTAATTTGCTTTGCTTGCTTTTAGCCGGCATGGCAAACACATCAGTGGGGTTTATTTTTGCTTTATAATGCCCATAAGGCTCTATATTGACAGTTGATAAACCAAGCTTTTCAGCAATGAGGGTGATTGATTGTAAGGTGGTATTTTGGGCGATGGTGATGTCGCTAGGTACAGTCATACTCAAGGTCTCGTGACAGTCTTAAAGAATTGTAGATAGCATAGCGGCTGATTTACTTATGTGTGTAGTAGGAAAGAAACCAAAGTCACAAAGTCATCAAACGCTTCGGTGGGATTGAGTTCACGAATGTCTTGCCCGTAGTTATAGCCATAAGACAGTCCGATAGTATCTATACCAGCCCGCTGTCCTGCCAAAATATCGTTTCTTGAATCGCCGATCATCACCGCCTTGTCTTGCATGACACCAAGTTTGTCACAGACATATAAAAGCGGTGTCGGATCGGGCTTTTTGGTGGATAGGCTGTCACCGCCCAAGACCTCGCTAAACAAGCCCTGCCAACCAAAAGACTGCAAGATTTTGGGGACGAATCGGATTGGTTTGTTGGTCACTAATGCTAGTGTAAAGCCAGCACCATGCAGCTTTTGCAGGCCCGTATCGACATCAGGATAGGCGACAGTTTTACTGGTTTCAATATTACTATAGGCCTCTAGAAACAGCTGCTCAGCATGATCCGCTTCTGCTTGAGTCACCTCACCTGCTAACACTTCTATTTTGCCTACTAAGGCCCGCTCGACCAACATCCTTGAGCCATTACCGACCCAATTGCGTATGGTAGCGAGAGGGTAGATGTCTTTACCGAGCTGAGCGAGCATGATGTTGGTTGCATCAGCCAAGTCTGGCACGCTATCGATTAGCGTACCATCGAAGTCAAAAATCAAAAGCTGCTTATTCATTTTTCCTCGCACCAGGTTAGTCATTTGTTTTTTTGGTATACATTTGCAG
This sequence comes from Psychrobacter coccoides, assembly GCF_017498085.1. Classification (GTDB taxonomy): domain Bacteria; phylum Pseudomonadota; class Gammaproteobacteria; order Pseudomonadales; family Moraxellaceae; genus Psychrobacter; species Psychrobacter coccoides. Next base: position 63,769 of record NZ_JAGBKM010000011.1, read on the forward strand.
TGTTAAGTGGTTAACCACTATTACCATAGCACAGCAAGCCATTAAAACTAACGGTTACTACAGCTGTTTGGCATTATTAGATAACGTATCCATTTTATTTAGTATCGACTATATAGTCAGTTGAAAATAAAACTGTTACATAAGTTTAAGCGCTCTACTGGTATAAATTTTACTTGCGTGCTGTATACACAGAGGCTGCGCAAAATTCACCCCAGTAGCGCTATGTTCTTTTTAAAGTGCATCGACTATAAAAGCTCGCTACTGCTCTCAAGGTGAATAGACGGTATGCTATTCAACCTCTTTATAGCGCTCTCGATGTTCTTTTTTCATTTTTAAATAGGTGTCATTTTTGCGGCACAGATCCCATTTTTGTTTAAATATTCGGGCAGACTCCGCTTTGATGGGATCTTCTTGTTGTCGTGGCAGCTCTTCACGCCCATGGGCGCCGCTTTGGCCTTTTTTATCCTCAGGCACAGGTCCTTTATATTTTTTGCCGCCTTTATGATTGGCATAACGGCGAGCACGAGTATAGCCCATCTGAATAAATTTGCGTGCCATATCGGCACCGACGAAATCATCATCGGCTAAATAATCCAAAAACATCTGATAAATCGTCTCGCTACTTTTGGCGGCAATATCAGGTGTCGCAAAGCGCCAGTGTGGTAAAATCTCAGATTTATACGGCTCTACCAACAATACCCCTTGCTCACCACGACCGACACGATAGAGCTCAGGTTGGGCTCGCAGGTCTAGGTTTTTATAATCCAAATCATAATCAAATTCTCGCATATTACTTTTCCATTATCTGTATTATTACTGAGTATACTGAGCGTTAGCGTCTAAAAAACAGCGCAAAAATGTTATACAAGCGTGACATCTGGCCTGTAATATGTGAGCTGAACAGTAAATACTATTAATATGAAGTAGGTAAAAATCGTGATAACTGAGCCTAAAGGCATGTCTGCTACAAATCACTCTATGATGTCATTTAATCCTATGATACTCATAACAGTGCTGCTCACGCTGAGTGTACTGAGCCCCTCTGCTGCCCATAGCGCTTGGTTTGAGCGTTTGATACCGCAAGGCGAGATCTATACGGTAAGCGAGACAGATCGTGATTTGGCATTTGTGATTGATGGCTTTATTTATGATGCCCGTACCTCTTGTTTCTTGGCTGTAGGCGATCGAGTGGTGTTTTTTGAAGGACGTCACGGTATCGACTACCGAGCGACGATTTATGCGCTGGACTCACGTGAGCGCTGTCAGTTGTTGTTACGTGGACGACTGTACCAATAGCAGCAAGTATCTGCAGTAAGCTTACTTTAGGATAGAACAGCTATAAAAAAACACATAAAAAAAGCCCCAAACATCTCTTAATGTTTGGGGCTTTTTAGAATAAGGTAAACGAATGGTGGCTCGAGGCAGGATCGAACTGCCGACACACGGATTTTCAATCCGTTGCTCTACCTACTGAGCTATCGAGCCGTCTTCGTTGAGGCGCTATTAAACTAAATATACGCCCCGCTGTCAAGCAGTTTTTGCATTATATGTGATAAAAGTGCATAAATGCTTAAATATAAGCCAAGTTAAAGCAGTTTAGCGGCTATTTAGTCCTTTACTCTGAGCAGCTCATACTCGCTCATGATACGGTGAATGTCGGTATCGACAGGCACAAACTCACGCACGCCTTTTTTGATTTCGGCATCGTAGACGAGCTTGATAAACTTAGCATCAATGGCGCGGCCTTTATTTTGCGGATGTACAGTCAAATACTGCAGACGTTTGGCATTGGTCTGTCCGTCATCGAAACAAGCGACTGCAGCGATGGGCTTGTCATTAAACATCCCGACGTAGAGTGTCTGACCACGCCCAAACCCTTGCTTAATGATGCTTAGCACTTCGCTGCCACTAGGATGGGCATCATCAGCGTCATACATGGCTTGTAAGCGCTCAGACAGCTCATGTTCCCGTGTTGGCTTTTTGATCAGTGGAGCGTCCAAGCGGTTGATGGCTATTGCTTCTAAAGGCATAGTCGGTTCCTATAATATGATATAGCGCAGGATGATTAGGGCAGGCGCGGCCATGATTGATAATACTGAACATACTATTTTAGCAGAATAAAGCAATTTTGTGCTTGGTTTGCGCCTTGACCGTGGCAGGAGTGGTTCGGGTTTGCTATGATGAGGGTAGTAGCCTATATATTTATATTATCTCAGCTTTTATTGAAGATAATGAAGAGGTTACCAGTTTTTTATTTGATAGCGACTGATGATGGTTCTTGTTTAATCATCAGTTGGTAATATTTATCTCTTATTGTTGTTATGTTTAGAATCCACTGGGCTTATTATTAGGCCTATTTTTATTGTTTGCTTTTAATTGATAGAGAGTAGCCATGACCGCCAATTCAACAACGACATCTGACCAAAACCAACCACAGAACTTAAACTTACATGGCCGCCCAGTACGTACTGCTACCGTTGAGCGTAACACGGCCGAGACACAAGTTAAATGTACCGTTAATCTTGATGGGACAGGTCAAGGCGTGGTCGATACAGGTGTACCGTTTTTGGATCATATGATCGATCAAATCAAGCGTCACGGCCTGTTTGACTTAGATATTAAATGTACCGGCGACACGTATATCGATGATCACCATAGTGTTGAGGATACGGGAATCACTTTGGGTCAAGCCTTTGCTAAAGCGTTAGGCGACAAAAAAGGCATCCGTCGTTATGGGCACTTTTATGCCCCGCTTGATGAGTCATTGACTCGTGCCGTGGTAGATCTATCAGGGCGTCCGGGTTTGCATATGGACATTCCATTTACCCGCTCACATGTAGGCAGCTTTGATGTTGATTTGTTTAGCGAGTTTTTCTTTGGCTTCGTCAATCACTCATGGATGACGATCCACTTGGACAATCTCAAAGGCAAAAACAGCCATCACCAAATTGAGTCAACCTTTAAGGCATTTGCTCGTGCGCTACGTATGGCGTGTGAGTACGATGAGCGGGCGTTGAACACCCTACCCTCTACTAAAGAGGCGTTTTAGATGAGCCGAGCCACAAAAGTTGCACTATTAGATTATGGTATGGGTAACTTGCACTCCGCTGGTAAGGCGCTATCAGCGGTAGGCGCAGAAGTCTCTATCACCAATGACCCAAAAGTCGTCACAGCGGCTGATAAGATTGTTTTTCCGGGTGTCGGTGCGATGCGTGATTGCATGATAGGTATGAGGGAGGCTGGTATCGATGAGGTCGTACGTGACGCTGTTTTTAATAAGCCTGTCATGGCGATATGCGTCGGTATGCAGGCGCTGTTTGAGCGCTCAGCTGAAAACGGTGGCACTGACTGTCTGGGGGTTTTAAACGGTACGGTAGAAGCGTTTGATCCAACATGGCAAGACAAGCAAGGGGCCACGATTAAAGTGCCACATATGGGCTGGAATACCATCACGGAGATGGATACCAGTCATCCGTTGTGGCAGGGTATTGAAGACAATACGCACTTTTATTTCGTGCACAGCTATTACTGCGCCCCTAGTGATGACTCCCAAGTCGCTGCTATTTGTGATTATGGTCAGCCGTTTTGTGCCAGTATCATCAAAGACAATCTGTTTGCCACTCAGTTTCACCCCGAAAAAAGCCACACCGCAGGGTTGCAACTGTTAAAGAACTTTGTCGAGTGGGATGTGTAGCCACGATGTTTTTTCTTAGCACTGATAGCGTAGAGCAATAAGTGGATTTTCATACCTTTAAAGTGGGCGTTATATCCGTTACCGGTCTAGACAAAGATGCTTTGCATATCTATGTGGGTGTCGGTATTTATCTGCTGTGTTTATTGATATTGCGCCCAGTGATCAAAAACCAAAACCTCAGAGCACTGCTGGCTTTGTTTGTCGTCATTGTTGTGGCTCTAGCAGGCGAGTATTTGGACAATCACCATATCATTAGAACCAGAGGGTTTTTGGCTCTACGACTGGTCGATATAAAAGCGAGCTTACATGACTTGATCAATACCAGCCTGCTGCCTTTTTTGCTCTTTGCTTTACATAAATGGACGCGTATCTTTCAAGCTGCCGCTCCTTCTAAAGCTTTAATCAAACGCCACAAAAAAACGGACTATTAGCCAGTCCGTTTTTATTTTGATATAAAACTGTTTATGATGGCAGCATCTCAAGGCAGTTATTTAGCCTTATCATAAAGCTCTCTTACCACTTCACCGATCACTGCGATTCCTTTCTTCAAAGTGTCTTCATCGGCAGCGATACTCATGCGAATACACTCATGCGCATGCTTATAATTATCCACATCGACACCAGGGAAGAAGAACTGACTTGGTACAATGAGCGTGCCTTTTTCTTTGAGAATATCGTAAAGCTCAAGTGTGGTAATCGGTAAATCCTTAAACCACAACCAAAAGAATATTGCCCCCTCAGGCTTATGAATCATCAATGGATAATCACCCAGCTCTTGTTTGAGCAGCGCAATGGCTTTTTTTGCTTGTTGCTGATAAAACGGCTTAACCTCTGTATCCGACAGTGTTTTGATACTATCGTTTTTTACCAATGGCGTGGTAATCGCTGCACCAAAGCGAGTAGGTGATAGATTCACTACTGCACTCATGGCACTGACCGCCTCAATGACTTCAGGCGCAGCAACGATGATACCCGTGCGTACTCCAGGCAAGCCGATCTTCGACAAGCTAAAGCATAAAATAGTATTGTCATCCCAATCGAGTGTCACGTCTGGATAAATGATATTAGGGAAGGGCATACCATACGCATTATCAATAATCAGTGGCACGTCGTATTTTTTTGCAATCTCGCTCAGCCGCAGCATCTCTTCATCGGTCAACACATTACCCGTCGGATTGGTCGGACGTGAGCAGCAAATCGCCCCGATACGCCCCTCAACCAGTGCAGGTAGGCTCTCTAAGGCTTCAAAATCCACACGATATTTAAAGAAACCGTCTTCGCCCTCATGCGTCACTTCTTCAATATGCGGCAGTACGGCGGTAAAGTGTTGACCCTCTATGTGCACGTCACTATAGCCAATGTACTCAGGCGCAAGCGGTAGCAAAATCGACTTATCGCCATCGGTAAATTCGCCGCCAAACAGGTTAAACAAAAAGAAAAATGCGTTTTGTGAGCCATTGGTTAGAGCGATATTCTCCGCACTCAGATTCCAATCATAATGACGATTAAAAAACGCCACCAGCGCTGTAATAAACGCCGCATCACCTTGTGGGTTGGAGTAGTTGCCCATACTGTCGATCGCTGCGCTGTTTAGCATCTCTTTACCGATGTCATGATAGGTTTGCAAAAACAGCTCATCTACCGCCGCAATCTTGGCAGGATTGCCGCCGCCAAGCATATTGACTGGCTGATCGCTTTTGAGCGCATCGCCCAAATCATCCATCAGTTGCGAGATGCCCGTGGGCTGAATAAACTTTTGACCAAATTTGGAGAATTTCATAAGGGTACCGTGCTGTTTTGGAAGGGGTTATCAGGTTATTTCATAGATAAAGTGGCGCTAGTATAACAAATGCCGACGATAAGGTGAGTAAACAACCTGGCTTGATACAGCGCTTACTATATAGTCGATACTAAATAAAATAGATACACTGCATTAACACGCTAGACTGGGATAAATTTTTCTTGCGTGCTGAACCTGCGCAGACAGAGGCTGCAAAAAATTTATCCCAGTCTAACTGTATTCTTTTTATACTGACCTGACTATACAAGAGCTTGTCCGATACCCAACAAACGCTAACACATCCTCAGCTATAACCCTTATATAGTAAGTGCTAAATACCAGACCCACTACGATTAAAAAAGGAGTCCCTCATGAAAGCCGTATTACTCGATGAAAAAAGATTTGTCGCCGACCTTGCGCGACCTACCCCTGAAAAAATAACGGACTACGTCACCTTTGAAGAAACCCCACAGGACAACCAAACCATCATTGAGCGCTGTCAAGATGCCGACATTATGATCAATGGCTCCCTACGTATCGAGCGTGAAGTGATTGAGGCGCTACCCAATCTCAAACTCATCCAGCTCCTCTCTGTCGGCTCCAACCACATTGACAAACAAGCCTGCGCAGACAATGGCGTCACGCTCCTCAACGCACCAGGTTTTGCCAGCGCCACCGTCGCTGAGCACACCATGATGCTACTACTCAGCGCCATGCGTGCCAGTATCAATTACCACAACAAAGTGAAAAGTGGCGAATGGGAGCAGAAGGGGCGAGCCGACATCATCGATGCTGAGGCCATTGACCTTGAGGGTTTAACCATCGGTATGATTGGTATCGGTGACATTGGCAAGCGCATCACCAAGCTTGCCAAAGCCTATGACATGAATGTCCTATGGGCAGAGCGCCAAGGTCGCAAGCCTCGTAATGATGACTACACCGACTTTGAAACCGTCCTCAGTAAGTCCGATGTCATCACCATACATTGTCCGCTTACCGAGGAAACCAAGCATCTCATTAACCAAGATACCCTCAGCAAAATGAGCAAAAAACCGCTACTGGTCAACGTCGCCCGTGGCAAGATTGTCGATAGCCAGGCCTTAGCGGAAGCGGTCAAACAGGAGCAAATACTCGGCTATGCTACCGACGTATTTGAACAAGAACCTGCTGGCGAAAATGAACCGATTGTCCAGCTTGCTAACGAAGGTCATCCTCGCATCATTCTCACCCCGCATATGGGTGCAGGTAGCCGAGCCTCGCAAGTCAAACTATGGAAGATAATCACTCGCCAAATTAATGACTTTATTGAAAATAATCAGAGTTAAAGTGGTTGAGATGTGAATTGAGAGGGTTTTGGAACTGATGCAGCAGAAACCTGCTTTGCGCTTATAGTTGGCAGTCTGCGACGCACAGCACCTAGGCACAGTAGCGTTTCAACGTCCGAGCGACTACTCCTGTGCAAGGTGCTGTAAGCGCTACAGCCCACCAAGCTACCGCTGCAATCAGGGCTAAAAAGCCTTGCTAGGGCAGGGTTCATTATAGTGGTTGAAATATAAGTTTTGAGTGTGGGCGGTAGGGTGCGTTAAGCTTGTCAAACTCTCGTAGAAGATGTAGATAAGGTGTAATCCACCGAATAAGCTTCACTATTATATTCAGTAATTTTTCATACAAGGGTAAGTTGCGCTATCGCTAATCCATTTTACACCTGCTTATCACTCTTACGTAAATTATGAAAGCTACATAATAATTGAGCATTATTTAGAATAGTTTCGCCACCCTTCGAGTGAGGTACTACATGGTCAGCTTGATAGTCAGACCATGGAACTTCCGCTTCTCGTCTAGACTTACCTTCATCAAGGCAAAGCTGGCAAACTCCATGAGCTTCTCTATATATCTTAATTCGCTCTAACTCTGAAAAACTTCTTTTCAAGTCTTTATCAATAAACTTAAAGTTATTTTTATCTATATATTCAAAAAATACTTGACGCATAACACGATCGCGAGTTGCTAAATCATTTTCTCCTTGTTGACGATTATTACTAAAAGTTAGCATGTCAAAATCTGTAGATTCATCGTAGTTACGCCATCTATCGTGGAAATACAATACAAAATCTCTTATAACTTTACGCTCTTTATCTTCGATTACATAATGCTTTTTAAGGTGTCTTATTAATAAATATAAGGAAATAATAAAGTATTCTACTGATAGCTCTTTAATTGGAGAGCCATCTTTTATCATTGGGTCATTTTGGAATATTTTATAGAATTCATCTAGATTACGAATGACTGACTTGCTTTCAGCTCTATTCTCGTAGTCATAATTGCCTATACCCGCATCTTTTTTTTCATCATTAATAAACTGTTCTATCTTTTTGTCACTTAAATCTGCATAGCCTGTGACAGAATTTTCGATCATGGTGAAACGAGCCATGAATTGAAGGTGTTTCATTCTTTCATTACTAACATTTAGCAGTTGGAAGAACTTTAGTTTGTTCGGGTTAGAGTCAACAGGATGGTATTGTTCGAAATCAAATGTTTGGTCGTCTGAGTATTTGACAATAAAGTTTCTAGAGAGGCTTGAGAGTTGGGCATGAGCTATCTCCATATAATTCAGGTTTTCACCTTCTTGTAGTCTTCTGAAAATTTCGGTAGCAATAATCTGATGATCAACATTTTCTTTTTGTTCAATATTTTTAATTACGTCTGTTTTGAAGGATAGTCTATCAATAAATCTTTTATGATCATCACTAATCTCGCTGTACCTTTTTCCTACTAATTTAGAATCAATATCTTCTAAACTTTTCGGCAAAGTGTATTTATCTTTGAAGAAGTCTACAACGGTGGTAATGCGTTGCTGTCCGTCTATAACTTCAGATACTGAACTACTATCCGATACTCTAACTTCTCTCAATACTAATTGTGGAACATAGTATTTTCTTATCAAGCTATCCATAAGTGCTTGCTTTTTTTTAGTAGACCAAACAGCTTTTCTTTGATAAGGAGGTCTGGTAACGAATTCAGAAGGATAGTCATGGAACTCTTTAATGATATAGATTTTTTGTTCTATGGTATATTCTGTCTTAGGATTAAAAGCCATTTTAACTCCATGAATTAAGTATTTTTTTATCGAAGTTTTTTCAAGTGGTCGTCAATACCACTTTTATATACTGTCTATTTTAATTGACTATCTAATTTAATAAGAATATGTATTATCACACACGTTACTGATTTTGCTAAGCCTAACAACTCATAGAATATAAAATAAGGTTTTGATTGATGGTGTGAAAGTCGATTCAATGCTTTTCACCCTAAACCATAGCCCTTACCCTCGCCATAATCCCGCGTCCAATCACCAATCTTACATAAATAATAGCAATGCCAAATAGCAAGGCGACTAATGCCACACCACCAATGGCTAAGCTCATCCACGGCACACTATAGCGTAAGTTAAACCACTGAGTAATCACAAACCACGAGCCCGCACTGGCGATAACGGCCGCAAACAGCGCAGCGCTAATACCCAGCACGCCAAGCTCCATGATATTGAGCACATACAAGTCCCGTCTTTGCATCCCCAGCAGGCGAAACGACGCACTGTCCGCCATACGATCTTGCGAAGTAGAGAGCAGCGAGCTGATCAGCACCATGATGCCCGTCAGCAATGCCAGTAGGGTAAAGACATAGACCAAGCGGCTCATTTGCGACACCAAGTCTTGGACTTGCTCAGCGATTGCTGTACCGTCAATCGTAGTCACCGCAGGGAACTGGCGTACCAGTGTCGCTTGCAAATCTGGAATCTCATCGGCTGGCACATGCGCAGTGGCAAACTGGATTTGTGGCGCGCTGGACAGCACAGATGGCTCAAATAAAAAATAGAAAAACGGACTGGGCCCACGCTCAAAGCGAGAGCGAATACTGGTGATCTCACCGGTCAGCTCGATACCCTGAATATTAAAGACGATCTCATCGCCCATACCGACGTTTAGCAGATCGGCAGCCGTATCCAAGATAGAGAGCGGCTTTGTTTGCTGTAATGGCGATACCCCCTTATCTTGGTCCGCATCTTGAGGGGTGTTTTGATCAGCGATCGGTGTGTAGAGCGTGTCTTCGGTTACCGCATCGACGATATACTCCGTATCCATGACACTATCGGTATAGCTTAAATTAAAGACCCGTGTGGGATCATCGCCACCACCACTCGTGTCAATATCTTGTGCAGCCACGCCATCAGCGCTGACCACTCTTGCCCGCACTACAGGATAATAACTGACAGGCACTTTAAGAATGTCATTAATACTGTCGTGCTGATCACTTTGTACATCGAGCAAAAAGATATTGGGCGCATCTTCAGGATAAGCATTGATAAACTGAGCATTAATACTGTGATTTAAAGTGGTAATCATCGTCAGTACCGCCACCGACAGCGACAAAGTCACAAAAAACAGCGTCGATTGATTGCCTTTACGGGCCAAGTTATGAATAGCAGTACGCTGCATCCAGCCGACCTTACCCGTCTTTGATAAACGTGATAACAACCACAGCCAACCCCGTGCCAGCGCCCAAAAGATAGCGACAAAGCCGATAAGGCCGGCGAGCAGTTGGGCGGAGAGCACCCACGAGCCAACCTCAAAGGTAAAGAATAAGTACAGTCCAATCAACATCAGTCCATACCAAAGAACAGGCATACGCTGATACCAAGACTGAGTGCGTGACGACTGACCAGCGCCTTGATTGAGCAGGGTGGCAGGCTTGGTGGTCTTTAGCGAACTGAGACCACGCTGGGTAATGACCAAGGTAAGTATGATGGCGATAACTAGGGTTTTAATCACACTAATAGCACGGATACTCAAACCAATATCAGCAGGCAAAATAGCCGATAAGTAAGGTTGCCCGACTTGCAGCAGTCCAAAGCTGAGCACCACAGCGACGACACTGGCGATAATGGCAGTTGTGAGTAACAGCCGATAATAGCTGATTTTAACCGCATCAAGGGGCTCGCCCAATGCCAGTCGTATGGCGTTATTGGCTTGCTGTCTGGCGACAAAGGCACTAATCACCCCATACATAGCGACAGCAGAGAGCAGCAACACCGCAATGACCAGCAGCTTTAAAAACATCAACACATTATCAGAGATGTTGGAGACTGCCGTATCAGCTGACTGGGCATCGGACAGCTCGATATCAGGGTGGCTGTCGAGTAGCTGTTCAAGCTTTGCTTGCTGCGCCGCTATCGTCTCGGCATCTCCCGCCATCTCGATACGATAATTAATGCGACTACGCTGACCGAGCAGCTCGGTTGCTACAAGGGCATCGGCCGCCATGAGAACACGACCACCAAAACCAAAGGCGGTCAAGGGGCGATCCGGCTCTTTAATGAGCACGTCGCTGATGGTGAATTGCGCCTCACCGAGGGTGATCACATCACCGATCTCTGCTTCGAGACTTGTGAGTACTTCAGGAGCGACCACCACGCTGTCAGTCGTCAGTTGCTGCCATAGTGATTGCCCTGATGCCAGCTCAACTTCGCCATATAAAGGATAGCTTGGCGTTACCGCTTTGACCCGTGATAATAAAGTTTGCTCATCAGTAACCACCATAGCGCTAAACTGATAATCATAGACAACCTGAGTGTCCGCTAATGTCTCTACTTGAGCGGTGATATCGCTTGACCAGTCTTGCTTGCTGTTTAGGATTAGGTCGCCACCGACCAGTGCCCGTTGATTGTCATTGATATAGGTATTGACCGATTGCTGAATCGAGTCAAGACTTAAGTAAGTGGCCAGCGACAAGCTTAAGGTAATTAAAAACAATACTGGGTATATCCAGCGTCGCCACCAGCTGCGTGTCAGAGCTTGCGTACCTAAATTGCGAGTAAACCATTGACCAATAAGATCAGCCGAAGGTGTTGATGGATTATGAGCAGAGGCGGTAGGCTTGGTAGAGAGGCGATGAGTCATGATGATAAAACCCTGCCATCTTGCATGGTGATGACACGGTCAGCCATTTGGGCAAGCGCTGGGTCATGAGTGACCACCACGAGCGCTGAGCCCGTTTGTTGCCGTAAGTCGAGTAGCAGCTGCATGACTTGTTCGGCATTTTGTTCGTCCAGATTTCCTGTGGGCTCATCAGCGAAGACGATTTTGGGGCGTGAAACTAGTGCGCGAGCGACAGCGGTACGTTGCTGTTCACCGCCTGATAGCTGATTGGGCAGGCTATGACGTCGATGACCAAGTCCCACTGCCTCAATTAAGGTGTCGACCCGGGTCTTATCAGGTCGTCTGGCGATATCCAGTGGAAAGGCGATATTTTCTGCGACCGTCAGTGTCGGGAGCAGATGAAATGACTGAAAGACAAAGCCCATATCTTGCTGACGAATCACCGCCAGCGCCTCTTCATCAAGATTGCTTAAGGTTTGCCCAGCCAGTGTCACCGAGCCGCTATCAGGATAGTCTAGCGCTGCTAGCAAACCAAGCAAAGTTGATTTACCCGAGCCTGACTTACCCATAATCACCACAAACTCGCCAGCATCGACATGAATACTAACGTCTTTGATAATAGACAGCGACTGCTCACCGACTTGCACGGTTTTAGTGAGGTTTTCGGCGGTAAGTAGAGCGTTACTGGTAGGTATGGCGGTCATTGAATAGTCTCGATTAATATATGTATCGCTATAAGTGTTTGGCAAGAAAATAATTATAACTAATTACCCTCACTTGCTACCATGCTCTCAAGCTCAGGCGTGAGCACAGGTAAAATATTTTCATTGACGATAATTTTATAGCCTTCCTTGGTTGGATGGATGGCATCTGCTTGGTTGAGAGCGGCATCACCGCCCACACCTTCTAAAAAGAATGGAATCAGCGTAACCCCCGTGTCTTCGGCGATGCGCGGATAAATCGCGGCAAACGACTCTACGTAGTCTGAGCCAAGATTGTCATAAATCTGCATACCGCCCAAGATGACTTCGCTGCCATCTGCTTGCAAGCGTTTGATGGCGGTACGGATGTTATTTTCGATAGTGGCGACTTCTATACCACGCATGGCATCGTTAGCACCGATAGTCAGTATGGTGATATCAGGTTTGGTCTGTAGCACCCAATCCAAGCGATTGACCAGCCCTGTGCTGGTCTCGCCGCTCAAGCCGGAATTGACGACAGTGATATTGGGATAGCCCATTTTCTTTAACTGAGATTCTAGTTGGGCAGGGTAGTTGTCATCGGGGTCTACACCTAGACCTTCAGTCAATGAGTCACCTAAGGCTAAGATGGTAATGGGCTGCTCGCTCACCTCTACTGACTCAGCAGCTGTTTCACGTGAAACTTCGTCAGTCGTTGGTATCGAAGCGGGGTCTGATACAGGCTCATTAGCCTCTGTATTGTTATCAGGCGCAGGGCTACAAGCCCCTAAGGCCACGCCAGCTAGCAGGGCTAGGCTAAGCTGCCTTGCTCGTTTTATCAAAGGTGTCGATAAGCTAAATCTTAGAGATAATGACATATTGGTTCCGCTGTTTGGTGATCGCTGATATGCCCATTATAGCAACAAGTTTACTGGCGATCGGTTGTCAAAGATTGGTTGATTTTATTCAGCATCGTTGCTACTCAAAAACTCATCAATCTCTTTATAAGTATGCATACAGATATCGGGGTTGAGGTTTTCCATATTTAGATAAGCATGAATCACTTTATCAAAAGTGATGTGCTGGGTCTTAACACCAGCCTTGTTAAGCTTAGCGGCATAAGCGACGCCTTCATCATATAAAGGGTCAATCGCTGCATTAATAATAAGCGCAGGTGGCTGATATGTCAGCTCATCTTGACTGGCAAATAAAGCCGACTTTGACTGCCTGTCTTCACCCTGTTGAAAGTACTGATCAAAATACCACTGAATACGTGCTTGGCTGAGCAGATAGCCATTGGCGTATGTCTCAATAGAAGGGCAGCTCATGGTAAAGTCAACGCTAGGATAGATAAGCACTTGCGCACTGATGTCATAGCGCACCTCAGATTGTCTTATCCTAGGGTCACGCAGTAGATTGGTGACCAATGCACCACCATGACTGTCACCTGCCACCACGATACTGTCAGCATGGACTTGCTGGCGGGCAAGCAGTTTGGGTAAGCCAAGCAAGGCAGTACACGCATCGTTTTGAGCGCAAGGATAAGGGTTTTCTGGCGCTAGGCGATACTCTGGCGCAATAACGATATGACCTGTATGTTTTGCCAGGCGGCATAAGATTTGATGATAAACAGAGACGCTACCCGCTGTGCCACCGCCACCATGAAAGTAGAGCATAACAGGTAGTGTGGTCGGCTCAGTGTGGTTTTTGCCTGCGGGCAGGCTAGGATAAAAAAGGCGTACAGGCACATCATAAGGGTGGTCAGTAATCGACTTATCACATTCAATGATGTCATCAACGATACATGCAATATCTACAGTTTCGGTGACAAAGCTACGGGTCAGATTTGCCAAACCGTCCCGAGCATTAATGGCATTTGGCACACTGCCTGTTTGTATAAAAGCAGGCAATACTTGCTCATTTAATACCTTCAGATAGTTCGCTACTGTGGGTAGTAGCTCAACTTGGCTTTGACTTTCAGTGTCAGTTGTATGCTGTTTAATAGCGTGACTCATATTCATTCCTTTGAATTGATCGGTTTAAACTAAGCAGGGCGACCATCGACCATTACGGGGCGGCTGACCATCCAAGCAAAGATAACGTTAGCAATCATTAATACCAGCATGATTAGTAGTGGCAAATCCCAACTGTCTGTCGCTTCATGGAGCCACCCTGTACCTAGAGGACCAAAAAATGCAATTAAATAACCCACCGCTTGCGCCATGCCAGATATCTCACTTGATTGATTGGGGGTATAAGTGCGCATAGAAAAAAGCATCATACTTAAGGTAAATATCGCTGAGCAACCCATGCCCATAAATGCTGACCACAACCAAGCCAAATCAGCTGACAGATAACTGACGCCAAATATCCCTATCACGTTTAAAACAGCTGCTGACACTGCCAACGCTTGGATAGGGCGGCCACGGTTCACAAGCCAAGTTAAACTCAAAATAGCGACTGGGGCCATAAATTGAAATACGGCGTTCATTTGTCCTGCTTTTACTGCTGAGAGGCCGTTACTGACCCAAATAGAGGGTAAAAAGCTGGCAACGGTATAAAACAACAAAGACTGTAGACCCATGAAAATAGCAATTTGCCAAGCAAAGGCATTGCGCCACATAGATATCTCAGAAGAGCCTGAGGCCATAGGTACCACAGGCTGATGATTTGATGATCCGAGGCGTAGACGCAACACTATCCAAATAATTAAGGTAAAGAGCCCTAAGATTGACCAGCCACCTAGCGCCCATTGCCAGCCGACATACTCAGATAGGGGCAGTACGACTCCGGCTACCACCCCAGCTGTCACGGTCATTGTGAGGCTGAATAGTCCAGTGATCAGTGGAATATGATTGGGCGTACGCTGTTTAATAACCGGTGCCGCTAAGGTATTGGCAAAACCTATGGCTAAGGTCAATAATAATGTGCCACTCAAAAACCCAATCCAAGTCGGCACAACGCTACGAATGATCATACCTATCGTCAAAAGCGCAATCATCGCAATCAAGGTATTCTCAAGACCGAAACGCTTGCCAATAGCTGGTGAGATCAGTGCACCGAGAGCAAAACCTAACATCGGTACTGCACCTAGCCAACCAACTTGTGTCTCAGAGATATTAAGCGCCTCTTGTACCACTGGGGCAATAGAGCCAAGGGCAACGATGGGCGAGCGCATATTGGTGGCGAGCAAAACCATCGCACATAGCACCACCCAAAACGTAAATTTCGATGAAGGGGCGTTCATGAAGCGTGGTTGGGCTGAAGACGGCAAATCGGCAGGGTTAGACATAGCAGCACTATCAAGTAAGAAAAAAACACATCATGATATAAGTGCTTATAGATAAGCACTTATATCATGACCCCAAAAAACGCCACCAAAGCGGTGGCTGGCATAGATAATAAAAATTAGGAAACACATCGCACCACATGACTTATTCATAATAGCTCATTAAGCCATTAGGCACTCTAACTTATCTAAGGTATAAGTAATACGCGTGTAAAGCCAGATGAAATTATAAAAAAAGCGTTAAGCATATGAAATGATGCTTAACGCCATTATAAGAAAAGAGCAGCAGGAGTACTATCAGCATATAGTAACTGATAGAGAGGTACAAAAAACCCTCCTAGACAGATTTGCCCAGTTCAGCCGCTTTTAGTGCATTCTTTTGCTGTTCAGCGACGAGGGTGTCGCATTTATTGGGATCATCACCACAAAAAGAGCATCTCTCATCACCCATCAGTTTGGCGACACCGCCACACGAGCCTTTTAGCGGTTGTTTTTTAAGCATATAGCCGATACCCATAAAGACAAAGAATAATACAAATACAGTAAAGGTAATGGCTAGCATGGGAAGTAATTGGCTAAGCATAGAGGGAACCTCGGCACATTCAGCCTGCGTTGCAGACTATTATCGGATGTATCCCTCTATTCTATCATATTTGTAGGGTCTGATTCATACCTTGCTACAAGTCAGTTACACGCCTACATAACGTGGATAGCGATGTAGGCTGCAGCGCCTGCCAAGTAACCAACAAGGGCTAATGCACTGATATGCTTGAGATACCACATAAATGATATTTTTTCCATACCCATAGCGGCGACCCCTGCTGCTGAGCCGATGATTAAGCAGCTACCACCGACACCAGCACAATAAGCCAAGAAGTGCCAAAACGCACCATCTTGTAAAAACATACTTTGACGAGCCAGCTCATCACCAGTCAGTCCAGCCAAAGCCGAATCAGTCAGCAAGGGATACATTTTCATCGCCCCTGCTACCAGTGGCACGTTATCAACCAATGATGACAAAAGACCGATAAACACGTTGATGACATATAAGTTACCAAAAGTATTATCAAGCCACGTCGCCATGTCGATTAAATGCCCTGCCGTCGCCAGAGCCGAAACCGCTAAAAGAATACCTAAGAAAAACAAAATACTAGACATATCGACGCGGGTAAGTACCCCAACGACCGTCATTTGCTGTTTGACATGCCATGGGTCATGGCGATGAACCAGCTCAGTATATACCCAAAGCACACCCACGCCGAACAAGATACCCATATACGGCGGAAGGTTGGTCAGGGTTTTAAATACAGGTACAAATGCCAGTGCGCCAAGACCCAAAGCCAAGATACTGATACGCATCTTTGGCGTCACCGCATCGAGCGGATTGGGTGCAGCTGCACTACTTTCGCCATTTGAGTAGGCCTCAAGGAGCTTTACTTGCTTCTCCTCTATGCCGTTGATTGCCATGGCCGAGGCGACTGTGTACTCACCAAGATAGTTGACGTTAGAAGACTCAATAGGGGCTTTCGCAGGTTTTGGTCTGCGTATCTCTTTACCTCGGAATATAAACGTCAATATCAAGAGCGGTACAATAGCAGCGATTAAGCTTGGAACGATCAGATCGACGATAATATTACTGGCTGTGATTTGGTTACCAATCCACAGCATGGTGGTGGTGACATCCCCAATCGGTGACCAAGCACCACCAGCGTTAGCACAGACGACGACTGTACCGACAAACCATAAGCGCATCTGTTTGCTGGCGACCAGCTTGCGTAGCAGTGAGACCATGACAATAGTGGTGGTCAGGTTGTCTAATAAGGCGGAGAAGAAAAAAGTCAGCGTACCAATGGTCCATAACAAAACCACGGCGTTGGTGGTGTGAATGCGGTTGGTGATGGCGGCAAACCCATCATGGGCGTCAACCAACTCAACGATAACCATAGCCCCCATCAAGAAAAACAGAATCTCTGCAATCTCTGATAAGTGATGACGTAGCTCAGTATTTAACAGAGCCGAGGCGCTAAAACTATCGGTGAGTTGACTGGCGAGCAATGTATCAGCACCAATCACCAGTAGTGTCCAGACGATAACTGCCGTTAAGAGGGCAGAGGCGGCTTTATCGACATGGAGATTGTGTTCTAGAGCAATCGCAATATAGCCTAAAACGAAAACTACCGCCATCAATGAATAAATCATTGGATATCCTTAGTGTAAGAACACAGTGACAACAGTTATTTAAATGCCTACATTGTACGCCAGTTACAAAAATTAAGACACCCAGTAGGATGACTGTAGGAACTATAAAGGCAGCGCTTCACAGCTACTCGATTTTATCGTTACGCAAGGCATCCATCGCAGAAGTTTGCACGACTTGCCAGTCCTCTACATGGTCGGCAGGTGCATCTGGCGTGACCCCATCAGCTAATATGACAAACAAAGCCGCTAGGTTTTGTTCTTCAGCGACTTTCAGTGCCTTAGAGTAGGGCATAGCAGTCAGGGCCGTTGCCCAAGCATCGGCAAGTGCTACTGAGTCAGCAGCCACAGTAATAGAAGGGGCGCCGCCAGCGATAGGCTCTCCAGTAGTAGGATCAATCGTATGGCTGTAACGTTTGCCTTCTAATAGCACTGAATTGCGATAATTACCCGATGTTGCCAAATACATTTGATTGTCGCTTTTAAGTGGCTGGCGAATGGCAGAGATGGTTTGACGCTCGCTGACCGTACTGCCTTCAATAGGGGCATCAATGGCAATTTGCCAAGGCTGTTGTTGGCCATTAACACCAGAAGAGGCAATTTCACCACCAATCTCAACCATATAATTGCGAATTTGATAGTCCTCTCTCAATACCTCAGCGATGACATCGACCCCGTAGCCTTTAGCGACTGCTGAAAAGTCTAGCGCTACCCCATCTTTGGTTTTATATAGAGTGTCGCCTTCTTGTACCACACTTGCAAAATCAACCAAAGCTTTTGCTTGTGCAATCTCCAGCGCAGTTGGTGGGCTTTGCAGACGATCTACGGTCATAGTGCTGCCAAAGCCCCAAACATCAATGAGTGGCATGACTGTTGGATCAAACGCACCACCAGATTGTTGATAGACAGTTTTAGAAATGTCGAGGACGTGACTAAAGTCAGCATCAATAACGATAGGGGTGTTTTTTGCCAAGCGATTAAACTTAGAAATGGTTGAATCTTCTTGGTAGGTCGACATGCTGTCATTGATTTGTTGTAGCCGTTCATCAATCGCTGCTTGGATTTCTGTTTCATCAGCATCCTTTGGCAGTTGGTAGCTAATGTGATAGCTGGTACCCATGGTCTCGCCGCTTAGATAATTATAGTCAGGCAGTTGCTGGCAAGCTGATAGCGTGATACCAGTCATCACCACGCCTGTCAGTGTAGCGGCTTGATAAGTGTAAGCGGTAAGGTTATTTATAATAGTACTCATAAAGAAGTCCATCAGTAAAAGAGAATAAAAAAAGAGCGTCTGTCTCGACGCTCTTTTATATATTTATGACTTTATGAAAAAACCTCGTTAAACGATTGCTGGTTTTATTCTTACGGTTATTGAGCCACCAAACTCAGTCACTACTTAACCACCGAAGTCATCAAGCATGATGTTTTCGTCTTCGACACCCAAGCTATGTAGCATGTCGATAACAGCTGCGTTCATCATCGGTGGCCCGCACATGTAGTACTCGCAGTCTTCTGGGTTTGGATGATCTTTTAGATAGTTTTCTAACAGCACGTTATGGATAAAGCCGGTCGGACCATCCCAGTTATCTTCTGGTAATGGGTCAGACAAGGCCACATGCCATTCAAAGTTATCAAACTCTTCTTCGAGCTGGTCATAGTCCTCAACGTAGAACATCTCACGAATAGAACGTGCACCGTACCAGAAGCTAATCTTACGATCTGAATTTAGGCGTTTTAGCTGATCAAAGATATGTGAGCGCATCGGTGCCATACCGGCACCACCCCCAACAAAGATCATCTCAGCATCCGTGTCCTTGGCAAAGAACTCACCATAAGGACCTGATACCGTTACTTTATCGCCAGGCTTCAAGCTAAATACCCAAGACGACATCTTACCTGGTGGAATCCCTTCAGGACCACGTGGTGGCGGGGTGGCGATACGAATATTAAACTTAATAATACCTTTTTCGTCTGGGTAGTTGGCCATCGAGTAAGCACGAATCACTTCTTCATCGACTTTTGACACGTACTTAAAGATGTCAAACTTTTCCCAGTCTTCACGGTATTCTTCATCGATATCGAAGTCTTTGTAATGCACTTCATGTGGTGGCGCTTCTAGCTGTACGTAACCACCAGCACGGAAGTTAACTTCTTCACCCTCTGGAATCTTAAGTACCAACTCTTTAATAAAGGTGGCGACGTTATCGTTAGAGATAACTTCACATTCCCACTTTTGAACATCAAAGAACTCAGGATCAATCTCAATTTTCATATCCTGTTTAACAGCGACCTGACAAGCCAGACGCATATTGTCGCGAATCTCACCTTGAGTAAAATGTCCTTCTTCAGTAGGTAGAATAGAACCGCCACCTTCAATCACTTTACAAGTACACTGGGCACAGGTACCACCGCCACCACAGGCAGAAGATAAGAATATACCTTCACTGGCGAGTGTTTGTAGCAGCTTACCACCTGCTGGTGTCACTACATCATTTTCGGGATCATCATTGATACGTATCGTAACGTCGCCTGAACTGACCAGTCTTGAGCGTGCTGCCAAAATAATGGCAACCAGGCTCATGATGATCAAGGTAAACATAGCAACGCCACCAATCGCCGTAGCATAATCCATGATATGTATCCTTAATCTATGGGGTAGGGGTGTAGGTATCAGTGAATGAATTTATTACTGTTCCCAAACACCTACCGAATAAATGAATTAAATAGGTCAAATAGCTAAATAAGGTTTTGAGCCTGACTCGATAACCATACTATGGGCCATCGACTTCAAGCTCAGCAGTTTAGATGGACATACCACCGAACGACATAAAGCCGAGGGACATAAGACCAACTGTGATAAAGGTAATACCAAGACCACGCAGCGGTGCTGGAATGTCTGAGTATTTCAACTTTTCACGAATACCAGCCAAGGCAGTAATAGCAATAGCCCAACCAAAACCTGCACCTACGCCGTATACCACAGACTCACTAAAGTTATAATCACGCTCAACCATAAACAGAACACCACCTAAAATGGCACAGTTTACAGTGATTAGCGGCAAAAACACGCCAAGTGCGTTATATAAAGCTGGAACAAACTTGTCCAAAAACATCTCTAGGATCTGTACAGTCGCAGCAATCAAACCAATATAACTTAGCAGACCTAAGAAGCTAAGATCGATATCAGGAAATCCTGCCCATGCTAGGGCGCCGTCTTTTAGAATAAACTGAAACAACAGGTTGTTTAATGGCACAGTAATGGCCATAACGACGATTACAGCCACCCCAAGACCAATAGCGGTTGAGACCTTTTTTGATACTGCCAAAAAGGTACACATGCCTAAGAAATAGGCGAGGGCCATATTCTCAATAAAAACTGAGGTTATAAATAAACTAATATAGTGTCCCATTAGTGACCGCCTCCATGTGCCATACCTTTAGACTGTGGTTTCATCACAAAATCAGCTTCTTCCACCTGTTCTGGCTTCCAGATACGAATGATGGCAATGAACAGACCGATAATAAAGAACGCCGACGGTGGCAATAATAATAGACCGTTTGGCAAGTACCAACCGCCATCAGTAACTGGCTGCAAAATAGTAACGCCAAGCCAAGTACCAGCACCTAGGAGCTCACGGATAGTAGCCACGAACAACAGCACTGCTGAGTAACCAAGACCATTACCGATACCATCTAAAAAGCTTGGTATAGGCGGGTTACTCATAGCAAAGGCTTCGGCACGGCCCATAACGATACAGTTGGTAATAATCAAACCTACGAATACGGATAGACCTTTACTCACATCATAAGCGACCGCTTTTAGCACCTGATCGACCAAAATTACCAACGAAGCAATAATGGTCATTTGAACGATGATACGGATGCTTGATGGGATTTGCTTACGGATGATAGAAATAAAGAAGCTAGAAAACGCCGTCACCAAGGTCAATGCCACACACATGACCAAAGCATTGGAAACACTGGTGGTTACCGCCAAGGCTGAACAGATACCTAAGATCTGTAAAGCAATGGGGTTATTATCAAAGATCGGCGTGGTTAAGATACTTTTAGTGTCAGCCATGTTATGCCTCCTTACCATTTGCTACAGGTGCTGCCAGTTCGGTGGCTGGTTGAGCAGTCTGACTGTCTGATTGAGCAGCTTGTACATCAGCATTATCAATCGTTTGACCACTCTCTTCACGTAGAGTGTCTAGATAAGGCTTATAGCCTTGCTCACCTAACCAAAATTGAATCATATTGCTAACACCGCGACCGGTTAGTGTCGCACCGCTAATACCATCGACCCAATTCTCTCTTGGTGTACCTGCTTTAGTGACACCAGTAGCAACGTTGCCATTTTCATCGTAGGAATGAATGCCACTCCATTTTGCACGCCACTCTGGCTCCTCGATACGAGCACCTAGACCTGGAGTTTCTTTATGCTCATAAAAGCTAATACCTTTTATGGTATTCAAATCACTCTCAAGCGTTAAGAAACCATAGATAGTCCCCCACAAGCCATAGCCTTGAATGGGTAATACGACCATCTCAGGTTGACCGTCGTCATCGCTTTTGACATAGACTTTAGCGTATTTAGGGACACGACCAATACCCGCAGGATCATTGGCGCCTAAATCATCACTAAGAGCTTGGTTTTTAGTTGCTTGACTGGCGTCATAAGCATTGCGGTCTGGAATACCAACCGTATTTAGCGCTTCATCATCAAGATAGTTGCCTGCTTTTAGATCAACAATCTCGACATCAAAATCCTTAAAGCGTTCAGCGACATCAGCAGCAGTATCCGATTCAGGATTAAACATACCAGCAGCGACTAGGATGTTTTTATTACGGTCCAAGCGCGCGTTTTCAACTTGTGCCGGCTTTAGACCGACAGCGACAGCTGAGACCAATACGGAACACACCAGACAGAGCGTCAATGCGACACTGATGGTTTTTGCATTATTACTTTTGGGCTTGGACATAGCGAACCCTCCGTGCTGTTTGGCGCTTAATATTTGCTTGAGTCACAAAATAGTCAAACAAAGGCGCAAATAAGTTAGCAAATAAAATGGCGAGCATAATACCTTCTGGGAAGGCTGGGTTGACGACGCGAATCAAAACCGTCATAAAACCAATCAAGATACCATAAGCCCAGCGACCGTTATTGGTGTGCGCCGCTGAGACCGGATCTGTCGCCATAAAGACGGCACCGAAAGCAAAGCCACCGATGACCAAGTGCCAATAAAACGGCAAGCTCATCATTAAGTTGTCTTCAGAGCCGATCAGGTTAAATATTAATGAAGTGGCAACCAACCCCACCACACAACCTGCCATAATCCGCCATGAGGCGATACGTGTCCATAGTAAGAACACTGCACCGATTAAGATAGCAAGTGTAGAAACCTCACCAATACTACCTTGGATATTACCTAAGAAAGCATCGCTCCAAGTAATTGCTTGCCCATAGACATTGGTAAAGTCATCTGGAGTCACACCAAGCGCAGCTAAGCCAAGAGGGGTTGCCCCTGAGAAGCCGTCGACGGCTGTCCATACTGAATCACCAGACATATAGGCGGGATAAGCAAAGTAGAGAAACGCACGACCTGATAGGGCAGGGTTAAGGAAGTTTTTACCTGTACCACCAAATACCTCTTTGGCAACCACAACGCCAAATATAATACCTAGCGCCACCTGCCATAATGGAATATCGGGCGGCAAAATGAGTGCATACAGTACCGAGGTAACAAAGAAGCCTTCGTTGACTTCATGCCCACGCACCACCGCAAATATAATCTCACAGAGAATACCTACGGCAAAAGTGACGATATAAATGGGTAAGAACTGCATGGCACCATATACCAAGCTTGCCCAAACACTATCTGGGTTATAGCCTGCCATACTGGTAATAATGGTACGCCAGCCTTCAGGTTGTAGGCCCAGCTGAGCGATAGCGGTTAATGCTTGATGACCGACGTTATACATGCCCCAAAACATGGCTGGGAAAGTACATAACCAGACGGTAATCATAATGCGTTTTAGATCAATACCATCACGTACGTGTGACGAAGCATAGGTCGTAGAGCCTGGTTGACGCAGAAACGTATCAAACATCTCAAAGATAGCGTAGTACTTTTCGTGTTTGCCACCTTTGGTGAAAGACGGCTCCATACGATCGAACATATTGTGTAAAAATTTCATCGTGGTTAGCCCTCCAGCTCTATACGCGTTAAGTTATCGCGCAAAATATCACCGAATTCATATTTGCCAGGAGAAACGAAGGTGCACAGTGCGACATCTTCTTCATCCAATTCTAGTGCACCCAGTTCTACTGCAGAGACAATGTCTTCTACAATGAGTGCACGCAGTAGCTGTGTCGGCAGATAGTCTTGCGGCATGACCTCTTCATATATACCAATAGGCACCATCGCTCGTGGTGAGCCATTGCTCGAAGTAGTAAAGTTATATTTTTTACCACTGAAAAACTGCGAAATATAAATAGGCAGTTTAGAGAAGCGGTTTGCACCAGGGGTAAAGAAGTGAAACGCTGGACGCTCACGACCTTCTGTTAGGGCACTAATTTGATTATGAAAGCGACCGAGATAGGCGACATTGTCATATAGTCTGCGACCAGACAGTACAGAGCCTGAGATAACACGGTTTTCACCAGCCACCAATTGACCTTTGGTCAATGCAGTGACATCTGCACCACGTTCAGTCGTAACCAAATGTGGATTGCTCACCCCAGGGCCAGCTAGGCTAACCATACGCTTAGTATATAAGCGACCCGTAGTAAACAGTTTGCCGATTGCGATCACATCTTGATAGCCAATCGTCCAGACGCTGACGCCGCGCATGACAGGATGCAAAAAGTGAATGTGCGTTCCAGCCAGACCAGCAGGATGCTTACCAGCAAAGCCATGATACTCAGTCACATTATTAGCAGCTGTACGCTCGACTGGCGTAGGTTTGGCATCGCCATAATGACAAACAAAGGTTTTAGGGCTTAGCGTGGATAAAACAGCCAAACCATCATTGAACGCTTGTATTTGCTCGTTGATTAGCAGCATAGGATCAAACGCTAATGGGTTGGTATCCATAGCAGTCACAAAGATAGCATGTGGACGAGCGCCGATTTCGGGAGAGCGGCTGTAAGGACGAGTACGAAAAGCTGTCCATTCACCGGAGGCGATCAGTTGGGTTTCAACAGCTTCAGCGTCTAAGTCAGCAAGTTGCTGGGAGTCATAGCGCTGAAACTCAATTTCTTCACCGTTTGGGTCAACCGCAATCACAAGACTCTCAAACACACGACGTTCACCACGATTAACGGCGATGACTTTACCCGCAGCAGGCGCAGTATAAATAACGCCAACGCGTTTTTTGTCTTCAAAAACGGGCTGACCTTTTGCTACGATGTCACCTTCTTTGACATTCATCGTGGGTTTCATACCCACATAATCGTAGCCAACAACTGCCACATGTGTGGGTTTGTGCTCTGATATCTCGCGGGAGGGTTCACCTGCGATGGGCAAATCCAAACCTTTTTTGATGGTAATCATAAGCGAAAACTTAGTCCATAGTCTAAAACGATACCAGACGTCCTGTTTGGCACAACGGCAGTATCAGCAAAAGCAGGACTTAAGGCTTTGTCTCATCAGTCATTTATGGTTAAACTGATGTTGAGCCTTAACAATACTGCGTTTAAGATTGACTGCTACTAAGAGTATTAACGCTGACCTTAGACTCCTTAACAACACGTTAATGCCTTATTCGAATGACCAAAGTGGCGACTGGCTACCAAGATGTATCATCAAGCTACCAAATCGAAGTGACAACTAAAAGCTTAGCCCCTCAATTATGATTACCTGATTATACCTTTATATAGAAAACCTGAAACTCGTCATATCTTAATTTACTAACATCGTGGATATAACTGTACAAACCAGATGTATGATGATTAAGATACGGAAACAAATACAAATTTACCTAGGATTATACGCTAAATTAACCTAAAATTGCCAGTTAGTAATTGAATTTATCCAACGGTTGCCATTATTTGAAGCGCCAAAGCAACTATTAATCACTGCATAGTTGCTTGTGAGTTGATATCATGCCTAGCTTTGAAGGCAAACTTAAGTTGTTCAATGATGACTTAGGATGAATTGAATTTATTTTTAACAATTGCTGTTTCTGTTTTATTTCTACTATTAAAAGTACTTTATAAGGACTGCTGTATGTGTGCTGCACCTCTAATTATTCCGGCTATAGATCTTAAAGATGGTAAATGTGTGCGTTTAAAACAAGGCCGTATGGAAGATGATACGGTATTTTCCGACGATCCTGTCGCCATGGCGGCACGTTGGGTAAAAGAGGGAGCACGTAGATTGCATCTGGTCGATCTCAATGGTGCGTTCGATGGAGTGCCTGTACATAAAAAAGTGGTACATGATATTGCCAAAGCCTATCCAAAGTTGCCCATCCAGCTGGGTGGCGGTGTGCGTAATATGCAAACCATTGAACAATACATCACCGCAGGCTTAACTTATATTATTATTGGTACCAAAGCGGTTGAAGAGCCAGAGTTTGTTGCCGAGGCTTGTCGTGAGTTTGCTGGCCATATCATTGTTGGTATTGATGCCAGAGACGGCTTGGTTGCTACCCATGGCTGGGCAAATGTCACCGATACTCGTGCCACAGAGTTGGCCAAGCGCTTTGCTGATGTCGGTGTTTCATCTATCGTCTATACCGATATCGCTCGTGATGGCATGATGCAAGGCGTCAATGTCGAACAAACAGTCAATCTGGCACGTGAAGGTGGTTTGCCTGTTATCGCTTCAGGTGGTGTGACAGACATGAAAGATATCGAGCTGCTAAAGCCTTATGGTGACTGTCTTGAGGGGATTATCACCGGACGTGCTATTTATGAGGGCACACTGGATCTTGGCGAAGCACAAAGCTATTTAGACAGCTAGAGTCTGGCTGGAATTGATAGTTCACTATTTGTAGTTTGGTCGTTTATTGTAGGTTATAGGCGACCGTCTACAAATATAGTATTAAGGGTACTCATGCTGGATTTTTTTGACCAACTGTCTTTACGTAGTCGTATTATGGCTTTGAGTCAGTCGTTGCTTGTGGTATTGAGCGTCTTTTATACCGTGCCGATACACGCTGCAACAGTAGGTGAGAACGATAGCACCTCAACACGTGCGATAGCAACGGGCACAGAGGCCCAAGAGGCAATCACAGACTCTAAAGCCGACAGCAGCACGCCTACAAGCGCAGCAACTAGAGAAGATGTCACAGCTGGTGACACCCTGTCTGTAGAGCCTCCACCAATAGCGCCTGAACCTGTGGAGCCACCACCAGTAATCAGTGGTGAAAGTACCAACAACGCTCAAATCGAAACCAAGCCCACCCTGCAAAAAGACACAGACATTCGCCAGCGTATCAGTGGTATTTTTTCTGAAATTGACGGATTACAAGATATAAAGGTAAGTGTGACTCAAGGTGTAGTGACCCTAACAGGCGAGACACCAAATGAAAAGAAAGCCTTACAAGCGATCAATCTTACCAATCGATTGACAGATGTGGTAACGGTTGAAGACAATATTGTTCGTACGCTTGATGTGCAAGACAATGTATCAACTGTTTATCAAGGACTAAAAAACCAACTGACAAATCTAATAAAAGCCTTACCTTTATTATTGGTCGGTATTGTGTTGTTTGCTATCGTGAGTTGGTTTGGCAGTTGGTTGTCTAACCGTCAACGAATATGGCAACGTTTGACGCCCAATCCTTTTGTTGCTGAGCTATTGTCACAGACCGTAAAAATTGTTTTTATCGTCTTTGGCCTTATCTTGGCGCTGAGCTTAATCGGTGCTGAGACGATATTGGGCACGCTACTTGGCGGTGCAGGGGTCATCGGTATCGCTGTTGGTTTTGCAGTAAAAGATTCTATCGAAAACTATATTGCTTCTTTAATGCTGAGTATTCGCCAGCCTTTTCGTGCTCGTGATCATGTAAAAATCAATGAGTACCAAGGCATAGTGGTGCGTTTGACGTCTCGAGCGACGATTTTGATGACACTAGATGGCAATCAGTTACGTATTCCCAATGCTGAGGTCTTTAAAGGGGTTATTTTAAACTATACCAAAAACCCTGAACGCCGCTTTACCTTTGAATTGGGGGTCGATGCTAATGACGATCCACTGGCCGCTATCAAGGTTGGGCTTGATGCGATTTGTACGTTAGAGTTTGTGTTAGATAAGCCTAAAGCCAATGCAGTTATCACTAATGTTGGTGACTCTAACATTGTACTTGAGTTTCAAGTTTGGGTTGATCAATCTGAAGCGGACTTTTCTAAAGCTCGTAGTATTGCCATCCGCGAAACCAAGCATGCACTAGAAAATGAAGGGTTTAGCTTGCCTGAGCCTATTTATCGACTGCGTTTCAATGAAAAAGTCGAAAAAGCTTTAGAGGGTAAAGAAGGCAGCCGAGATGATAATGATGTGGTGCAAAGTACTGATATGAGCATCACGCCGATCACACCAGAACCGAGTAAGAGTATTGATGCAGATGAAGTTAGTAGCGATGATGAAGAAAAAAGACGTGCCAAAGCTCGTGCTAAATTAATCTTGCAAAGTCCTGATGCTGATGACGTGTTTGATGCTAGACCTGATGCCAAGCTGATGGAAAAGGTCGAACAAGAGATTGCAGAAAGCTCTGATGAAACTGATTTGTTGAGTAGCAGCAGCCCGCAAGAGTAGTTTATCCCAGCTAATAATACTGCTGTTATGTTGGTTTAAAAGTACGCTAATATAGGCGTAGCGATTCTATAGTCATTATCATAGTGAGCCACTCATAGAGTGAACCAGTAAATCTTAGACACAAAAAAAGGGGCTAAAGTAAATTTAGCCCCTTTTTATTTTTTGCGAGTCTATTAGCCTTTCTTATTGTCTTTCTTATTATTACTTCGGCGGCGCTTTTTCTTTGGTGCGCTCGACTCAGGCTCAGTTTGGTTCATTTCACTGGACTTTAGCTTAGCGGTTAGGTCAAAGTCGATTTGTAATAAATCCATATTGACGCCAGCGACTTTAACTTTTACCAAGTCACCCAGTCCAAATACCGAGTTTTTGTCTTTGCCGATCAGCTGTTGCTGTCTTTCGTCATAAACAAAGAAGTCATCGCCAACATTTGAAATATGTACCAGACCATCGATATAGAGCTCGGTCAAGGTCACGAATAATCCAAAGCTAGTAACAGTGGTGACGACGCCATTGAAATCTTCGCCCACGTGATCTTTCATGTAGTGACATTTGAGCCAAGACTCTACATAGCGTGAGGCTTTTTCGGCACGGCGCTCTGTGTCAGAGGTTTGCGTGCCTGCCTCATCCAAAGAAAAGTCCATAACAGGCTGTTTGCTATTTGTGACCTTGGCCTTGATAGCACGATGCAGCATCAGATCAGGATAGCGACGAATGGGCGAGGTAAAATGGCTATACTCATCATATGCCAAACCAAAGTGACCGATATTATCAGGTGAGTAGTTCGCTTGCATCATCGAACGTAGCAGCATGCTATGAATACTGATGGCATCGGGTCTGTCTTTAGTAGACTCGATAATACGCTGATAATCTGCTTGAGTGGGACTCTCTTCTGGGAAGGGTAAGCCAAAGTTCTTGGCGTATTCGTGGATACGCATCGACTTCTCATTATCAGGCTTGTCATGGTTACGATACAGCACCGGCAGCTCATTTTTTAGACTGAAGTTGGCGGCACAAGTATTTGCAAGCAACATACACTCTTCGATAAGTTTCTGTGCATCCCCGCGAGTACGAGGTAAGATAGCAGCGATGCCACCTTTTTCATTGAACTTAATATACGTCTCTACTGTCTCAAACTCCATAGCATTACGCTGTTCACGCTTTTTGAGCAGCAATTCATACAGTTGGTTTAACGTATCAATAGACTTTTTGACATCTTTATTGCCTGTCAATGACGTTGGTACACTATCGTCTTTTGGATTTTCAAGATAGGTATTGACTTGATTGTAGGTCAAACGTGCCTGCGAGTGTATGACAGCTGGATAAAACTCATAGCCTGTGACATTGCCGGCACGAGATACTTTAATATCTGCCACCATACATAGGCGATCAACGTCAGGGTTTAATGAGCACAAACCATTAGACAGGACTTCAGGCAGCATCGGAATGACACGATGCGGGAAGTACACTGAGGTTCCACGCTCATAGGCGTCTTTGTCTAATGGCGAGTTTGGCGTGACATAGTGGCTGACATCAGCGATAGCCACAAGGACACGATAGTTGCCTCCAGCACGCTTTTCGGCAAATACAGCATCATCAAAATCACGGGCATCTTCGCCGTCTATCGTCACCAATGCCACATCACGTAAGTCAGTACGCCCTTTAATTTCTTTCTCGCTAGGCTCTTTATAAGCGTTCGCTTGCTTCAGTGCTGCTGGGCTAAACTCAGACGGAATATCGTAGTTGAGTAGCGTGGTTTCAATAATCAGCTCACGGTCGTTTTCATCGCTGAGCACTTCAGTGATTTTACCAGTCGCAAACTCGTGCTGATTAGGCCAGTCAATCACATCGACTTTTACAGGCGCCCCTTGTTTGGCATCCAGTGCTTGCACGTTTTCATCAGTGACAGTGATGGGTTGATGATTGTTTGGACTGCCAAGCTCTACGCAATATCCTTCATCGTCACGAGTTAGGGTGCCAATGAACTGGTCTTGATGACGCTCAGCAATCTCGACAATACGACCTTCAGTACGACCACGGCTGTCGATTGAAGTACCGACCGCATTAACTTTGTCACCATTAAATACCCAGCGCATTTGTTTTTCATGCAAAAACAAATCTGGCATATCATCTAAAACCACAAAGCCAAAGCCTTTTGCATGTGCCGCAACGACACCGCTGACCACGTCTTGTTGGGTCACAGCACGAAACCGTGAAGGACGACCTTCACGGTTGATTTGTCCATCGCGTACCATGGCTTTTAGGCGATTGGCCAAGGCCTCTAGCTGATCTGCATCATCAATACTAAAGGCATTTGCCAAATGTTGATGTGTCGCTTCACCAAACTCCATAATCGTGCGCAATATAAGCTCACGACTGGGGATAGGATTGACATATCGTTGTGCCTCAGCAGAGGCGTTTGGATCATTCCAAGTCATAAAATACCGTATCTGTTTTTAAAATTATTAATAATGGACATCTTAACACGAACCACATGGGTTAACACGAGCGACGCTGCAATAACTTGTGTCACTCGTATGATTAATCGACGTTTACCGTTGTATTTGTGAAAAGCATCATGCTATAAACAGTCGTTTATTAGATATCAATATCCGTTGTCCCCGATTTATCTGTAATTTTTTTACTATCTAACTCTTTGGATACTTCTAGCACGGTGGTTTGATTCGATTTATCTAAATACTTTTGTGCCTTATCGACCTCAGTGGTTAATGTATTCACCGTCTGTTTCATGTTTTCTAGAGCTTCAATCTTATAATTACTAATCATATCCATCGTATCATAGACATTATTGAAGGCGTTTTGTAATTTATCAAGTTCAATAGTGCTGCTGGTCGCTTGCTCATGAATTTCACCGGATTGGCGTTTTAGCATAGCCGAGGTCGACTCAATCAGACTGCTGGTGGTTTTGTTCAAGGCTGTGATTTGATCAAGTACCAGCTTTTGATTGGTCATCGCTTGTGCTACGACGACTGCAGTACGTAAGGCTGACACCGTCGTAGTGGTCGCCCGATCGACACCTTTGATAAGCTCTAGGTTGTTTTTACGAATGGTATCAAGCGCCAGATAACCTTGCACATTCACAGCCAATTGGGTTAAGAAGTCAGTGTTTTTTTGCCGTACATAAAACAACATCTCTTCTTTAATAATACGTGCTTTTTCAGGATCAGTTGCTTCTATGGCGTGCACTTTTCGTTCTAGCTCTTCATCTATCTTTTTACCGACATAGATGTACTGACGGATCGACTGCATCAGCTCCCACATATTGACTTTTTCTTGTTCAATCATGGCGTTGTCTTTAAGCAATTCGTCTTTACCATTATAAAGGCTAGTGACAACGGCATTGATATGCGACTGTGCTGATTCGTATTGACGAAAGTAATCTTGTACTTTATTACCAAAAGGAATGAGACCAAACAGCTTGCGTGAGCTGGTCAGCTCCTTTTTGCTTGGATCCAAATCCTCTACGATTCCACGCAGCTCTGTGAGTGATTTTGCGATAGGGGAGTTGTCAAACAGACTGTCATTCAAGCTTTTTGCGGGCAGCTCCAACATACGGTTGGATACTTGCGCCGATTCACGGATCTCTTTACTGCCCAAATTATGAATGGACTGCACATTTTGTTGAAATTCAGGGCTGTGCACAGAGTTGGTGATGACGTGGTCTACAAAAGCATCTACTTTAGCGTCAAGCTCTGGAATCTGGCTTTTGTCCAAGGTTACCATTTGATCCGCTTCACTTTTTTGTATTTCTTTTACAGGCTCAGGCGGCGTTAAGGAGATACTAGGGGTGGTGGCATTTTCTGGTGGTGTCAGTTCTTGCATAAAAATTTCCTATAATAATAAAAATGATAGCGTAGATTTAATACTAAATTGTGATTTGTTTAATATCTTATTTATTGAGTGGTTTTCGTTGTTGTTATGCCAGCTTGTTTATGTCAGTTCGTTCGCTGCCTTTTAGATTACCGTGTAATGATTAGATGGTGAAGGTGGGTTTTGTAAAATAAGTAAGTGCCTTGAGGCAGTTTATTGGAGTTCATAGGTAGCATTATGAGTACCCGAGAAACCGACAGCCAAAAAACAAAAAGCCATCAATATTCCGGAGCATATTGATGGCCTAAAATTTAGATATTCATGCAGGTATTAAAGCAGGCAGCTAACAGTACGCTATCCAATTATTTTTTCTTAGTAGGTCCTAAGAGCATACCCATTTGTCGACCTTCCATCTTTGGTGGTTGTTCGACATTCGAGATATCAGCAGTATCTTCAATGATGCGCTCAAGCTGCTTACGACCCAGATCTTGGTGTGCCATCTCGCGACCACGGAAACGAATACTGATTTTCACTTTGTCCTGATCTTCTAAGAAACTGACTATCTTGCGTAGTTTAACCTGATAGTCTGCCTCGTCAGTGTTAGGACGCAGCTTCATCTCTTTAAGCTGGGTTTGCTTTTGGTTCTTTTTGGCTTCTTTTGCTTTTTGTTTTTGATCATAGAGGTAACGTTTGTAGTCCATGATCTTACATACTGGTGGTTTAGCATCAGGAACCAGTTCAACCAAATCTAAATTTTCATCACGTGCCGCTTTCATCGCGGTATCAATATCAACTACGCCCATCTGTTCGCCGTCCTCTTTTACCAGACGGACTTGTTTGACGCGGATATCTTCGTTGATGTTCAAACGGTTTGACTGTTTAATAGGTATTACTCCTCATCTGTATTTTGATTCTGTCGGCCTTTATTACCGACGGCTTTCTGTACTAATGTAATAAATTCAGAGACACTCATAACGCCTAGATTCTCACCTTCACGAGTTCGGACGTTAACACTGCCTGATTCAACTTCTTTATCCCCTAATACTAGCATATAGGGAATACGTTCTAATGTTTTCTCTCGTATCTTAAATCCAATCTTTTCGTTACGCAAGTCACTAATAGCACGTATACCTGCATTTTTTAGCTCATTAACGACGTTTTTACAGGCTTCACTTTGTTTGTCCGTGATATTCATCACTGCTACTTGTTTTGGGGCAAGCCATACTGGCATCCAACCTGCATAATGCTCGATCAAGATACCAATAAAGCGTTCAAATGAACCTAATATCGCACGGTGCAACATAATAGGAGTCTCGCGGGCACCGTCTTCATTGACAAACTCAGCATCCAAGCGTTCAGGCATATTAGGATCTACTTGAATGGTACCGCACTGCCAGACACGACCTAAAGAGTCTTTAAGGCTAAACTCAATCTTTGGCCCATAAAATGCGCCTTCACCAGGCAGATATTCCCAATCCAGACCTGAGCTGTCTAGAGCATCAGCAAGGGCTTTTTCGGCAAAATCCCAAGACTCATCACTACCGACACGAGTCTCAGGACGAGTGGATAGCTTCATCTCAATGTTTTCAAACCCGAAGTCTTCATAGACCGCAAGTGTCAACTTAATAAAGTCCGCTACCTCTTGTTGAATCTGAGATTGGGTACAAAAAATATGCGCATCGTCTTGCGTAAAGCCACGTACACGCATCAGGCCATGCAATGATCCTGAGGGTTCATTACGATGACAAGAACCAAACTCTGCCATACGCAGTGGTAACTCACGATACGACTTCAACCCTTGATTAAAGACTTGCACATGGCAAGGACAGTTCATCGGTTTTACCGCATAGTCACGGTTTTCACTAGAGGTGGTGAACATATTAGCGGCATAGTTGCCCCAGTGTCCTGAGCGCTCCCACAAGCTACGGTCAACGATTTGTGGCGTTCTAATTTCTTCATAACCATTATCATATTGCACTTTACGCATGTATTGCTCAAGCACTTGATAAATCGTCCAACCATTGGCATGCCAAAACACCATACCTGGCGCTTGCTCTTGCATATGAAAGAGATCGAGCGCTTTACCAATCTTACGGTGGTCACGCTTTTCAGCTTCTTCGATACGTTTGATATAGGCTTTTAGGTCTTTTTTATCTGCCCATGCGGTCCCATAAATACGTTGTAGCTGCTCATTTTTAGCATCGCCACGCCAATATGCGCCCGACATTTTTGTCAGTTTAAACACCTTCAAAAACCGTGTGTTCGGTAC
Source organism: Psychrobacter coccoides (assembly GCF_017498085.1). Classification (GTDB taxonomy): domain Bacteria; phylum Pseudomonadota; class Gammaproteobacteria; order Pseudomonadales; family Moraxellaceae; genus Psychrobacter; species Psychrobacter coccoides. The sequence goes on from NZ_JAGBKM010000011.1 coordinate 98,204, forward strand.
ATGAGGACCACGACACATATCGACGTATTCTTGGTGATAGTAGAGCCCAAACTGTTTTTCCTCAGGCATGTCATTGATCAGCTTGAGCTTATAGTCTTCACCACGAGCTTTAAACACCTCTATCACTTCATCACGTGGTGTCATTTTTTTGATAACGTCATAATCCTGTTTGATCAACGTCATCATGCGTTTTTCTATCGCTTCCATATGCTCAGGCGTAAATGGGGTCTCACTATAGATGTCATAATAGAACCCTTCATCAATGACAGGCCCAATGACCATTTTGACATCAGGATAAAGCTGCTTGACCGCATGCCCTAACAGGTGAGCACATGAATGACGGATAATATCGACACCGTCTGCATCTCTTGGAGTAACGATCTCAACATGAGCGTCAGTAGTAATAGGATCAGAAGCATCTACCAAACGCCCATCTACGCGACCTGCGACAGTGGCTTTAGCCAGACCAGCCCCGATACTTTGGGCCACTTCCATGACTGTAGTACTGCCTTCAAAGTTTTTTACACTACCATCAGGTAAGGTAATCGCTACCATAATTTATTCACCTTTTTGAGTCCGTTGGCAGTGATGATTGCAACCATCAATCATATAACCGCAAGACCACATCAATTATATCCAAGTACTGTGATATGTGTTAAGAGATCGGCACTACCTAAAATCACACTTATACATAGCATCATAGCTATAAGTTAACCAAAACATGAGTCATGTGATAACTGTATAGTCGAATTGCCGTGACGATAAACAGGCTGCATGTTAATAAAGCCAGACGAAAGTGTGATTAAGTAATGTCATAAAAGGAGTTATTATAGCAAAAACTGTTTATCAACACTAGACAGCAGAAGGGAGGCAAGGTTATTTATAAATGGGTGTGGTATATAGGTTGGGCTTCTATATTTATATTGTATAGGTACGCTGTATATAAATATCAACAATGGTAATATGATTACAATCAAAAAGGTGCCAATAGGTATTACACAGGTATAAGTAAAGGATAGCTATTTGTATCATTAGCCTAAAACAGTCAATAATTGAAAGAGGTATTGAACCAATCAAGGGCAATGACTATTTGCGACCAGACCCCTAATGATATGACTTTAAAATTATAAAAACACAATTCAGCTAAGTCTTTGAAAAGTAACATTTATTATTTAAACTTTAAGTTTAATTCAAAAATACTGCTAAAAGTAGTTGACACCCCATATAAACTCTCTATAATACGCACCTCATCAGGACGAGCTACCAGCAGCAAATATGTATTAACATATTAAGCAGCTAGCAACATCCTGAAGATTGAATGAAATAA
>NZ_JAGBKM010000012.1 GCF_017498085.1 Psychrobacter coccoides
TAGTTTGAGCGTTTTCATGGAGTAATTATGATCTCAATGTATTTGGTTATCAAGGCATGTTCAATCTTAGGTGACAACAGATGACGCCTGATATCCACGCCCTAGAAGGACGGGGTTTTACGGCGCTGGATGATAAAATGACAATGATTGTATTATTTGTCTGATGTAGGCATGATAGAGTAGTTGGTTATAATCTTAATATGCAAGGAGTGCTAGCAGTGCAGTTACTAAACAAAGCAGTAGTCACGGAACACTTAAACATGCAAGCCGCTATCGATGCGATTGAGGCGCTTTTACGTCATCAAGACCAAAACCCAAATTGGATTAAGTCACCTGATCGTCTGGTCATTGGCACCTTTAGTGAGGATGATAAGCATAGTAAAGGTTCTCATCTGTCTATGCCAGCGACCATATACGATGGTGAGCAGGAGTATACTGCGGTAAAACTGGTGACGATCTGTCCAGACAATCCCAGTCGCAATCTACCCACCACGACAGCGATTATTACAGTATCAAAAAACGACACTGGCGAGATATTGGCGATTATGGATGGTATTTATATCACCCAAGTACGTACAGCAGCATTATCAGGCATCGCAACCAAATATATGGCCAAGTCTGACTGTGAGAGCGTGGCTGTCGTAGGCTGCGGTGGTATGGCTTATGAGCAGCTGCATGCCGTACTTACGGTACGCCCTGAGATAAAGACAGTTTATTTATGGAATAGAAGCCATGAAAACGCTCAGGCCTTTAAGACACGTTTTGTTCAGGATTATGATCAATGGGATGTAGAGATAAAGGTGTGTGAAGCGATAGAAGACGCCATACGTGATGCAGATGTGATTAACGTCGCTACTCGTGCTAATGAAGGTTTATTTCGTGTCGAGCAAATCAAATCAGACGCTCATATCAACGCAGTTGGCGCTTATCAGGCCTCAATGAAAGAGATAGGTGATGATGTCATCGCCAGTAGTAGTATGGTAGTGATAGATGACTTGGCGGGTGGTCGCCATGAGGCTGGCGATTTGATTCAAGCGCATGACAACGCTGATTGCTCATGGACTTGGGATGATATCAGTGGTGACCTAAAAGAGTTGGTGACACAAAAGCTTAAAAAAACCAATGATGGCATCACGCTATTTAAGTCCGTTGGTGCCGCTCGGTTTGATGCTGCAGTAGCGCTATATGTTGCGCAGCAGGCGGCACAAAACGATCATGGTACGTCAGTTGACTGGTAACAGTAAACGTTACTGTATCGGTTTTATTATGAACTGATAGAGTAATCAAAAAGCCCACTTCTTTGATGTAAGAAGTGGGCTTTTAAAATTGCTTAAGGCAAATCGTCTTTATTGCGCTTATTTTCTCGGCGCTTTTTACGTTTTGGACTGATGCGGTAGGTGAGATATCCACCGATGGCCATGACGACGATAAAAGCTAAAATATACAAAAATATAGATGAACCAATAAAAGCAGATGTTTCCATAACTATTATCTCGTTAGAGTTCATCTAAAAGTATGTCGCTGTACTGGCTTATTGTAAAGTAAACAAGTTTAGCTCAGGTGTAAGTTCAAGTGAACGCAGACGTGCCGCTTGGTCATAGACGTTCGCTGTCACAATCAGCTCATCAGGCTGATATCTTGCAAGAAAGCCCGCAAGTTTTGGCTGCACGCTCTCAACTGAACCAATAAAAGATACGGACAAGGCTTTGTCTACCATCATTCTTTCTGTCGGACTCCAGATACTGTCCATATCATAAGTAGGCTTGGGCATTTGACCCGTTTCACCACGGCGTAAGCGTACGAAGCTTTGTTGCGCTGAAGTAAAGTGATACTCTGCAGTCTCATCATCATCCGCCAGCAATAAGTTGGCTGCCAGCATGACATAAGGCTTATCTAGGTATTTTGAGGGTTTGAACTGCTCACGATAAGCACTAATGGCTTGCTCTAGCATTTGCGGCGCAAAATGCGAGGCAAACGAATAAGGCAATCCTAGATGTGCTGCTAAGGTGGCGCCAAACAACGAAGAGCCTAAAATCCAAATAGGCACATTAGACTTGGCACCAGGAAAGGCTTGTACAGGACTGCCATCTGTGTCATTACCTAAAAAATACAGCAGCTCTTGGACATCTTGCGGAAAACGCTCAGCGTCTTTCATTTGCCGGCGCAGTGCCTGAAAGGTCGCCCCATCAGTACCAGGCGCACGACCTAACCCCAAGTCAATACGATCGCCATACAGCGCTTGCAAAGTACCAAACTGCTCAGCGATAACCAGCGGGGCATGATTGGGTAGCATCACACCGCCAGAACCGATACGAATACGACTGGTCTGGCTACCTATATGTGATAATAGCACTGAAGTCGCTGCGCTAGCGATACCCGGCATATTGTGATGCTCAGCCATCCAGTAACGGTTTAAGCCAAATTTTTCAGCTTGCTGTGCGGTCTCAATGGTTTGAGCGATGCCAGTAGCGATGCTTTGTCCTTCAGGAACAGGAGCAAGGTCTAAAAAAGATAAAGGAATGGTATGATTCATTATTCACCTATTATTATGATGTCATATCCACAGAAATTATTGTTATCGTTTTAAACAATCATGATATGACGAAAAGTTAAAATAGAGCGAAACGCCCAATACCGTAACGCTCAATACTTAGTATAATGGGGCGCTTATATTGAATCTAAAGGCCATCGCTGACATTGCTCACAAATCTTTATAGTCATGAGAGTTGACACTTGCGGGAAGCTTACCAGTTTCTGACTCCTCACTCCTGACTAAATTGCTGCTGACATAACGCCATAAAAGCACGACCATACTGACGAATCTCGGCATCATCTCGCACTGCCATCCAACTGGTAAAGCGCCCAAAATGATCGACAGGAATGGCCACTAGGTTTTGATAATGGCTGGGCTCAAACGCCATCTCGGCAATAATACCAATACCCAATCCCAACCCGACATAGGTGCTAATCACATCGGCATCAAGCGCTGCCAATACAATATCAGGCTCGAGACCTGCCTCACTAAAAGTTTTATCGATGGCACTGCGACCTGTGAAGCCACCATGATAGGTGACGATAGGGTAGCTGGCGAGTGTCGGTAGGTCTATCGTTTCGTGCTCAGCAAGCTCATGATCATTGGGTACAATGATGCGATGCGTCCAGTCATAATAACGATAGCATCTGAGATAGTCGTTATGTAGGAGGGACTCAGTGGCGACGCCGATGTCAGCTTGACCTCGAATAACCATTTGAGCGATGGTCTCAGGGTCCGCTTGCTGCAAAATTAAATTTACTTTAGGAAAGCGTGCTTTAAACTCTTTAATCACCTTTGGCAGCACATAGCGTGCCTGCGTATGGGTGGTAGCAATCGTTAATGTGCCGATATTTGGATCATTAAAGTCAAGGCTGAGGTTTTCAATGGTACGTATCTCAGCAAAAATAGACTCAATATGTGGCAGGAGCGCTGTACCCATGGCCGTCAGTCCAGTCAAGCGTTTGCCTTGGCGCACGAACACTTCAGTTTTGAGTTGGTTTTCAAGTGCTGCAATATGCTTGGATAGGCTTGATTGACTGGTATGCAATACCGTCGCTGCTTGGCTTAAGTTATAGCCATTAATCACGGTATGCCATACCGTCTCCAACTGTTTAAGCTGGATTTGTAGATGCCGCTGATTGACCACTACGTCGACTGCCATTACTGAATCCTATTAAATAAGAACATCAAACCTTGTTTGATTACAAAAGAGCAAAAAGTATATGAAGTGACCAGTTTAAATCAAGTTGTTTATTCTTGTATATAACAAATTGTTGTTATTTTATGAAAAAATGGAATATAAAGATTTTGTTGGATCGGAGTTTTTGCTGGTTTATCGATAAACAGCAGAGAGATAAGCACAGTTTTAAGTGTGGTGTTGAGTTTAAAGTAAGGTTATGACACAGCATATTACTAGAGCGAAATATAAGCGTGTCTGAAGTGCGATATCTATCAGATATGATAAAAACATCTAGTCAAGTCAGATGTTCTGCAGTACCATAATTCAATTTTGTTATTCTACTTGTGTGTGTATGACGTCAAATCGTAGGTATTGTCTTGTTTTTCGCCAAACAGCTGAAATAAGATCGATCAAACCGTGTGATGTTGTGCTTTTTGTCCTAAGTGCTGGTGAGTTATTATGTCTGCTGTTAAACCCGTACCGTCCAACCAACCCATCGCTAAAAAATCATGGGGCGAGGCTGCTAAAGCGTATTTAGATTCTCGTGTCATTATCATGCTGTTTTTGGGCTTCTCAGCGGGTGTTCCCATCTTGCTTATTTTTTCTAGTCTGTCATTGTGGCTTAGAGAGGCGGGGATTGATCGCGGTGTGGTGACGATGTTTAGCTGGGCGGCGCTTGGCTACTCTTTTAAGTTTATTTGGGCGCCATTAATCGATGCTTTGCCCGTACCGTTTTTGACCAAATGGTTGGGGCGACGACGCAGCTGGATGGTGGTGTCGCAGCTGCTTATTGTGTTGGCGATACTTTTGATGGCGACGGTCAACCCTGTCAGTGAAGAGGTATTGGTTTATATGGCGGGCGCTGCGGTTTTGCTTGGCTTTTCGTCCGCTACCCAAGATATCGTTATCGATGCTTATCGTATCGAGTTGGCACCACCATCTATGCAATCAATTTTGTCCTCCATTTATGTGTCTGGCTACCGTATCGGTATGATTATCGCTGGAGCGGGGGCACTGTATTTGGCAGATTACTTTGGCTCGACGGAAGCTTTCTATAGCTACGAAGCTTGGCGCAATACCTACTATATAATGGCAGGGGTGATGAGCTTGGGTATATTGACGACGTTTGCCAGTTATGAGCCAACAGCGGAGATTTTGCAGCGCCATAAACAAAAACGCAACTTAAAGGTTTTTCTTGTCTATTCTGCATTGTTGCTCATACCAGGGTTGCTGTTTGGGCTGGTGTATTTAGTTAATATGTTGGTCAATATGGCATTAGATAATACCATGTCGCTCATACCACTGGCGGCTATGCCTACTATCAAGCTTTACTTCTTAGCCATGGTGGCTGCTGCGCCGTTATTGCTGCTGTATTTTATGATCAATCAACCAAAGATTGTCAATAAAGCACCTTTAGTGGCCGAAACTCGTGAAGACTATGTCAGATTGGTGTTTTTGTTTGTTTTTGCTGTGGTGGCGTTTATCGCCGCTTATGTGTTGACAGGACAAGTAGTGCCCGAATTTGACGGTGTGTTTGTTAGCTTTATCAGTGAGACCTTGCATCTGTTGACAAGCTTGGCAGTTGCATTAGCGACAGGATATGCGCTGGTACAAGTAGGTTTGGTCAAAAAAGAAATCGCTATGGCGACATGGATTGAGCCTATCGTAGACTTTTTTCGACGCTATGGCAAAAAAGCCTTACTGCTGTTAGCGCTGATTGGGCTATATCGTATCTCAGATATCGTGGCAGGGGTGATTTCAAACGTCTTTTATCAAGACATGGGTTTTAGTAAGACCGATATTGCCAATGCGGTGAAGTTGGTTGGTGTTATCATGGCCATCGGTGGTGGGTTTTTGGGCGGGCTATTGGCTCAGCGTTTTCGCATTATGCATGCCATGATGATAGGGGCGTTATTGGCCTGTGCCACTAACTTATTGTTTGTGGTGTTGAGCTATAACCCAGGCAGCTTGCCCATCATGTATATGGCGGTGATATTTGATAATCTAGCGGCAGGGCTTGCTAGTGCTGTCTTTATTGCTTTTTTGTCGGCTTTGACTTCTATACGCTTTACTGCGGTACAGTATGCTATTTTTTCTTCATTAATGACTTTAATTCCAAAGGTTATGGGCGGCTACTCAGGCTCTATCGTCGATAGTATGGGCTATCCGTTTTTCTTTGTGTTTACCTTTGCGATTGGTATTCCAATTTTGGCGCTGATCTATTTTGTTGATAAGCATATCGTCATTGGTGACAATGATGATATTTATGATGATGACGATAGCAATAGTGATGGTCAGCCGTCATTGACAAAGGCAAACCCTAGTTTGACCGATACCAAAGCGCCGCCACGAGCAACAGAGTAGCTCAAATTATGGCCAGTTCGATCGCTGCGCTGTTATTCAATCCCCCACACAGTATTTTTATGAGTCATCTATGGCAAAGTTTAGCATTGGTCAAGTCAAGCAGCAGATTCAGCAGCTGACAAATGAGGCTACAGAGAGCATGTTACCGTCATTTTGGCTCACGGATTGGCTGCTTTATGTTATCGATCAGCCAGCAATATTTTTGATCACTGATGACGATTATCAGCTTACTGATGATGAGCTTACACGGTTTCATGCCGGCGTGGCTAAGATGCAACAGGGCATACCATTGGCGTATTTAACAGGTCAGCAAGATTTTTGGTCGCTCACATTCAAGGTAAATACCCATACGCTTATTCCTCGTCCTGATACTGAGGTTTTGGTCGAGCAAGTGCTGCAGTGGATAGCAGCAGATGCTAGCGTTAAGTCCAGCCAACTTGATAAAGCAAATAATGCCGCCATAAAGCATACTGACACCCGCAAGCGCCTGCTTGACCTAGGTACAGGATCAGGCTGTATCGCTATTAGCCTAGCGCATGAGTTAAAGAAAGCCGATTGGCAAGTGGTAGCCGTGGATATATCGTCCGAGGCCCTAAAAGTCGCTAAGCAAAATGCAATAAAAAATGATGTGGCCGATATTGAATTTATACAGGGCAGCTGGTATGACGCACTGCCCAGTCACAGCGTAGCGCCATTTGACGTCATCGTCTCCAATCCGCCCTATATTGATGAGGCGGATACTCATTTATCACGCTTGAGAGCCGAACCTATTAGCGCCCTGAGTGCACCCAAGCATGGCCTGGCAGATATAGTGCGGATTGCGCAGCAGGCCAAACAATATTTACGTACAGATGGCCTACTGGCACTAGAGCATGGCTTTGATCAAGGTGCAGCGGTACGGCAGATATTGTCTGATTATGGCTTGGTTTCGGTACAGACCATTCAAGATTATGGCAACAATGACAGAGTGACGCTTGGTCAAAAACCACAAGAGAATGCAAACTAAAATTGATAACACTATGACGACACCTTTAACACACCAAGAGCTGACAGATGATGAGTTACTGCGCTATGCACGGCAAGTACTACTTGATGGCTGGGATATTGATGCGCAGCTACGCCTAAAATCGTCTCGTGTGGTAATGATTGGCGCAGGCGGCCTTGGCTGTCCCGCCTCTGAAATACTGGTACGAGCAGGGCTCGGTCAGGTGCATCTCATTGATGATGATGTCATTGAAGCGAGTAATCTGCAGCGGCAAACCCTGTTTTTGCCCGAAGATATTGGTCAGCCAAAAGCAACAACCGCCGCAAATAAGCTAAAACAGATTAATCCGCTAAGCACCGCACAAGCAACAGTCGCCCGGCTGAGTGAAGACAATGCTTATGAGCTACTGAATATGGCTGCGGGTAAGCCCGACTTGCTGTTAGATTGTACGGATAACTTTGCCACTCGTGACATTATTAATCGCATTAGTGTGCGTTTTCAGATCCCGCTTTTGACAGCCTCTGCTATTGCGATGCAGGGGCAGCTGGCGTTGTTTGAGCCGCATCTACAGACAGGTTGCTATCATTGTGTCTTTGGTTCAGTGGTTCTTGATGAAGCTGCTGATGAGCGTACATGTGCTAACTCAGGAGTGCTCGCCAGTACGACGGGTGTTATGGGCAATCTACAAGCCAATGCAGCCCTACAGTATTTGGGTCTAACTAAAAACCCACTGACAGGCAAGCTGCTGTTATGGGATGGTAGTCAGATGCAGCAGCGACTTATGGGCTATCGACAAGATAAAAACTGCCCGATATGTGCGGTATAGCCCCAGTATGGCCTCGCTTTTAATCTCCTTATTTACGATAAATAACAGTTGTCTTTTATGAAAATACATCGCCCACATTTATTAAAGCATACCTTTAACGTGGTAAACCGTGTGCGCCAAACTGCAAGTGTGGCAGGCTTGTCTGCATTTAGAGTGGCCAAAGGTGAAAAGCCTGATGCTCGATTGTTAAAAGAGACCTTTGAGCAATTGGGTACCACTTATATTAAGATAGGTCAGTTTATTGCCAGTACGCCGTCTTTGTTTCCACGTGAGTATGTCGAGGCCTTTCAAGATTGCTTAGATCAAACCACGCCCCTGTCTTATGATTATATCCAACAGGTGCTAGAGTCGGAGTTGGCAGTAGATGGACACACACTCGAAGATAGGTTTGCGCATATTGAGCGTCAGCCGTTAGCGTCAGCTTCTATTGCACAAGTACATGCTGCTCGTTTGCACAATGGTGACGAGGTGGTGCTCAAGGTACAAAAGCCTGAGGTTGAGACCATTATGCAGACCGATTTGGGGGTGCTGCACGGTGTCACCAAATTGGTAGAGCTGCTGATGCCGTCGATGAAGTTTGCCAGTATTGCGCCTATCATTGATGAGATTCGTTTGCGTATGTTGGCAGAAACTGATTTTATCGCTGAGGCACAAAATATCCGTGATTTCCAGCAGTTTTTATCCGTCTCTGGCAATACTCGAGTAGTGGCGCCACAAGTTTACGATGCGCTAACGACCAAGCGCGTACTGACGATGAGTCGGTTGCATGGGGTATCTATGATTGATGAGACCGCCATGCGTCAGTACTGTGCTGATCCAGCGCAAGTGATGGCCGATACGCTCAACACATGGTTTGCAAGCTTGCTGATGTGCAACAGTTTCCATGCTGATTTGCACGCTGGTAATTTGATGCTGCTGACTGATGGTCGTATTGGGTTTTTGGACTTTGGTATCGTTGGTAAACTAAAGGCTGAGAGCTGGCGAGCGTGTATGGGCATGATGCAGGCACTGCAAGACAACGACTATCAAGCCATGGCGAAAAACATGATAGATATGGAGATGACAAACGAGCGTCATCAGGTGGATGAGGCGGCACTGGCCACTGATCTGCAGCGCATGATGAGTGCTATCATGGCAGAGGATAAGGCCTTTACCAGTGGTGTACCGTTTAATAGTAAAGAGCAGGCAGATGAGCTGAATCAGATGATGCTTGACATCGTTGATGTCGGCAAGCGTCACGGTATTCATTTCCCACGAGATTTTGCTTTATTGACCAAGCAGTTGCTATACTTCGATCGGTTTATGCGTACGCTTGCCCCTGATATGGATATGTTTAGTGATCAGCGGGTCCAGATCTTGGGTAAGTCAGACTTAGCATCGTCATCAACGCCAGTATTGAATGTATCATAATAGTTTTTTTGCTTTAACCTCGTGTATCAAGCCTGCGAGGTTTAAGCAATGCATTTGGATTTCTAACACAAAGGATTGTGTGCTCATAGCCACAAATTGGCTCTGTCATGACGACTGCTCCCAAACGCCACGTTGCTCTTATCACCAATGAAGTCGCTATCGCTGGGATAGGGCTGTACTGCTTAGCGGTGGTGATGGGGTACGGGCGTTTTTTGTTTACCGCCACTTTGCCCGATATCATGACCGAGCTGTCACTATCGACTGCCATCGCTGGTTGGATGGCATCGATCAACTATATTGGCTATTTCATTGGGGCGCTTATTGCGATGTTTGTGCCGCAGCGTCTCACCTGGCAAATGCTGATGTTTTGGACAATGGTCAGTATCGTCACAACCATGATGCTGGTTGTACCAGACATGTCTTTATATACGTGGTATTTCATTCGTTTGCTGGCAGGTATCGCTAGCGGTGTGGCGATGATTTTAAGCTCTTCTTTGGTGATTCAGAGGTTAAGTCGCGAGCGCCTGTCTGTGCTCTCAGCGCTACATTATGCCGGGATTGGTGTCGGTATCAGTCTTTCAGCGTTATTGACCTGGTGGCTGTTGGTACTGGGGTATCATTTTGAAGTGATTTGGTTGGTCGCCGGCATCAGTAGTTTACCGCTACTGTGGCTGCTTTTTGGATTACGGCCAGCAGACATTAACACCGTAGTATATGAAGCAAAACCAAAGCCTTCAAAAGAGCGCCTTATGAGTGCTTCTATTGGGCAAGTATATAGTAGCTTTAAACGTGTGCTTTATCGTGCTCTGGTTGGACATACCAAAGCCATCGGGCTGTTGTCAGCAAGCTATGTACTGGCAGGGTTCGGTTATATCACGTCAGCGACCTTTTTGCCTGTGATGGCGACACAAAGGCTGGCAACGCAGAGTCATGTTGGGCTGCTTATTTGGTTGCTTGTCGGTATCTTTGCCATGTTATCCAACCCTCTGTGGGGAGCGCTTGCCAAACGAGTGGGCGAGGTCAATACCTTGATGGGTCTGACCTTACTGCAGGCAGTAGGCATGCTTTTACCTTTGTGGTCTGAAGGCGCTTTTGGCCTCTATGCCAATGCTGTGATTTTAGGACTGACCTTTGTCGGTATGGTCTCAATGACCTTGAATATTATTAAAAACATCAATCCCGCTTACTCAAATCTATTGATAGGGCTTGCCACCTTAGCGTATGCATTGGGGCAGTTTGTAGGTCCGTTAGTGACTGTAGCGCTGGCAGGTCAAGATGATAATTTTAATGCAGGGCTACTGGCAGCGGCCTCTGGACTACTGGTAGGGTTGGTGTTGATAATAGGGTTTCGCTACCTGCAAAAGCAGCAGCTTAACGAGCTAACATCCGGATAGGTTTTAGATGATACTTCGATTGAGTACTTCTCGTAGCTCAAAGCTGGTATGCACTTGTGCCACGCCCTCAATACGATTGAGCCGATGTAATAAAAACTCCTCATAGTGGGCCATGTCCCGCACTCGTACCTTGATAAGGTAGTCTTCAGAACGACCAGTCACTATGCTGCAACTGATGACCTCATCAAAGCTTTGAATTTTGCGTTCAAAAAGCTCAAAGCGCTCTGCTGTATGTCGATCCATACTAATAGCGATAAACACCGCCAAAGGATAACCCAGTTTTTCTGCATCGGTTTGAGTGTAGTAGCCTGTGATGATGCCGGCTTCTTCTAAGCGTTTGATACGGCGTGCACAGGGCGTGGCTGACAGATTGACATGCTCGGCAAGCTCAGTGATGCTCATGCGCGCGTCGGTGCGCAATAGCCGTAACAGACGCTTATCAATATCGTCAATGGTCGGTGTCTGTGAGGCAGATAATTCTCGATTAGGCATGATAAATACAGTTTATGGTGGTTTTTGCTCATTATATAACGAATATTGCTATTAATCACTAAAATAGTCTGCTAATTTGATTAATAAAGCCGTTTTTTAACGCATAAACTTTGCTATTATTATAATATAAATTATCATCTCATGAGATGATGCCAATTTTGTCAACATATCCTAGCTTATCACCTCATCGAAAAGGATTGATCATGTCAAACGATACCATACGAAACGAAGCAGCACGTACTGCAACAACAAGCCCCAAACAAGCTCCAAAACATGCCGCTTTTGATTATCGCAAATATCGTCCGTTTGCCTTTGCACCTTCGCTACCAGATCGCACTTGGCCAAGCAAAACGATAGAAAAAGCGCCAATATGGGCAAGCGTAGATCTGCGAGATGGAAATCAGGCGCTGATTGATCCGATGACCATCGAACAAAAAATGCGCTTTTTTAAGACATTAGTTGGGGTCGGTTTTAAGGAGATAGAAATCGGCTTTCCATCAGCCGCTCAGGTGGAGTTTGACTTTGCTCGTAAGCTGATCGAGGAGAGCCACGTGCCAGAAGATGTTACCTTGCAAGTACTGGTGCAGGCTCGAGAGCATCTTATCGCTCGCACCTTTGAATCCCTAAAAGGCGCTAAGCGGGCCATCGTCCATGTCTATAACTCTACCTGTAAAGTACAGCGTGAAAAAGTATATGGTAAAGATAAAGCTGAGATTAAAGAGATCGCCATCACTGGTGCCAAACTGTTGCAACAATATGCCGCCAAATATCCAGAGACAGAGTGGGTGTTTCAATACTCACCAGAGAGCTTTAGTCAGACAGAGACTGAGTATGCGGTAGAGGTATGCGATGCTGTCTGTGAAGTATGGCAGCCTGCACAGGGCCAAGAAGTGATCATTAACTTACCTGCTACGGTTGAGGCCTCTATGCCCAATGTGTTTGCAGATCAGGTAGAGTACTTCTGCCGCCATTTGCCACAGCGTGAGCATGTGACAGTCAGCTTACATACGCATAACGATCGTGGCTGTGCCGTTGCTGCTGCTGAGCTTGGTGTGCTTGCAGGTGCAGATCGTATTGAAGGGACCTTGCTTGGTAATGGCGAGCGCACAGGCAATATGGATATCATGGTCATGGCGATGAATCTATTTAGCCAGGGCATCGATCCTGAGCTTGATTTTAGTAATATGAGCGAGATTGTACAAGTGGTTAGCGAGTGTAACAATCTACCGATACACCCTCGTCACCCGTATGTGGGCGAGTTGGTATTTACTGCCTTTAGCGGCTCACATCAAGACGCCATCAAAAAATCGCTTGATTACAACGAAAAGCATCAAGATGAGACAAACAGTGTCTGGGATGTGGCTTATTTACCGATCGACCCTGCACACATTGGTCGCAGTTACCAAGATGTGGTACGTATTAACAGCCAATCAGGTAAAGGCGGCGTGGCATATATTCTACAGCGTAATTATGGCTTCAATTTGCCACGTTGGATGCAGATTGACTTCAGTGGTGTCATTCAGCAACAAGCTGAAAAGACAGCTCGTGAACTACAAAATGATGAGATTTTGCAAACTTTTGAAGAAACCTACCTAAAACAAGGCAACTTTGAGCTGCTTGATTATACGGTCAATAATAAAGGCGGCGAAGTATTCTTTGACGGTCAAGCGCAAATAAATGGCGATGTGATTACAATCGATGGTACAGGTAATGGACCTCTGTCTTCCTTTATAGATGGTCTTGCACGTCATACTGGCAAGTCGATACATGTCATCAACTATGCTGAGCATGCCATCAACCCACAACATAATAATCGTGATGGAATCGATGATGGTAGTAGTAGCGACAACAAGACTGACGCCAATGCAGCGGCATACATCCAGTTGAATGTCGATGGTGACGTCTACTCTGGTATCGGCACCTGTAGTAGCACAGTATCAGCAATGTTAAAAGGCGCACTATCAGCCTTTGCTCAAGCACCAACGACAATCGCCGCTTAAGCTTAAATACAATGGTGATTGATAGCGCTATGCCTATTAGAGGCATAGCGCTATTTTTGTGTCAAAAAAACGAGCGTGATAATAAGTATGATGGAATGGTCAGATAAGCGCTAATAGCATAATGTTACTTGTGTGATTGTCAGCTAAGACTTACACTAATGTGTACACAGGACTCACGTGTACATATTAATAACTACAAATATAAGGCTTACTATGGAACCCATCTCATTTGCTTCTTTTACCTTAGCATCTATCTTGGCATCATTACCTGCCAATGGCGAGCCGGTCAGCCAGTCTGTCATCAATACGCATATTAGCCCTGCTATCGTTGGACAGTGGGAGATAGACCTTGATAGCGACGTTACTATGACCAAAGAAGCCGCCGCCAGACAAGCCGAGTTAAATCACGTTCAAGGTATGATAACCCATGAGCCAAAGGTCACAGCTGGTACAGAAGATGGGGTGCTTACTCAGCAAGAGCAGCGTGTTTTGAGTGTGAGGCCTACGAATATCGAGCCGGTTCAATTATCAGCAGATACCAACCAATGCCGTGAGATTTATAACTTTGGCGTAGACAATGAGATGTGGTCCGTCAGTGGTAAAGAATGGACCTATGGGCGCTATCTGGTGACTCATCGTGCAGAAGGACTGCCAATCATTGCTCTTAAGACGCTTTATGATAATAATGAAGTGGATTGCTCAGGTCAGCAGATCGATCAAACAGGCGAGGCTGTGATTGCTTTTTTAAACCATGAAGGCAATGAGATGCAATGGTGTGCAAACCCTGATGGTACAGAATGCTATATGAACTTTCGTAGAGTACTGCCATAGTTGGGCAGCTCAAACGACTTTGACGATAGATACAAAAAACCGCTATTTTATATAGCGGTTTTTTATGAATGACAATAAAGGGTCTTGGTTATTTGGCCGTTTTGGTCTCTTGAGACTTTAGCAGCTCTTCTTCTAAGTAATGGATGTTTTGCGCCTCATGGACAAAGTTTTCATCAGCTAAAATGACATCACGATGCATGGGAATGTTGGTCTTAATGCCTTCAATCACTAGCTCATCGAGGGCGTGCAAGGTTTTGGAGATGGCTTGTTGGCGGTTTTGTCCATGACAAATGAGCTTACCCACTAGCGAGTCATAGTAGCTTGGTATGTCATATCCTGGATATAAATGTGAGTCAAAACGTATCCCAGCACCGCTAGGAGTAAACAATTGAGTCACAGTACCTGGTGAAGGCATAAAGGTCACGGGATCTTCGGCATTGATACGACATTCAATGGCATGGCCTTGAACTTCGATCTCGCTTTGACGATAGGACAGACCATAACCTGCTGCAATCTTGAGCTGCTCAACCACCACATCGATTCCAGTAATCATCTCAGTGATGGTATGCTCAACTTGGACCCGGGTATTCATCTCGATAAAGAAGAATTCATTATTTTCAAATAAAAACTCAAACGTACCAGCACCACGATACTGAACCAATTCACAAGCTTTGACACAAGCCTTTAGGATTGGCTCACGAACATCATCAGGAATACCAGGAGCTGGGGCTTCTTCTAGCACTTTTTGATGGCGACGTTGCAAGGAGCAGTCACGATCATAAAGATGGATGGCGTTGCCGTTGCCGTCTCCTAATACCTGAATCTCAACGTGACGTGGGTTTTGTAAGTAGCGCTCCATATAGACAGTATCATCACCGAACCAAAGCTCGGCTTCTTGTTTTGCTGCCTGCACTTGTCCGATGAGATCTTCGAAACGTTCTACAACACGCATGCCGCGGCCACCACCGCCAGCGGCAGCTTTGACAATCAATGGAAAACCAATATTGCGAGACTGCTCTTCAGCATTGTGCAAGGTAACCGCACCGACAGAGCCAGGTACGGTAGGTACGCCGGCTTTTTTCATGGCATTGATGGCAGAGACTTTATTACCCATCAGACGAATATGATCTGCATTTGGACCCACGAAGGTTAAGCCAGCTTCTTCAATACGCTCAGCAAACTCAGCATTTTCTGCCAAAAAACCATAACCAGGATGAATGGCGTCTGCACCAGATATCTCGGCAGCAGTTAAGATGGTATTGATGTTTAAGTAGCTTTCGGTAGCACTGGGGTTACCGATGCAGATTGCCTCATCTACGAAGCGTAGATGCATAAGGTTGGCGTCAGCAGTGGAGTAGACGCCGACCGTTTCGATACCAAGTGCTTTACAGGCACGTACGATACGTAAGGCAATCTCACCACGGTTGGCAATGAGCAGTTTTTTTATCATGGGGTCATCCTTGTCAAAGCGGTATTGATCAATCCAGTCGTTATCATAAATTCATTATGACCTATGAATATAGACATGGCATTGAGCATAACAAAGTAAGGTATAGCAAGTACAATTAGGCTTTATAGCGTATAACTGGCTGGCCAAACTGTACAACCTCAGAGTTGTCCACTAAGATCTCGTCGATGACACCACTTTGAGTCGCTTCAAGCGGGTTCATAATTTTCATGGCTTCGATGATGCCTAGAGTATCACCGGCCTGTACTTTTTGGCCAACCTTAACGTATGGTGGGTCATTAGGACTAGGCGCAGAATAAAAAACCCCAACCATAGGGGCGGTTTCGACACTACCGGCTTTTGCAGCCGCTTTTGCAGCGGGAGCGGCTGAGGCTGGCGCCGCTGCAGGGGCAGCCATGACGGTAGGAGCAGGGGCATCATAGTGACGTGTTAGGCTAATATGCTCATCATCAGAACTGACTTCTAGGTTTACCAGTTCGTTTTCTTCCATGAGGGCGATTAGGGTGCGTATTTTTTCAATATCCATAGTTTTTTTGATACCTTATGCTGAAAGTCAAAAAAGAAATAGTGTAACAAAATATTGTTTAGTTAATTGCTAATGATACCTATATTCGCTGCAATGAGCAATCGATGTACAGTTGTTTACTGGGTTTTTTTACATATTTTTGACGCAAACATACATATGGGCAAGACCTACAAGGCTTTTATGCGATATTTAATATCATCTGATTTTATTGTAATCCCAACCCAAAGCCTTGTTATCTTAGTGTATGTTGATGGTGGGTGCTACCGTTAAGTCAGTACAGAGCCTGTTGCGTGTTCAAATGTGATACTGACGATACAGGTACAACCAGTCATATTGATACGAGTCCTCGTTTTGCATGATTTTACTGTGTAGGGATAGGTTTTATTTTACTTAGCATTGACCATATTATCCCCACATCGCTTGTAAGCGCTTTTGTTGATAGCGCAGTCGCAAGGTCAAGAGTATTGAAGACAAAAATAACCCTGCAATCAATGCCATCCAAAAGCCTTGTGCACCGACATCAGTAAAACGCACTAAATAGATACCTAGAGGCAAAGCGACAACCCAATAACAAAACAGCGTCACCCACATCGGGATGGTGGTATCTTGCATACCACGTAATATACCAGCAACGTTGACCTGCCAGCCGTCAAACAACTGATAACCAAGGGCAAAAATCAATAGATGCATGGCTTGGGCGCGTACGTCTAAGTTATCGGTAAAAGCCGCCGCCAGCTGTGGCCGAAACAACCAAATACCAAGCATAGCAACCAGAGCTATCATTACTGTCCAGATAAGCCCAGTAACTTGTACTTGGCGTAAAGCCATCAGGTTTTTTTCACCAAAGCGATTAGAGATCATGATGGTTAATGCCATGGCGACTGAGATAGGGATCATAAACAACTGCGACGTCACTGATAGCGCAACTTGGTGCGATGCTGTGGCCAGCTCTCCTAGCGGGCTAATCACCAACGCTCCTAAGCTAAATAAGCTGGCCTCAAAAAAGATAGAGATGCCAATAGGGATGCCTAGCTTTAGTAGCTTGGTGATTTGCTGACGGTCAGGTTTGGTAAAGCTATAAAAAAAGCGGGTACTGGCAAACTGTTGACGCTTGGTTAGGGTGGTATAAGCGCCTAAGAGCAGGACGTTTATCCATAGGACGCAAGCGGTAGCGACCCCGCATCCAGCGCCGCCCATCTCTGGCATGCCAAATAAGCCATGAATAAAAATATAGTTTAGCGGAATATCGGCAAGCAAACCGATGACACTGATTACCGTCACAGGCTCTGGACGCCCAAGCGCTTCACAGTAGCTGCGGAGCACAGCGTAGACCGCCATTGCTGGGAAGCCAAAGGAGACGCCGTGTAAATATTGCGAAGCGATGGGCCGGATATTATCCGGAACCCCCATAATTCCAAGTATATTGGGCATAAGATTGACGATAATAAAGCCAGCAATCCCAATGACGCCGGCAGTCCAAATAGACTGCTGGGTGATATGTGGTACTTGGTTGTGTCTGTTTTGGCCTATGGCTTCGCCAATTAACGGAGTGGTGGCGATGAGTATGCCAGTGGCCAGTAAAAACAGCGGCAACCAAATACCTGAGCCTACTGCCACTGCTGCCAGATCGAGGGCTGAGACTTGCCCTGCCATAATGGCATCAACGACACCAAGTGCTGCTTGGCAAAACTGAGTAATCAAAATGGGTAGCGCTAGTACGCCCAAGCGTAAACTGTAGCTTTTAAAATCGGTGAAAGATATTGGCAACGCCATAGTGAGCAACTTTTTATTATTGACGTGTCGGTTTTATGTCGAACTGACTATAGACTGTAGTTAGTACAGCAGTAGGAGATAAAATCCGTAGAAGATAACAAGCCCTAAAATAAAAGGCATAAAAACAAAAATAACCCGTCAATTCAAGGTATGAACGGACAGGTTAAAATCAAGCATGATGGTAAAGAAGCTGTCAGGTGATGTCAACGCTTTCGAGTACTTCTTTTTATTTTGTCGATGAGTAAAATAGAGTTTTTTCAGCGGCTTCATAACAGATCAAGTGTGTCTGCCATAGCCATAATGGCTTGCCAATGTTTGGGCTCAAGCGGAATCACGGTTAATTGTTGGCAGCCTTTTTTGAGCAGCAATGAGTCTTCAAGTGTGGGGATAGACTTGAGCGCTGACAATGGCAAAACCTCTGTAAACGCCAGCTCGAAGGTCACATCCACCATATACCAGCGAGGCTGTTCTTCTGTCGCTGTCGGATCGTAATGCCGGTGCTCAGGATGAAATTGAGTGGGGTCAGGGTAGCCTGCACGGCTGATGGTCATAATGCCAGCCACGCCAGAGGGCTTGGCGCTTGAATGATAAAAAACCACCTTGTCACCAACTTGCATATCGTCACGCATAAAATTACGAGCACGATAATTGCGCACACCTTCCCAGGTGTCTGTGCCCAAGAGCTGCAAATCATCGATACCAAAAAATTTTGGGTTGGATTTCATCAACCAATACGCCATATCATATACCTCAATATTGTCGTTATAAGATTTAACAGCACTTGATTATATGGTGGTTATTTGAAGTGCCTATCTAATTAAGGCTCCTATCTCATTAAAGTGACTATCTAACTGATTAAAGTAATTATCTGAATAGTGTGTATAGTCGATACACTCTACAAATGTCATAGCGCTACTGGGATGCTTTCTGTTCAAAATATAGGTTGCGCAGCATCGAAGGTACACAGCACGCAAGTAAAATTTATACCAGTAGCGCGTTTAAATCCATAACAGTTTTACATTCAGCTGACTATATATCTTAAATAGGGTGTATCATTACTTTGCAATCGCACACTTAGCCGTTATCCTATACGGCTGATAGCCATCTTGAGTCTGTCTCACCGCTTTATTTTTGACTGACGATATTTTGCTATATAAAAGTTGCTATATACAACAGCCCTTTACCGGTAAGTTTAAGCTATGCCTGTCTCTGACTCTATCTCTAATGGTATGACTGATGTGATCCACACCGATCTTATAGAAGTAAGCCAAATCCCGTTAGCGCTTTATATTCATATCCCTTGGTGCGTAAAAAAATGCCCTTACTGCGATTTTAACTCGCATGAGCTGGCAAATGATAGTCCATTATCAATGTATGAAGACTATGTCGATGCTCTGTTAGCAGACGCCAAGATGCAGCGAGCACTCATGCAAGGCCGGCAGATTGGCTCTGTGTTTATTGGTGGTGGCACGCCTTCATTGCTGCCAATTGCGCAGTATCAGCGCTTATTTAAGGGGTTGCGTCATTGCTTTGATTTTGCAGATGATGTTGAAGTGACGATGGAGGCCAATCCAGGCACGCTAGAGCACGCTCCATTTTCTGAGTATCTAGCGGTAGGGATCAATCGGTTATCGATAGGGGTACAAAGCTTCGCTGCTGATAAGCTGCAGACGCTAGGGCGTATTCATGACCCTAAGCAGGCGATGTCTGCCATCAAATCAGCAAGAGCGGCTGGTTTTGAGCGGGTCAATGTAGACTTGATGCATGGACTGCCACAGCAAACCTTAGACGAAGCGCTGTACGATATTCAGACTGCCCATGACAGTGGTGCCACTCATCTCTCTTGGTATCAGCTCACGATTGAGCCCAATACGGTGTTTTATCGCAATCAGCCTGTATTACCAGATGAGGATCGCTTAGCCGATATTGAGCTGGCAGGGCAGGACCTGCTGCAGCGTCTGGGCTATGATAATTATGAAGTGTCGGCATGGGCAGGCAGGTCTGATGTGCCCTGTCGACATAATATCAACTACTGGCAGTTTGGTGACTATCTAGCGATAGGGGCTGGAGCACACGGCAAAGTCACCTTAGATAAAAGCATATTAAATAAAAATGCATCAAACACCGCTGATTCTGGTGTATGGCTAGACAGCGAGGACCCAGTGATAGGCATTTATCGCTTTAGCAAGTCTCGCTTACCAAAGGATTATATGAGCTACCAGTACGCACCAAAAATGATCGGTTGGCGGCACATAGCGCCTGATGAGCTGGTTAGCGAGTTTATGCTTAACGGCTTGCGTATACATGAGGGTGTGACGTGGACGCTATTTGAGCAGCGCACAGGGCTGAGTCGTGAGCACATTACAACACAAGTGCAAGCGCTGGTTAGTAGAGGGCTGCTGATGGATAGCGCTGAGCGGTTAAAACCAACGGCACTAGGACGCCGTTATCTGAATCAGATATTACAACCCTTTTTATAAAGGCTGTATGATCAAGCCGTTTTAGCTTTATGGCTCAGTTTTAGAAGCTGAGTGTCAAACAAAGCTTTGATCGCTATTATGGCTGATATAAATAAAAAAGACCCACCATTGGTGAGCCTTTAGAAGTCTTATTATTAACTATTGAATCTTGTTTTGAGCGCTTTGTGCACCGTCAGAGACAGCGTCGCCAGCACTTGAGACGTCTTGGCCAAAACCTTTAAAAGTGTTGCAACCAGTTAAAACAAACATAGCCGTTAAAGATGCGATAATGACTTTTTTCATAATAATATCCTCAAAGATGGATGGGTTATTGTAAGTCACACCCATGATATTAAGCACTAAGCTCAACGCTCATGAGCGGTTTATAGAATACTTTTAAGTTAATGATACTAAAGTGTATTGCTCTACTATCAAAAGCTTACCTAAATATCCATTACCGCTATCATAGTGAAAGTTGAAATCTATGCACAGTATCAAAATGTAAGTATTGACAGCGAACTGTAACTTTGAATTACGTTTGTCATCATGTTATTTTATTTCGCTGTTATGTCGTAAGTGGCATTGACAAACCAATTTAAGCCACTCCTTGAGAGGTTTATAACTTGCAAGTTTTTTAAGGTATTTTCTCATCCATTTCATGAGTCTGTTTTATGACCATTCATATCGTGTTAGTCGCCCCAAAAATGCCCAGCAATACCGGCAACATCATCCGTTTATGTGCCAATAGTGGTGCCCAGTTGCATTTGATTCAGCCTTTAGGGTTTGAGCTTGATGATAAGAAGCTGCGCCGAGCAGGCTTGGATTATCACGAATATGCCAAGCTGCAGATACACGCAGATTGGCCAGCAGCGAAGCAGGCATTACAGGCATCAGGGTGTCAGGTGATAACGGCTTTGACCACCAAGCTTAGCCAGCCGTTTTACGACTATGACTTCGTGGCGCAAGCAGATACCAATATAGACGACGATACATTACAGACCGCGCCAAGTGTGGCACTGGTGTTTGGCTCTGAAACCGCAGGGCTGAGCGATGATATACGGGCAGATATCGGTGCTGAGCACTGGCTAAGACTGCCCATGCTGCCCGATTCACGCAGCTTAAACCTCTCAAACAGTGTGGCGGTATGCCTGTATGAAGTATGGCGACAACAAGGGTTTTATGGTGATACAGGACGTAGTATTGGCTATGAGACGCTTGCGGTATACGACCCAAAATAGTGCTATAGTGAATCCTAAATAAAAAGAGTACAGCTATTATAACGTGCTACGGGTATACACTTTCCTTGCTTACTGTGCGACTCCGTCACTCTAGAGGCCGTGCAACCTGTATTTTGAACAAAAAGCATCCCAGTCTCGCTGTATCTTTTTTATACTGATCTGACTATATAAGAAGTTAACTATAAACAGTTAGGCGGTTTGGGCAATCCAGCAAGACGGTTGACGTGTCTGGCGACCAGTCCTGTATTAAACAGCTGCTGTAGTTTTTGGTTGCTGATATCGTGCTCAGGCAAGGTTTTTTGCAGCCATTTTATCAGTGGGCGAGTCGCAGGGGCGTGATTGAACTTATCAAAAAACGCACGTACTTGCTGCAAAATAGCCAAATGCTCTTCGGTAAGCTGGACGTCGAGCGTGTCGGCCAGTTTTTGGGCAATCGTGGGCGTCCAAATGGTATGATCACAAAGGTGACCATCTTGGTCTAGGGCGATGTCAAATGCAGATGTACTCATAGGGCGATGGTCACTACTTTAGTAAACTTTGGGTCTTGGGTGAGCATGACCCACTCAGCATCGGTCAATACTGCTGTCAGTTTGGTATCTAGATTGAGTTTGGTCGTTGTGTGGTCGTCGAGCTTGGCCACATCATCCACCAGTGCATAGAGGTTAGCGATATTATCTATCTCGCTGTCGCCTACATACGCATTTAACCAGTCTACAAAGGAGACGGTGGTGCCCAGTAAAATAACACTATCACCCTGTTGCCAAGTAAGTGCTAGCTGATCGATACTAGGTTTCAGCTTGTTCATCGGGCTGTGTAGTTGGTATAACGTTGCCATAATGAGATTCCAGTCAAGTGCAAAAAGCAAAACTAAGCGTAAAGAGCATAGCGGGTTAAAAGGTTAGGATCTGTTCAAAGCCTTGAGAGCGAATATCCTCTGGTATCAAGGTAAACTGTGACGCCAATTCAGTCGGTATCATGCCTGACAGCCAACCGCTAAAGACATCGTCAGGCAGCCAAGCTTGCGGCATATCATAAAGCTCAAGAGACTGCACCATGCCATACAAACGAGAGCTGGGCTGCATCAATAAACCAAAGACTGGTGCATCTAAATACAACTGTACTTCATGACCAAACGTCGCTAGGGTCAGGGCGAGGGCGCAGCCTTCATAGCTTGCCAGCTCAGTAGGCGTGCGTAGCTGAATGAGTAGTTTCATAATGTTAACCTTGATTGTTGCTTGTTTGGTCGCTAAAACTGAATCAGGCGACAGTTGTCTTGCATCATGAGCGCAAGCTCGCTGAGTCCAACCAATTGAAACCCCTCTGCTAGGTTGTCACCAGCCAATTGATGGCGTGCGCTATTATCTGCATCACTAACCCCTCGGCTGAGTGCCGTACTGACACAAACAGGCAAAGGCAGCTGATATTGCTGCGCCAGTAATTGCCACTCCTTGGTCAAATCAATCTGATCCGCTGACTGCCAGCGTAAACGATTGGCGATCTGAGCAGCATCGGCATAAAAAAACAGCTTTAAGGATGGGGTAGTGCTTTGGCTGGTGTTAGTTTCGATGTGTTTATCAGCGTCTGATAGCGGCGACCCTGTCTTGTCTGCCACTGCTTCAGGTAGCGTATTTGCTAAATAAGCACGTGCATAACGCAGCGCTAAATGGGCGAGCGGCTGACTCGGGTCAGCAGTAATCAACAATAGGGGCGTCATAGTAGCAGTCATAGCATCGGTCGTTTATTGGTTTTAGGTAAATAAGGCTTATATCAGTTGTCAGCTAGGGGGTATTGTAGAGGGCTATGCAGTCTGCTTCAATGCTTAACATCAAAACCATGGCTTATAGTCGTAATGTTAAACAGATTACGCCATGCTATCGTACGTTAAGAGTTAAGTTCTCATATCAGCAAGTTTGGCAATCTTGACAACCTTGACCTCGTTTTTTAGGTTTGGGATGGCTGGCGCTGGTTATCAACTCAACTGTGGGGATAAAAATCCAAAGGTTTTGATTGATGACAGGCCCTAAGTTCAGGTAGTCTTATATCCCTACGTTGTATGGAGCTGTTATTAATATGTCATCTGTTACACCTGAACAAATCCAAGTCCTGTTTACTGCCAGCGAGTTTGCAGCACAAATATGGGAGAGCCGAACGGCCTCTTGTCAGATGTTTTTGCGCAGTTATCCTTTAGATCAAACGCTGACCCGCCAACAGATAGACGACCTGATTCAAGACTACACCTTAGATGACAACTATCAGCTCGGCGATGAAGCCACGGTCATGAGAGGCCTACGTAATTTACGTATGCTACTGATGATGCGCTGGATTTGGCAGGATGCACTAGGGCTTATTCCGCTTGAGCAGTTGACCGATGAGCTATCAGAGCTTGCTGATGGCTGTATTTTGTTTGCTAAAGACTATACCTACCGACATCTGGTTGCTAAGTATGGTCAACCCACCTTTGTCGATGATAAAGGCGTCAAGCACATCGATGATATGGCCATTATGGCCATGGGTAAGCTTGGGGCACAAGAGCTTAATTTATCCAGTGATATAGATTTGATATTTGTCCACCGTGCTCGTGGCGAGACAGATGGCGATAAGGCACAAGGCACCAGAAGTATTGACAATAAACGTTTTATGACTCGCCTTGGTCAAGGTATCATCAAGCTGCTCGATAACTGTACCGCCGATGGTTTTGTGTTTCGAGTGGACATGCGTCTGCGTCCATGGGGTGATGGTAGTGATTTGGCGATTCATCTGTCGGCACTGCAAAAGTATTTTGCCAATCATGGTCGTGCATGGGAGCGTTTTGCGTGGCTTAAGGCAAGAGTGGTCGGACAGATTACACCAACCTTTTATGATGAGCTACAAGCGCTGATCAAGCCTTTTGTCTTTCGTTATTATGTCGATTATAGCGCCTTTTCTGCACTGCGTGAGATGAAGTCATTGATTCAAAACCAAGTGCTACAGCGTGAGGATTTAGACAACATCAAGCTGGGTGCCGGCGGTATCCGTGATATTGAGTTTATCGTGCAAGCTTTTCAGTTGATATATGGCGGTCGTCACCCACAACTGCAGGTGAAGGCCTGTTTGCAAGCGATGAAGGCTCTGTGTGTACTCAGATACTTAGAGCCTGATACTTATGAGGAGCTGCAAGCCGCTTATCGCTTTTTGCGCCGGCTTGAGCATGGTATTCAGGCGATTAATGACCAACAGACTCAGCGTTTGCCACAGGATGCGCAGTGGCAGCATAACTTAGCCATAACCTTAGGTTTTGAGAGCTGGCAAGATTTATTGTCCACGCTTAATAAACATAGACATAATGTCAATGTGCCCTTTGAGCGCATGGTTACCGAGCGACAAACGCCGGCGCAGGAAGACACTGCACTTGACCCTACCGATTTAGACGAACAAGTTGTGCAGCTTGATAATGTATTGACAGAGACTAACCGAGAGCAGTTACAGGCCTTTTGGCAATCAAAGATGGTGGCCAACCTCAGTGACGAAGCCAGAAGCCGCTTAGATGACGCTTATCCAGTCATTGTCCATGCGTTACTTGCTCACCATGAACAGCAGCAGCTTGCCAATATTGCTTTGCCAAGATTGATTACCTTGCTTGAGGCGATTTGTCGGCGCTCTATTTACTTGGTTATGATTGCAGAGAACCCCAATGCGACCGTTGAGCTGATTCCGATGCTGTCTGCTAGCCCATGGATTGCCAATGAGTTAGCCCGTTATCCGGTACTGCTCGATACTTTTTTACAGCAGCGTTATCGTCATCTGCCGGATAAGCCAGAGCTGCGTGATATTTTACGTCAGCAGCTCATGCGAATCGAGCCACACGACGAAGAAGGGCTGCTTAGCGTTTTGAGATTA
This sequence comes from Psychrobacter coccoides, assembly GCF_017498085.1. Lineage (GTDB taxonomy): Bacteria > Pseudomonadota > Gammaproteobacteria > Pseudomonadales > Moraxellaceae > Psychrobacter > Psychrobacter coccoides. The sequence continues at coordinate 25,356 of NZ_JAGBKM010000012.1, forward strand.
TTTAAGAAGAACCAAGTATTGGCTGTGGCTGCCAGTGATGTGCTGGCTGAGCGACCCATTATGAAGGTATCTGACTCATTGACCTATATCGCAGCCGTGGTATTAGAAGCAGCGCTTGAGCGTGCTTTTGCAGCGCTTGTCAAACGTTATGGCTATCCCATTGCCCAAAATGGTGACCCTGTCACTGAAGCAGACTGTGGCTTTGCTATTATCGGTTATGGTAAGCTTGGCGGTCTTGAGTTGTCTTACGCTTCTGATTTGGATTTGGTGTTTTTGCACAAGATAAAAGAAGCGGGTATGACGACAGGAGAAACCTCTGTAAGTGGTATGAAATTTGCAGCACGTCTGGCGCAAAAGCTCATGACTTATCTCAATACCCAGACCCGTGACGGGCGCGCCTATGAAATTGACATGCGCCTGCGGCCCTCAGGCAATGCTGGCATGATGGTGGTGTCTAGCAACGCTTTTGAGACTTATCAACGCGAAAAAGCCTGGTCTTGGGAGCATCAAGCTTTGGTAAGAGCACGAGCGATATGTGGAGATAGACGGGTTACGGCACGGTTTTGTGACATACGCCGAAAGGTATTGGCTCTGCCACGTACGCTTGAGCAGGTGCGTGCCGAAGTCACCAGTATGCGTATCAAGATGCAAAAGCATCTGGGCACCAGTCAATGGCAACAACAAGCAGGCAAGTTTCATCTAAAACAAGATGCAGGCGGTATCATTGATATTGAGTTTTTGGCACAATTTGCAGTACTGGCCTATTCGCACGAGTACCCAAGCCTGACTAAGTGGAGTGACAACGTACGTATCTTTGAAGAAGTGGCGCTGTTGGGGATTTGGGAGGCACAGGTTTGCCAAGATTTGACCGATGCTTATCTGCGTATTCGTGCTGCTACTCATCAATTAGCATTGGCTGAGCAGTCCTTGTTGGTCGACGAGTCATTGTGGTTAGAGACTCGTGCCCTGGTACAATCACAATGGCAGCGTTTAATGGGCGTGCCTGCAAGAAATAAACAATCGTAGTCCTTGCGCAAAGTACTATGAATAAAAGACGTGTCGAGAGCAACTAAAATGTTTCATTTGTTGGCTCTGCCAGTGATATAATCACTTTCAAAATACAAGCAATCTTAGCTTATGCTTTGACTGAGAGCACCCAGTTAACCAATCAACACTCAACAAAAAAAGTTAGTCGCTCGTACTAACATAAGGATAATGACATGAATATGGCAACACAAGAAGGCAAGCTTTGGATGAACGGTGAGATCATTGAGCAGCCTGATGCCAGTGTACACGTACTGACTCACAGCCTACACTATGGCATGGCAGTGTTTGAAGGGGTGCGTGCGTACCAAACCGCTGACAATCGTACCGCTATATTCCGTCTAAAAGAGCATACTGAACGCCTATTAGGCTCTGCCAAAATCTTCCAGATGGATGTGCCTTTTGATGCGGCCACGTTGAACCAAGCGCACAAGGACATCGTCAAGCAAAACGGACTAGCAGAAGCTTATATTCGCCCACTCATTTGGGTCGGCGCAGAAAAGCTGGGCCTGTCTTCACGTGATAACAGTATCAATGCGATGGTTGCAGCCTGGCATTGGGGAGCGTACCTTGGTGAAGACGGTATCAAAAACGGTATCCGTGTCAAAACCTCATCATTTACTCATCACATGACCAATGTGACCATGTGTAAGGCCAAAGCCTCGAGCAATTATCCCGTCTCTATCATGGCCAACCAAGAAGTTACCCGTAACGGTTATGACGAAGCCATTTTGATGGATCCACAAGGCTATGTCTGTCAGGGCGCTGGTGAGAACTTATTCTTAGTTAAAGACGGCGTACTACATACACCAGATTTGGGCGGTGGTGCGCTCGACGGTATCACCCGTCGTACCATCATTCAGTTTGCTGCTGATTTAGGCATTAAAGTCGTTGAGCGCCGTATCACTCGTGATGAGTTTTACTTAGCGGACGAGATCTTTATGACCGGTACGGCTGCTGAGGTCACGCCGATTCGTGAATACGATGACCGTACTATCGGTAATGGTGGCCGTGGCCCATTGACTGAGAAACTACAAACTCTATACTTCGACGTGGTACATGGTCGCAATGAGCAGTATATGGACTGGTTAAGTTTTATTGATTGATTGTTAACTTAATATCTCTAAGTGATAAAGCTAAGGTTATTTGGAGTCTTAGCTTTATTTAGGCGAGTATATTATTTAATCACTTCCACCACTTAAACCTTTTTTTCAGGCTTTTATTAGAGTAGGGGCTAGGATAATTATTTGTCATTCCAAGATTAGTCTCATAGTACTTCCACATTTTCTGAGTATCATATAAGTCATATTCAATGAGTGTTTCATAAAGTAAGTGCTGGAAGAAGCTATCATTAATGAAAGGTATGGTTAAAGTAGTAGAGAAATAAGATAACTTATGATATAAAGACTCTATTGCCTGATTATCGATAAAAGTAACATTGTTATATAACTCGATATAGTTATTCCAATTCTCTACAGATAGCTCTTTTTCTAGAAGAGAGTATATATTCTCAGTATCTTGAGAGGAGTGAGTTTCAAGCTGCCTTAATATCCTTTCATTTTCTATGGGTGTTAGTCCTTTACCTGTAAAGTTATAGTTTTTTAAGTACTGGAAGTTTTCTGTAGTCACTAGCCCAATTAGCCTTCCATCTATAGATATAATGCATACGGGTTTCTTACAAGCTAGGCCTTCTATAGCAACACGCCCCATTCCAGCGACTCCAGAATATTGTGGTATAAGTCTTGCTATATCTTTAACTTCTCCTAAAAAATTAACTTTTACTTTTAAGTTCAAAGACTTTATAAGTTTTTCCAATTTGCTTTTTTCACCTCCTCCAGCAATATCTACTTCATTTATATGACATTGCTCAGCAGCTTCTAGAAACCTTAGTATAGAGGGAAATTTTTCTGGACTAATACGGTTGATAATTAACCATGCAGGCTTACAATCAGAAAATTGGTGTTGATATTTATTTAAGTTGATAAGGTTAGGGATGACAGTTTTCTTACAACTAATTGAGGGTGTAATGCTTTTAAATGTTTCAGATACAGATATGGATAAAGAAAAGCTCTTACTAGCAAGATGCTGGATTAGTATTCGTTCTACAGGGGTACGGTATATATCTAATATTCCATGAATTGTGGAGATGACAGGTATTCTACATATTTGAGCAGCCATTATTGCAGCACAAGCAAATACATCAAGCATATGAATGCTTAAGGTGTGAATATCTTCATCTTTAATTATAAAAGATATCTGATTTACTAAGTTAATGAATTCAACAGCTACAGAAGTATCACCCAAACCTAGAGTAATTGTTTTATCTATCGGAAGCAACCTACCGATTTCAGGATTGAATTTCTGTTTAGGCACTAAAACATATATTTTATAATCATTCTTTTTTAAGTAGCTAAACTCATCTATCAAACGAGTTTCAATGCCACCAATGGAGTCAAGGCGATGGTTAGCGAAAAGTATTTTTCTCTGAGTTGTCCACATATGTATCCTTAAATAGTGTATAGTATACGACAAAACTTAGTATATATGTAATAATTGTAACTATAATACATCTTTAAAGTAGCTAAATTGTAATAATTGAGGAGGATTACAGTTTATTAAAAACAAGAGAAGGGTTTGATATAGTTTGAAATTATTATGCAAAATGTATTATTAAGGTGTTGTCATAAAATGAAAGTATATGTCGTTAGTTTAAAAAATCAACTTGATAGAAGAGCTCATATTGAAAAACAGTTTCAACAGTTAGGTCTAGAGTATAATTTTTTTGATGCTGTTTCTAAAGATGACGCACTTCAAACTTATAAAAATCTATCTTTAAACTTCGTTCCCGATTCGATAACTCTTGGCGAATTAGGGTGTTTCATGAGTCATGTAAGTTTATGGCAGATGATGATAGATAAAGAATTACCATACTTAGTAATTTTTGAGGATGATGTTGTACTAAGCGCAAGGATAAATGATATCTTACCAAAGTTAGACATATTAACTCAGCAATACGATGTGATTAAACTTGAAACAATGCAAACTCCTACTGAGTTAGGTAGGAAGGTCGTGATTGACGACGATTTGTATATATGTTCTCTTTTAAGTGAGCACATGGGTACAGCAGCATATGTTATTTCTAACGAGTGCGCTGTGCTTATGATGAATAAATTATCATTAACCAGTATTGATAAGCCTATTGATCATTTTTTATTTAAAGATTGGCTAAAGAACTTTTCAAACCATCAGGTTTTTCCTGCTGTTGCTATACAAGATGATTTATTGCATTCCAAAGAAACTACGTTAGTAAGTAATTTAGAAAAAGAAAGAAAACAACGAATGAGAAAAAACACTTATCCTTTAATAAGGAGAAGGAAGTTTCAGCGTGAATTGGGCCGTTTATTCATACAGCTATCGCCAAGCTATTGGTTTCAGAAATATAACCTTAAATCTAGAACTAAAGGATATTGTATTATTCCTTTTGAAGGAAAGGTATGATAAATATTTTCTATATTAATTTGGATGGTAGAGTAGATCGTCAACATAATATAATAGAACAGATGTTTGATTTAGGTTTAGTCGCACAGAGATTACCCGCTTCTGTTGGCAAAGATCTAACCATACAAGAAAAGTCTTTTGTTGAATATGACAAGTTTCTATGTTTAATGAAGCGTCCAATTACTGATGGCGAGATTGGGTGTGCTCTATCACATCGTAGAATTTGGCAATATATTTTAGACAACGATCTAGATTATGCATTGATTATGGAAGATGATGTAATTATTGATAAAAGATTGGTTAATGTTATTAGAGATGAACAGAATTATCAGTCTTTTGATTTTATCAATCTCTCAACTACGACTCCGTATTCATATGATAATCAAGTAGCACGCAGTTTTATAAATCAAGGTATTAATACTCGCCCTCAATGCTCAAAACTTTTAAATAAATGGAAGATGTTAGAGTGGCGTAACAAGTGGAGAATATACAAACTAAAGCCAATATCTAATGAACTGGTAATATGTGAGTGTGATCCAGCACCAGCTCTAGGCAGTGGCTATATAATTTCAAAAAAAGCTGCATTTGAATTTTTACAATCGAGTAACCATTTATTCTATCCTATTGATTATGTTTGGAGGTTTGCTACTGGCGAGCTTAAGCAGGGTTTTATGTCAATACCGTTAATTGTTCAAACACAGCTTGACAGTGATATCTTTGGTAGAGAGAAAGAGTCTAAATTAGGTGTTAGACAGAGCATTCATCGGTTGTTTTTAAAACGTGCTAGACGTCACAGAATACGAGATGTCAAAAAGATGTATGGATAATAAATTCATGACTCATAATGATGATAAAAATATTGTATTAACTATCTTTAGCCTACAAGGCGGAGGAGCTGAACGCTTTGTATTGACGCTTGCTGAAGGTTTCAAACAGCTAGGCTACAAACCTCATATTGTTTGCTTCAAAAATCAAGTTGACTATGAAGTATCAGATATTCATTTGCATTTTTTATCTTATCAGTCTTATCGATGGATGCCTAAGTATATCCGAAATAAGGTGTTTGCTCGAGTGTTCGATAAATATGTAAAAAATAATATTACTGATACACCTGCGCTTTTGATATCTAATTTATGGCAGGTGGATCAGGTCCTAGCATATAGTAAGTTGCCTAATAAGTTGTTTGTAATACATAACACCTTATCTAAGGAAAAGAGTATCCATACCTATTTAACGAATGAAGCGCTACAAAACGTATATTCAAATCAGAACATTGTAGCAGTTAGTCAAGGTGTGAAGCAGGACTTCGAAGGTATAGTCAAACAGATAAGCTCACTTACAGCTATTCATAACCCAATTGATAGAGAGTTTATTTTAAAATCTGCTAAGCAGTTGGATATACTACACAAATTAATCATTCAGTATCCATTACTCAAGCAGGGTTATCTCATTCATGTCGGAAAGTTTAAAGCTCAAAAAAATCATATGGACTTGATAAAGGCTTATGCGAGGAGTCATCAGAGAAAACCATTGCTACTGGTAGGGCAGGGAGAGCTTAAACAAGAATGTGAAAACCTCTGCAGTGAGCTAGGTGTCACAGATAAGGTTATATTTTGTGGGTTTGAGCCGAATCCTTATCCTTTGATAGTTAATGCTGATGCGATGGTGCTTTCTTCAATTTATGAAGGGTTTGGCATTGTAATAGCGGAAGCTTTGGCTTTAGGTGTGCCAGTTATAAGTACAGACTGTGAATCTGGACCAAGAGAGCTTCTTCCTGAGAGTAACCTAGTGAAGATAGGTGATATAGAGAGTTTATCTGCTAAATTGAATGAGATTAGTGAAAGTCCTGAAAGCTTTAGTAGTAGCTTTGACGTAGGTTTGCTACCTGATAGTGTTGCTCAAAAATATCTTCAGACTTTAGAATCCTAATGAAAAAAGAGTCAATTAATTTTTAAGTAAATAAGATAAGTAGGCAAACTCATCTTCATTTGGTCTTATTTCAATATAATTAGATTGACTAGAGTGGCGAGCTTGAATCAGCCCCATATCTACCTGAGCAGCTAAGCGCTTAGATTTAAATGTTAGCTTATCTGATAGGCTATTTGCCGTAGGTTTAGAATGGATGACTGTAGAAATATTGCTTTTGGCAACAGATGGTTGTTCAAGGCTGGACATTTTATAATGACTTGCCATATCCATTTGAATAGCCAAAGCAGGCGCAGCTTGTAACTTTTTAAGAGTCTTAGTATGGCACAGAAGAGCATCAGCTAGTCCCGCACCCTTCTTGTCTACTTGATTAATCAGCTTCTTTGCTCCTGCTGGGGTTAGAAGATAAGCTGCTGCTCCTGTTTTATCTAGAAATAGAGTGTGCAGGCTAAAGTGTTCTGAGTCTAAGACACTTTGTTTAGTAACAAGCTTCTTTCTGCCTCTAGTTTCGAAAGTAATATGATCATAATCAAGAGACTGATTGTTTTCTAAGACTGCTAAGGCTTCAGGAAGGTGCTCAGACAGTAAGACATCGTCTTCTAAAACCAAAAACGCTTGCCCGCTATTAGCGATATGTTTCCAAACACGGTAATGGCTTAAAAAACAAGCCACTTCGGTACGTCTCAGTTTCCGTTGCCAGTCATTAGCCCACTTTTCATACGTAGCATCTGTTAAGTCATCTACAGATGTTGCTGCGTGACGATGATAGTTGATCTTAAGATGGCTTAATTGTTTTTCCTGAAAGCACCAGCGTTCTGCTGCGCTATTTAAGTTAATGACTAACGCTGTTATATTTGATTGATTTGACATTGATTTTATTCCGTCCACCAAGCAGTTTTATCCCGAGTATGCAAAGCACGAAATCGAGAATACACAGTATCAGCATTAGGTTTTTGGACTCGTTCAAATATTTCGATGAGTAACCCCCCTAAAGGGTGAGACTGTGTTAATTTATCTAACCGCCAGCGCATATTACGTAAGGTATCATCTGTGCCCACAGCAAATCCTGCAATACCGTCAAACAAAGCAAGTCTTTCATTTTGCAAGGAGCTGTAGCGTGAATCATCGGCTTTAGCATTCTCAGTTGCCGTTAAATAGCGCTCACTTTCTTGCATTTTAATGGTATTAACTAAAATAACCGCATTCATCAATAGAGATTTTAAGTAATCATCGTCACTGTGATCGATAAAGGTATCGCAAGCTGAGATTAGCCAACGGGTATTGAGTTTTTGTATTAGAAATTCTTTATGCTCATACCATAACTGTTCAAATTTTTTAAATTCTTCGTCAACTTTAAAACCACGACGTATCAGTACAATCAAAGTTGCATGATAATATTCAAGCTCTGAATGACCAACAAACTCACGTTTTAGATTAGCAAGATGTGTTTGTAAGTCCTTATCAGAGCCATAGGTATATTCAAGTTTGTCACCATCAATAATGCTATCACGTAACTTATCCCAGTTTAATTGATCAAGCCTATTTGCAATATCAGCTGCCCCCAAACGTTTGCGATGTTGATTTAAAGATAAGAAACTGGCGAGTTTAGATCTAGGTGCTTTCATTGCCAATGCTCCTCAAGCCAAGGACTCGGCTTCACATGGCGATACCACTTGCCGCCACCGCCTTTGATCGCATCGGGCGGATTAATCTCACCATGGAAGATGACGATTTTTGCGCCCTCAGGTAGCATCGGGGCACGTACCAGATTAAATGGAATAGGGGCAATGCATTGATACTTAAAGCTCACGCACCATCTTTTATCCCAATACTCTAGATGATGATGCTCACGCAAGTAGTTAGACAGATAAGCTTGCTCATGACGCACCTGCGTGCGAATGCTATCAAAGTTACGTTCGAAGTTTGATAATAGGTCAGGGTAGGTGTTTTGTCCAACTTTAAAGCGATAGACTGAGCTGTTACCAATCATCCGCCAAGGCTTTTTCCAGTCGCGAATGATGACCACACTATCGTCATGCTTAGCTTCATAGGCGAAAAACTCATCTATATTGTCAACGATAACGATATCAATATCCAAAAACAGTGCTACCCCTTTAAGGTCATACAGCTCAGGCTTGAAGGTGGTGAGTTTTTTCCAGCCACGTTCAGGGCCCGCTGGCAGATCCATTTCAGGAATCGGATAACAGGTCACGGCAGGGTCAATACCTGTGCTGTCATCAGTCAGACAAACCATCTGAAAGTCTAATGTCAGATGGCGGCTGACCATATTATACAGTCGATTGACGTATTCAGGACCGTATTTATCACCCCATTTCATACAGATGATATAGCGCTGCTCAGGTGTGCTAGCGTCTGTAGATGTTTCTTGCTCTGCCACTAGAGGTTTAGTTGGGTCAATGGTCATAATAGACTCTTATTGATATCAAAGAAGGACAAATAGAATGGTACTGATTTTAGCATAAACCTTATTTACTGTACGTCTAAGTCTTCGTATTAGCTGTCTTTGCTGCTTTTGCTAAGATTCGTTGAGCTGTCATTGTTAGCTTGCTCATTACGATTGTTATTATTGTGATGAGCGTGAATAAAGTCAGCTAGAGCAGTCTCATCCACGCGATAAGGGTCTTCTATGATGGGTACATGCTTAAAGCGCCTGTAGCCCCACATGTAATGGTCAAAGCTGTCATAGATCATACTTTCCATCGCTTGATTGAGTGCATGAGCAGCAGTAGCTGCGTTACGGTCATATAGTGCTGGATCATCAAGCTTATAACAGTGAATATCAAATCCCCGCCCGTCGTCACGGCGAATGCAGGACAGTCCTACCAAAGCACATTTGGTTTTACTGGCGAGCTTTGAGGCCAGTGTACTGGACAAGGTCTCAATACCAAAAAACGGTACCACCACGCCGCCTGACGGCTCAGGGACATGATCGGGTAGGATGATACTAAAGCCACCTTGTTTAAGGGTCTTAAATATTGCTTTGACACCACTGGCATCGGTCGGTACTAAGGTAGCATTAAGCCGTGCGCGCCCTTGCAACACAAACTCATTGGTGATATTACCCTTAACGGGTTTATACATGATAGTTGGTGCGCCAAACTGATTCAGCCAAGCGTTCATCATCTCCCATGTGCCTAAGTGCGGTACGATAGCCAGCATACCATTTGGGTTGTCTAAGCCTTCCATTAAGATATCTTTGTTATGGACCTCTCGGATTTGCTTAATGCTCCACTCAGGAGACATGGCCCAGCTTTTTACCGACTCGACGCTGCTAAGACATTGATTAAGCACAATATTCTTAGTCAGTTTTTGTTTTTTAGAAGCAGATAATGTGGGAGCAACCAAGGATAAATTGATCTTGATCGCTCGGGTCAGGCTGGCATTAGGCATGCGCATGATGAGGTAAGCGACAAAACGTGCCAGTGCCTGTAATACAGACAGTGGCACGTATTTGAAAACTTGATAAGGGTTCATAGCTTTTCACGTCGCAGCAGCTGACCTTGCCGCTTTTTAAAAGCGGCAAGGCTGCACAGTAAAAGACAACGCTGTAAAAACAAACCATTCATTATGTGGCCTATTATTGGGTAGGCTTATCAGTAGGTTGTGCTTTTTCTCTCACACGGATACCAAGATCACGCAGCTGCTTACTATCAACCGGTGCTGGTGCTTGTGTCAGCGGGCAGTCAGCAGTTTTGGTTTTAGGGAAGGCAATAACATCACGAATAGAGCTTGCGCCTACCATCAGCATGATCAGACGATCCAAACCAAATGCCAAACCACCGTGCGGCGGTGCACCGAACTTTAGGGCGTCGAGTAAGAAGCTAAACTTGTCTTCTGCTTCTTGCTCATCAATACCAAGTGCCTCAAATACGGCTTGCTGCATCTCAAGCGTGTTGATACGTAAGCTACCACCACCGATTTCAGTACCATTTAACACCATATCATAAGCGATCGAGAGCGCAGATTCTGGGTTGTTTTTTAGCTCATCTACTGAACCTTTAGGCTTGGTAAATGGGTGGTGCATAGAGGTCCAATGACCATCGTCAGTTTGTTCAAACATTGGGAAGTCAGTGACCCAAAGCGGTGCCCAGTCACAAGTGGTCATGTTAAGATCTAGGCCAATCTTCACCCGTAGTGCGCCCATGGCGTCATTGACGATACTGGCTTTGTCAGCACCAAAGAAGATAATGTCGCCGTCTTGTGCGTCAGTGCGCTCGACTAGGCTGGCTAACACCTCGTCAGTCATGTTTTTGATGATGGGTGATTGTAGGCCAGAGTCTTTATCGACGCCATTGTTGATCAAGCTTACATCATTGACTTTGATATACGCCAAGCCACGTGCGCCATAGATACCGACGTATTTGGTGTAGTCATCGATTTGTCTACGAGTCAGAGCGGCACCATTAGGAATGCGCAGCGCCACCACACGTCCTTTAGGATCGTTAGCAGGGCCAGCAAATACTTTAAAGTCGACCTCTTGCATAAGGTCAGCAACGTCGATCAACTTTAAAGGGATGCGTAAATCAGGCTTGTCTGAAGCATAGTCACGCATGGCATCACTATACGTCATGCGTGGAAAGTCATCCAGCTCTACATCCATCATGGTTTTGAATAAGTGCTTGATGAGACCTTCGTTGATATTCATGATCTCTTCTTCATTTAAGAAAGAGGTCTCAATATCGACTTGGGTAAATTCTGGTTGACGATCCGCACGTAAGTCTTCATCACGGAAGCACTTAGCAATCTGATAGTAACGATCGAAACCAGACACCATCAATAGCTGCTTAAATAGCTGTGGTGATTGCGGTAGAGCAAAAAAGTTGCCAGGACGGGTACGAGAAGGCACCAGATAGTCACGAGCGCCTTCAGGCGTAGCACGAGTCAAGATAGGTGTTTCAACGTCTAAGAAACCATGATCGTCTAAATAGCGACGAATGGCTGAGGTGGCCTTGGCACGGAACACCATACGCTCTTGCATCTGTGGACGGCGCATATCGAGATAACGATACTTTAGGCGCAGATCTTCTGATACGGTGGTGTTTTCGTCATTTAGTGGGAAAGGCGGAGTTTCAGACTTAGCCAACACGTCAATCTCTTTACCCAAAAGCTCGATTTGACCACTGGTCATATTTGGGTTTTCAGTGCCTTCATAACGACGACGCACACGGCCAGTGATCTTGAGCACATATTCAGGACGAGCAGCATCGGCAGTGGCAAAGGCTTCTGGTGTATCGGGGTCAATGACGACTTGCAGAATGCCCGCACGATCACGCATATCTAAAAAAATCACCCCACCATGATCGCGGCGACGATGTACCCAACCTACGATAGTGATGGTTTGATCGATAAAGCTCTCGGTTACGGCTCCGCAGTATTCATCTCGGTAGGAGCCATGCGTCATAGTACTTTGCGTCATAATATTAGTTATCCAGTTGTCAGCCCAGTTTAGTATATAGTCAATTAAAAATAAAATGGTTATAGATTCAGACGCACTATTGGTGTAAATGTTCCTTGCGTGCTGTTGTCGTTCGATCAGCGCAACCTGTATTTTGAACAGCAAGCATCCCAGTAGCGTTATGTCATTTTTAAAGTGTATTCACTATATACCAGTTTAGTATACAATCATGCAGCCAGCGCTATTTGATTTCAACCCATGCTGTCTTTTTGTGCTTGGCTCAAGACCAACCATCATGGCATCAAAACCAATAGGCAAGCAGTGAGCTTTGATCAGTTGTTAAGTATAGGCTTACTTAAATGGCGCTGCTATTTTTATGTAGCGTGTCTTATGTCAATGTGATTTAAGACGTGATTAAAAAATAGCAAATAAAACGTGATCAAGATAAAACCTCGTCACGTTGGCTGCATAGAAATAAATGTAAGCGCATATTATGCCTAAAGTACTTTTGTTATACAACTGTACAGACGTAATCCTACGATATTCAGTGGCAAAGTAGCCTTCACAAGACATAAATAGGTGGTGACTAATCCTATGCTATGCAGCTATCAGGGAGTAAGTTAAATGGTCGCTACGTTAAATAACGCCTTTAACCTTGAAAACATCAGTTCGTGCGTGCATATCAGTCTAACACTAAATATATCGCCTCATCTCTTATATTTTATTGAAGGAATTTTTATGCTATTTCATCCGCCCAAAAACCCTGTTGAACTCAAAGTACTGCATCTTAATAAAAACCAAGAAAAGCGCCGTGAAGACCTGATGGAAGCGACACAAGGTAAAGCAGCACTCAAGCAGCTCAAAAAGAGCATGGCAAAAAAGGCCAAGAAAGCCTTAAAAAACAAAGCCAAGAGTAAAAGTAAAGCGGCGCAGGTGTTTGTGCTTGATTTTGATGGCGACCTAAAAGCGACAGCAGTAAAGCACTTACGTGAAGAGATCAGCACTTTGATTAGCACGGCCAATAAGGGAGATGAGGTTATAGTACGTCTTGAGTCGTCAGGCGGCCTAGTGCATGGCTATGGTCTAGCAGCGGCGCAGTTAGTGCGTCTAAAAGAAGCTGGTCTTAAACTCACCGTATGCGTCGATAAAGTCGCTGCCAGTGGTGGTTATATGATGGCTTGTGTCGCAGATCAGGTCATCGCAGCACCGTTTGCAGTCATTGGCTCTATCGGTGTCGTGTCGCAGTTACCAAACTTTCATAAATGGCTCAAAAATCATGACGTTGATTACGAGATGTTTACCGCAGGAGATTATAAGCGTACGGTGACTGTGTTTGGTGAAAACGATGAAGAAGATCGGGCTAAGTACCAAGAAGAGCTTGAGCAAACCCATCAGCTGTTTAAGCATTTTGTCAATACTTATCGTCCTACGTTAGATTTGGCTAAGGTGGCAACTGGTGAGCATTGGTACGGTGAGGACGCTTTAGCGCTAAACTTAGTGGATAACTTACAGACTTCAGATAGCTATATTTTAGAGTTGATGGATAGCAGTCAGGTGTATGCTCTGCACTCACGCCAAAAGCCAACATTGGCCGAAAAGCTAGGTCTGGCACAGGCTGCCGAAGCGACGCTCAATGTCGCTGCTGATAAGCTCCCAGAAGCCTTGATGCGCTTTGACTTTAACAGTCGCTTAAATATTTTAAAATAAAACCTGGGTTCTTAAAGTGTGTTGACAACCTAAAGGTGTGGCCTAACCGGTCGCACCTTTTTTCTGTTTCGTTATAAGGGTTATGATATAACTATAGGGAAGTAAGCCCTACAGTATTCAACAAGGAAGAGGACTATAATAATGACGACCAATACATCCCAAACTATGTTTAGTGCCACGGCGCACGGTCAGGCTATGTATCAACAAGTCAAAGCCTTCATAGAAACGCATATCGAGCCGATAGAAGCGCAGTTTTGGCAAGACTGTCATGAGCAAAACCCTGATGGTCATTGGGAAAGCTGGCAGTGGCCAAAAGCGTATGAGACTCTGAGAGCAAAAGCGCGCGACGCAGGTTTGTGGAACCTGTTTTTACCTGATGAAAACCTGGGTGCAGGACTATCGGTTACTGATTACGCTCCGATTGCAGAGCTGACAGGACGTAGTGTGCTTGCGCCTTATGTCTTTAACTGTAATGCGCCTGATAGTGGCAACATGGAGCTGTTGTGGCGTTATGGCAGTACCGAGCAGCAAGATAAATGGTTGACGCCATTGTTGGCAGGCAAGACGCGCTCGGTGTTTTGTATGACGGAGCCTGATGTCGCCTCTAGTGATGCGACCAATATGCAGGCGACGGCTGTGGTCGATGGTGATGAGGTCATCATTAATGGGAGCAAGTGGTGGTCGTCGGGCCTTGGTGATCCTGCCGTCGATGTATTGATCGTCATGGCCTACACTCCTGATGAAAGCAAAGACCGTCATCATCAGCATTCGATGGTGCTCGTGCCTGCCAAGACAGCCGGTGTCAAAATTGAGCGTATGCTTAAAGTGTTTGGTGATTATGATGCCCCACATGGTCATGGCGAAGTCAGCTTTACTGATGTCCGTGTACCCATCGAAAACTTCATCGGCGGGCCAGGCATGGGGTTTGAGATTGCTCAAGGCCGCTTGGGACCAGGCCGTATTCATCATTGTATGCGCTGTATCGGTGCAGCCGAAAAGTCTTTAGAGCTTGCCATTCATCGTGGTATGCAACGCAGCGCTTTTGGCAAGCCTTTATTGCAATTAGGTGGCAACCTCGAGCGTATTAGCGATGCTCGGGTCAAGATAGACCAAGCTCGTCTGCTGACTCTGTATGCCGCACAAAAAATGGACAGCCAAGGCACTAAAGCGGCACTGACCGAGATATCAGCGATTAAAGTGGTTGCTCCCACTGTGCTACAAGAGGTCGTCGATATGGCCATTCAGATACATGGTGGTATGGGTGTGTGCCAAGATACTATGTTGCCTAGCTTTTATGCACAAGCACGGGCACTACGTTTGGCCGATGGTCCTGACGAGGTGCACAAAACCATGATTGCCAAACTAGAGCTAAAGCGTGAAGGTTATCGCCTCAAACGTTAAAGGGTAGTAAGTCAGCTATCAAAATAGCCTAAGCAATAAGTTTTGACTGATAGTTTGATTTATAGAAGCTACTTTGAATAAAGACATAAAGTGGCTTTGATTATAAAGCCACTGAAACAACCAGATGATAAGGAACATCACATGGCAACAGCAAACAATGCCGCAGACAGTCACGTCACAAACAATAAAAAAGCAGTCGATGTCGGTGGACCAGTAAGAGAAGGAGAGGCTCTTGATGCCCAAGCAGTCAGTACTTGGCTGCGCAAGCAAGGTGTGGAAGTCACCGGTGAGCCTACGGTCACTCAGTTTTCAGGAGGGGCATCAAACTGGACGTATCGCTTACAGTACGAGCACCACGACCTTATCTTACGTCGTCCGCCCAAAGGCACCAAAGCCAAGTCTGCGCATGACATGGTGCGTGAATATACGGTACAAAAGGCGTTACAAGAAGATTATCCCTATGTGCCCAACATGGTGGCTTTATGTACTGATGAGGCGGTCATAGGGGCCGATTTTTATGTCATGGAGCGTATGGCGGGTATTATTCCTCGTGCCAACCTACCTAAAGAGGTCAGTCTAAATACTGAGCAAACTCGTGAGCTGTGCCGCAATGTTATCGACGCTTTAATTGAGTTACATGAGGTGGATTATCAAGGCAATCCTGACCTATTAGCACTAGGCAGAGGGCAAGGTTATTGTGAGCGGCAAGTCAGTGGCTGGGACAAGCGTTATGTTAAGGCAAAAACGCCTAACGTACCAAGCTTTGCCGTAGTGCGCCAGTGGCTCAATAAGCATGTCCCGACAGATATCAAAACCTGCATCATTCACAACGATTGGCGTTTTGACAATGTCATCTTGGACGCTGCCGACCCAACCAAGGTGATAGGTGTGCTCGATTGGGAAATGGCGACTTTAGGCGATCCTTTGATGGATTTAGGCAGCGCTTTGGCGTATTGGATTGAGGAAGATGACAACATCATCATGCAACAATCACGCCGTCAGCCGACTCATCTAAAAGGTATGATGACTCGGCAAGAGGTGGTTGAGTATTATCTGGAGCGTACAGGCTTGCAGGTAGACAACTGGACGTTTTATGAAGTCTTTGGTTTGTTTCGCTTAGCTGGCATCGTGCAGCAGATTTATTATCGCTACTACCACAAGCAAACAAAAAACCCTGCCTTCAAAAACTTTTGGATTATCAATCACGTGTTACACGCCAAATGTCTCAAGCTGATTGCGCAGTATGAAGGTGAAGCATTATTTAGCAGTCACGTGCAGCCGCATTTACAAGACATGGGGGTCGATAGTGCTACGATTGAGAAGCTACCCAGTCCCGTGCAGAGTGTTATTAAAAGCATACTACCCAAAAGCTATTTTGAGCAATCATCTGATTAGCGTATTCAAACCATTACAGTACTTATAAACACAGGCAGTATGATTATGACAACTATTCTTTTGGCTCGTCACGGTCAAGCCTCGTTTGGACAGCAAAACTACGATCAGCTCTCAGAGCTGGGTGGTTTGCAGGCGAGGCTGCTTGGTCAGCACTATGCGGCCACGCAGCGTCGTATCGATGCGATATTTACGGGTAGTTTATCAAGGCAACAGGATTCGGCACGGCACTTTTGGGAAGCCTATCAGCCCTCCGTCAACACAAATCAGGTGCTGTCAGTACTAGACTTAAGCGCGCCTGACAGTTATGTGATTGATGCATTTAATGAGTTTAATCATAAAGACGTCCTCATTAAGTCCAACCCTAACTTTATCACTCAAGACGCTATCGCAGCAGAGATTGCCCAAGCAGAGGAGCCACAAACTCACTTGGCTGAATTGTTTGATTTGGCCTTGCAGCGCTGGTATGGAGGGGAAAACGATGAGGATTATCTAGAGAGTTGGTCGCAGTTTAATGGCCGTGCTCAGCAAGCGCTGGATCATGTACGCAAGCGAGTCTTACAACTCAAGCATTTACAGCATGACAGTACGGTATTGGTCTTTACCTCAGGCGGAGTGATTGCGGCGATTACAGCGCACCTGCTACGACAAGGCAGCCAGACCGCTTATCAAATCAATAAAAGCCTGGTAAATACTGGTGTGACTGCGATTACCGTAAGAAAACAAGGGCCACAGTTATTATCACTAAACGAATACAGCCATTTATTTCATGAGGGCAAGCGCTTTGTCACTTGGCGTTAATGCCATGCCACTCCCAAAAAAGTAACAGTGGTGATGCTAGGTGTTAAATGTGCTGTGTCTATAAGGTGTCGATGATACATATTTGCACTTCACTGCTGAAATATAGACACTATAATAAAAGAGTCCGTTTCTATTGCTATTTTATCAGCGCATTATTCTTGAACGATATTGATTATATAAA
This sequence comes from Psychrobacter coccoides, assembly GCF_017498085.1. Lineage (GTDB taxonomy): Bacteria > Pseudomonadota > Gammaproteobacteria > Pseudomonadales > Moraxellaceae > Psychrobacter > Psychrobacter coccoides. The sequence goes on from NZ_JAGBKM010000012.1 coordinate 42,722, forward strand.
GGACTGCTTATGCAAAACAAACTCCTGCATCTGATGACACAGACTGCCAAGCAAGGTAGAGATCAGACGTTAAGTGCCATTCAGCCTGCCCGTTATTTAAAAGGCTTAGCCAAGTCACAAGTTGGGCTGGGTAAAACTGTTTTGATCACAGGTGCCAGCTCAGGTCTTGGAGAGGCGATGGCACGGATATTTGCCAGTCTTGGTTATAATTTAGCCATATGTGCCCGCCGTACTGAACGTCTAGAGCAGTTAAAGTCTGAGCTAATGGCGCGCTACGCTGATATTCGTATTGAGTATCGTGTGCTAGATGTCGCTGATTATGAAGCGCTATTTGAAGTGTTTGATGCTTTTACCACTGATTTTGGGCACATCGATCGGGTCATCGTCAACGCCGGTGTGGGAGAAAGTCGCCGTATTGGCAAAGGGCGCTTTGATACCAACCGCCGTACCGCTGAGATTAACTTTGTCTCGGCATTGGCCCAATGTGAAGCGGCCATGAAGATATTTCGTGCTCAAAACACAGGTCATTTGGTGGTGATATCGAGTATGTCAGCGATGCGTGGTTTGCCCAAACACATGACCACATACGGAGCAAGTAAAGCTGGCTTAGCGTATTTGGCAGAAGGTATTCGTGCTGATATGTTACTAGAAAAACTCCCTATCAAGGTGTCTACTATATATCCAGGCTATATTCGTACTGAGATTAATACCAATGCCAAGCCCTTACCATTTGAGGTGGATGCTGATACAGGTACTCAAGCCATTGTGGCTGCGATTGAGTCTGGGGTGGCAGAAGCCTGTGTACCAAGCTTACCATGGTCAATCGTCGGACAAGCGATGAAACGCTTGCCATTGAGTGTTGTCAATAAAATGAGTTGAGCACTGAGCCAGTTGACCTATTAGTAAACCACAAAAAGCCCTCTACAGTGAAAGTAGAGGGCTTATTTCTTGCTGAGTAAATGTACCTTTAGGCGTGCTCAGTCGTATGTTGCTCACGCAGTTTTTGGCGCAGTACTTTACCAACGTTGCTTTTGGGCAGCTCATCGACGAACTCAATATAGCGTGGGCATTTATAGCCCGTCAGATTATCTAGTGCAAAGTATCTGACCACACTTTCAGTCACATGGTCGTCTGCCGGCACAACGAACATCTTAACGGCTTCTCCTTGTCGGTCATCTGGGACCCCGATAACGGCGCAATCGATGATACCTTCACAGTTCAGCATGACAGACTCAATCTCGGTAGGAAAAACATTGAACCCTGATACAAGGATCATGTCTTTTTTGCGATCCAGTAGGGTGAAGTAGCCTTTTTCATCCATACTGACGATGTCACCAGTGCGAAAATAACCGTCATGAGTAAAGATGTCTTTATTATCATGATTAAAATAGCCAGAGGTAACATTAGGTCCTTTAATACACATCTCGCCTGCTTGGTTGATACCGACACGCTCGTTATCATCATTGATGACGATAATATCAACACCTGGTCCAGGTATGCCAATTGTGCCATTGAATGTACGATCTGTGACGATATTTGCTGTACCTACAGCAACGCCTTCAGTCATTCCCCAACCCTCAATCATGGCACAGCCTGTCACCTCCAGCCAACGTGCTGCAGTTTGTTCAGTTGCTGCCATGCCGCCGGCCTGTGAGATACGTAAAGCGCTAAAATCTAGGTTTTTAAAGTTTGGATGGTCAAGCAGACCTTTAAATAAAGTATTAACGGCTGGGAATATATGAAAAGGCTGCTTGGAGAGTGTTTTTATAAAACCTGAAATATCACGTGGGTTTGGTATTAAAATAAAGGTATAGCCTGAGCGCATACCAAGCAGACTCAGCATGAAGGCAAAAATATGATACAACGGCAATGCCATAACCATATTGATGTATACTTCATCGATCTCAGAGGTAACAGGGCGATACCATACTTCTGATTGCAGGGCGGCGGCCACGATATTACGTTGGGTTAAAACAGCGCCTTTTGAGAGGCCTGTCGTACCGCCAGTATACTGCAATATGGCTTTTTGGGTTAAGACCATCTCTGGCCGCTCAAAGGTTAGGTTTTTACCTGTTTTGAGCACATCGGGAAACTTAGTCACCTCCAGCCTAGAGTCGTTAAGGCTATATTTGGGAACCAAGCGCTTGACTTGACGAATGACCGTATTGACCAAAATGCCTTTGAGACCCATCATATCGCCCATTTTTGATAGGATGATACGTTTGATAGCGGTTTCGCCGACCACTTGCTCAAGGGCTTGAGCAAAGTTATCTACGATAAATATAGTTTCAGCACCAGAATCATTGAGCTGATGACGTAGCTCACGACCAGTGTATAGCGGATTGATAGGGGTGCACACATAACCTGCACGCAAAATACCAATCATTATGGGTAAATATTGTGGTACGTTTGGCATCATCAGCGCCACGATGCTGCCTTTGGGAAGATCTTGCGCTTGTAGCCATGCCGCAACAGCGAGTGAAGCTTTATCGATATCATCATAAGTATGGGTAACGCCCATACAGATACTCATAGGATGAAAACGAAAACGTTCAAAACTCTCTTCATACAGCTCTATTAAATGGCCATATAGATCTGGGTCGATCGTTTTTGGTACAGTAGAAGGATAATGATCTAGCCAAGGCTTAGTCACGGTCATTGCCAACGTCCTCAATTTTAGTCATAGGAAGTATTAGAAAAGAGCTCTACTCATATTCTTCACAGAGATCTAAATGGGTATAAATCACATATTACCTAATGTAACTAAGTCCTACATGAAGGTAACAAAAATGTAATTTATAGCCATGTTAGCATGACAAAACGGGCTATGATATAAAAAACAGCAAATACATTGACGAGTAAGTCAATATATATTCGACTGGCGGCATTTAATATGGTATGAACTGCTGACTATTATTAGATAATGAAACCATTAAGTTTAAGTATACTTATAGTGAATACACGTTAGAGTAGGTACAGTGCTGCTGGTATTAATTTTTTGCAGCCTCTGTCGGCGTAGGCACAGCACGCAAGGAAAGTTAATGTGAGCAGCACATGACAGAGAAGATGCCGGTTTTATTTAGGATTGACTGTATAAGTCACTGTTATGACTGTGCTGCGTAATGGCTTGCTGAATGGTGTTATGTAGCGCTTCTGGTACACGTATCGGCTGCATCGGTGCGGTGGCAGCTTGCGTACTAAAGCCATCGGTTGAGGAAGGTTCAGGCTTGATTTGATTTTGCACACAAGCGATGACGATTTTACCGCTGCTCAGTAAAGTGTGTTGAAGAGGAGGGTGGTTGGTGTCAGTGTCTGTTGGCAGACGACGATGAATACTTTGATAAAACACAATGCTGGCAGGTTTTAATTCGACATTATCAATACGAACATCAATGGTTTCATCTAATAAGATGGCTTTTTTGTACTTTAGCTGTGCTTGACTGACGACAAAGTGTTGAACCTGACCTGTGTCAGAGTGCATGAAGTAACCACTTAAGCCAAGCTTAGTAAACCAATCACGGCGACAGTTTTCAAAAAACACAAGATGATTGGCATGGTAGACTATGCCACCAGCATCGGTATGGTTAATGTAGACATGATAATCAGTAGAAAATAGCGGTGAGGTCATGGTGTTTGGTGTTGTCGTGGTCATAGTTTGGCTCATATCGTTTGTCTGGTAGGGCTTATTGTATCTTTTGTTATAAAAAAACCAACAGGCTTGGCTTGCTACTGTAGCTGAAGATAATGGGTCACGCAACAGCAGGTTGGCTTAGGTCTGTTATTATAGTCTCTCTTAAAACAAAGCCCTTAATCAAATTTGAATCAATTCATATAGGATAATGCATGACTCGTTTTGTTTGTTTTAATATTAATGGCATACGCGCTCGTCAACATCAGCTCGAAGCGATAAAAGAGGTGATAGACCCTGATGTCATGGGCCTACAAGAAACCAAGGTGCACGATGAGCAGTTTCCGTTAAAAAATGTAGAGAGCTTGGGCTATCATGTTGAGTATTTTGGACAAAAAGCTCATTATGGTGTGGCCTTATTGTCAAAGGTAGCGCCCATTTTTGTGCAGAAGGGCTTTCCTGGTGAAGATGAGGAGGCACAAAAGCGTTTTATCCATGCACGCTATCTGCTACAAGGTCGTGAGATTGATGTGCTAAATGGCTACTTCCCTCAAGGTGAGCACCAAGACCATCCCACCAAATTCCCTATGAAACGTGCTTATTATGCTGATTTGACAGCTTATATTGATACTCTAAAAGCAGAAGGCCGTTCACTCATTATCATGGGTGATATGAATGTTGCTCCAGAAGATATAGACATTGGTATTGGCGAGGCTAATGCCAAGCGCTGGCTGAGAACAGGCAAAACCTCATTTTTACCAGAGGAGCGTGAGTGGTACGAGACGCTCATGTCTCGTGGGCTTTTGGATACTTATCGTCTGCACTATCCAGACAGTACAGAGCTGTATAGCTGGTTTGATTACCGCAGCCGTGGGTTTAATGATGATCCAAAACGTGGCTTGAGGATTGATCATATTTTGTGTACTACAGACTTGCAGGGGCACTCTGTCGATGCTGGCATCAGTTATGAGCTACGTGGTATGGAAAAACCCTCAGACCATGCACCAATTTGGTCGTCATTTGATTTTAATAAGTCTTAATAAGATAAACGTAAATAAATAAGGATAAGATTATGGCTGTCGGAAATGTGGCAATACCTGAGACGATATATGCTATTGATGGTATCAAATTAAGTGCCACCGCTGCAGGTGTGCGCTACAAAGATCGAGATGATTTAGTGGTCGTCGAGATATCTGAGACGGCAACCAGCGCTGTGGTTACGACAAAAAACACTTTTTGCGCTGCGCCTGTGCGTGTCCTTCGTGAGCACTTTGCTCATGCCAGCCCACGCTATTTGGTGACCAATACAGGTAACGCCAATGCAGGCACGGGCGCTGACGGAGTACGCCGCGCAGAAGCGATATGCGCAGCTTTAGCCAGTAAAGCTGGTGTCGATACCAAGACAGTGTTGCCATTCTCAACCGGTGTCATCGGCGAGCCGCTAAACAGTGAGGCGGTGATTGCAGGACTAGATGAAGCACTAGACACACTGGCGGCTGATAATTGGTTGGCCGCGGCTAACGGTATTCGTACCACGGACACCATCCCCAAGCTTGCCAGCCAAAAAGTCGATGTTGCAGATACCAGTTATCATATTACCGGAATGTCAAAAGGCTCGGGTATGATACGTCCAAACATGGCGACCATGCTCGGTTATGTGGCGACAGACGCCAATATCGCAGCTGATTTGTTGCAAGAGATGTTGGTTGCGATTAATGAAAAGTCCTTTAACCGTATCACTGTCGATGGTGATACCTCTACCAATGATTGTTGTGTATTAATAGCGACAGGCGCTGCAAGCTTGGAGGTCATCGATAGTCCAGAGCACCCACACTATCAACCGCTGTTTGATGCTTTGAGCGCAGTGTTTGTCCGTTTAGCACAGCTGATCGTGCGTGATGGTGAGGGCGCGACTAAGTTTATGACGGTCAAGGTGACAGGGGGTAAAGTAACGCAAGAGTGCTGCGATGTGGCGTATGCGGTGGCACATTCTCCATTGGTAAAGACTGCGTTTTTTGCCAGTGATGCCAATTGGGGGCGTATATTGGCTGCTGTCGGCTATGCAGGCATCGAAGATCTTGATACTGAACAAGTCGATGTCTATCTCGATGAGGTGATGATTTGCCAAAACGGCGGTGTCGCACCTGATTATACTGAAGAGGCGGGCAAGACGGTGATGAGCCGTCCTGAGATCACCATTCATATTGACCTTGCTCGTGGCGATGCTACGGACACGGTCTACACCTGCGACTTATCCTATGATTATGTCAAAATTAATGCTGACTATCGCAGCTAGTACGTTTTTTAACATGAGTTGCAAACACTGACGTTATGTTACAAAGCAGTCATAGAGGAAAGGATGGTGCAAGCCCTATACTTATTGAAGTACAACAATAAGTGGTGTTGTAAAAACGCACTATTGATATATAGTCGTTATTGACAGCATTATTAATGATACCTGTATTAATGATACCTGTGTCATCATTTGTTATCTGTTTTTAGCTGTGACATGATGGCTATACATATCAGTATTAACAGGTGCTTATAATAAAATTAAATAAATAACTGAGGAAATAATATGAAAAAGTTAGCGATTGCAGCATTGGCGACAACATTTGCTCTAGCAGGTTGTTCTACTATGAACCTAGATGATAAGCGTACGATGGTAGTAGAAGGTCAGGCGATGGATGTTAAAGTCGTTAATATTCCAAACCTAAAAGTCGAGCTTGCACCGCGCAAAGCAGTATGTGAAGTACAGGCTGCTACCGGTGAGATGATTAAGGCTGAGTGCTTGCAGTTCCGTCAAACTCACCAAAGAAACTACACCACCTTTAACGGTGACATCCAAGGGTTTACCTATGAGCCAGGCTATCGCTATGTCTTAGACGTCCGTCAAGAAGCAGTGGCTGATGAGGCTGCAGGTGTGGTTAAGCCAGTATGGTACTTAAATGAAGTGATCTCAAAAACTGCTGAATAAGATAAGCTATTGAGTAATATTTCATTACGACTATCATAGATAATATAGTCGGAGTACTTTTAAGCCGCTACGGTGTTACCCGCCCTAGATGTACTTAATGTACTATCTGCGGTCGGTCGCCTGGTAGCGATTTTAAAATTCCTTGACTATAGATCGTAAATAGAAGAAAAGCCGCTAATTTTTTAGCGGCTTTTTTGAGACGATTTAAAAACCTAAAATTCTGAGCTTTGAGGTTAACATTGACTGTAATTGACACTGACGCCATGCATCGCAGTAGGAATGCGGTTATCTGCATATACGGCCAAGCCACCTCTTGCCGTTTCTTTATATTTATCTGACATATCTGCCCCAGTTTGTTTCATTGTTTTTATGGCCTTATCAAAAGAGACAAAGTGCTGTCCATTACCACGGCAGGCTAGGCGGGCGGCATTGACTGCTTTGACAGCGCCCATAGCATTACGTTCGATACAAGGCACTTGTACAAGACCGCCAATCGGATCACAGGTAAGGCCTAAGTTGTGCTCGATACCAATCTCTGCAGCATTAAGACACTTGGCAGGGTCACCGCCCATCAGCTCTGCTAGCCCTGAGGCTGCCATAGAACAGGCTGAGCCCACCTCGCCCTGACAACCTACTTCAGCCCCAGAGATAGAGGCATTTTGTTTGATTAAGCCGCCAATCGCTGTCGCATTTAACAAAAACCTACGAACCCCATCTGGGCTATAATCTGATAAAAAATCACGATAATAGTGAAGTACAGCTGGAATAATGCCCGCTGCGCCATTGGTCGGAGCGGTGACTACTTTGCCACCATTGGCATTCTCTTCATTGACAGCAAGTGCGTATAAGTCTACCCAGTCCATTGCCGCCAGTTTATCAGTTTTGGAGATAGGCTGATCTTTTTCTGCCAGCAGTTGTAAGTGTAAATCTTGAGCACGGCGCTTGACATCCAAACCACCCGGCAAAATACCGGCATTCTCACAGCCTTGCTTGACACAATCTTGCATGACTTGCCAGATACGGTCTAGGTAGGCATATACCTCTGTCTGATCACGATAGTGACATTCGTTTGCGAGTACGATTTCGCTGATACTCAATTGATGCTCACGGCACTGCTCGAGGAGCTCTGCGCCAGTGCTAAAAGGATAGGGAGCGATATCAATATTGGGTCTGGCCTGATCCTCATCTGGGTTATTGGCATTGTCTTCATTGATCACAAAGCCACCACCGATGGAGTAATAGGTTTGCTGATATCTCGTATCATCTGCCAATATCGCTCGAATAGTTAGGGCGTTGGGATGGTAGGGGAGAACGGTATCACCATACCAATGGATATCACGGTCACTATTAAAAGCAATGGTATGCTCGCCAGAGAGATTGAGCTGTCGGTTAGAAAATATAGGCGTCAAATACTCACTGGTCAGGCGAGTATCAATAGTACTAGGCGTATGGCCCAGCAGGCCGAGCAGTACGGCTGTATCGGTTGCATGACCCTTGCCCGTTGCTGCTAAAGATCCATATAGCTCAATCTCTACCGCTGTGACCTCAGTCAGCTTTGTTTGTTTGGATAAAAAGGTCAAAAACAGATTAGCCGCTACCATAGGCCCTACAGTATGTGAACTTGATGGGCCAATACCAATTTTAAATAAATCAAAAACACTAATCATAATACGTTACCCATTAAAGTGAGCAAAATGCGAGATAAAATATAAATAGGGGGTGTTATAGAATGTTAAACAGACTCTGATGCAAGCGCCACACAAAGGACAAATATCACTCAGAAACCTTGTGATCTAAGAACGAAGATTCAACGTTGTCTATGAGGTTATGTAAACGTGATAGTAAAGATGATGGGAGAATAATATCTTTTGTTTATTATTAAATTCCGTTATGATGCTCGGCATCAACGCTTATGTAACATCCTGTAAGGCGCTGGTCATTATAAAATATACGATGACACAAACAACCTAAGCGTTGGGTTAAGTAGAACATATCTGAGCAAATACATCTAGTAGAATCTAGCAGATTTGTAAATTAGCACATAGGAAACCGCGCATGACACCTCCCTCAGAGCACCCCGCTCAATCTGAAACCAACGCTCAAGAGTCATCTTCTGCCACTGCGCACACGTCGACTGTCAATGACACAGCGTCGATGCAGCTTATAGACAACCCAGATTTTGATAATGGTCGCTGGTTTCCAACGTGGCGACCTTATCAAGGAGATCTTGACAAGAACCCTGTCGGCATCAATGAGTATCTCTCTCCATCAAAGAGTGTTTTGCTTGGGGTACAACACACTTTTGCAATGTTTGGCGCAACGGTACTTGCACCTTTATTGATGGGCTTTGACCCTAACTTGGCTATTTTGATGTCCGGTATCTGTACGCTGATGTTCTTTTTGATTACAGGCGGGCGGATGCCGAGCTACCTGGGATCAAGTTTTGCGTTTATTGGTCCTGTCATTGCGGTGACGGCTTATGCTGGCGTAGGTTTTAATACCAACTTAGATGTTGCATTAGGCGGCATCATGGCTTGTGGTATTATTTATGCGCTCATAGGCCTACTTGTCATGAAGACAGGCACAGATTGGATTGAGCGGCTGATGCCACCTGTCGTGACGGGGGCAATCGTGATGATTATCGGGCTCAACTTGGCACCTGTTACGATTCAAGGGGTGTCAGCCAACCAGTTTGATGCTTGGATGGCAGCATTGACGGTATTACTCATCAGCAGTGTTGCTGTATTTACCCGTGGTATGCTCAGACGCTTGTTATTATTGGTTGGCTTGGTTTTATCCTATGCTGCCTACTTTGTGATGACGAATGTGCTAGGCTTTGGCACAGCGATTGACTTTACCAGTGTAGCAGCTGCATCGTGGTTTGGTTTGCCGAGCATTCATACGCCGCGCTTTGAGATGAGTGCGATTGTACTCATTGCGCCAGTGGCCTTTATTCTGGTGGCTGAAAACCTTGGGCATTTCAAAGCAGTAGAAGGCATGACCAAAGCTCGTGTTACCCCATATATGGGCCGTGCGTTTTTTGCTGATGGGGTAGCCACGACATTTTCAGCGGGGTTTGGTGGCACAGGGGTGACGACTTATGCCGAAAACATCGGCGTGATGGCGGTGACCAAGGTTTATAGCACCACTATCTTTGTCGTAGCAGGACTAGTGGCTATCTTGCTGGGCTTATCACCAAAGTTTGGTGCGATTATTCAAACCATACCAGCAGCATTATTAGGCGGTGCTTCTATCGTGGTATTTGGCTTGATTGCCATTGCAGGTGTAAAAATATGGATAGACAACCACATTGATTTTAGTAAAAACAGTAACCTAATCATTGCTGCTGTCACCGTTATTATGGGCACGGGCAACTTTAGCTTACATTTAGGTGGTTTTGATCTAGGTGGTATCGGAACGGCCACTTTGACCGCAATTATATTAAATGCTTTATTTAATCGTCAAAAAGACTAGATTGACCTAGCAAGTGGCATAGTGCATGCCACTTGTATTTAGGATGGACTATATTATCCTCTAGTAGATGCCGCATTAAGCCAGTGGGTTCTTTGACCCACTGGCTTTAAGAGTGTGAGCATCTCTGCTACTTATATCGATGCTTATAAAACCTAGAAAAAAACCGATAACGTCGCAGTGCACGAGGCTTTGGTTTTAAGGAGCCCAAGTAAATAGCAAACATAGTCAATAATGCCCCTGCCCACTGAAGCGAGTTGATGGGTTTGTCCAGCCAGCTATAATCGATAATCAAAGCCGCAATGGGCTCAGTTAACAGCAATAAGCCAGTCAGCGCTAATGACAGCTTGGGAATGGAGTAGGCGATCAGTCCCCATGCTAGGCATTGCATCACTGCGCCATATACCAGCACCCAACCCAACTCTGACCAGGTGTTTGGCATGATATTGCCCATATCAAACACTAACATCGGTATCACCATAGCAAGCCCGCCGCCGATACTGATGAGCTGCATCAGTACAAATATAGGTGTTGGTTCGGCATCATGTGTCTTACGAATAAAAGTCATGGACGCGGCCAGCATACCGCCAGAAACGATACCTGCGATAAAACCCCAGGTGGCCTCTGAGTTATGAGCAAACTCAGGACTGCCAATCATCGCCACCCCAAACATAGCCAAAACCAAACTGAGCAGCTGGACGATAGACTGACGTTCATTAAAGATCAAAAACCCAATGGCTGCCAAAAAGAATATCTGTAAGCTGTTTAGCAGCGTCGAGATACCCGGGCCGACAGCATAAATACTTTCATGCCAAAGCGCCAAGTCCAAGCCCAAAAACACGCCTGATAGTAATGCGAATATAATGGCCCGACGAGCACGTGGTAGTTTTTGTGCCGTCATTTTGGCCAAGACAGTAAAGATAACCCCGGAGATAGTCAGTCGCCAAAAAGACATCGCCCAGCCACCAATGTCGACATGCGCCACTATTAAGCTGCCTAAACCAAAAATAATACAGCCGATAATTAAGCCAATCAAGGCAGAGCGTGAGGATGCGATAGCCATAAGTTGTCCTTACCGCAATAGCGTTTAGTAAAAAAAGAGATAGGGTACGTTTTATGCACAGTTATAGCAACATGTGAATGATGCATGAGAGGTATCTTATGATAACTCATACCAAGTATAGATGGTTAAAGCTAAATGCCAAATGTTATAGCCAAGTTAAAACAAAAGCAGTATGCTAATAACCGATTATAATGATTTTTATAATCCACTGTATTAAGCAGCTATATGCAGTTATATATTGTCTCAATGTCCATCAATCAGGTTAGATTATGTCAGCACCGCCCCTAATAAAGCCATCAAAAGCATCTACTACATCTCTGTCTAGACACCTGTTGGACAGACGCTTAACCCTTGCTATCAGTGTGTTTGTGAGTGCAGTATTTGCCTTGCCAAGCGCACAAGCTGCCAGCTGTAAACTGCCCAAAAGCTATTATAAGAATGTCTCTTGTACCTCTAGCCGTGGTCACTTCTTGGCTGTCAAAGACTTTGGCGCACCTGTCGCCATCATCAACAATAAAGGCAAAAGGGTGGTTGATCTAACACGCTATCAGCAAGTCGATGGCAATAAAATATCAGAAGGGCTGCTACCAGTATTGCGTAATAGCCGTGTGGGTTATCTCAATATGCAAGGCCGTGAAGTAGTACCAACCATGTACGACATGATCAAAGAAGGCAAGAGTTGGGCACGTCCTGTGTCTGAAGGGCGGATAGTGGTCAAGAGAAATGGCAGTTACGGAGTGATCAACACCAGCAATCAAACCATCGTCCCTTTTTCGTCTGCAATCAACCGCATTGATGACTACAAGGGCGGCATAGCGCAGATACACAAAAACCAAGCGAGCAGTTGGGTGGATAGAAGCGGCAATCCAACCAGCGATCCCAATACTGTAAATGAACAAGCATTGCAAACGCCCTATGACCAAGCAACCACAGCCAAGCTAAGACCCTTTACCACCTTACAACCGCATCAACAAGACGGCCGCTGGGGGTTTGTGGACGATAATGAGGTGACCATGATTACCTATTCGTTTGATGAGGTGCGAGGGTTCTCTGAGGGCCTAGCAGCAGTAAGGATCGAAGATCAGTGGGGCTTTGTCAACTTAGGCGGTGAGCTGGTCATTCCGTTCCGCTTTGACCAAAAAGGGGTGCAGGCTGACGATAACTACAAAGGCGCCGCTGCTTTTATCTTTAAAGAAGGTAAAGCTTGGGTAGGCAATCTAAAAAACGGCAGAAAGCTATGCATCAATAAAGAAGGTGACCATGTAAGCTGTGACTAAGGTAAACTGTGATGAAGCAAGCTGATATTTCAATGGTCAGACCTAAGTATAAAAAACGCCAATATATAGATAAGTATCTATGTGCTGGCGTTTTTTTTGCTAAACTAAACTTCAGTAAATGATTGATAGTTAAGTCAATATTTAGTTTATAAAGTGTTGATCCTCATCTAACAGATGCTTACGTATCAAATCCACCAAGTAAGGCTGGTAGTAGGCAGGGATATCATGCGCCATCCCTTCTATCAGATGAAACTTAGCATTTGGAATAGTCTTTGCCACGACACGGCCTTGCGATGGAGGCAATAGGCCATCAGCACTACCGTGAATCACGATGGTTGACGCTTTGACTTGCTTTGAGAAGCGGCTAATATTGCCTGATGCTAAGATGGCGTTCAGTTGTTGTACAGCCCCTAAAGGATGAAAGTTACGTTGGTAACGGAGTTTGGCAATCTCACGCACCGTACGGACATTGACATGGCCGGGGGTGCCCACGGTCTTCATAAACCAGACGCTATGACGTATGATGTCACGTTCTGAATGGCTTTCTGGTCGATTGATTAGAGTGTACAGCTGCCGTGGCTTGGGCGGCCGCAAAAACCCACGGTTGGTGGTGGTAAATAGCAATGCCATACGCTGTACTAGACTTGGATAACGTGCTGCTACAATTTGGGCAATCATACCGCCCATCGAAGCACCAAGCAAATGCGTACTGCCAAGGTGCAGTGCTTTTATCAGTCGTACCGTGTCTTCGGCCATATCAGTAAGATTATAGGCGACTTGTTGTCCTTTATTTGACAGACCAGTTTGCAAACGCAGCATCATTTTAAATTGACTGACTCGTGGTAAGCCATCGATACGTACTTTGGAAGACAGACCAATATCACGATTGTCAAAGCGAATCACAAAAAACCCAGCATCAATCAGACGCTTAATAAAGTCATCTGGCCAAAAAATCATCTGTGAGCCAAGGCCCATCACCATCAGTAACGATGGGTTCTTAGGGTTACCGCCTGCCTCGACGCACAACTCAATACCATCGCCAATATCAATCATCGCTTGATGTAAGTGCTCACTTAAATCAGACTGACGCCAATAGTGCTCACCAAACTGCTGCCATTCAGGCGTTGGATAGTTGATAGTCACGTCAGGTAGGTCAGCATCGACCGACTGATTGGGCTGAATTAATGGTGATTGATCATTTGAATTTTTCATGAGATCTCCTATATTAGATCTCTAACATCTCAAAATCTAATTTACCTACGCCGCACTCAGGACAGATCCAATCATCAGGGACGTCTTCCCATTTGGTACCAGGAGCGATGCCTTCTTCTGGGCAGCCCAACTCTTCATCATAGATCCAGCCACAAACAATACATTCATAACGCTTCATACATAATCCTATCAGTTTTACTCATCAAGCAGACCCTATTAATAAGGGTATATAAAAACGAACGTAGTTTATCATATAACGATACTTTACGTTGTTAAGTTTACACTTGTATATTGAGATAAATAACTCTAAATCAAGTCATGGCAAAAATTCGTTTAACAGGTCCTACAAGCAAATAATACGCACTATTTGATAGGCACGTCACGCAGATAATCCAAGATATGCTATGATAATGATGCTGATTCTTACGTTTTATTATAGAGTTTGTTGTACAATCCCCCAGTTTATTATTGTTATCTGTCATTAAGAAAGTAAAGGGCTATTATGAGCGCTACCGCCGCTACACCATCTGCTGATTCTCATCCTATAAACCCCACGCCTACCAATCAATCTGTCAGTGCAGAAGCCGGCTCTACGAGTGTGCTAAATACTGATCATCCATTTTGGCAGATTATTCGTACAGTACCAGACTTCCCCAAACAAGGGATAGATTTTTATGACATCACGCCATTATTACGTAACTATATTGATGAGACCATTGATGCGCTATTAGCAGCATTGCCTGAAGGGTTGATGGACGAGGTGGACTGCCTAGGGGCTGTTGAGGCGCGGGGGTTTGTATTTGCAAGCTTGTTGGCGGGTCGCTTGGGTAAGGGTATGATATTGCTGCGTAAGCCGGGTAAGCTGCCGCCACCTGTGGCCAATAAAGCCTATGCACTGGAGTATGGAAAAGACACCCTTGAGATGCAAAACAACTTACCTCCTGAACGTGTGTTATTGGTGGACGATATTTTGGCGACAGGCGGCACTTTGACCACAGCTTATGAGCTGTGTAAGTCAGCTGAGCACACGGTCGTGGGTGCTTTGGTGCTACTTGATCTGGTCGAGTTGCACGATGAGTTTCCAGTGCCTATTTACAACGTATTAAAAGCTTAGCCACTTAAGAGATAATAAAAGGCGCTTTAACCAAGGGTTAGAGCGCCTTTTTTATAAAAAATCAAGCGATAGCGAGCGCTACCTTGGCTTTAGGTCTGACAATTAAAGCAAGCTATCCATGCCGCAACTTTAGCGAATCTCAGCTAGCGCTTTACTCAACTCTTCACGTGCAGCGACAAAGCCATCAATACCTTTGGGCAATAGATCTTGTGTCACTTTGTCTTGTTGGTAAGCGTCACTAAAGGCTTCTCGAGTCAAGCTCACACGTTTCATTTTATCCATCTGCATGGCCATCTCAGGTGACAGTTGGCGAGTGACCGAATCATCCATGGCGGCCAGCTCATCAATCAAGTTTGGAGCGATGGTGAGTAGGTCACAGCCTGCCAATGCTAGTATCTGATCAGTTGAGCGAAAGCTTGCACCCATGACCTGTGTGTCATAGCCGTGCTGCTTGTAATACTGGTAAATGAGTTTGACTGACTGTACGCCCATATCATCAGACACAGGTACATTTTGGCGACTTTGTTGACGTTTTTGCCAATCCAAAATACGTCCGACGAAAGGTGAGATCAGCGTTATACCAGCATCAGCACAGGCAATGGCTTGGTGCTGACCAAATAATAAGGTTAAGTTGCAGTGAATGCCTTGAGTCTCAAGATAGCGTGCTGCCTCAATGCCTTGCCAAGTGGCGGCGATTTTTATCAGTACTCGCTTTGGGTCGACTCCCGCTTTTTGATACGCTTCCATAAAGGCTAGGGCTTTATCAATCGTGGCGTCGGTATCATATGACAAGCGAGCATCGACTTCAGTAGATACACGGCCTTCGATTAATTCTAAGATATTACAGCCTACTTGAATTGTCAGAGCATCAATGACAGCGTCAATATTGCCTTTGTGACGGCTCATGGTTTCTGACAGCATGGCTTGGTTGTCTGGGTGGACAAGTGCTTTGGTAATTAGGCTCGGGTTAGTAGTCGCATCCATCGGTTTTAGCCGCGCAATGGCGGTCAGGTCGCCTGTATCGGCGACAATAGTAGTCATGGTGCGAAGCTGTTGTAGAGCGCTCATCATATGTCCTTATTAAAACAATTAACGGTATAGCCAGTTGGAAATAAAATCGATACGTCAGTCGCTAGGTGCTACTGGTATCAGTTATTCACTTAATATTTAGTTATGGACTTTAACACAATTTTAAGGTTAGTTTTAGCGTATAGTAGACGGTGAGTCGCTATATGCATTGAATATGGTCAAAATCACCTTTAGGAATACATGATATAAAGCTTTTGCTGCAATTACCTTCTTTTACGCATGGGCACTGTACGCAGTTTTTGTTATAGTATGAACGTTCATCTATTCATCATAATAAATAACACGTTTGAAAAGGATATGCGGCAATGAATGAGCAGTCATCAGAGCAAAACATCGATAAACTAAATCAAGCGGCTGCAGATGCCAACACTCACGCCACTGATCAGGAGTTTTTAAGTCGTTTGCGCCAAAACATTGATGCCGTTGATTGCGAGATTCAAAACCTGATCAACAATCGTGCCAAGCTGGCGCAACAAGTCGCAGTCGTGAAAAAAGATCATGCTGCCAAGAGCGACAGTACCGATGATCATGATCCTATTTTTTATCGCCCTGAACGTGAAGCACAGGTGCTAAAGGCAGTGATGGCACGCAATACTGGACCTATCGCTGACGAAAAAATGGCGCGCTTGTTTCGGGAGATCATGTCGGTATGCTTGGATTTAGAGGCCCCGCAGCGTATTGCGTTTTTGGGTCCTGTCGGTACGTTTACTCATGCAGCAGCACTGAAGCATTTTGGTAAAGCGGCCGATACCGTACCCTTAACGACCATTACTGATGTGTTTCGCGAAGTCGAAGCGGGTACAGCGATGTATGGCGTCGTGCCGGTTGAAAATTCATCAGAAGGCGTGGTCAATCATACTTTAGATGGCTTTTTGTCCTCTTCACTAAAAATCATTGGTGAGGTTGAGCTGCCTATCCATCAAAACTTTTTGGTCGCTGAGCATACCAAAGTCGATGGTTTGAGCCGTATTTACTCACATCAGCAATCATTGGCCCAATGTCGTCATTGGCTCGATGTTAATTTTCCAAATGTTGAGCGTGTCGCTGTATCGAGCAATGGTGAAGCGGCACGTCGTCTCAAAAACGAATGGCACTCAGCGGCTATCGCAGGCGATGTTGCTGCTGCAGAGTATGGTCTGCATAAGCTCTATAGCAATATTGAAGACAATCCAAGTAATACCACACGATTCCTCGTCATTGGTCATGAATCGATTGCGCCATCTGGCCAAGATAAAACCTCGATTGTGGTTTCTGCTCATGACAAAGCAGGCGCACTGATTGAGATTCTAAAGCCGCTGTCTTATCATGGCGTATCGATGACCAGTATTGAGACCCGTCCCGAGCGCCCTAATAAGTGGGCCTATGTGTTCTTTATCGATATGGCGGGTCATGTTCAAGACCCGAATGTCAGTGCCGCTATTGCTGATATTCGTCCGTTGGTCAAGGATCTACGGGTATTGGGATCTTATCCAAAAGCGGTGCTATAGTTGATTACTGCCGCGAAAATATGGATGGTTCTTAGATAATGACAACGTTATTTTGATTGAAAACTATGTTGTAAACTGGCGCTTTTAACCCTGTTATATTAAGGATGCATCATGCTGACACCCCAATCCGCTGAGTCGCTGGCAACAACCCTATCAGCATTGACCCCGGCTTATGACAGTCTCTTAGCGCTGGCACCGTATCAGACAGGAAAGCCAGTTGAAGAGCTGATATTTGAGTATGGTATCTCTGATGTGGTCAAACTTGCCAGCAACGAAAACCCATTAGGCTGCTCGCCGCAAGTCACTTTAGCGGTCACTGAGCAACTGGGTCAGTTGGCACGCTATCCTGATGGTAATGGCTACTATCTCAAACAAGCGCTTGCAGAGTTTAATAAGATAGATGCTGCATGCATCACCTTGGGTAATGGCTCTAACGATTTATTAGATATCTTAGCCCGTAGTTTTGTGAGTGCAAATGACGCTATCGTCTACAGTCAATATGCCTTTGTGGTATATTCGATGTTGGCTAAGATGCAAGGCGCAACAGGGGTAGAAGTGCCAGCCAAGCGTTTTGGACATGACCTAGAGGCCATGAGCCAAGCGGTCCATAATCAACCAAATACCAAAGTTGTCTTTATTGCCAACCCCAATAATCCAACGGGTACTCAGCTGAAACAAGAAGAGATACAGCGGTTCATTGCTAATATACCGTCTTCAGTCCTTGTGGTTTTGGACGAAGCTTATATAGAATATAGCCCTGATAGTAACAATCGGGCACTTTTAGATGAGTTTGATAATGTGGTTATCGTGCGTACTTTTTCTAAAGCCTATGGGCTGGCAGGGCTGCGTGTCGGCTATGCATTGAGCTCAGTGCCTGTGGCAAAGCTGATCAATCGCATTCGCCAGCCATTTAATGTCAGCCGAGTAGGGTTGGCCGCAGCGCAGGCAGCGCTCGCTGATCAAGACTTTATCGAGTACTCTCGAGAATCAAACCAAGAACAAAAGCGCTGGTTAGAAAAGCAGTTTGATGCGCTAGGCCTTGGGTTTGTACCGTCTGCTGGCAACTTTATCA
The DNA here is from genome assembly GCF_017498085.1 of Psychrobacter coccoides. Taxonomy (GTDB): domain Bacteria; phylum Pseudomonadota; class Gammaproteobacteria; order Pseudomonadales; family Moraxellaceae; genus Psychrobacter; species Psychrobacter coccoides. Next base: position 61,112 of record NZ_JAGBKM010000012.1, read on the forward strand.
TGGTGGAGATAGCCGTTGAGATGGAAGCGGTGAGCGCCACTAGTGTCAACCAAGCGTTACTTGAGCAAGGGGTGATCGTACGCCCGCTGGCTGTTTATGGGCTCTCTAATTGGCTACGAATCACTGTCGGTACAGCAGAAGATAACCTAAGATTGATAGATACCTTGCACTCTATTTTAACCAGTCAATAGTTAGACTGGCTATGGTGTCAGTGTGTTTAACCCAAAATGTCGGCAGTCGCTAGCATATTCATCGTCAGCGCAATGATAAAGAATAAAAAATAATATGTCATTCTCTCTTAATGTCCAGCAGCCCTTATTTCAACAGGTTTGTATCATCGGTCTCGGTTTAATCGGTGCCAGTCTTGCGCAAGCCATTAAAGACAAGGGCTTAAGTAAACGACTGGTCGCTGTAGACAAGCATGCCCCCAGTATCAATGAAGCCTGTCAGCAGGGCTTGCTCGATGCGGGTAGCTCGGTACTGAGTGATGTGGTCCATGGCAGTGACTTGATTGTCATTGCTATACCTGTACAAGCGGCACAAGCGGTGTTTGTTGATATCAAAAAAGCCATGGATAGTGGTCAGCTGACAAGTGACTGCATCATCACGGATGTGTGTAGCACTAAGGTTAATATTGTCCATGCTGCAACAGCTGTCTTTGAGGAGCTGCCAATAGGGTTTGTGCCGGCGCATCCGATTGCTGGCGCCGAAAATTCAGGGTATCATGCCAGACGTGCGCAGTTGTTTGTCAATCATAGCGTCATTATATGTGAGTTACCTACGACTTCTTATCAGGCCATTGCTGATCTGAGTGCGTTGTGGGAGGCAGTAGGTGCCTCAGTGATGATGATGTCTGCTGAGCATCATGATGCCATATTGGCGCATACCAGCCATCTGCCGCATCTGCTAGCTTTTAACTTGGTTGAGCAGCTAGCCAGTCATGATGACAACTTGGATATGTTTCGTTATGCTGCTGGCGGTTTTCGTGATTTTACTCGTATCGCTGCCAGCGACCCTAAGATGTGGCACGATATATTTTTTGCCAATAAAAGCGCTATCGTCAGTGCGCTTGATGAGTACAGTGTTTATCTACAGGAGATGCGCCAACTCATCATTGATGAAGATTCAACCGCCCTGATGGGAATTTTAGGCCGTGCACAAGCTGCACGGCGACATTTTGGTCATATGTTAGCTTCTACCCCTTATACGGATACCTCTGCTATGTCAGCTTCTTATATCATTACCCCTAGTAATACGGTCACAGGCACTATCGATATTCCTGGTGACAAGTCTATCTCTCATCGCAGTATTATGCTCGGTAGTCTGGCGACAGGCGTGACACATGTGACGGGGTTTTTGGAAGGGGAAGATGCCTTGGCCACGCTACAAGCGTTTCGAGATATGGGCGTGACGATTGAAGGTCCTACCAATGGGGAGTTAACCATCCATGGTGTGGGCATGAATGGTCTTAAGCCCAGTAAAACGCCATTGTACATGGGCAACTCTGGTACCAGTATGCGCCTGCTGGCAGGTATTTTGGCAGCGCAATCATTTGATAGCGTGTTGACTGGTGATACCAGTCTCAATAAGCGCCCAATGGAGCGTGTCGCCGCACCACTGCGAGAAATGGGGGCAGTGATTCAGAGTACCGGTCAGAGTGGTACAGCACCGCTGAGCATAACGGGTCGAGACAGTGTCGGTACCCCATTACAAGGGACTGAGTATGATATGCCCGTTGCTTCGGCGCAGGTCAAGTCTTGTTTGTTATTAGCAGGGTTGTGGGCAGAAGGGGTGACCACGGTCATCCAACCTGAAGTCAGCCGTGACCATACTGAGCGTATGCTCTCAGCTTTTGGTTATGATGTGACTGTCGAAGGCAACCGCATCAGTGTCAAAGGTGGTGGCACGCTGACAGGTGGCGCTATCGCTGTTCCTGCTGATATCTCATCAGCGGCGTTCTTTATGGTGGCTGCTGCTATCAGTCAAAACAGTGAGCTGACTTTAACGCAAGTCGGCATCAATCCGACACGTACGGGTATTATTGACATCTTAAAGCTGATGCAAGCTGATATTAGCCTAAGTAACAAGACCCATGTCGGTGGTGAGCCAGTGGCCGATATTACCATTCGTAGCTCAAACCTTAAAGGCATCGAGATACCAGAATATTTAGTGCCGCTTGCGATTGATGAGTTCCCCGTACTCTTTGTGGCGGCCAGCTGTGCTGAAGGTCGTACGGTACTGACTGGTGCAAAAGAGCTGCGTGTCAAAGAGTCAGATCGTATCGCTGTCATGGCAGATGGCCTGCAAACACTAGGCGTAGAGTGTACGGTTACTGAAGACGGCCTGATTATCGAAGGAAAAGGCACTGCGAGCCAAGAAGGCGAGATTAATAACAACCAACCAGTCTTTGGTGGTGGTCATATCACTTCGCATCATGATCATCGTATTGCTATGAGCTTTGCGGTTGCCAGTCTAAGAGCCTCGCAGCAGATCACTATCGAAGGTGTAGAGACGGTCAATACCAGTTTCCCAGGGTTTGCTGAGCTTGCCAATCATATTGGCATGTCTATCGAGATGCATGATAGCAAGGCTTAGTGAGACTATCGTCTTCATACGCTTACCAGTTAGTTTGGTGCGCGGTTTTTAAATAATGTTGTTGTTAGCAATGTATTGATACTGATCAGGTGTCAATACATTGCTTTTTATCTTTTATTCTGTCTGAAGTCATTCTGCACTGTCGCCATATACCGAAAATTAGAATTATAATCAGGTGACCGTCAGCCATGATTCAATCTCAGCGGTTTTAAGCCCAAGCCTTCTTAAAGCCAAGCTGTTTTTAAATTAAGTTGTCTTATCTTATGACTACGCAAAATGTACTAAAAAAACCAGTCGCTCCTATCCAAACCACCAGACGTGGTATTATTACTGCGCTTATTGCCTTTTCTATTTGGGGTGCTTTTCCATTGTACTTCAAACAACTGGCCGCTTATGATGCTACCGAGATTATCGGTCACCGTATTGTTTGGACGTTTTTGTGTTTATTGGTCGTGCTTATCCTCACCAAACGCTGGCAATGGATCACGACTCTAAAAGAGCAGCCAAAATGGATAGCATTAACATTTGTATCAGGTCTGATTATTGCTACCAATTGGCTTACCTATGTGTGGGCGGTTAATCATGATCAAATACTAGAAGCCAGTTTGGGTTATTTTATCGGGCCATTAGTTGGTGTAGCGCTATCAATGATTTTATTCAAGGAGCGCTTGCGAACATTACAATGGGTGGCGATTGGTTTTGCGTTGTTGTCTGTGGTCATTCAAGTAGTAATGCTCGGCAGTTTGCCATGGATATCACTGGTTTTAGCGTTTAGCTTTAGTACTTACGGTACCATCCAACGACAAACCCCTTTAACTGCAGTTGATGCCATGTTTATTGAAACGGCTATGTTGGTGCCACTATGCATCTGGTGGTTTTGGCAAGCTGATGTGGTCAGTAGTCAAATTGGCTTTTGGTTTTCAGCAAACATTTGGCTGCTTATGCTGGCAGGACCAATCACGCTGATACCCTTATTGCTCTTTAATAAATCTACCAAGCTTGTGGCTTACAGTATTTTAAGTTTTATGAATTATCTGACACCTACCTTTATCTTCTTTTTGGCGGTGTTTTATTATAAAGAGCCATTTGACTTGCATCGTCTGGCAGTGTTTGGTTTGATTTGGCTGGGTCTGTTACTATTTAGCATTGACTTGTGGCGCCATCGCCCTAGTAAAATGTTAAAAACAGCCTCTAAATAAACCATAGAAAAATTTAGCAATTTAGCAAACAAGGATATACGTATGTTTCATACTCCGTCTGATGTGGTATTTGTCAAAGGTCTAAAAGTAGAGGCGGTCATCGGTGTCTATGCATGGGAGCGTGCGATCACGCAGCCGCTTTTGATAGATGTGGCACTTGAGACAGACATCAGCGCAGCCGCTGTGTCAGACGATGTGAGTGATGCGCTGAACTATAAAGCGGTCTGCGATGACATCAGTAGCCTGTGTCAAGAGGTGCAAGCGCAATTGCTCGAGCATTTGGCAGAAAAGATTGCTGCGATGCTGCTGACAAAATACGCCTGTCAAAAAGTCACATTAAGTGTGGCCAAGCCAACCGCGATTACAGAGGCGGCAGCGGTGGGCGTACAAATCACACGCTATGCAAAAGCCAGTGATGCGTAAGATGCATAAAAACTTGGTTGATCTAAACCTTGATGACTTAAAAAAGTGCTTGCCTGAACAGCTGCAAAAGCAGTCGGTGACAGCAGTGCTATTGGCTTTGGGTAGCAACTATCAAGCTGACACACACTTACCACATGTACGTAAAAGACTGGCGACACTAGGACAAATACAGCTCTCTACGGCGTTTCAAAATCCTGATTTTACTGCCAGCTTAGAACAGCCAAAGCCTGATTATACCAACCAATGTGTTTATATCGCTTTAACGCCAGCGATGACCCTACAGCAGTTGCAACAAACCTTTAAGCAGTATGAGCGTGAGTGTCATAGACAGCGCTCAACAGAGAGACAAACACCGGTCAAAAAAGTCACCATGGATATCGATATCCTACTCATACAAACGGTTCTTAATAAAAATAGCCTAAGTGATAAACAGACATCAAAACCATCGAGGCAATGGATAATAATGGCTGACCGTTATCCATTGAAAGCGCATGAAACAGCAGGGGTTAAAGAACTGATTGCCGATGCTTCCTCAACAGTTGCTCCCTAAATGGCTAAGTTAAAAGAATTAAAAATTGGCTTATACCAACAAAAGCTGAGCACAAGGCCCAGCTTTTATCAAATAAAACAAACGCCAATAGCTACTGTGCTGTCAAGCCACCATCAATGATAAACTCCGCACCTGTAGAATAGCTTGATTCATCCGACGCCAAAAACACCACCATACGACTGACCTCTTCTGGCTGTGCGACACGTCGTAGCGGAATACTTTTGGCAAACGCCTCTACCGCTTCTTTGGTATCACCCTGCATAATCATGGGCGTGGCAATGACGCCTGGATGAATAGAGTTGACTCGAATACCGTGAGGAGCGCATTCTAGCGCTGCTGCCTTGGTCATACCACGTACTGCAAACTTAGAATCAGTATAACCGATCGCACCCCCAACCAGACCATTAATCGATGAGATGTTGATAATAGAGCCTTGCTCGGCACGTCTCATAGCAGGCAAGACTGCTTTTATGCCCAAAAATACTGAAACTTGATTAATCTCAAGCGTTTTTCGGTATTCCTCTACAGAGGTATCTAAAATCGATTTGTTGGTCGTTATGCCAGCATTGTTTACCAAGACATCGATTCGCCCAAATTTATCCTCGGTTTGTTTGACGACGTGCGTCCAATCGGCTTCATCAGTCACATCGTGCTTGATAAATAGAGCGTTATCGCCAAGCTCTGTTGCCAGCGCTTCGCCTTTTTCACTATTGATGTCAGTTAAGACCACTTTAGCGCCTTGCTCTAGACATAGACGAGCGTGCGTCTCACCCATACCTTGCGCCGCACCAGTGATGATCATCACTTTATCTTGTAAACGAGCCATACTAACTCCTCATTAAGTGGTATCGTTATCTTTATTAAGCCTTAATTATAAGCGATTTACCTTAAGTTTTTGGTTGCAAATATTAAAGGCTTATTCTAGATAAGTATTTTTTTGAGTAAAGGGCCAGCAAACCTCGAAAAGCGCTGAATATCAAGCAGAGTGCTTAGCGGTTTTGGTGTGTTGGGGTAGCGTGAATATGTTGTCAAAAATAAGGGTGAAAATAAAAGTAAATATCAAGAAAGAGACGACCAAAGACACCTCCATCGTTAAGGCAGTCCAGAGTCCAACCTTGTACCAAAGCATATAAAGGGGCAGACACACCAAAGTCAGCCCGCCTTCAAAGCCGATGGCATGAAGACTACGCACTTTAAAAGTACGGACTTTGATTTGCTGACGTCGTTCCCAGTATTCAAAAAGCGTGTTATAAACAAAGTTCCAAATCACTGCCACGATAGAGATTATAATCGCTAGAGATAGCGATTTTTGTGCGTCACTACCACTTAATAGCACCAAAATAAGCGTTGTCAAAGTAATGGCAAAGACTTCAAACAAGGCAACATATAGCAAACGACGTTTGATCGGACCTAAAGTTATCAATCAAAACTCCAATGATAGCAAGTGCTGTTTACTGTGCATGTCTCAAGTATCGATTATTTGTGCTCCGTATCTAATGCTTCTCGATCAATCACATCTAGGTCTTCTAGGCAGAGGCGATCATATTCTTTTTGACAAAAGTTGGGGTCAAGCTTGCACATGGCTTCTTGCAGCTGGTCTAGGCGGCTTTCTGATTGTTGAATATGCTCGAGCATTTTAGCAAAGGCTTCAGCCACTGGGTCTTGAGAGGAGGGGTCTATGCCATAAGCTTGGAAAGCAGTGGCACGGGCGCTACTGTGACCGTTATATTCAACGTCTTTTGCTGGCTGTTTGGCGGCTGGTTTTTGTTGATCACCTTCTGACTTGGGTTCAATTGGGTTGCCTTTTTCATCGTGATGCTCTGAAATCATACGAGCAGCACTACCGACCATCGTAGCACCAGCAGGCACAGGCTTGACCACCACCGCATTTGAGCCTATTTTGGCGTTTTTACCGACAGTAAAGGGTCCCAGCACTTTTGCGCCAGCACCGACGATGACGCCATCTTCTAGAGTTGGGTGGCGCTTGCCGTCATTCCATGAGACCCCCCCAAGGGTGACACCATGATATAAAGTCACATCGTCACCAATTTCAGCCGTCTCACCAATGACAACACCAACCCCGTGATCAATAAAAAAGCGTTTGCCAATTTTGGCAGCAGGGTGAATCTCGATGCCGGTCATAATTCGAGAGCCGTATGAGATAGCACGGGCGGCAAATTTTTGGTTGTTTTGCCATAAGCAGTAGGCGCCACGATGTAGAATAAGCGCATGAATACCAGGGTAGGTTAGTAGTACCTCCAGACTGTTGCGCGCAGCTGGATCACGATTAAACACCGCTTCGATATCTTCTTTTAAGTTTTTTTTGGCATTCGCCAATGATTTAAAAAGGGCAGTTGGTGATAGCATAGGTTGTCCTTTCATTTTGTGACAATGATTTTATTTATAACAGTTTTGTATCAAAAAATATAGCGATGCCTGACAAATTAAACAAGCTATAAAGATTAGGGGGCTGCTTACCGGCTCTGCTTTTTAAGACCTAGCAATCACTGGTGGTGTATTTAAGCACTTCAATCACCTGTTCTGGCGTTTGGGCCCATGCCATTGCTGCGGCGTCGACTTCTTTTAGTGGATGGATGATGTCATGGTCATGCAGGGTGATATAGGGCTTGCCAAGCGCTGCACAGTATCCGGCATCAAATGCAGCGTTCCATTGTTTGTATTTGTCACCAAAACGAATAATCGCAATATCACACTTTTGTATGAGGGTTTTGGTACGTATGGCATTGACTTTTGCAGACTGATGATCGCGCCAGAATGGGTTGTCGTTATCCCCTAATACATCACCTGCCGCATCGCTGGCTTCGTGGTCAGTCACCGCTGACGTAAATGTAATAGGCAGATTGTGCTGTTTTGCGCCTTGCATAATTTGCTCACGCCAGTCCGTGTGTATCTCACCCGATAAGTAAACAGTCCAATTCATGGTTATCTCCAATGTAGGGTTAAATGATGGGCAACTGCCATTGTTATGTATAGATTTATAGTATAGCTGTGTGCTGCCTCAGCTGATACAGGGTTAATCTTTTAAAAGCTTGGCGATCAAGGCACTCAATAGCTGATACTCTTTTTGATCCAGTTGCATGCGAGAGGCCAGTCGAGACAGCCTTGATGGTAATGATTTTAAATGCTCGCTGTCTGCTAGGTCACGCTCGATCATAAGTGTGGTGGTACGCTGGATCAGCTGTTGTAACTGCTGCTGGGTGATGGCTGGCTCATCCCATTGCTGACGCAAGTGCACTTCTAATAAAGGGTGCGAACCTTGGTGTAGATTGTTCTCATTTGTCTTTTTTAGATGTGTTTGCGCATAAGCGAAGATGAAGCTAGCAATCACCTGTACGGCCGATGCCACATTGAGAACCGGATAAGCAGGGTTGGCGTCGATTTGAATATGATAGTCTGCATATGCCAACTCCTCATTGGTAAGGCCGCGGTCTTCACGGCCAAACAAGATGGCAATGTTTGGCGGGTTTGCTGAAAGTAGGTTTTGACCGTCAATAAAGTCAAACATGATTTTGGCCGCTTGGGTCGGCGTCACTACAGGACGTGGCATGTGACGGCTGCGGCTACTGGCTGCAAAGACGAGCTGACAGTCATTAATGGCCGTCTCTAGCGTCGGTATAACGTTAGCTGACGACAGTACTTCAATGCCTCCTGCTGCATGAGACTCACTGGTCTCATCGATCGCAAGCTTAGGATCAACCACGGTCAGTCTCGATAAACCCATAGTATGCATCGCTCGGGCTGCTGAGCCAATATTGGCAGGCAGAGTGGTATTCACCATAACGACCTGTAAGCAAGTGAGGTAGTCGTCTACTATGAACTTGGGTGAAGTGGCCGCTGAAGGGGGTATTGCTGATAAAGAAGATGTGCTCATTATAGGCTCAATCGCTGATTAATCTCTTGTTCGACACGTTGTAAAGCTATGGATAACTGTTTTATAAGCTCGGCTTGTTGGCTGATGTTTTGTTCGCGGCAATGTGCCTCTAATTGATCAGCCAAGGTGATTATCTGCATCGCACCCAAACTCGCACTGGCTCCCTTTAGTGCGTGGGCAGCCTCAAACCCTTCACTATTGTCATTAGCCACTTGAGCGGCCTGTATTACCTCGATACGTTGTTGGCTATCGATGAGATAACTGCGTACCAACTCTGCAAAGTCTTCTTCAAATAAGTCCCGCATATCTTCGAACTGTTTATGATTGATAACCTCAACATTATGTAAGTCAGTTTGTATCATCGATGTCCATCCAAGTAGTGAGATAAAAAGGTGTGCTTACATAGCTGAAGTAAAGATACTAGCTATAATGAAAATATAAGTCGTCTTCGTCAATGAAGCTCTTTAGCTGCTGTAAGTTATCATCATTTGGATAAACACGCCAATGCTCCGAGAGTGCGACATTGGCAATAGCATAGTCTTCATAGACACTGAGCCCAAGTGGGATACAGTTGTCGTTGATATCAGCGTCTGCATGAGTAAAGGCAGTTTCAGGGCCCGTAGCTTGGTCTAACGCCAATAAGTCGTTGCCTGCTTCATCATATAAGTTACCACCCATTGCTGGGTCATAGCCACTATCTTGTTCATCATTATCTTGATTGTAGGCGAGGCGAGGCGCTGGTATCAAGTGTGCTTGCGCTGACTTGAGCAGCGGCTGTATACGAGTTAACAGATTGATGTCACTACCATGAACCTTGATGCTGATTTTCTTTAGCCAACGTAGACGAGCATCTACCATACTCAAAGCATTGTCAAGGCGAGCAAAAATACGGCCATCACGTTCACGAATACTGCCTTTGATAATCACGACTTCATCTATCTTTAACTGCTCCTTTACGCGGTTGAAGCGCTCAGCATAGCAGCTGACCTCTAGCCTTGATGTGCCATCATCTAAAGTAATGACGTGGCGGTTACCAAAGTTGGCGATATCTATAATAAGACCTGCAAAGTAGCAGCTGCCGTTATAACCAGTATCAGCTAAGCTATCGAGGCGGGCGCCAGAGGTATAACGCTTTAATTCATCTAAGTACTCATTAATCGGGTGACCCGTTAAATACAGACCAAGGGTGTTTTTTTCCGCTTTTAGGCGGTGCTTATCTCCCCAGATCAGCTCTGGCGTCATCTCTAGGGGCGGTGCTGCGACAACGCCATCCATTTCACTAAATAAGTCCATCATACCGATCTCACGGTTTTGACGGTCTTGCTCAGCCGCTTGCACAGCGTTTGGCAGCTGACTCATTAGCGCACCGCGAATCTCGTATGCTTCATCGGCTGGCAGATCGGGTCTTAGGGTGGCGGCAAAGTCATCAAAACACCCTGCACTGACTAATGCCTCTAGCGTGCGCTTATTGACTTTTTTGATATCGACCCGACGACAAAAGTCATAAAGATCAATAAAAGGCCCGTCACGGCGGCGAGCGGATACAATAGACTCAACAGCACCTTCACCCACACCTTTGATGGCACCTAAGCCATAAATGATATTGGTCGGTGTGTCGGAGACAAAGTGCCATTCACTGCGGTTGACAGAAGGGTTGTCTACAGTCAGCCCAAAGTTCTCTCGGCAGTCGTTAATAAAAAACACCACGTTGTCGGTGTTGTTCATATCAGAGGTGAGTACCGCTGCCATAAACTCAGCAGGATAGTACTGTTTGAGATAGGCTGTTTGGTAAGCCAAGACGCCATAAGCGGCTGAGTGTGAGCGGTTAAAACCATAACCAGCAAACTTTTCCATCAAGTCAAAGACGCCGCCTGAGGTCGCTTCATCAATACCTTGCGCTGTGGCACCAGTCACAAAGATATCACGCTGCTTGGCCATCTCTTCAGGTTTCTTTTTACCCATAGCTCGGCGTAGCATGTCAGCACCGCCCAAGCTATAGCCTGCCATAACCTGCGAGATTTGCATCACTTGCTCTTGATAGACAATAACGCCATTGGTGTTTTGCAGAATTGGTTCAAGGTTGGGATGGTCATAGATGACTTCTTCTCGACCATGCTTACGATCGATATACATCTCTACCATACCTGCATCTAGCGGCCCTGGGCGATACAGCGCACACATAGCGATAACGTCTTCGATATTGGTCGGTTGCAACTTGGCCAGATACTTTTTCATCCCCGTACTTTCAAGCTGAAACACAGCCGTGGTCTTGGCTTCTTGTAGCAGCTTATAAGCGTTTTTGTCATCAAGGGGCAAGTCTTCTAATACCAGTGCATCTAGGCCTTCTCTTGCGCGGCGCTCGTTGATGTTTTTGACGGCTGCATTAATCACTGTCAGGTTGCGCAAACCCAAAAAGTCAAACTTTACCAGCCCCACATCTTCGACATCGTCTTTATCGAACTGACTGACTCGGTGACCTTCATCATCGCAGTAAATGGCGCTAAAGTCAGTGATTCTATCTGGTGCTATCAATACCCCACCAGCATGTTTACCGACGTTTCGACACACGCCTTCTAATTTGATGGCCATCTCCCAAATCTCGATGGCATCTTCATAATCCATATTATCAGGGTTGGAGATTAGATCTTTGAGCTGGGGCTCTTGCTCCAGTGCCTCACTAAGGGTGATGCCTGGCGTTTTTGGAATCAGCTTGGATAGGTTATTGGCTAAAAAATAAGACTTGCTTTGTACTCGAGCCACATCTCGCACCACAGCCTTTGCTGCCATCGTACCAAAGGTAATGATCTGTGAGACGGCTTCTCGACCATAAGTTTGCGCCACATAATCAATCACTCGATCTCGACCCTCAATACAAAAGTCAATATCAAAGTCAGGCATGGAGACACGTTCTGGGTTTAAGAAACGCTCAAACAGCAGGTCATAGTGAATGGGGTCAAGGTCAGTGATGTTGAGCGCATAAGCGACCAAGGAGCCAGCACCGGAGCCACGACCTGGTCCGACAGGTACGCCATTGGCTTTAGCCCAGCGAATAAAGTCCATAACGATCAAGAAGTAACCGGGGAAGCCCATAGATAAAATGACTTCAAGCTCGTACTCTAAACGTTCGTCATATTGCTTACGAAAGTCGAGCCAGTCAGTATCACGCTCCTCTATAGGAAACAGCTTGTCCAATCGATTTTCTAAACCACGCTGTGACTCTGCTCTAAAGAAGGACTCAATAGTTTCACCCTCAGGTACTGGGAACTCGGGTAAGACATTGATGCCTAGTGTCAAGGTCACATTACAGCGTGTGGCGAGATGCAAGGTGTTGTCAACCACTTGCGGAATATCAGCAAACAGCTGCGTCATTTGCGCTTGCGTCTTTAGGTATTGCTCATCAGAATACAAACGCGGCCGATTTGGGTCAGCAAGTACATAAGATCCTGCGATACAAACCCGAGCTTCATGCGCATCAAAGTCCTCTTGCTCTAAAAAGCGCACGTCGTTATGCGCTACGATAGGAATATTGTGCTTAGCTCCAGCATGGATAGCCGTTTTGATAAAAGCGTCTTCACCAGTGCGGTTGGTGCGCTTAATAGCGAAGTAGAGCCGATCGTTAAACTGCGTTTGCCACTCATTGATGAGCTCATCCGCCTTTTCGGGCATAGAGCTGACAAGAGCCTGACCGACGTCTGATTTTTCTGTAAATAGAACAATCACGCCAGCAGCATGTTCAAGAATATGATGGCGCTTAACGATAGGCACGCCATGATTATCAGGGTCAATACGCCCTTCAGTGTAACCAAATGAAACAATACGAGTGATGTTTTGATAGCCCTCATTGTCCATCGCCAACAAAATCAAGCGTGAGTCTTCATTATCCATGATGACCTCGCTACCGATGATGGGCTTGATACCTGCGCCAAGGCAGGCCTTGTAAAACTTCACTGTGGCATACAGGTTGGATAAGTCAGTCAGTGCCAGTGCACGCTGATTGTCTGCTGCTGCCGCCTTAATAAGCGGTTTAATGCGTACGATAGAATCAGTAATCGAATATTCGCTGTGGATACCAAGGTGTACAAATGCCATAGAGGACTCTTACTGATAGGCTCAAAGAGGGGTGGGTGACTAAGAAGATAAATCTATTTTTATCAATATTTTAAGTTGTTTTTTTAAATAAATAGTGAATAAATAAGACATCGATAGCCATATTTACTCACTTTTGATTTAGCGGCTAATAATAGCATTATTTGGCACAGACAACCACTGATTCAACCAATAGGTGTCATAGAATATGAAGTCAAAGTGAATTTAAAATAAGCAAAAAACGCTTTGATATTGTTTGAATATCAAAGCGTTTTTGAGTCCAGCGCCTTGTCACTGCCACGCCTTCTTTATAAGAGCTTTAAGCCGGCTATGTAAAGCGAGAGAGCTGATAAGGCCTGGGGTCGATAGTATGACTTTCATCAAAATAGTATTCAGCAATCATCTGTGCACTCACCACAGCTTGCGTTAAGCCCAAATGCTGATGGCCAAAGTTTAAAAACACACGCTCAGTCTTATCTATAACAGGGAGAGAATCTGAGGTGGATGGCCGAAAGCCCATCCATGGCACCTTGTCGTTGGAATTTAAGGGAGTCTTTAACATAGGCTGTGCGTGCTGTAAGAGCACATGCGCTCGCTGCATGTTAGGCGGCGCTTCGAGCCCAGCATACTCTACCGTACCTGCTAGGCGCAGGCCTTCTTGCATTGGGGTCATGACAAAACGCCGATCTAGACTGGTGACAGGCGTCTGTAAACGTGCGCTTTCGTGAGGCAGCATCAAGTGATAACCTCGCTCAGTATCCAAAGGAACGCGGATACCTGTGAGTTGCTTTACCAGTGGTTTTGAGTGGGCACCTGCTGCGAGCATGACCTTAGAGGCAGTAATGTCACCTTGATTGGTTGTTAAGTAAATGCCATCTATATTCGTATGCGCCTCAAGGACACGACAATGCTCAACAATCTCACCGCCAAGGCCTCTAAAAGTGCGGCTAAGCTGATTGATCACTGCTGTTAAATTGGTGATATGTCCTGTATTGGGGAAAAATAGCGCCCCTAATTGATTGTCTTTTAAAGCAGGCTCATGTGCTAAAAGCGCCTCTTGATTCAGCAGCTCAGTGGTGACACCGACATCATTAAAGCGCTGTCCTTGTGCTTTGAGAAGGTCAACGCTACTGGCCTTTTCAGCAGTTAATAGCGAGCCTTTTACCTTTATCCAATCATCTAACTGCCATTGATTGGCAAAGTTTAGCCACGCTTGTAGACAGTGATTATTTAAATTCAGCAGGGCTTTATGGATGTGCTCAAATGGCTCGGGGCGCATGTTCATCAATAGCTGAATGGCCCATGGCATCAGGCGAGGTAGGTAGCGCCAGTCTATACGTAGCGGTCCTGTCGGATTCAGTAACATCGCTGGTATGTGGCGCAGCATGCTGGCATCAGCTATCGGAAACACATGCTCTGGGGCGATATGTCCAGCATTGCCAAATGACGCACCTTGTCCGACTTCATTTGCATCGAGCAGCGCTACTTTTACTCCTCGTGCTTGTAAGGTCACTGCAGTCGTAAGGCCAATAATACCGCCGCCAATAATATGTAAGTCAAAATTTGAAGTAATCATAAAGACTCTCGATAGTGCTCATGTGCTCAGTTCAGGCTGTTAAAGCAATATGGTCTAATACCCAACCACAGCCGCATCGACGATACGTGGGTCAGAAGATCCGTAAACACCATTTGGCGTTATCATAATCGATTGCGTTGAGCCCATTGTCGCTTTTGGGCTGACCGTGTGTCCCATGGATTCAAGTTTTTTGACCGTATCGATATTCAACGCCTTTTCTGTACGAATCTCATCAGGTAGCCACTGGTCATGGATACGAGGCGCATGCGTGGCCTCGGCGATATTCATATCATGATCGATGACGTTGGAGATGATTTGGGTCACGGTAGTGATGATGCGGCTACCGCCGGGGCTGCCAGTCACGATATAAGGCTTACTGTCTTTAAATACTAAGGTTGGGCTCATCGAGGACAGCGGCCGCTTACCCGCTTCTACGCTATTTGCCTCACCGCCAGTTAAGCCGTAAGCATTGGCAGTGCCAGGCTTGGCAGAAAAGTCGTCCATCTCGTTGTTTAGTAAAATACCCGTGCCGTCTGCAACCAGACCCGTGCCGTAAGAGAAGTTAAGCGTATAGGTATTGGCGATTGCATTGCCGTCTTTATCCACGACAGAAAAATGCGTGGTTTGGTCGCTCTCGTAAGGCAGGGGGTTGTTGGCTTTAATCGAACTCGCTGGCGTGGCTTTGTTTGGATAAATCAAGGTGCGCAGCTGATCGGCATAGGCTTGAGAAGTAAGGCCGCTCGCTGGCACGTCAACAAAGTCTGAGTCGCCCAAATACTCTGCACGGTCAGCATACGCCAGTTGCATTGCCTCCGCCATCAAGTGAATGGTTTGCGCACTGTTGTGACCATAATCTTTTAGTGGATAGCCTTCTAAAATGTTTAAAATCTGCACGATGTGAATACCACCAGAGGAGGGCGGCGGCATAGAGACGATCTCATAGCCACGGTAGTCGCCTGTAACAGGCTTACGAGCGATGGCTTCATAAGTGGCCAAATCTTGCAAGTTCATGCTGCCTCCAGCCTCATTGACCGCCTTGACAATGTTACGAGCGGTCTCGCCTTTATAAAATCCATCGGCGCCTTGAGCGGCAATGAGTTTTAGCGAGCGTGCAAGCTCTGGTTGCTTTAAGATTTCTCCTGGCTGATAAACACTACCGTCAGGCTTAAAAAACACCTTTTTGGTACTTGGCCATTTTTGTAAACGATCACTCAGTGCGCTGAGCGACTCAGATAAGCCAGCAGTGACCTCTATACCGTTTTCAGCCAGTGCAATAGCGGGTGCCATCACTTGTCCACGGCTCATGGTGCCATGATCTTCTAACGCTTTGAGCAGCCCTGCGACAGTCCCTGGTACACCAACAGCCAAACCATGGAAACGAGACAAGCTACTTACCGCATTGCCGTCCTTATCAAGATACATATCACGAAAGGCGCTGCTTGGGGCTTTTTCACGATAATCGAGCGCCACTGTCTCGCCTTGCTCGGCATCATAAATTATCATAAAGCCGCCACCGCCGATGTTGCCCGCCCGCGGCAGTGTCACGGCTAAGGCAAAGCCCACCGCAACGCCAGCATCGACGGCATTACCACCGTCTTTTAGAATCTGTAAGCCAATATCAGAGGCCAGTGCTTCTTGAGAGGCGACCATGCCGTTTTTGGCCCAGACGGGGTGATGAATGGCGTCCGCTGAGTAAATGGCTTGATCGGTTTTTGCAACGCTACTCATGCTAGGGCTAAGCGCACTATTTGGTGCTGCAAGGGTCACACGCCGGTTTTCAGTCAAAACCGTAGGCGATTCCGTCATGATAGCGAGATTAATCGCATCCAGATTCAGTGAGCTGTTATTTATAGTGTGGTTTTTGAGCGAATTGTTGGTATTTGACTCAAGCGCAGTAGCTGAGGTGGATAACAATAGCATACCGCTAAAAGCTAAAGCTGCGATTTTAGCAGCTCTACGATTGAGATAGGTCGTATTATGCTGAGAATAAAAATATGGATATGGCATCGCAAATTCCTTTTTACGAGTATAAAAAGTTAAAGTCAGACAATGTCTAAATAGTAACGAAAATATCAAGTGGTAGATAGGGCTATCTAAACTTTTGTTTTTGGTTGTCGCCAGTACCTCATTTAAAGGGTCAATAGCCGCTAACTTCCTTATTGTTTGTCACAGTCGTATGTTCAAGACGTGCTATTTTAGATTGTGATGGCCATGAGGCGAAGACGGTTATTTACTCCCTAGGCTTTATCGCAAGCGACACTGTAAAGATGCCAAAGCGATCAATGCGCATCTCTAGCTTTTTAAAGCCGGCTTGGGTGACCAGTTGATCCATTTCCGCTTGTGAGCGACACCGCATGACCCAGCTGCTGCCACGATGGTTATTCAGGGTTTTACTGATAAACTCTTGCTCAGGATGCCAGGGCTGATTGGTATAAATAAAATATCCGCCAATAGCCAAGCTATCAAATATCCCAGTTAAGGCGGTACTCACTAAGGTGTTGTCTGAAAACAGCTCAAAGACACCTGAGGCAATGGCCATATCAAAGCTGTTTTTTGCATCACTATAGCTATGGATATCAAAAGCATCTCTTTTTACAGCGACAATGCGCTCATCAAAACCAAACCTGTGCGCCTTGTCCGCAATGACTTGCACATTATGCGTATCATAATCTCTTAGCTCAGCAGTCAACTGCTCGTATTTTTCGAGTAAATCGAACACATAATAGCCATTGCCACTGGCGATATCGAGGGCCCGTATAGAGGACTGGTTGGGCTGGGCTGCAGTCAGCTGTGTATCGATGGCCATACTTGCCAGCTCTAATAAATGTTTGCGACGAATGCGAATGCCTTGCCAACCGATATTGCTCAGATAAAACTTATCAACGGCTTTGCCAAAGGTATTTTTGCCTTGAGGTGTATTGGCATAGACTTTATCTAAAGAGCTGCCTGAATCAAATCCGTGCTCAAGGCCGGTGGCTATGGCATCACTGACGTGACCGAATTTTTGCATGGCAAAGCGGGTTAGCGCAAAACTTGGATTAAAAGGCTTGATCGCTAGGCGATCGACCTTGTCTTTGCTGGCACTATCTAAATGGGCATGGGTTAGATCTGGCTTTGTAGTCGGCTTGGCAAATAAGTGTTCGGCAAAATCAATGCAATCTGCAAAGATATCTGCTTTATTGGTTTCATGAAAAATAGCGTGAAAGCTGTCTGGATACAGCTGCCAACGTTTATGCGGCGAGCTTAGCCGCTCATAAAAGGTACGCTCAGCTTGTTTGTCTACGACATAGTCTTTACCGGCACACAGTATAAAGGTAGGTGTGGTAATCGCACCGGCATCATCGAGCAGCCTTTGGCCTGTGGCATGGGTGTCGATCAGCAAATCACTGGAGATTGATCCTGATATTAATGGGTCGGCATTGTAGGCAGCCTGCGCTTCTTTGTCATGAGTGAGTACTTGAGATTTGACATAGCTTGAGACACGTGACATAAGCCCAAGCTTACGGGCAACTTTTAAGGCGGGTATCGCTAAGGGGATATATAAGCGAATGCTAAGAGCTGGCGTGCCCAGTATCATGCCACGAATGGCTGGAGCATAGTCGTGTACCCACGCTGCTGCTAATACGGCACCGATGCTGCTGGCGACGATTAAGGTATCTTCAATCGTGATACCAGTCTTTGTGATGACTAAATTCACGAAATCATTGAGATCACGCTCAAGCTCGGTGACACTCTCGGCATGGTCTTTGATACCGCCTGAACGGCCATTACCACGCGCATCCCAAGCAAATACTTGATAGCCTGCCTGTACAAAGCGCTCAGCCAGCTCAGTTAAGCGGCCTGAATGCTCATGACCTCGGTGTAATAAGATCACTTGTCGTCGCTCATGAGGCTCGGCACGATGAGCAATATCTGCTAATGGCATGGTTAACCAGTATCGATAATAAATAGCGGTGCCATCATAGGCATTAAAGCAGCTTTGTCCAGCGATGATAGGCGAGATGTCAGATGATTGCATGTGGTCATATCCTTGTAAGCAGTACGGCTGCAAAGCATATTGCGTATTGTTTTTATAAGTGAGGGGGGTATAAACGAAGTTTCGATAAACAGTGCGGGTTTTAGGCGTCGGGACAGGATGGTACTTTTGAAAATAATGACTGCCTATAAAAGTTAGGCGGTTAATCGCAGTTTTTAATAGTAGCACCTCACTAAACCATAATAATGGGCGGATAGCGTGCAGGCCGTGGCTATGCATGTGGCGCTGCGTGAAACCAGAGCCTATCAAGGCACCGACAATACCCAACGCTAGTGCTCGATCGCTTTTGCCGAGCGGCCCATGGTTGGCACGGTGTCCGGTTACAATGTTTGCGCCAATAGCGATCAGTTCGGTCAGTGTGCTAAGCGCAATAATAATACCCAAATGATGGCGCTGATGGTTTTGTAGAGATAGATGCGGCGTCAAGCTGCCGATCAGCAGGCCGTCCGAGATGATGTCACCAGCTTCGTTGAGTACAGCTCCTAGACTTGAAGCCTGATGATGCTCACGTGCCATCATGCCATCTATCGCATTTAAGGCCATACGTATAAATAAAGACACTGGCAATATCCACCATACTTGCCGGCCTTTGATTTGCAATGGCTCTGCGGACATTGTGCCTTTTGAGCGGTGGTCAATCACCTGCTCGCTAGTGTCTGGTGACGCCACCGCTGCAATGACATAAGCCGTCCCAGCGCTTAAGCAGATAGCGCTGACAGTGACCTGATTGGCCGTCATGCCCATCTCTACTAACCGGTCGCTTATCGGGCGTAGTTTGTTTTGAAATTGAGTCTTTAGTTGGTAGACAGACATAAGAATAACTTGGCCCAGGCGATAGTTTTAAAAGTGATATACAAAATGACGTAAAGCCATACCCTTTATTTAAACAGAATTTGAATTAAATGCTACTTATTCCTCACTCATTTGTAGTCTTTTGTGTTATAAATAAAAGCACTAAGAATTTGTTTACAAATGTCTGTCTGTTTAAATAATGGGGTTTTTATGTCGTCACACCATACCAGTCACTGCCAACGAAAGTATGAGCAACAAGAACACAGCTCGCAAACGCACGATGCTCATTGCACAGGTGATGACGTGTCTGTAAATACTGTAAAACTTCAGCGCAAATGGTCATCTGTGGCAGGCGGGGCGTTACTGCTTGGTAGCGCATCTATGCTGCTTATAGGTTGCCAATCTCATCCAAGCGTAGCACCTGCTACTGATGTGTCAGGTGCCTTGATTGACTTTGATCAGGCAAATACAGCAAAAACTCAAGCGCAAGGTCGAGCATTTAATGCACATTTAGCAGCGCAGTCACAGCATTATGAGCAGCTGTTTGATCAAGGCCAATACCCCAGTATTGAAAATCAAGCCAAGACGAGATTGCTGACCGCTATTCGTCAACATTTAGCGACAGAGCACGTGGCAGTAGCGCAGGCCAATTATCAAGCGGTGCCTTTTATTCATCCAGACAGTATTGATGCTGGCTCTAGCAGCTTATTGAGAACGATAATAGAAACTTATGCTTATCAAAAAACCATCTCAGATGACTATGATAGAGAGTACGATAGGGAATACGACCCGAACGATGACAGCTATGATGAATACGACGAATATGATTCAGATGGATTCAATCAGGAAGGCTACGATAGGGAGGGTTTCGACTGGTACGGCTATGATGAAGAGGGTTATGACTATGATGGTTATGATGAGTATGGTTATGATCGTGATGGCAATAGCCTAGAAGATGACTATCGCTCAGAGGTGGGCAGTGGAGTGTTTTCAAAAATACCAGATGTCAAACCAAAAAACCTGCTGAAAAACTATGAAGCCATGCAACTGGCTAAGCAAAAAGGCGAGATTAGCAGTGCAGAGAATAAAATTCCACCGTCTTCTGCCTCAGGCATAGCAGGTCAACTGCTTAGCATGATTCATCGTACGCCAGAGCAGATAGCCGCATCGAATGCTTACCACTATCAGAACCTGACCTTCAACAGTGTCAGTCGATATAAGCCTCAGCAGCGGCAGCTACAGAGCGTCTATAGCTACGACTATGTCACACCGACGATATCTTCTTCGGTACAAATACCATTGGCATTTGACTTTGCAAACAGTAGCCTCACTGTCGACCCCTCGGTAATCATGCCTATTGTAGCGCTTGCTAACCCTGAGCATACCCCACTACCCACGGAAATGACCGCCCACACGGTAGATTTTGGTTTGCCTGAGAGTATTACCTCGCAGCTGCCTTCAGCAGTGATCTATGATGCTATGATTGCCGCCATTCAAGACAGTATGGCAGAGCTTGCACCCGAACACTTTAGCGCAGTTGATATTCAAGGAGACTCGTTTGCAAGCGAAGTGGGCGCTACTCGAGCGGTAAAGGTGTATTTTGGTAGTCAGCAAAGCGGTGAAATGATCGGTAAAGTCCTAAAGTACATGACAACGTCGCTACAGGATTATGTCGATGCCAATCCAAAAAAGTATCCAAATGGCGCTATGCTAAAGACTGCGCTGGCTAAGCTACAGTTATATAATAAAGGCTATCAAAGTGCTGATGTAGGGGCGCTGTTACAGCTTATTGAAGCCATTGGCCCCATCAATTTTAACCAAACCAATGACTACTATCTAGACAGCTCAGACCGCCTGCTGGCTAAACAGCAGCGCATCAACATCGGCGGTGATTTGATGGGCTCTACCACAACCGTGCTTAATCAAGTCCGCTACGATGCCGCCAGCTTTAATAAGCATGGTTTGACGCCGTTACTAGCAGAGTCGTTTGGCGCGCATGCAGCGCCCGCCATCGATGGCAATGCTTGGCTTGCGACCCAGCGTGCGCAAAAAGAAAGGCTTAGAGCAGCACGCTATGCCCGTTATGACTACGATTATAATGACGAGTATAACGATGACAGCTATACCAACGATTACGACACACAATATGATATTACCGATGCTGAGGATGATCTTGAGTATGACGTCGCTGAAGAAAATAAGTTTTGATGTCTAAGCAGTAACGCCGACATCAATTAACGCTATTTGGTCACATTCAAGACAATGATTTTTAAGGAATAAATATGAAAAAATGCTCTCACTCTGTAACGTCACCTTGGCATTCTACGATTACAAAAAAGAAGGCTCTATGGGTTGGTAGCGCTTTGTCTGGTGCTTTATTAGTCACTGGCTGCCAGTCTACCAGTCTGGCTCAAAGTAAGGCGACAAACCAGACACCAGCGGCTGCAAAGACAGCATTGGCAAACGCATTACAAAAACAGCGCCGTCAGTCATTCAGCTACCACAGCAATATAGAAATCAATAATGAGCAGCAGTTTATTGATGTTGACCACAAACAATTGGTCACGTCAGAGTATGTCGGAGATCACTGCAAAGACACTCACGACAAAGCGTATGCTGCATTGTTAGCACGAGCTGAAGCACAGAATAAAAGCCTCGATGGCGCTGATTTTGCGCCCCAGCGTAGTGCTATTAAAAATACTTATTTAAACTGTCATGAGTCCTATCAAGCATGGAGAGACGGTCAGTATGATAGTCGAAGTAAAGACAACGTAGAAACTAATGCCATCTCACCCTATTATCAGCAGCTTTTTGACAGCTATGGTGACAGACCTACATCAACAGACATCAAAAAAGCTCAGTTATTGGATGCGTATTTATTACAACCCATGTCTATTAATGCACAAGGGGTCTATCAGCCTATGGCAGGTAAGGCGACTATGCTTGCCAGCGTCCAATACCAAGCCCGCAATCACCGAAGCAGTATCAATCAGCCCATCTATATAGATTTTAAAAAAGGTCTTATTTACTTTTGGGCAGATAATTTTGCAATGCTAAGCTCAGAGTTATTAGACGATAAACTGGGTATAAAATGGCGGAATAAGTGGTTGAAAATTGCCCTTGATGACGGCACGTTGCCTAAAGGCTTTGGCCGTCAAATCATCAAAACTCATTTTGAGACACTAGATCATATTTTTGCGAGTGCACCTGTAGAACAGTTTGACTATGTTGCTCCTAATACGCTGACATCACTTACCCCCAGGATACCTAAGCATCAGCTTCCAGTCATGCTGGCAAGTGAACAAGTGATTCGCCGTAGTCAAAGCGCTGAAGATTATGAACAGTTTTATCGAGATTACATGCAGCTCTTTTATGAGCGTATCAGCAAGCAGTATCCTGAACTGGTAACAAGCGCTGAACTAAAAAAGCAAGCAGACCATATCACTGACGCTAAAAAAACTGGCTTTACCAGTAAAGCCATGGTGCAACAAGCACTGGTCATGATGAAAAACATGATAGATAAAGGTAGTACACCGACAGACCTTCTCCCAAAAAGCGCTTTAAGTGACTCAGTCATACAAGAGCTGTATGGTTTTGATAAACGGGGTCAGCTCAAGTGGCAGCATACACGTAGTAACCTGCCAAATCGAGCGATGTCGTCTCACAGTCAGCGAGATGCAGGTTTGGTGATTGATGTATTGCAGCAGTACACTACAATCGGTGCACAAGAAGTGGCGTTTCCTAATCTAGCGCATGATATGCAGGTTCCAAATGCTAGTAATAGTATTGATCTGCGTGAGTATGGACAGGAGCTGGTTGAGTATTACCAAGAGGGCAACGGCACGATGATGGGGAAGATGATGTTTAGTGTCATGCCGACTATGAAACAATAATTAGCAAAGTGCATTGACTATTAAACCGCCCCCATAAGTTTCTAATTTATGGGGGCGGTTTAAAGTCAAGCATGGGCTTTTTTGTTGGATGCTATGTTTATTAAAAATACATTACGTTCTAAACATTGCTCCTGTTGGCTTTAATCCGACATAGGCCATACCTGCTTGATTCATCCAGTGAGGCTGAATGATGCCGTGTTGCAAGATAGCATGGATATCTCTATGTACTCGCTCTATTCTATGTTTTTTATATAATGATACCGTGCCAGCAACCGCATAGATTTCGGATATCATGCTTCTCGCTTCTTTTGCTGCTTCACAGGAGGCTGCCCATACATCAGCAAGCTGCTCATCGGTAAAGGTATTGCCTTGTTGTGCATCGTTCCATAAAGCTTCGACACTATGGTGTAATTGCAAACGTTTCGCAGCTAATAGGGTTTTACTTTTTGCGACTGCAGCTTGTACTGTTGCGCGATCACGTAAGTCAGGACTTTTGCTTGAAGTTACTCTTTCAAGGCATATGGCAACTAATTCATCTATCGCTGCTTTTAAAACACCTAATGCCAAGGCTGCACAACCTGCGGCATTGATACAACCAATTGGTAGGCGATTATAGGCATTATCAATGGTTACAGGGCTATCAAAACCGACAGCATAATCTTTTTTCACAAAGGCTTCTTTTACTACGATGTCATGACTTCCTGTGCCGCTTAGACCGCCGACATGCCAAGTATCGATAATTTCGACCTCTGCTTTTGGAATAAAAAATAGCTTTAGGTTTGCTCCTGGGCCTAAAGTTGTTGGAGAGCCATCTGAGACTACCAGACAACGAAGCACAAACCAGTCTGCTAACTCACATCCAGAAACTAAGGTCCATCGACCAGAGACGATATAGCCGTCAGCTACTGTTTTAGCCACGCCTTCAGGGCGAGCTGAGTTAGCATAAACGTGAGATGGGTTACCGTAAACCGCTTTCATGCTAGGCTCGCTCAAAAACCTGCCGAACGTGCAAGCTAAGTGATTATTCCATGTAACCCAACCAACCGATGCCTCTGCACTAGCCAGTATCTCATAAGCTTTTAGCGCTTCTACAGGGTTGTCTTCTAGCCCTCCTAAAGATTTTGGTAACCCCATTAGCCAGTATCTCATAAGCTTTTAGCGCTTCTACAGGGTTGTCTTCTAGCCCTCCTAAAGATTTTGGTAACCCCATTCTAAATAGTTTAGACTCTACAAGCTTCTCAACGATTGGTAGCGCAATTTTTCTAGCAGACTCAGTTTCTTCTCTGTTTGATACGGCCAATTGATAAATCTCATGGGCTGCATCAGATGGCCAAAAGCTGTTGGTACTTACTATTGTTGTGGCGCTCATACTTATCTACCTTAATTTGCATTTGAATAACCATACATTGATTTGTATCAACTGCCATTTTGCTTTTGTATGTTAATCAATATTGATGAGTGAGTGATTAAAAGCTATGGTGAAAACTAAATAAATGTTCGTATCTTTTATTATGTATTTGTAAAAATATTGTATTGTTGATGTTATGTTTTTACAATATTGTTTCTAGTTCATATAGATAGAAGGTCGGTATAGATACATAGATGGTCAATATATCTGGTTTTTAGAATTTTTATAGATTTTTAGCTTGTGTATAGAAGGCCGAGTCACGGGGGTGAAAGGTTTTTCTTATAGACTTTATAATTGCACAAAAAAACTTTTGTCCAATATTGTAGTGATTTTTTCGAAGCTTGTTTTCTTATATAGTCAGCTGAATGTAAAACTGTTATGGGTTTAAACGCGCTACTGGTATAAATTTTACTTGCGTGCTGCGTTCCCAGAGGCTGCGCAAAATTCATCCCAGTAGCGCTATGACATTTTTAGAGTGTATCGACTATATAGATAAAATCAATGGACCTTATCTTAACTAAAGTTTATACGATTGCTTTTTGCGCTACTCTAAATAGAGGCAGCCTGTTAGACTCTCATCGTGCAAAATAATTTAAAACACAATCACAAAGTAGAGTAAGGAAAGGTTATGCATATCACTGCTAATTTTGATGCCGGCAATATTGACGTTATCAGTTTAGAAGACAAAAAAGACATTCAATTAGCGATTCGTCCAGATGTTGGTGAAGCGTTTTTTCAATGGTTTAATTTTCGTCTATCAGGTCAGGTTGGCGAGCAGTATATTCTCAATGTTGTTAATGCAGGGGAGGCGTCCTACGTTAAAGGGTGGGAGGGTTACCAAGCGGTTGCTTCCTATGATCGGGAAAACTGGTTTCGTCTGCCAACCACCTATCAAGATGGAAAACTAACCATAGTGGCAGAGCTAGAATGTGAAAGCATACAAATTGCGTATTTTGCCCCTTACAGCTATGAGCGACATCAAGATCTATTAGCCGCCGTACAAGTACATCCTTTAGTAACGTTAGAGCATTTAGGTGAAACGCTTGATAAACGAGATTTGACTGTAGTAAAGGTCGGTGATGGTGAGAGTAGTGATACAAATAAGCGTAATATTTGGATTATTGCCCGTCAGCATCCAGGTGAGACGATGGCTGAGTGGTTGATTGAGGGACTGCTGTATGGCTTATTAGATCATGATAACGCTACAGCTAAGCGTCTACTAGAAAAAGCAAATCTATATATCGTGCCCAATATGAACCCTGATGGTAGTGTGCGCGGACATCTGCGTACCAACGCTGTCGGTAGCAATCTAAACCGTGAATGGAAAAACCCAAGCTTAGAAAAAAGCCCCGAAGTATTTCATGTGATCAATAAAATGGAAGAAACAGGAGTTGATCTATTTTATGATGTCCATGGCGATGAAGCGCTGCCTTATGTGTTTCTTGCCGGCTCTCAGGGCACGCCAAGTTATAATGACCGCCTTGCACGTCTACGAGATAAGTTTTCCGAGGCCTTAGTGTTGGCCAGTGCTGATTTTCAGACTGAGTTTGGCTATGACATAGATGCTCCAGGCGAGGCAAATATGACCGTGGCAACCAATTGGGTCGCCGAGCGTTTTGATTGCCTTGCCAATACTTTGGAGATGCCATTCAAAGACAATGCTAATTTAATTGATAAAGATAAAGGATGGTCACCCGAGCGTTCTATTCAGTTAGGAGAAGCGTCGTTGGTGGCTATGCTGGCGGTCATTGATGATTTACGTTAATTAATAGACAGCGCATCCTACTAAAGGAGTTACTGGATTAATCTGGTAACTCTTTTTTTTTGGCTCTAAGTGTCTTTAACAAAACTACTTATTAATACTAAGTGTGGGTCATACAAGATGTCGATATAGTTTAGGAGTAGGTTACGCTTGCAAGAGTGATACTTTTCGACGATGTAAATACTCTCTCTGTCGATAAAACATAAAAATCACTTGCAATATGCACCAATGTAAATTACATTATAGTAAACCTATTATCTTATACGTAATAAATATCGTTAACCATTTATAACCTAACTGCCTGCAAGGAGCTATTCATGTCAATGATTGACAAAAACCTCACCTCATTTATCGATATCGCTAGTGATTCTGACTTTTCCATCCACAACCTACCTTACGGCATCTTTAGCGACACTGCCAAAGGTGAGCGCCGTGCCGGAGTAGCGATTGGCGAACAAGTATTGGACCTATCTGTCCTAGAAGCCAAAGGACTGTTGAGCCTAAAAGGCGGGCCTTACTTTAATCAACCCACCTTAAATGCCTTTATCGAATCAGGTCGAGACAACTGGACCCAAGCTCGCCAAACCATCCAAACCTTACTCTCTGCCGATAATGAGACATTGCGTGACAACCAAGAGCTACAAAGCCAAGCGTTATTTAAGCAAGCGGATGTCACCATGCACCTGCCGGTTCATGTTCCTGGTTATACCGATTTTTACTCGTCTAAAGAGCACGCCACCAACGTCGGTACTATGTTCCGTGATCCCAATAACGCTTTGTTGCCTAACTGGACTGAGATGCCTGTTGGGTACAATGGTCGTGCCAGCACTGTCTTTGTCAGTGGTGAAGCAGACATCGTACGTCCATCTGGTCAGCTCAAGCCGAATGATAGTGAGCGTCCCATCTTCTCCCCCTGTAAGCGTCTCGACTTTGAGTTAGAGATGGCATTTATCGTTGGTAAACCTAACCAGATCGGTGAGCCCATCGCCATTGAAAATGCTTGGGATCACATCTTTGGTATGGTGCTATTTAACGACTGGTCAGCCCGTGACATTCAGAAGTGGGAATACGTGCCACTAGGCCCATTTAACGCCAAAACCTTCGCCTCTGAGATCTCACCATGGATCGTCACTATGGACGCACTAGCGCCTTTCAAAACCGAGCTGCCCACCCAAGACCCACAGCCTTTGGCCTATCTACAAGAAACAAAGTCTGACAGCAGCTACGACATTAATCTATCCGTTGCCATCCTCCCTGAAGGTGCCGACACCGCCACCACCGTTGGCGAAACCAACTTCAAATACATGTACTGGTCCATGGCCCAGCAGCTCACGCACCACACCATCACAGGCTGTAAAGTAGAAGTCGGCGACATGATGGGCTCAGGCACCATCTCAGGACCGACACCAGACTCCTATGGCTCCATGTTAGAGATTGCTTGGAACGCCACTAAGCCTGTAGAGCTTAAAGGCGGCGGTACCCGTACCTTTATCGAAGATGGTGATACCGTCATTATGAAAGGCTACAGCGAAAAAGATGGCATACGTGTCGGCTTTGGTGAAGTGCGCGGTAAGGTTTTGCCTGCGTTAGATTTTAATTTTGACGCATAGACTTTTATACAAACTAGGCGTAAGACCATTGGCGACTATAGTAGTAACGATAGCTTCGTGAGTTAGGCCAGATAGCTGTCCGTTGTTATAACTTTAGGATTAACCCAAGGTTTTACGCCCTATCAAAAGGATATTGATATGAGCTTTAAAATAGAAAAAATCCACCATGTAGCATATCGCTGCAAAGATGCCAAAGAAACCGTTGAGTGGTACAAGAAGCATCTGAACATGGACTTTATCTTAGCCTTTGCCGAAGATCATGTGCCCTCAACCAAAGCTTTTGATCCTTACATGCACATCTTTTTAGATGCTGGTAATGGTAACGTGTTGGCGTTTTTTGAAGTGCCCAATCAGCCTGAGATGGGCTTTGACCCCAATACCCCAGATTGGGTACAACACCTAGCGCTAAAAGTAAAAGACCGTGAGGCTTTGCTTGCGGCAAAAGAGCAGTTGGAGTCGGCTGGGATTGATATTGTCGGTGTCACCAATCACGGTATCTTCCATTCTATTTATTTCTTTGATCCTAATGGTCATCGTCTAGAGCTGACCTATGATGACATCGCTTCAGAAGAAAAAGTCTCTATGATTACTGAAGAGATGAAGTACGACATGCTAGAGGAGTGGTCCCGTACTAAGAGAGCGCCCGCTCATACGCAGTTTTTGCATGCCGATGAGCTTGCTGAGGCAAAGAAGCAAGTGCCGGTGGGTGAGTAAATATCGGTAATTAACCGTATTTGATTAACGGTCCCTAAATAACAGCCTATAAATAACTGTCCCTAAATGTATAGCCAAACAATCATGGATGAACAAATGGCTGAAGTTCAATGAGTCAAGTTAGCAGTCTATCGGAGACTACTGCACGCGTTTAAAAAGGATTTTAAACATGCATATCCCAACGCAATCGCCCAGACAGTCATTGTATTTTGACTATCAAGTCTATCCTTATTATCACAGTCAACAAGATACTCAATCTGATGAGCAGACTGTTACCCTAGTGGGTGGCGGTCTGATAGGTATGACTACGGCAATTATGTTGGCCAAGTATGGCGTAAAAGTCATATTAATCACCGATGAGCAGCAGCTAGCTGAGGGCAGTCGTGCGCTGGTCTATACCAAGCGTAGTCTGGAAATACTCAATGCAGCAGGCGTGGCTGATACAGTGATGCAAAAGGCACTGCCTTGGACACATGGCAAAACTATCTAGAAAGCTATCTGTTAGAGCAAATTGAACAGCATGACGATATTGAGGTCAGGTGGGGCAATAAGGTCGTCGATCTTGACGATCATAAAGATCACGTCACCTTGAGTATACAAACGCCAGAGGGCGAATATCAGCATACTTCAAATTGGGTGGTTGCCGCCGATGGTGGCCGCTCTTTTATTCGCTCGCATTTGAATCTAAAAATGGAAGGTGACAGTTACGAAGGTAGGTTTGTTATTGCCGATATTCGTATCAAGCTTGATTACCCCACTGAGCGGTTGGCGTTTTTTTCACCAGATTGGAATCCAAACAATACCATATTGATGCATCGTGAGCCTGATGATATCTGGCGCTTTGACTATCAGCTCGATCCTACTGTAACGCCTGAAGAAGCATTAAAACCTGAAAATCTCAAAAAAGCGGTCGCCGATCAACTCAAAATGATTGGTAAAGATCACTTAGAGTGGCAGCTTGATTGGAGCACGGTATATTCAGCGCGCGCGTTGACTCTCCCTGATTTTGTGCATAACCGCATCATATTTGTCGGCGACGCTGCTCATTTGTTACCGATATTTGGTGTGCGTGGTGCCAATACAGGCTTTCAAGATGCTTTCGATCTCAGCTGGAAGCTGTCATTAATGGCTGGGGTAATCAAGACCTGCTACAAAGCTATAGTACCGATAGGGTGCAAGCCGCCAAAGAAATCTGTACCGAAGCGGGAAAGTCAACGCGCTTTATGTCGCCGCCTAGCCATGGCTATCAGGTTTTGCGCGATGCGGTATTGTCACTATCACTAGAGCATGACTTTGTCCGTCCTCTATATCATTGGCGCACTTCTAGACCTCACGCTTATCATTCATCGCCGCTAAACAGTCAAAATGATGACAATGCTTCCATGAATACTATAACGGCTAATGGTGAGCTGTTTCCAAACTTAAAGACCTCTAACGGTACATATCTATACGATGAACTTAACGGCGGGTTTTCTGTGTTGGTTTTTACTAATGACGCTATCAGTTGCGACTTACAGCAAGAGGTTAAAGCTTTAACAGATCAAAACATTCCCATTAAAGTCATTGCTCTTTCAACTACCGAATGCTCTATTCAAGGTGCCGATGTGACGTATCAGGTCGATAAGCAAGTGCGGGCCGAAAGGTATTTTACACAAGAGGGCAGCGTTTACTTTGTGCGCCCAGATCACCATATTGCTGGTCGCTGGTTAAACTACGATGACCATGTAGCACGGGCAGCCCATGCAATTACGAAAACCTTGGCGCCGTTTTTACAACGACAGCAGACGGTTAAAGCCAATAAACAAGGAAGTCAATGTGAGTAGTATCGAGATCATGAAGGACATATAGCCATTGAAGATTTAGAGGAGGTTTATGACGCTCTAGCAAATGCAATTGATTCAGCGCCTGAACATAAACGAGAATTGTTTTTGGTAAAGCTGGCGTTATTAAATGCCAATGCCTTAAATGACAAAGAAGACTTTATTGCAATGATCCATCAAGCATCAGTGTTTGAGGATTAATACGACATCCGCTTTAGCACTACTAAAACTTAATCACTGAGAAAGGATTCTATAATGAAGACCAAACTATCTACCTCAATAGCACTAGCCACCACACTGACTCTATCTGGCTTGGCCTTATCTGCATGTTCTAATAATGAGCAAGCAGCATCAACTGATGGTGGCACAGATGAAGTGACCACGCTTCGGTTTTCGCACTTTATGACGGCTAATGACAACATCAATACCGAAGGGTTTGAGCCTTGGGCTAGAAAGATCGAAGAAGAATCAAATGGCCGTATTAAGGTTGAGATTTATCCTTCTGCGACCTTAAGCAAACCAGGTGCCACTTATGATGCTGCTGCCAAAGGAACGGTGGATATCGGTATGCAAGTACAAGGCTACACAGCTGGGCGCTTCCCTTTAACCCAAGTAGTTGAGCTGCCGGGTATATCCAATACAGCAGAGCAGCAAACTTGTATCTTGTACGAGCTGTATAACAGTGGTGCCATCTCCAGCGAATATGAAGACACCCATCTACTCTCCTTAATGGGTTCAGGGCAGGGCGCGCTACATACTGTTGATAAACCGATTCGTACACCAGCAGATATGAAGGGTTTGCGTATTCGCCAGCCATCAGTGGTTGCCAGTCATGTTATCGATACGATTGGTGCAGCGCCTGTAGGGATGCCTGCCAGCGATACCTATACCTCATTGCAGCGCGGCGTCATTGATGGACTCGCTTTTACTTGGCAGCCGATTCAAGCATTCCGTCTTGATGAATTGCTCAACCATCATACCAACATTCCTTTTTATAACTCGACCTTCGTAGTGACCATGAATAAGGATAAATACAACAGCCTGCCTGATGATCTGAAAAAAGTCATTGATGACAATTCAGGTCTCGTGATGTCCAATCGTATCGCTAAGATATTTGATGACAGTAATGACGCCGCAATGGCCGCCGCTCGAGAAAAAGGCGATACCATGATCGATATCCCAGACCCACTCAATGATCCTGATTGGAAAGGTCCATTACTAGAGGGTACTCAAAGATATCTTGATGAGTTAGCAGAGCTTGGTTTGGACGGCGAAGCCGTATATGAGCAAGCAAAAGCCGCTGCCGTTGGCTGTAAAGTTTAACTGACTAATAGGAGGCGGATAGTTGTCAATAAATGGTTGTTACCTAATCACTATAGGTATCTAACCATTCAAACTTAACCATCAAGAAAGGATTCTATGATGAAAATTAAGCTTTGTAAGACTAGGCTTGTGACCAGAGTCACTTTAGCTACTGCGATTGCTCTGTCTGGCGTTGCCTTATCAGGTTGTTCTAACAACGAGCAATCCGCTTCTGCCAATGGCTCGTCGGATGAGGTTACCATTCTTAGGTTCTCACACTTCCTGAATGCCACTGACAATATCAATACTGCAGGGTTTGAGCCTTGGGCAAAAAAAATCGAAGAGGACTCAAATGGTCGTTTGAAAGTTGAAATCTATCCGTCATCCACTCTTAGTGAGGCGGGCGCTACCTATGACGCCTCTGCTAAAGGCACTATTGATATCGGCATGCAGGTGCAAGGCTATACCGCTGGACGTTTTCCATTGACGCAAGTGGTAGAGTTGCCTGGTATATCTAATACTGGACAGCAGCAGACCTGCATACTATATAAGCTTTATGACGATGGCATCATCTCTGATGAATATGCAGATGTCCATTTGCTGTCTTTGATGGGTACTGGGCAGGGTGCTTTGCATACTGTTGATACCCCCATCCGTACGCCAGCAGATATGAAAGGCATGCGTATTCGTCAGCCCTCGGTGGTTGCCAGCCATGTTATCGATGCTCTAGATGCCGCTCCTATTGGCATGCCGATTGGCGATGTTTATACCTCATTGCAACGCGGCGTCATTGATGGTATGGCCGTTACTTGGCAACCTATTCAAGCGTTTCGTCTCGATGAGTTACTCAACACTCATACCAACATTCCTTTTTATAACTCAACCCTTGTCGTGTCCATGAATAAGGACAAATATAACAGTTTACCTGACGACCTAAAAAAGGTCATTGATGACAACTCAGGGGTAGAGATGTCTACTGAAATCGCTAAGATATTTGATGATAGTAATGCTGAAGTCATGGCTGCCGCACGTGCCAAAGGCGATACGATGATTGATATCCCAGATCCGTTGAACGATCCTAATTGGAGAGAGCCTCTACTGGATGGCACTCAAAGATATCTCAACGAAGTAGCAGAAAAAGGTCTGGATGGTGAAGCGGTTTATGAGCAAGTAAAAGCCGCCAGCGCCACCTGTAAAGTTTAACCTACAAGGCATACTCTTATGATATTTTTAACCAAACTCAGCACCCTCATCTCCAGGCTGTGTCAGTTTATCGGCGGCATCAGCCTAGTGATCATCGTCCTCGTCACCATCCTTGACGTCGGCGCCCGCTACATCTTCAAACTCACCGGCGGCGACATGGGCTTCACCGTCAAAGGCAGCGTCGAGATCGTCTCCTACTTCATGCTCTTCGCCCTACTGGCCGCCTTTGCCGCCTATGTCGAGCGCTCACAAATCATCGTCGACGTCTTCACCCAAAAGATGCCCAAAGCCATCAAAGGCTACATGATGGGCATCTTCATGATGGGCTTCTTCTTTATCGGCCTCGTCTTCACCTGGGGGTTATACGAAAGCGCCCTAGACGCCATCGAATTTGGCAAAGTCACCCAAGACCTCAGACTCTCCATGATGCCCATCTACCTGATCAGCGCAGCACTCAGCCTACTACTGGCCATCCGCTCACTCATCGAATCCATCAACATCTTTAGAACAGGCGAATTCTTTGACGCCGAGGAGGCAGGCGCATGAGCCCAGAAATAATCGGAGCCATCGGCTTACTCATCATGATCATACTGGTCGTCGTCAGAGTCCCCGTCGCCCTCGCCATGCTCGGCGTCGGCCTCGTCGGCTTTGGCGCCGTCACCAGCTCAGACGGGGCCCTACAAATGCTCAAAGACCTCCCAGTCGACGTCTTAGCCAAGTATGACTTCAGCGCCATCCCACTATTCATTTTAATGGGCGTCTTTGCCACCCACTCAGGCATGGCCGCCAAACTCTTTGACGCCACCCGCACCATCTTTGGCGGCGTCAGAGGCAGTCTTGGCATCGCCGGCATCGGATCCTCAGGCATCTTCGCCTCCATCTCAGGCTCCTCCCTTGCCACCGCCTCCACCATGACCCGTGTCGCCTTACCGCAAATGGAGAAATACGGCTACAAACCCGGCTTTGCCTGCGGCATCCTCGCCGCTGGTGGTACCCTTGGCATCATGATCCCGCCCAGCATCGCCTTACTGGTCTACGCCATCCTCACCGAACAATCAGTCGGTGACATGTTTATCGCCGGCTTTCTGCCTGGCATCCTTGGCATGGTCATGTACTCCTTGACCGTCATGATCATGGTACGCTGGAAACCGCACCTCGCCCCGCGCGGCGAGAAGACCCCCTGGAAAGACAAACTGCTGTCCCTAACCGGACTCATCCCCTTTGGCTTTATCTTTGTTCTGATCATTGCCGGTATCTTCTTTGGCCTGTTTACCCCAACCGAAGGGGCCGCTGTCGGTGCCTTTGCCTCTTGGGCGTATGCTGCTGCCAAAGGCATGCGTATGAGAGGACTGAAACAGTCACTGATTGAGACCCTAGCTCTGTCTGCTGTGGTGTTCTTTATGCTACTGGGTGCTGAAGCTTTAGGCTACTTTATCTCAGTCTCCAGACTGTCTTATTCGTTAGCCACTTGGATTGGTGGTTTGGCCGTCAGTCCGATGATCGTTCTGCTGGCCATCTTGCTGATGTACTTCCTGCTTGGTCTGTTTATGGATGCGCTCGCCATGTTGGTGATTACCATTCCAGTGGTGTTCCCCATCATTCTAGCCTTGGGCTTTGATCCGATCTGGTTTGGTATCATTGCGGTACTTACGGTAGAGCTGGGTCTGATCACGCCGCCGATGGGGATGAATATCTTTGTGATTAAGGCGGTGGCACCGCATATTAAGCTGTCGGAGATGTTTAGGGGGGT
>NZ_JAGBKM010000013.1 GCF_017498085.1 Psychrobacter coccoides
TATAGTCAATCCACAATAAAACTGGAACAGCCCATATCCTGAAACAGTTTAGGCAGATTATTCTCCATCCACCCTTGGCGTAGAAACTTAGCCTGTGCCCACTTCTTCTCGATAGGGTTCAGATCAGGGCTGTACGGCGGCAGCCAAAGAATACGATGGCCATGTCTGTTGAGTAGTTTTTGGATACGTCTGCTTTTATGAAACCGAGCGTTATCCATGACAATCACGCTCTTGGTTTTAAGACTTGGAATAAGTGTGAACTTACACCAGTCATAAAATATATTACTATTGATATTGGTCTCAAAGTAATCAAGCGCAAACAGCATTTTTTTATAGAGAGCACCGATGACATTCGTACGCTTCTTTGCTTGCCAGTTGTAGCTGTCGACACAGGGTTTACCTATCCGTGCATAGCCGTAAGGTCTGATAGTTTCAGCCTCAAAGCCGCTTTCATCCATATAAACGATGGGATAGCCTTGAGTCATATAATTACTTAAATGATTGAGATACTTAGCTCTTTTTATCAAACAGGCTTTTGGATGTTTTAAGGTCTTTTTTTTGACTGATGCTAAGGCGTTTTAATGCGGCTTCTATGCCTGACTTACTACAGCCTAAACGCTGTGCTCTCTCGTACATATAATCGTCTGGATGCTGCTTAACATCTTTCAGTAAGGCTTCATTTGATATTTTAGTCGGTGCTTTATTTCTGGTTGTTTTAGGAACTAAGCTCTGCTGCCAGCTATGAATCGAGCTTGTGCTAAGCTGATAAAAGTTAGCTGCTTCTCGAATGGTCATGCCATCGGTAATGCTTCGTAACACTTGTTTGCGAAAGTCGATTGAATAGGTCATCGTTTATTTCACTAAATGAATTGGTTATAAATATTGTATCGGTTTTATCTAAGATTTACTATACCTGTCAAAAAATGGTTGGTTTGCAAATTGGGCAAACAGCATAGTTTGACCAGCTAGATTTACTTCTATACAACGCCATTTATTATGATAATCTAATGCCATATCAAGACTAACTAAGCGTACACTTAAGGTTTCTTTCGCAATTTTTATACTTGTTTGAATAAGTTCTTTATACAGAGGAAACACCTTATCTTTAAAGACAAACTGTGAGTTTGGGTGTTTCAAATACTTTTTACCATACCTATCGTTTGCATAATCATTTAGCTTTCCAGATAAATTTATATTACATACAATTCCGCCATCTGATAGATTGTCTAAACTTCCATTTATCCCCATACGTATGCTAGCGTTAATCACATGAAACCCGCCTATTTTGTCTTTATATAAACATACTCGAACAGTATTTACACTGTCTTTATTGAAAGTGTTTATAAGCTCTGATTGTTCTATTTTTTCTTGAACAACTAGGTTAGGGTGCTGATTTATTATTTCTTTCATCTCATTTATACTATTAACAAAATAAACATCTTTGCCACCATAGCTATCTTTATTAGGTTTAATTACAATAGGAAAGTCGGTTTCATTTATCGTCTCTTCAATAAAACCATCTATACTTTCAATTGAAACAAAATTTTGAGAATAATATCCCCCGTCTATCTTATGAAAGAAATCCTTAGGAAATACACCTTGACCAAACCATTTGTTATAGATACTCTTATATTCCAAAAATCCAGTGTAACTTTGATCATTCAAAAAGGGTTCGATATATAGATACAAAAACTCTTCTGGGACAATTTTTTTATTAAAAGATCTAGATAATGACTTAGAAATCTCGACTGTTTTAAAATTTACTATTGGTGATATTGATTTCCAATAATCATAATATAGTCAGGTCAGTATAAAAAGAATACAGTTAGACTGGGATAAGTTTTTCTTGCGTGCTGAACCTGCGCAGACAGAGGCTGCAAAAAATTTATCCCAGTCTAGCGTGTTAATGCAGTGTATCTATTTTATTTAGTATCGACTATACTCCTTCTTTTCTTGCTTTGTAAGTTTAAACTCGCAAAAAAACTCTGAACTATAAATTAACTGATTTCTTCTAAAAAAGTCGGAATACACTGAAATAAAACTCCATGTACTTACAGCTTGATTCTTTACTAAACTTTTAAGCTCCATATCAAGTACCTTCTTTTATTTAAATAACCTAAAGCGCTTTATTAAATATTGAAGACTACTGTAGTCAACTCAATTTAAAAGTGTTACGGTGCTATTGGGATGGATTTTGCGTAGACTCTGTGTAAGCCGCACATAAAGAATACTTATAACAGTAGCACGTGAAATATTCATAGCTTTTTATTTTGAACTGACTATATCTACTACTTATTCAACTTTAGGCCATTTATTACTTCTTCTGTGTATTGTCCAAAGAATGGAAAACCGGCGTTTTGAGGAAATTCTATAGTTTGACCAGCCAAATTAACTTCTATGCAACGCCAGTTCTGTTTAGCATCTAAGGCCATATCAAGACTAATTAAACGAGCATTTATTACGGCTCTAGCAATCGACTTACTGACTGTAACCAACTCATCATATAGAGGAAATTCCTTATTCTTAAAAACATAGCCAGAATTAGGATGGCTTAAATACTTTGTTGCTAGTATGTCGTTTGCATATCCATTTAATGTCCCATCTGATTTGATATTGCATACAATACCTCCATCAGTCATATTATCTAAGCTTCCATCTTTACCCATTCTTAAGCTTGCATTGAGCATATGCATGACTCCGTCATCGTCTTTATAGAGACACACGCGAACAGTGTTTACGCTGTCTTTATTAAAAATATTAATCAACTCTGATTGCTTTATTTTTTCTTGAACAACTAAGTTAGGGTGCTGACTTATTATTTCTTTTATCTCATTTATACTATTAACGAAATAAACATCCTTACCCCCATAGCTTTCTTTATTAGGTTTAATTACAATAGGAAAATCGGTGTCATCTATCATCTCCTCAATAAAACCATCAATATTATTGATTAAAATAAGATCATGTGAGTAATAATCCCCATCTACCTTATGAAAGAAATCTTTGGGAAACACACCTTGGCCAAACCATTTATTATAAACACTTTTGTTTGCTAAGAAATTTATATTCCTATCCCTGTTAAGCGAGTATTCAATATATAAAGGAAAAAATTCCTCAGGGACAATCCGTTTGTCAAATTCACCTGATAGGGATTTGGATATCTCGACCGTCTTATAGCTAATAATTGGTGACACCCTTTTCCAGTATTCCCAATATAGCTTTTTTTCTTCTTTAGTTAACTCCTTTTTTTCGAACTTAGAAGAATTATATATCGATTTATGGCTTTTATAAAAACCAGAGTAAACCGACAAAAAATTCCAAGCCTTAACTGTATTATTTTTTACGACTTTTCTGAATTTCATAACGTTCCTTTCTTTTCAATTTTCTTATAATAAAAATATGAGCCTGAACCTAAGATAAACTGACTTATAAATATATTCATAGCTCCACCAAGTATTCCAAAATATTGGATTAGAGGGAATGATAGAATAAAGCCAACTAAGGATGTTAATATTGTAAGCTTCATAACGATATTATCGTGACCTCTAGAGATCAAGTAATTGGTAGAATATACTGTGTAACAAACAATAGATAAAAAACCCAGTATTAATACATAAAATACTTCTGAATCATACTCATACTTTATTCCAATAATATCGAAAATATACTGATGAACAATAACCAAAAAAGTCGATACAATAGCAACTAATATGAGATAGTGCTTACTAAATACATGAAACTTGTCTTTAAATCTAATCAGGTATGGGAATGCTACACTGGACACCACACTGTCAAAAACTGTCAGTAATTGCACCACCTGTCTGGTAGCTCCAAAATAACCAGCATAGGTTTTACCCAGTATCATCCCAACAAGAAAGTTCGTGGTATTGTTGAATAGATTTGGAACAAACTGGTTAACAAATAGTGGGAAGCCAACCTTCAAAGTCTTCTTCACTCTGATCAAACCTATATATACAATACGCAATTTAAAATTTTTGAATATTATATAGTGCGAAATAATTGCTACAGCAATATAACTTACTCCTAGTAGCAAGGGATATAACCAGTAGTCTTCTGGCGTATTAATTAATCCAAAGACTCCAATAGTAAATGAAAGCTTAACTATTAAATTTAGACCAGCTATATACCCCATCTTTTCAACCCCCCTAAAGAACCATTCAGGGAATAGAGTCTCACCTATCAACATCAGGCACATTAGCAAATATACAATCAAATCTTCTTTGAATTGAGGAACAATGAAAATCACAGGTATTAATATTAGTAAAACAAATGTAAGTAAATATGCTTTCGTATACATTATTTTGCTATAAATAAGGGTCAGCTGATTGTTACTACTCCTATGCTTTGCTATTTCACGTGTCGCAGAGAGATTGAATCCATAGTCTGTTACTGCCTGAAAGTATGCAATTAAGGCTAGTCCTAATACAATTGCACCATATTGCTGCATCCCTAATACTTTAATTAAATAAGGTAAAGTAACAAATGGCAAGACAGCATTAATTAACTTTAAAACAGATAACGAAAAGAAGTTTTTGATTAGTTGGTTGTTATCTTTATTACGCAATATATTGCGAATTTTATCAATCATAAAACCCAACTATTCATTTAAGGAGTTAACATACCAAGGCATTGCTCTATTGATGCCTTTACTGATATCAAACTGAGGCGCATAACTTAATAAGTTTTTCGCTTTACTAATATCTGCTTGCGAATGTCTGACATCGCCCTCTCTAAAGTCTCGATATACCGGCTGCTTGTCATAAATAACTTTACTACTAGCTAATGCTGATTTAATTGAACTGAACAACTCATTTAGGGTTGTTCTATCACCTACTGCCACGTTATAAACTTGGTTTTTTGCATCATCATTAGTAGTTGTTGCCGCCAATATATTTGCCTGTACGGTATTATCGATATAGCAGAAGTCACGGCTGGTCTCGCCATCGCCATTGATATACACATCATCGTTTTCAATCATAGCAGCGGTCCATTTAGGAATAACTGCAGCATAAGCACCATTTGGATCTTGACGCCTTCCAAATACATTAAAGTAACGAAGGCCAATGGATTTAAAGCCATAACTACGCGCAAACACTTCTGCATATAGCTCGTTTACATATTTAGTCACAGCATAGGGAGACAAAGGTTTACCTATGGCGTCTTCTACCTTTGGTAATGCAGGATGATCTCCATATGTTGAACTACTGGCTGCATAAGTAAAGCTAGATACTTGCGCATCACGCCCCGCTACTAACATATTTAAAAATCCTGAGATATTCGTCTCATTGGTAGTAATAGGATCAGCAAGAGAGCGAGGTACAGAACCTAATGCCGCTTGATGTAACACGTAATCAACACCATTACATGCATGCTGACAATCTTTTATATTTCTAATATCTCCTTCAATAAACTTAAACTGTTGCCACTGCTCGGCAGATACTAATGACTGCACTTCGTCTAGGTTTTTTTGATATCCAGTTGCAAAGTTATCTAAACCTACAACTTTTTGATTTAGCTTGAGTAACGTTTCGAGCAAGTTTGAGCCAATAAATCCTGCCACACCAGTTATTAGCCACGTTTTAGGCGTATTACTCAGGCTCTTTTTCACATCTTCATATTGCATTGCGATCTCCCTTTACTGTCTACAAGTCTTATATTTACAAACGAATATCTGTTTCTTCTTTTGTAAAAACATATTTTAGATCGTAAAGTACATGGTTATCTTTACCAAGCTTTCTAATATTAGACGCACCCATATCGGTAAATTCATCATGTGCTACCGCTAATATGATGCCATCGTAGTATCCTTCTTGAGGCTTGCTGATTGGTTTGACGCCATACTCACGCTCAGCCTCTTCTGCATCCACCCATGGGTCATAGACATCAGCTGCAATATTGTATTCTTGCAGCTCATGAACAATGTCGATGACCTTTGTATTTCGGACATCTGGACAGTTTTCTTTAAAGCTAAGCCCAAGTACCAAGACTTTCGCACCCTCTACTTGAATACGTTTCTTTATCATATTCTTTATCAGCTGAGTGGTGACATACTCACCCATACCATCATTCAGACGGCGTCCAGCAAGTATAATTTCTGGATTATAGCCAATAGCTTGTGCTTTATGTGTTAGATAGTATGGGTCAACACCGATACAGTGACCGCCTACTAAGCCTGGGCGGAATGGTAGGAAGTTCCATTTAGTACCTGCAGCAGTCAATACCGCCTCAGTATCTATATCCATTTTGTTAAAGATAACTGCTAATTCGTTTATTAGAGCGATATTAACGTCTCTTTGTGTGTTCTCGATAACCTTGGCTGCTTCAGCAACCTTGATACTTGGTGCTTTATGCGTGCCAGCAGTAATGATTAAGTTATACACATCATCAATAAAGTCTGCTATTTCAGGTGTAGATCCTGCTGTAACCTTTAAAATATTAGTAACTCTATGCTCTTTGTCACCTGGGTTGATACGCTCAGGACTATATCCGGCATAAAAGTCTTGGTTATAAATCAGCCCAGATATATCCTCCAGCACAGGAATACAGACTTCTTCTGTAGCACCTGGATATACAGTGGACTCATAAACAACAATGTCATCTTTTTTGAGGATGCCACCTATAGATTCCGAAGCTTTTATCAAAGGTGTTAAGTCAGGCTGTTTAAAGTCATCAATGGGTGTCGGTACAGTCACAATAAAGAAATTACACTCTTTTAGTACTTCAATATCAGAGGTATAACTCAGATAGTTTGCCTGCTGCAACTCTTCATCACTAACTTCCAGCGTATGATCCTTACCTGATTGTAGATCCGCTATACGGTCATCATTGATATCAAACCCAATGACAGGTACTTTTTTTCCAAATTCAACTGCTAAAGGTAGACCCACATAACCAAGTCCAATAATAGCTATTTTTGTATCTTTAATATTTCTCATAGTATTCCTTTATAAAATTCTATAAATGATTTGAGGCGTTCTGTATAAAGTCCATTGGTTATAATATAGTTCAAGAAATTGCAGTACCTTCGTGGTAGCCTTCAACGAAATAAGTAAGCTCTTGTTTCAACCATTCCACATCATGTGGCTGCGCCCTATGTATCAGCTGAGACAACATATTTTCTATTTCCATTAATGGAAAGCTATCTTCTATTGCTTGACGAATCAAAGGATGATGGGTGGTTTGAACATTACCATCACCGATGATAAGCTCTTCATAAAGCTTTTCACCCGGCCTTAGCCCAGAAAAAACAATTTCTATATCACCATCAGGGTTCTTTTTATCTTTTAACTTATAGCCAGTTAAAAGAATCATTCGTTTAGCTAAGTCTACAATTTTGACAGACTCTCCCATATCTAACACGAACACCTCTCCACCTTTTGCCATAGCACCTGCTTGAATAACAAGACTTGCTGCTTCTGGAATAGTCATAAAGTAGCGTGTCACTTCAGGATGAGTAACTGTGATAGGACCGCCTTTTTCAATTTGTTTGGTGAATAGAGGAATCACAGAGCCAGATGATCCAAGTACATTTCCGAAACGCACCATACTAAAACAAGTTTTAGTATTCATTTGACTCAGTCCCTGACAAACCAACTCTGCTAAACGTTTAGAGGCCCCCATAACATTAGTAGGTCTAACCGCTTTGTCGGTAGAAATAAGTACAAAAGTTTCGACCTCAGCTTGCATGGCTGCATAAGCACAATGATAAGTCCCCTTGGCATTGTTAATAACGCCTTCAAAAGGATTGCTCTCAACGATCGGCACATGCTTATAAGCTGCAGCGTGGTATACTGTATCTACCTTATATTCTTCAAAAACTTTAAGTAGCTTCTCTTCGTTAGTAACATTCCCAAGCATTCCAACGACTTTAACGTCTTCATCTATAATATTACTGGCTTTTAGAGCCTTTAACTCTTGATGAATAACATATAAAGCATATTCAGAAAGCTCATAAAGTATCAAACATTGAGGCTTATTTTTTATAACCTGTCGACATAATTCACTACCAATAGAGCCACCAGCACCAGTGACTAAAACATTTTTACCTTTGATGTTTTTGCTTAACAATACATCATCAGGCTCAACAGTTTGTCTGTCTAGTACATCGAGGATATTGACTGGTCTCATTTGACTGACAGTCACCTTACCATCAGCAATTTCGTGTAAGCTTGGTAACTGTTTGATCTTTACAGGAACCTCTGAAAAATCATTAATGATTTGCCGGCGACGAGCACGGCTGGCTGACGGCAGCGCCAAAAATATTTGTGATATGTTTCTTTTATCTATCAGTTCAAATACCTTGTTGGCAGCATATATCCTCCTGCCATATAGATAACCACCGGCAACTTCTAAATCATCATCAATAAAGGCTACGACACGGTACTTATCAGACCTTTCTAATCCTTCAAACAACTCTCGACCAGCTGAACCCACACCATAAATAATGACATTTTCACGAATATTCCCATGACGATCTCTTTGCTTACCCTTACTAAGCTCTAATACTTCTCGTATGCTTAACCGGATACCCCATAGCCATATAAAAAAGAAAAATAAGTACAAAATGGGTACTGAGCGTGGGATAAATGCCAGGGTATCAAAATAATAAATGACCTCATAAATGATGATAAGTACAACAAACAATTGTAAGACCTTACGCATTGCTGTGTCAGAGAATATTCTAGATAACCCTTTATAAAAGCCTATATAATACAGCCCAATTACAGGGGGCAATGCGAAGAGGCATAACATTGATACACTAATATGATTGTCGATATAGCCATATCTTAAGGACAAAGCAAAGAATAGGCATACTATTGACATTAAGTAATCAATACCTATTAATATGCTACGCTTAACTCCTCTTGGTAGAGCAAGCAAGCGTCTAGCGTTGCGCTGATACCATTGGCTATCAGCGTTTTTAGATACCGAATAAGCATTGTTAGGCTTTTGCTTGTTAGACATAGATTTCAACTTATTAAGTTATCGCTATTTACTAGTGCCGTATGTGTAAGCATAGTGGTAGCTCTGCTTATCCAGAACTCCTTGCTGCACATCGTTTAGAACGATACCATCTACTTTTACATTGGCTTTATTCATCTGTTTGATTGCATACCCTAGCTGACCCTCTAGTGAGTTATTATGTCTAGCTACCATTAATACTTTGTCCGCATATTGGGATAACAAAACAGCATCTGTCGCAGCTAAAACTGGAGGCGAATCAATAATAATATAATCATAATGAGCTGAAAGCTGCTCTATTAGACTTGCAAACTTCTCACTAGCTAATAATGATGCAGGGTTAGCTGCTTGTTGCCCACGTGGAATAATATCCATATTATCCACAGGTGTTGGATGAGTAATACTGGTTGCGGTATGTTCGTTTTCCAGAAAATAGTCTGCTAAACCTGACTCTTCACTCATATTAAAGGTACGATGTAGACTTCCTAGATGTAGATCTGCATCTATGACCAAAATACGTTTATCTAGCTGTGAGAATACCTCAGCCAAATTGGCCACTACAAAGGACTTACCAACATTTGGACTTTC
This sequence comes from Psychrobacter coccoides, assembly GCF_017498085.1. Classification (GTDB taxonomy): domain Bacteria; phylum Pseudomonadota; class Gammaproteobacteria; order Pseudomonadales; family Moraxellaceae; genus Psychrobacter; species Psychrobacter coccoides. The sequence goes on from NZ_JAGBKM010000013.1 coordinate 9,571, forward strand.
ACTAGAAACTAATATCACACGTGCACCTTGGTTTTGCTTAGGCATACCAAACATTAGGTAGGTTCGTAAACTCTTAATACCTTCATAGCTCAAACCATCTTGATCCACATAAGCCAACAATCTATCATTAGGCTGATTATTTTTACTAAGCTTTCTCAGTGATTTGGAACGTGGAATTGTAGCTATAACAGGCACCCCCATCTTAGATTCGATACTATTGGGATCCTTAACCACATCATTTCTGAATAGGTTTTTTAACATTACTGCAATGATTCCAAGCATAAGACCTAATAGTCCTGCTAATATCATTACCTGCAACTTTTTTGGTGCAATAGGTCTAAAGGTACTTGTAGGTAAGTCAACGATGCGAGCATAACCAATCTGACCAGCTCTAACGATTTTTAGCTGTTCATAGTTTCTTAGCATAGTTAGATAGATATCTCTATCGATATCAACATCTTCTGATAGTTTTAAAAACTCTCTTTGTATGTCTGGAAGTCTAGTTACTGTATTCTTAATCTCTTGCTTTCTGGCATTTAGAACACGAAGTTGATCATTAATCTGAATAACTAGAGGATGTTCTGCAGTATAATAAGTCGTTAGCTCTGCTTTTCTTAGGTTCAACTCATTAAGCTGTGAATCAATCTGATAGCTTTCTGTTAGTAGCAACTGTGCTTCCTGACCAACATCTATAGTTCCATACTTTTGACGAAACTCATTAAATGCTGTTTCAGAGTCCTCCAGCTTTTGTTTTAATATAGGTATCTGCGTCTCCATGAACTCAATGGTTTTATTGGTTTCTTCAGAGCCACGAGATTGGTTTTGGTCTATATATGATAGGACTATTTGTCTTAAGATAGAGCTAACTTGCTGCTGGTTAGAGCCTGTTAGAGACAGTTGAATAATTCCAGTATTACCTCCCTGCTCTTCAACAACCAAAGTATTCGCTAAGGCATTTGTTATATCTTCTACAGACTTTTTAGTAATGTTTATGGGATGATCATTATCAGGAAGGTCTGTTACTGTAATTTCAATTTCACCCCCTGAACCCTGAAACTTATGAGCTTGGTTCATTTGCCCTTTAAATTCATCAACCCCACTACTCAATACAAATCCTGCACCACTTCTTACTAGCGTAAACGTATTATTAATGTATGACGGTGATACATTAAACTGACTTACCTGCGCTTGTCCGTTTTTAGTATCCAAAGAAACCGTATCTTCGGTATTTACTTGTGTGCCTACACTATCTCTTTTTATTCTGTCTAAATGACCAATAGTAGGATCATTTAGTCGAATACGGAGATTCAACATGTTGACTACTGGCTCTAACACCATGCGTGATTTTATGAGCTGAGCTTCTGTTTGAGCTGGGCTTACCTCTGGTCCTACCAACTCTGAGATATTCGCTCCAAGCCCTGACACACCCTGAGTTTCATTATCTATTTGTACTAAAGCATCTGATTTGAATGTAGGATTAACATAACGTGTGTATAAAAAACCTAGTATTAACCCTAACAATAAAAAGGCGATAACTATCTTCCAGTTTCTTAACAACACCAAAAATGCTGTAAATAAGTCGTTCTCATTGTTATCACGATCGACAGTAGGTTGTGACAGACTTTTTGATTGTGTATTCATATATGACCCACTATTTAGCTAATTTTATAAACCCAGTGTTCAAGGCTATCCTCAAGATCCCTTCTAACAACCTCAAATGCTTGCTTGTCTTTACCATATGGATCTTTTATATCTTTATTTATCCAATGCCCAATTCTGAAAACTTTACCTCGGCAATGTGGCCACTGCTCTTCAATCCATCTTTTCTGCTTTATTGACATCGTCAAAATCAGATCAGCGTTTCTAACCAGTAACTCATCTATTTGTTGTGCAGTATGGTTACTTATATCAGTGCCATATTCAGCCATTACTTCAATTGCAATAGAATCGGCAGGATAGCCTACCAGTGCCGATACTCCAGCAGAATTGATTTCTTTCAATGGATACTTACTTGCCATCATGGCCGCAGCCATTGGGCTGCGACATATATTACCTACACACACTATTAATATATTTTTAAAATCCACAGTAAGCCACTTTTGTTAGATACGTGAGATACTATAAATCGCAGATGTAGAAGGTAGTAGCAAGCTGATAACACGGTTCCAACGAGCCAACCCTGTTGGATCTACATATAGAATATCGTTAGGCTGCATCTCAAAACGATTTGCCAGTGCAAAGTTCGTTATTGTTTTCATATCTATATAATAAATATTGGTCATACCATTATTGGGATTATCTCGGACAACATATATTTTGGCAGCATCAGAAGTATTAGAGTCTAATCCTCTAGACTCGCCTATGACATGGGCTAAGCTTAAGCCTTGCTCTGGTATCAAAACAGGTTCAACCCTACCTAACTCTCCTAACACATAAACCTTATTACGAGTTTCGCTGTTCACATGAACAGAGTCTCCATCTCGTAGATAGATTTGATTTGCTGAAACTCCTAGCTCTCTCAGTGATTGAAGACCTAAAGAGTAACTCTTACCATCCCTATTCAGTGTTATGTTATTGGAGTCACCAGCGGCTGTTGCTCCCCCTGCTAGAGATATGGCGCTGTACAGGGATACAGGTGTGTCTGTAATAGCAAATTCACCTGGTTGCTCTACTTCACCGTCAATAAAGAACTTATTACCACGATATTCAGCAACGTTAACCTGAGGGTCAGAGTATTTTAAATAGCGTTGTAATTGTCCTTTCAGGTTTGCAGTAAACTGTGGAACGCTCAAACCACTAGCCTTGACACGCCCAACCAATGGAAACTGAACGAAGCCTTGTTGATCCACTAGAAATCCAGATGTCGCACTAGGTGTAATATCTGGATAGCCACTAAGAAAAATGTTTAGAACATCACCTTGAGTAATTTGATAATCCATATATCCAGACGTTTGTATCAAACGATGCAAGTCATTATTTGAAGTAGCGACTTTCTTTGGTGGTAAGGTGGCTAAATTTATAGGCTGAATATTAAAATGCAATCCATTCTCAGCTATAAAACTACCAGAGACAGGCAATTGTCCAGCCTGAAGCCCTGAATTAATAGTACAGCCAGAAAGCAATCCTGTGAGTAATAGACACATTGCGCCTTTCAATCTAGCAGACTGATATAAAGAGTTTTTGTGGTTATAGGACATAATAGTCACTCAGATCCGTGTTCAAAAGTTAAGTGTCGATAAGCAAAAGTCAGCCATTATATATTATATGTGAAAAAACGAATTAATAATTACCAAACCTACACGTAAAATAGTTATTCTGCAATACTAAGAACTTTTGTAGATAGTTATAAATAGGTATTAATATAATACTCGTATAAACAACAATTTACCAACCCGCCTGTCTATTTATTGACTAAATTAGCCAACAAAAGATAGCTGTTATAAATGATAACTTTTAGAGTAAACGGTATAAAAACCCACTTTATCGGTATAAAATGTCATTAAAAAAAATAAAACATCATGGTTTTGACTAAAGTATTACTAAATATTTATCTATTTATATCTAGGGTAAATACTAAATTTGACTTCTGTTAACTACGATTTGAGCCTGACTTTTTGTGCCGTAAGTCAAGCAAAAAAACCAAACTCACCTCAGTCTTCCAACCGAAGTAAAGTAAAAAAATATTTGCTTTCTGAAAACAAGTCTTCGATATCACGACATTCGAAGAAAAAACAGTGATTTAGGCACCAACTCTCAAAAAATAGCGTAGAATAGAGGGCTCAATCTTATACATTGCGAAATGTAAACCAACCGATTCAAGGTAACTGATATGAAAGATGAAAAACTACAAAAAGCACTGGCTCGCATGGGCTTAGGATCACGTCGTCAGATGGAAGAGGTCATTAAGTCTGGTCGTGTATCTGTCAATAGCGGTCCTGCTACCATTGGCGACCGGGTGGGACAGGGCGATGAGATTCGTGTTGACGGTCGTCTGATCAAGTACACTGCTGAAAACGAAAAACGTCGTCGGGTCTTGGCTTATTATAAACCTGAGGGCGAGATCTGCTCAGCCAGTGACCCTGAAGGCCGTCCGACTGTCTTTGAGCGCTTACCAAAACTGACCCATGACCGCTGGGTAATGGTTGGTCGCTTAGATATTAACTCTACCGGATTACTTTTATTTACCAATGATGGTGAAATGGCGCATCGATTGATGCACCCTTCTAATGAAGTGACACGGGAATATGCGGTACGTGTATTAGGTGAAGTCACGCCAGATATCGCTCGAAACCTGACGGCTGGGGTTATGCTAGAAGATGGTATGGCACAGTTTGAAGATATAAAAGAAGGCGGGGGTGATGGTGTTAATAAATGGTATCACGTCAAACTAAAAGAAGGGCGTAATCGTGAGGTGCGCCGCTTGTTTGAATCTCAAGGCCTTAAGGTCAGTCGCTTATTGCGTACACGTTACGGTACTATTTCGCTACCAAAAGAGCTGCGTACAGGACGCTTTTTAGAGTTGGATAAAAAAGAGATCAATACGCTTACTGACCTAGTCAGCTTGCGCCCACGTCATGGTACTGGTCTACAGGGTACAGCCAAAGAAAAACAAGAGCGTATTAAAAATAAGCCATTAAAAGCACGGCGCTCTGATAATCGTAACAGCAATACTAAAGCCAGCAGTAGTGCTAAATCCAAAGGCCGTTCGAGTGCTTCTGATCGTCGTTCACGTCATACTGGTAACCGTAGTAATCAATCTTAGGCCACGTTGGTTCAGTATGCCAATATGATACTCATAAGAAAAGCTGCTAATCAATGATTGGCAGCTTTTTTATTGGTATTTCTTGATGCATGGCTATTTGCAAGCTATAGTCGGAGCACTTTTAAACCGCTACGGTGTTACCCGCCCCAGATGTACTTAGTGTACTATCTGCCGTCGGTCGCCTTATAGCGATTTTAAAATTCCTTGACTATATATATTAACTACGATTGACTGTCTAAATAGCGTCTCATGATACGCAAATCTTGCAAGTTTTGTGTCTCTATTTGTCTAAGAAGCTCATCTAAACGTTTTTCAATACTATATAGTAGCTCCTGTAAGACCTCAATTGCCTCATTCTGTTTATTTTGCTTAGTCGTTTGCTTATTAATACTGGTAGCGGTACTTATAAAGCGATAATGAGTGCTTAGTATTTCAGGCAAGCGAGTATAGACCAGTTTATGCAAGATAAAGTGTTCTTCATTGACGATGATGGTCTTTTGTTGTTCTGTACTTTGCTGATACTCTTGATAAATCGCTAATTTTTTATCAATGCTTTGTAATTGACGCAGTTGTCCATCGGTGAGCACTTTGAGGTGTTTTTTGGTCAAATCCAACTGCTGCCAGTTCAATGTGTTTAAAGATAAGGGCGTGTTATAGTCTTGATAAGTCAGCACACCGGGGGTAATACCAACTGCTCTATGTAAAGCATGCCAGCCTTTTCTACCTAAATAGATGACCGTGATGGTGCTCGCTACACCAGCAACGCCCAACAGTATACTCATACTTACCCCTCATCTATGTTTATAATATCACCCACCTTCTATATAGTATTATGTATGGCACAGCACTATGTATTACCTTTGTCCGCGGCTGATTTGGCTTGATCATTGAGCCGAGTGCTTTCGAGTATTTGCACTTTAGATACAGGGTTATCAAAACGCTGTTGCAAGTAACGATGGGTGGCCAGCAACTTTTGTCCATCTTGATGATAAGAAGCATCTAACAAGTCATCAAACTGAGTATTGATCGTTCTTAGCACTTCGAGCAACGCTTCTTTACCAGTCACATCGGAATGTTTTATTTTAGTATTGTCAGCACGGGCACCGTCCAAGTCATGCAAGCGGCGATAGTCAGCGACCGCTTGTGGGATATGTTTGTCCATTAGGTTTTGAATCATGATGTAAGTCTCACTCACAGTATCACTGTCATCGATCTTCCCATCATTATTAGTATCACCATAGATTACCCTTAACTTTTCGCCTTTTTGGTCAATCTGCGCAAGCGCTGTTGTCACCTCGTTGGGTAAGCTTTTTTCAGGAATGTAGCCCAACTGCGGCATGGCTTTATATTCAAGCATTTTGGGTGCTGTGATTTTTTTAACACCAAGATAGCCCAGGTATAATCCAGCTGCTGGCAATATACCGTATAAGATGAACATCACTAGCATCGCTGTTGCTTGGGTCATCAGAGTATCCTTGTCATGTCCTTGTTATTGATATTGATATTAAACTTATTACGGCTTAAACCTATTATGATTGATGTTTAAGCTAGTTCTTTGTACGGCTTTTGACATAGCGATGCGTTGAAGCCAGTTTATTCATCACTGTTTGGTGCAACTCATCGAGCAGCTCATCCAACTCATAGTCAATCTCTAAAAATAAATCCGTCAGCATGTCTCCTGCAGTCATACTGCCCTGCACCATATTGTTTTTGGTTCGATGCGGGCTAAAGCGTTGTAATTGCTCATAATGATATAACGCCTCTGGAATGCTCTCTGACACCAGCTTATCAATGACGAACTGACGCTCGTTATGCTGTTGTTGTTGCTGTTCATTTAACTCACCACTCCAATCACGATAGCGCTTCAGCTTACCGTTAATTCGGTCCAAAATAGCCACCGCCTCGATAGGCATGGCATTCAAAGTGGCCTCATCGACCACGTCCACAAGCTCTGTCATAATCGGACAACGTCCATATCTGAGATACCATAAGGTATCGGGGTCAAAAGGAGGGCGGTTTATCGAGCGCATCTGGGCCCGATTGGCAAGGTAACGATCTGTCAGCGGCGTTGGTGAATGGACATCGCTTATACGTGCTAAAGCATCACAGATTCTATCAGCACGCTCAGGAGGCGTCAGTATAGCGGTATTTTCATGATTATCTACATCACTGTCACCCTTATTGACTACGCCAGAACACACAGCCGATTGTTGAGCGTTTTTAACCGCTTGTGCTGGCAAGTCATCTTGCGCTTGCCCAAATGACTGTAGCATCCTCGTCAAACTTACGACCATGACCTACCCTGCTCCTCGGTTCATTACTTTCATATTCTACTCGTATTGCATGCTTTCATTTAATCACGTATCTTAGCAGCTTTTAATCACTCTGCCAGTAAGCAAAATGTCACCACTCCCTCTCTACCATAATGACCACATCATCCTATGAATGCTCCTGATTATATTTCTGGCTTTTTACTTGGGTTATCACTTATTATTGCGATCGGCTCACAGAATGCTTTTATTCTCAAGCAAGGCCTAAAGCGTGAACACATATTTTTTATCAGTTTGTTTTGTGCTGTCAGTGATGCCTTATTGATATCTGCTGGTGTGGCTGGTTTTGGTGCCATAACTGTCCAGTACCCTCAGATAGTTAATATCGCCAAAATTGCAGGCATGGTGTTTTTAATCGGCTACGGATTACAAAGCTTATATGCCAGTGTGCGCATATCACACGCTATCACAGTCGATGGACAAGCGGTGACTGGCTTAAAAAAAGCATTGCTTCTGTGTTTTGGTTTTACTTGGCTAAACCCACATGTCTATTTAGATACATTGGTGCTCGTTGGCATGGTTTCAACTGGGGCTAGCAGCAAGTTGGCCTTTGGCATTGGAGCGGTAAGCGCTTCATTCTTTTTCTTTTTTGCCCTTGGCTATGGCGCTCGATTATTAAGACCCCTATTTACCAAGCCAAAAGCTTGGAACCTACTTGATGCAGGGGTAGGTGTTTTGATGTTTTATTTGGCTTGGCATCTGTATCAAAGCTAACACCTGTATGAATACCAGTAGTACTTGATTGCTCCTAAAGGGGTCTGATTTCAAACCCGCTGCAACCAATAGATATAAAAAAACCAAACACTTAAGGTGCTTGGTTTTTATTTGTAGCTGCTTGCTATGACAGACATCGATTGCTTACGATGCTTTTTTGCGTTTTTTTGGTTGTACAAACGCTAGGTTTAAGAAGTGCTCAAGCGAATCATCTAACACATCAAGCCACGGCTCTGGTAACTCAGGCGCTAAGGTGCCAGTCAATGTAGAGCGGTATGAGCGTTCTCTAAAAGTCATGATGCCTTGTTTTTTGTGCTCTTGCCATTCTTTTAGAAGCTCAGCTTGCTGCTCAACTTTAAACTCCGGATAGTCAGTTGCGTCGGTCAGATCACGAATATAAGACGCTTGAAAATCAATAGAGTCATCGACCGTTACTGTCTTTTCATAAGTCTCAAGCCATTCTTTTTCATCATTTTGACGGGCTTCAAGGTCTGGCAACTCAATCTCACCCATGATGACATCACGAGCATACCATGCTTGAGCATCAAACATATTGAAAGTGAAGTACTGATCTTGCATACCTAAGTAAATCAGCTTAGGGTTTGGCTGCCAAAAAATGCCTTTATATAGGTTGGCAGGATACAAGCAGTTGTGTGTCTGCAAGCGCAGCTCATCAGGTAAGAACGGGAAGTGAAACAAGTAGCCTGTACACATGATGACTGCATCAAACTGCTTACTGGTTCCATCAGCAAAATGTGCCACATCGTCTTCGAAATGAGTCACCAAGGGCACTTCTTCAATACCGTCTGGCCAATCATATCCTAATGGCTGCGAACGATAACTGATAGTCACCGACTTGGTTCCATACTTGTAGCACTGAGTACCAATGTCTTCAGCTGAGTAGCTGCTACCAATAAGTAGGATATCTTCGTTTTTGAACTCTAAAGCATCACGGAAATCATGGGCATGCAAGATACGACCTGGAAACGCTTCTAAGCCTTCAAAGTAAGGCATGTTTGGCGTCGAGAAGTGACCTGTCGCAACCACGACGTAATCAAACTCTTCAACTTCTTGCTCATCGGTTTTATGGTTCATCACCGTGACGGTGAACTTTTGCGTGTCATCATCAAACGAAACCCAACGTACTGGGCACTCAAAACGGATGTATTTTTGAATATCTTGTTTATCGATACGCCCCATGATGTAGTCTTTTAATACTTCACGTGGCGGATACGATGGGATAGGCTGACCAAAATGCTCTTCAAAAGAGTAATCAGCAAACTCTAAACACTCTTTGGGACCATTTGACCATAAGTAACGATACATACTACCGTGGACAGGCTCACCGTTTCTATCCAAACCTGTGCGCCAGCTATAATTCCACATACCACCGATAGCGTTTTGCTTTTCATAACAAACTATTTCAGGCAAGTCTTTAACACCCGCTAGACGAGCTGCTTCAAAAGCACGTAACTGTGCCAAACCGCTAGGACCTGCGCCTAAGATAGCTATTCTTGTCTTACTCAAAGTACACTCCTGCTAAAATTAGTGGGACCTAACTATAACATATTATTATATATATTATAATTTGAAGCCCCTTTTAGTAACTTATCAGTAGATTTAGAGGCGTATTCAGGTAAAAAATAGAGTTTAGTACCAGACATAAGTCAGTTAATACGTCATGTATTTAAATATTCTCTTATAGGTCGCTTGGTGCTTTTTTTGATAAAAACCTTGAGCTTAAAGGTGTCGCAGCTGATACGTGCTAGCAATGATAAATATAAGATAATAAAAAGAATGAACATAAAAAATGTTACATTTTTGCTTAAATTGATCTTATTTGATCTATAGTAAGTGAGGAAACAGAGTGCGTAGACCACTGACGATGATTTCGATAGAAACGGCAGCCAACAGCATCCCCATGATTCGACTCATGATATTGATACCCGTATCACCAAGCAAGCGACTGATACGTCCTGCTGCCATCAAAGCCAAGTAACAAAAAAGGCTGATCAATAAGCCAGCAATAATCACCGCAGAAACCCGCAAAATACCTGAAACTTGCGATGAATAAATAATCACAGTTGAGATACCTCCTGGCCCTATCATCATCGGTATCGCCAAAGGCACTACCGCAGAAGCAGTACTGGGCGGAGCGTACTTATCGTATTCAACATCGAAGTTTTCTTGGTCAGGCTTGGCGGGGTTGCCTTCACCATTTAGCATATTGAGCGCAATAAAAAATATCAAAATGCCGCCTGCCAGCTGGAACGACCCGATAGAGATACCAAGTAGCTTGAGCAATGTCTCACCAACTACTGTAAAAAAGCTGATGGTAATAAAAATGGTCAAACAGGCAATACGAGCGACTTTTCGTCGATCTATCATCGAATAGCCACGAGTTAGATCCAAAAACAGCGTCAAAGCTGCAAAAGGATTAATCAAGACCACAAAGGCCAAGATGATTTTAATGATTTCAGTATCCACTGAGCGCTCGCTTGTTCATCAAAAAATGCAGCAAAAAATAAGGCCATCGTGCGAGTGTCACAATGACCCAATAGGTATCTAACAACGGCATTGTAGCATAGGCAGTTATGCCAATAAAATCATTAACTTTGCTCAATTTACTCTTAATTATTATCTTGATAAAACATCGACACCGATACCCATATCAGGCACTATTTCTGACCGAGAATGTATCAAAAAACGCAATAAAAAATCTGTGAGATAAAAAAATCAAAACAGACTCTAAGCACTAAAATCAAGTCCGATATCTAATGCTGTGGTGCTGTGCGTTAAGTACCCCATCGCAATAAAATCTACCCCTGTTTTTGCTACTGCCTGCACACTGTCAGGAGTAACACCGCCAGAAGCTTCTGTTTTTGCACGTCCTTGGCACATGGTCACTGCTTTTTTTAGCGTGGCAGGTGTCATATTGTCCAGTAATACTAAGTCCGCCCCAGCATCGAGCGCCTGCGCCAACTGCTCTAAGGTGTCGACCTCTATTTCGATTGGTATCAAGTGACCTGCAAAATCTTTTGCCTGCGCAATGGCAGTTGTGATATCGCCAGCGATCGCAATATGATTGTCTTTTATCAAGATTGCATCATCCAAACCCAGACGATGATTGCGACCGCCGCCGCAGCGTACTGCATACTTTTGTACTATGCGTAGTCCCGGAATGGTCTTGCGTGTACAGGTAATCTGCACTGAGTAATCAGCCACACTATCGACGACCTGTCTGGTAGCAGTCGCAATACCGCTCAGATGAGTCATAAAATTCAACGCCGTACGCTCGGCAGTTAATAGATGACGGGCATTGCCCCGCACTGTCGCCAGTATCGTACCTGCTGCAACCGTCTCACCATCAGCCACTTGTGCGACAAACTCAATGTCCTGATCAATCATAGTAAAAGACAAATGCGCCAAGTCCATACCGCAGATTACCCCGGCTTGCCGCGCCCGAATCTGCAGCTGCGCTTGTTTGTCAGCAGGAATGGTCGCTTGCGAGGTTACATCACCCCGCCTGCCTAAATCCTCTACTAATGCTGTCTCGACCAACGGCTTAAGCAAAACTCGATCTAATTTTGGCTCTGATATTGGCTGTGCTTTAAACGTCATACCCACCCCTAATTTTGGATTGTTACCAATTATGTTTATTTAAACTCAAAATGAGCATAAATATAGCGTAAAGTGGCTACACTCGCAACAAAAAGTCGCAATTATATTAGGGCGTGTCTTCATTTTAAAAATGGTCATAAAAATGAGATAAATTGCCGTTAAACAAGGAAAATAGCGCAGATAATATCGGGATATTACCTAGCTATTTAGCGCTGTTTGGCAATATTTAGCCATTTTTAGCCCATTTAGGTATCCTTCGATTGAACTGAGGACACGCCCTAATGACTGACATTTATTTGCGTTTGGGTAATTTGCTATCCATAAGTAAACTCTGCAATTCGATATCATGGCAAAAACGGTAAAGCTTGGCAGGTCGTCCACGCTGAGCACTGCTACTGTCACCCGTTGGCTGCACTAGGTTTTGTGAATCCAATAAACGGCGGAAGTTTTGTTTATGCAGCCGCACCCCTGACAGTGCCTCGACACTTTGCTGTAGCTGTAATAAAGTAAACACGTCAGGCATCAAACCAAATATCAGCGGTCGATACTCTATCTTGGCACGCAGTCTAGAGATGGCTGTAGCGATGACACGGCGATGGTCATAATACATAGGTGTGCCCAGCATTTGTGTCCAGTTGTCAGGTAGCTTACTCGGTTGATAACCCGGGGCTTCAGGGATAAGCTCTGCTTCATAAAGCATCTCATAGCGTAGGAGTACATGCTCTGCTACCCATTCACTGACATCTTGTTGTTTTTCTAATGTGTCTGGAAGACTGGCCAATACGTGGTCTGCCTTACCAGCATTAAGCGTGACATCCTCCAGCAAGCTTTCACTCAATCCCCAACATAAACGAATGCGTTGACGACGGCGATGCTGAGAGACAACATCTTCGGCCTTATCAGCCCAAGCCAATAGTTTGGGCACAATAAAATCCATGATCATACTGGGCACACCTTCTAGATGGTTTTCCCATGGAAAATAGTCATACCAATCTTGCCATACTGCTTGGCTTGGCAACTCCGGCACTTGCGCTTCTTGCACCAATCCCAGATAACTGACATAAACCAGCGCATGACCCTCACTATTGCGGCGGCTGGTATCCACAAAGGTATATAACTGCTCAAGATAACCGAGTGGCTGCCGAGTTTGTTCTTCAACCCACTGTCGCACACCTGCTTGCAAGGAGCGGTGTAATGGCATAAGTGGACCGTTGGGCAATAGCTTACCTTGGTCTACAGTTAACACCCGTGCGGTATGATCAGTAATAGCAATCAATACCGCCACCACTTCTGTGGTGCCACTACCTTGCTGATGCGCATGTGAATAAGACAACGTCATGGTCGTTTATGATTACCCTCAGATTAAATGAAATGATGACTAAAACAGACCTCAGTATAGCGTGAATTAGGGTTTATCGTAAAAATTGACGGTAATTATTGCTGTAACAGCAGCCATTGCTCTTTTGTTTAAAAAGTCGAATCACTTTAGGCAAACGCCCAAATGGCATCGAAAAAGTTACAGTAACACACCGCCGATAGCTGTCAGCCAAATAGTAAACTTCAAAAAAACACTTGTTTTTATGCTCAAAATGAGCATAATTAAAAGCACGTTATTTCTGAACAGTTGTATTTACTCTGTTTTACTCTCTCGACATGCGCACATTTTATTATGGCTATCGCAACGGAGGCTTGCCCCAATGAAAACCTATCCTTATGACGCACCGACTCTAAGCGCTGACAATCGCAGCAACACTCAATTAAATATTGAATACGCCAAGGCAAAGATACCGGCCGAGCTGCCGCGTGAGCAGCGTCTGGTAATAGAAGCCAATATCAAGCAGTTATTGCAAGAGCATAATGCAGTATTGGTTGCGCACTATTATGTCGATCCTTTTATTCAGGATTTGGCCTTAGCCACGGGTGGCTGTGTCGGTGACTCGCTGGAGATGGCACGGTTTGGCCAAGCGCATAGCGCCCAAACATTGGTAGTGGCGGGTGTACGTTTCATGGGCGAATCTGCCAAAATACTGAGTATGGAAAAAACCGTACTGATGCCAGACTTGGAAGCTGAATGCTCGCTTGATCTAGGCTGCCCGGCGGATGAGTTTTCAGCCTTTTGTGATGCCCATCCTGATCGTACCGTGGTGGTGTACGCCAATACCAGCGCTGCGGTCAAAGCACGTGCAGATTGGGTAGTAACCTCATCAGTTGGCATCGATATCGTCCGTCACCTGCATGCACAAGGCGAAAAAATCATCTGGGGGCCCGATCGCCACTTGGGTAAATATATCGCCCGTGAGACTGGTGCAGATATGCTCTTATGGCAAGGCTCGTGTTTGGTACATAATGAGTTTAAAGCCACAGAGCTTATGCAGCTAAAGGCGGAGCATCCACAGGCAAAAGTCTTGGTACACCCGGAGTCTCCTGATAACGTGGTTGAGCTTGCTGATGTGGTCGGCTCGACCAGCAAATTACTTAAGTCAACTTATGAGATGGATGACGATACTTTTATCGTTGCAACTGACCTTGGTATATTACACGAGATGCAAAAGCACTCACCCCATAAGCGTTTTTTAGCGGCACCGACGGCTGGTGAGAGTGCCAGCTGTAAGAGCTGTGCGTTTTGTCCCTGGATGGCGATGAATGGCCTACAAGGTATTGAGCAATGCTTGACGCAGCATAGTGGTGAGGTATTGATGACCCCAGCATTGGCGGCTGCCGCAAAAAAACCACTACAGCGCATGCTTGATTTTGCCGAAAGTCAGCAGCAGCGTGTACAGGCCAGTGGTGACCTCGTCAAAGACCGAGCCCTGTTTGCTAATGTAGGAGCGGCCTAATATGAGTGAGGCGTGTACAGCCGATAATACAAACCATACCTATAACGCTGATGATGCTCAGCAAACAGACGTACTTATCATTGGTGCTGGCCTTGCAGGATTAACCACCGCATTGGCACTACCAAAGTTTTTGCGCATTACCGTTTTAAGTAAAGCAGCCATAGAGGTTTGTTCAAGCCATTATGCTCAGGGCGGTATCGCTGCCAGTTTGGCTAAAAACGACTGTGTCGCTGATCATATCGCTGATACACTCACTGCTGGTGCAGGATTATGTGAAGTTGATAATACGGCCAATATATTAAGTGCAGGTCAACACGCTGTGCAGTGGCTCTGCCAGCAAGGCGTGCCTTTTACTCAGGTTTGTCAAAAAGACACTTTGGCGCCACTGCAGATCAGCGACTTGCATTTAACCAAAGAAGGTGGCCATGGTCGCCGGCGCGTCGCTCATGCTGATGACGCAACTGGCCGCCATATTATGGAAACATTAATGGCTAACGCACAGTCTGCGGCTAATATCTCTATTTTACCCTATCATGAAGCACTCACGCTCATAAAAGACAGTAACAACAGCCGGTGTCAAGGGGCGCTGGTGTTTGATCATCATAACCAACGGCAAATTAGTTTTCGCAGTCGTGCAGTCGTACTGGCCAGTGGCGGCTTGGGGCAACTGTTTAAGCGTACCAGTGCTCCCGACGTCTGTGTCGGTGATGGGCTGATGATGGCATGGCAAGCAGGTTGCCGTCTTGCAAACTTAGAGTTTATTCAATTTCATCCGACAGGTTTGGCATTGGACGACAGTCGTTTTTTGATATCCGAAGCTCTACGGGGTGAAGGTGGTCGCCTGTACTGTCCCAAAACTGGCAAACGCTTTATGCTAGATATCGACGCACGTGCAGAGCTTGCTCCAAGAGATATTGTGGCACGTGCCATCGCTGAGCAAATTAACCATAATGGTTTGGGCCACGTGCATCTTGATGTCAGTCACTTGCCAGCTAGGTTTTTACAAACGCACTTTCCGCAGATTTATCAGACGTTATTGACTCTGGGTATTGATATCACGACTGATCCCATTCCAGTCGCTCCTACTGCGCACTATAGCTGTGGCGGTGTGGTCACTTGTGCTGATGGTCTAACCGATGTTCCAGGGCTTTATGCGGCTGGTGAAGTGGCCTATACGGGTCTGCATGGTGCCAATCGCTTGGCCAGTAACTCTTTATTAGAGTGTGTGGTGATTGGGCGGCGCATTGCAGGGCACTTGCCAAAATACGTGACAGATCAGACATGGCGTACGCCTCACCTTTTGGACACTCACGTCACTGCTATCATCATTCCTTCTCGTTTTCATCTGTCTTCTCAAGAGGCGGCTGCCGACGATGATGTCCATGCTAAAGACATCATTGTTCAATTAAAAGCCTTGATGAGCAGTCATATGAGTATAGTGCGTAGTGCTGCGTTACTAAAAAGCGCTTTAATACAGATACAACGTTGGCAAGCTCATCTTGATACTACGGATAAAACGGATGGGATTTATGGGTTTGGTTGTTTAACTCAGTGGCAGCTATCACGACAATTACAGTTGGCGTCCCTGATCATTCAGTCAGCTTACCAGCGCTGCGAAAG
Source organism: Psychrobacter coccoides (assembly GCF_017498085.1). Lineage (GTDB taxonomy): Bacteria > Pseudomonadota > Gammaproteobacteria > Pseudomonadales > Moraxellaceae > Psychrobacter > Psychrobacter coccoides. Next base: position 25,455 of record NZ_JAGBKM010000013.1, read on the forward strand.
TCGAGGGGGTCATTATCGTTATGACTATCCTACGCTAACAAAAGACGCCAAAGTCAGTGTCATTAAACCTTTCGCACCTCATAAAACGGACAGGCTTGTAAGCGCTTTAACTTCTATCAAGGCGTGTTGAACATCCGATGATGGCAAGCTAACGTTAACAGCATACCGTCCTTTTTATAAAATACGTTGTAGACTTTTAGCTTAGGAGCTTATAGCATGTGCTAGAGCATACTTTAAAACTTTAACCAGAGCCTCGCCATGGTAGCTACCGATACGTTATTTTTAATCGTACTGATGACTGTGGTTAGCGTGGTTTGGGGCGTACTCGCTCTCCCATATTGGCGTGCTCGTCTGCCGACTATTTATCTTATTGCACGTTCATGGTGGTGGATGCTGGCGCTGCTGTGTGGCTGTTATCTGATTGCTAAGACGACTGGAAGTAACAGCCCTATTGATAAACAGTATCCCTATCAATGGCTGCTGGTTGCTTTTTTTATTCTGATTGGTCTGCGTGGCAGTTATGAAATCAGTCGTCTCTGGCGATCTGAAAGTAAAGCGCGACTGATTAGCAAGCTAAAAGCACGGGGGTTACAAGCTCATACCTTAGCCCTACCCATTCCTCAAAAGCAAACCCAAACCCTAGACGAGCCTGAACTGGATCGACAACGTGGCGTCCAGCCTTTTTTTTATTTAAACTTTTTAGATGTATTATTTGCTAGCGTCTTTATTTTACTTATTATCAGCCTGATTTTTTTACAACAATTGACGTGGCAGCGAGAACAATACGGTGTTTTGCTTTTCGTTTTATTCGCTAGCCAGTTCAACGATATAGCGCAGTACTTATGTGGCAAGCTACTCAAAGGCAAGCTGTTTAAACGTGGTCTTGCTCCTAAAATTAGCCCTAACAAAAGTATCGAAGGCGCTGTTTTTGGCAGCTTATTATCCGCTCTCCTGGCTACAGTACTTGGAGTTTGGCTAACGCCATTTAGCTGGTGGCTATGTCTGTTAGCAGCCTATATGCTGGCAGTCAGTGGCATCGCTGGAGACTTGATAGAGTCAGCGTTTAAACGTCAGCATGGTGTCAAAGACACGGGGACTTTATTGGCAGGACACGGTGGCGTACTCGATAGAGTAGACAGCCTGTTAATCGGGGTCCCTATATTTACCCTATTGTATTGGCTACTGGTGTAAACAAGCGCTTGGATAGAGAAAACCTCTATTAATATATAGTCGATTTACTTTAAAACCGATACAAAAGCTAGAATATGCTTCTACACTGCCTCTAGCTACAGCGACACAGCAAGGCACGACTTGTCACCGTAATATCTTCTATGGCGACTTTTATCGGCTGTAATTCCACTGCAGTATGATACAATCTTCGGCTTGTTTAAAACCGCTGCGAGCCTGCTGACCATGGAAAGCCTCATTACTCTCATCTTGGTACTCACGCCAATGTTTATTGGCTTTGCCATTCCATCCCGCCAAAGAATGACTATCCTGGCTGATAAGGGTCTGTCTTACTTAGTGTTTATTATCCTAACCCTTATCGGTATTGAGCTGTCACAGGTCGAAGGTTTGGGCAGTCAAATAGGCGAAATCGCCCTTTATGTCACTATCCTATCGATTTTGACGATTGGTAGTGGCCTGTTTGCGCTTATGCTTTTTGATTACTGGCGTCCATGGCAGGCAAAGAAGCCGAGCGTCAAGTCTAAAGAGCACCGTGTCAGTATCCGTGGTAGCCTCGCACAGTTGTTTTGTGTGGTTATTGGCATGATCATCGGCTATTTCTTACCCGCTGATTATATGCCGCCCGAAAACACCATGACTGTCATGCTGATGATACTTATTTTGTTGGTTGGTATTGGTCTCAAAGGTTCAGGAATCACACTCAAAGAAGTGCTGCTCAACAAACGTGGCGTTGAGATGAGTATTATCTTTACGTTATCGATATTGGGTGGTGGGCTACTCTTTGCGTTGATGTTTAGCGAGGTGTCATGGACGAAAGGCTTGGCGCTCGCTTCCGGCTTTGGTTGGTATTCTCTCTCAGCGATTATCATGACCGATGCTTATGGTGCTGTTTGGGGTAGTGTGGCGCTATTCAATGACTTGGTACGTGAGTTTTTTGCGCTGATATTTATTCCTGTCTTTATGCGCAAATATCCATCAGCTGCGGTCGGTCTTGGCGGCGCGACCAGTCTTGACTTTACCCTGCCTATTATTCAACAATCTGGTGGTCTAAAAGTCGTGCCACTGGCGATTAGCTTTGGCTTTATTATTAATATCGTCTCGCCAATTCTAATGGTAGTGTTTTCGGCGTTGGGGTAAGTATAATTTAAATAATTAGCTATTACTTAAAACTCGATACATATATTTGAATTTGAGTCGTCTGGATAGTTGTAGGCTATTTCAGGCTCCATAGCTAGTCCATAAACTCGGCGATTCATGGCTTTACCCTCTTCAGTATCAGAAGATGCAATAGGCGCGTCATCACCGCAATCAAAAGTACTTAAACGATCAGCGTCAATTTGATGCTTTAGTAGTAAGTAGTTTTTGATCATCAGCGCTCTATTTTTGGCTAAAGAATTTAACCCTCCATTAACTTCATCTTCTGAAGTATGGGCTTCGATTCTAAAAGTGGACGTATCATACTCCTTCATTTTTGTTGCTACTCTATCAAGCTCAAGCTGATACTCTTTTGATAACTCACTGCTGCCCTTGGCAAAAAAGGCACGATATTCCATTTTTAGACCTACCCCAGGCATCGTAAAAGGGCAGCCTCTGTCATCTACCATTACGTTTTCTGGCGTATTTGGGCACTGATCTAATTTATCAGGAACGCCATCACCATCTGAATCAATCTCTGCTTGCATTGTTCTGATATTTTCATATTGGGGTACATCTTTAGACGATGCGATTGTAATAGTCTGGCAGCCGGTTAGAGTTATAGATGCTGCTAACAAAAAAATGCTGTAGAATTTCAGTTTCGTAGTCATTGTTTATCTTCCCTAATGTAGTAAAAATCCTGATCTAAGTTATGCCCAATGACTAGCGGCTACGTAACAATTTTGCAAAAATATACGTTTTAAGCCATCACTAGCTCTTTTTCTACCTGACAAACCCTATCATGCCACTCAATAAAATCACTGATAGCAGCTGGCGCGGGTTCGCTATTACCAACTTCCCTACCTTTAAAACTCTCAATATAACGGCAAGCGCGATAGCCTTTTGCAAAGCTCTCATAATCAGCAACCCACTGCTTGCGTGCAGTTAAAGCAGCCTGTTGTGCATTATCATAACTGGATTGAGTGCTGCCATCATCAGCAAACCAAAACTCTTTAGCAGGGATACTTTTTTCCAACATACGCTGCTCGTTGACCTCAGCCATGCGCCACGGCTTGGCAGTGAGCCGCGCCCGAAAACATTGCTGCGCCTGACAAAGACGCACATAATTGGCATCGGCATGGAAGTACTCAAACCACTCTGCTACTAACTCATCACTTGGCTCGATGGTATCGTGAGTGGCAATAATGCGAAAGCCTGCTGGCGTCTCATATAAACGGAAGCGTTCTTTTGGATGTTTGACAACTCGCTTTTGTAGTCGTTCAGTCATATAAGGCCGTAAGGAAGCGATATCATCAGCATGTTTTTGCGCACGTGCTTTGTCTCTTTGGCTGGCTTGTTGCCACAAATAAGCAGTCACACCAATCATAACCACCAATAGCCATAACCAGGACAATCCGAGCCAATCGATGATAATGGCGATAAGTATAAACACCAGTACAAAAAACCAAACTTTCAACTTCGATGAGGGCTGGCTTTGATTGGTTGTTAACGCAGTCATATAGCCATGGCTGTCATAGCTATCAGGATAATTGCAATGTAATAATTCATCATTATCGACGTCAATGATGGCGATATTGTCGACGTTGGCGACCTGTGCACCATAACTGTTGCGTGTGACGATAAGCTGCGTTGATGCAGCTTTTGATTGCGAAGATGAAGGGAAAACCTGCTTGGATATGACTTGCTCACGAATGGGAATGCCGTTATTTGCGTTATACTCTTCCCTGCGTTCACGGCGTACGATATCCTCACCATTTAGCCAGCGATTATGCGCCTCACTGACTCGTGCTTTGGCATGGTTTAGCGCCTCGCTTTGACTGACATCTGACCATCCGTAACGCTTGATGGTGGCTTGCTTGACTGCGCTATCAGAGGTTGCCAATGATTTAAAACGCTGCTTATATTGCGCCCAGTATTTGGGGATGAGCATAGGTTTTGCCTTTTACTCTCAAAATTCATAGTAATTTTTTGTGTGTTTGCCAAAAAATATAACATGCCTTCTTTTTATATGGTAATATAGATATCAATATGACCGTCACCTCTGCTTTTGCAAGTGGCGGTTCTCTATTTCTAGCTTCTTATTTTATCGATATCAGCTCATACTATTGCCATAAGACCCAATCTTCTAAGCTCACCGTTAGACCAAAGTCTGCAAGTGTAACAGTATCCTCAGGTACAGTAGAAAACTCGTTTAATAAACTTTTGAAGCGTTAATTCCAACCAAATGCGCACACCCAGCCTATCTTTACCATTTTATTCTAAAATTTCTTTACATTTTACTAAAGTATCATTGTATCTCTCGCGCACTGATATCCAACCAAATACTCGCTGATTCATAGTTGCACCCTCCTCAGTATCATTACGAGCAATTGGATCATCAGAACTACAATCAAAAGTTCGGACTCTATTTGCTGGCAAGCCAAGATTAACCAAATAGTCTTTGACACTTTGCGCGCGAGCACCTGCTAATGAGATAGGTCTTAATTGCTGAGACGAGTCTTTGATATGTGTAATCTTGTTATCAACGGATTGTTGTTCGATTTTAGAAGTATGTCCTTGGACAAACAGCGTCAGATTAGAACAGCGAGCCGCGAACTCTATAATCTTGTTTAACTCTGGAATGTACTTATCTTTTATTTCAGCACTATCTCTATCGAAAAATACTCGCAACTCCATGGATAACATATCCTCCAAAGTCACCGTCATAGGTTTACCATTTTTATCAACAGGTGGCGGCTCAGCTATGCAGGTGGAAGGCACTAAAGTTTCTTGGCTAATACTATTGCCTACAGTCGCTGATTGACATCCTGATACTAAGCCTATGACTAATAAAGCAATAGTGACTTTTGTTGCGCCAAACTTAGTCATAGAGTATTCCTAATTAGTGATAGTAAATCACACTATATCTAACATATCTTTTTAAGAAAAACACCCTAAACCCCACTCGCCTGCTTGGCAAACAGGCGCATCAAAGGCTTGATTTTACTGACCCGATACATGCCTTCATTACGAATCTGCTGAATCGGACGTGTTTGCGCCAGCGAGCCTGCAAACAGCCAGTTAAGCAGCGAAAAACTATGCATCATTAGGCTATTATGCGGACGGCGTAAGCGCTCATAAGTACGCAAAGTTTGGTTGCTGCCCCAAAGCGTACCGCCACTACGGGCATAGTCATGCATAAGCTGCTCGCTTAATACCTGTACATCAAGCATGCCTAGATTCAGCCCCTGTCCTGCCAGCGGATGCACGCCGTGTGCAGCATCTCCTATTAATACCAAATTATCAGCGATGTAGCTCTTAGCTTGCTGGGCGCCTAACGGAAAGCTTGCTATAGATTCAATTTTATCTATGGCTCCAAGCTCATAGTGACTGGCAGCCGCCAACTTATCAGCGATAATGCGATCGTCTTCCTCAAGTAAAGATAACGCCTGATTGCGTGGCAGTGTCCAGACGATAGACTGCCAATGCTGCGGCATGGCCTTATCTTCATCCGTGATGTCCGCCAACGGCAATAATGCCAGCGTTCCCGTGGGCAGCATGGCTTGGCGAGCAGTTGCTTGATGCGGCTTTGCAGTCTGAATCGCACAGCAAATCGCTGTTTGTTGATAATCAAGAGTATCTAGCTCGATCCCTGCCTGCCTACGCACAAACGAGCCTCGACCATCGGCACCGACGAGCAGGCGCGCATCGATAGTAGCCCCCTTCTCTAAAGTCACACGGTAGCCCTGCTCTGCTCCCAACCAATCCATATCAACGACTTTTTGCCCGGAGATGACCGTCAGACAGTCACTGACATCTTCTTCAGACAAGCGCTGTGATAAGGCATACTCAATGACTGCCGGCTCCACCATACTCCCAAGCAGCTCTGGCGTACTGCTGTCACTATCACCAAATAACAGCTCGCCCATACCATTCAGTTGCCATACCTGCATTTGCGAATAATCGGCCTTGCGCCCAGATAGTGCAATCTTTTGCCAAGCGCCAACGTCTTTGAGTAAGTGAATACTGGCGAGGCTAAGTGCATAAACACGGGCATCTCGGTGACTGAGCACCTGCTGCCACTCAGACTGGTCTCGTTCAGAGCGTGCATCGATTAAGGTTACAGGCATTTTGGCTTGCGCCAGCTTTAGCGCTAGCGTTGCACCGACGATACCGCTGCCAATAATTAGCGTATGGTTGTTTGTCATAAATTATCTCTTTATCTTTAAATTTAAGATGCTTGTCAGGCTAGCACGCTTATTATCAACGAAAATAACACCTTAACACGGATTGAGCACCTCTAAAGCGCTTGGTATTTATTTGGCGCAGCCTCTGCAACTAGGGTACAGTCAGCGAGACAAATGATTACCAAGTGCTAAATACCATAGTTCTGGGTCATATCAGTCATCAGTCTTATGACTTTAAGCCCATCGCATAGTTAGCGACTAATGGTTTAATGTTCGGCAGCTTATCAAAGGCTATCAAGGCCACATTACGTGCCAGCTTGACTGCTGGATTGGGATGTGTAAAGCCATGGACCACCGCATCACAAAAGCGAATCACTCGTTTTTGATCGCTTAGACGTGCTTTTTCATAACGCTTAAGTAAACTGGGGTCACCGATATCCTCTCCTTTTAGCACCTGCCTACTCATCATCTGCGCCAGTACATGCGCATCACGCATACACAGATTAAAGCCTTGACCTGCTACAGGGTGTAAGGTGTGAGCAGCGTTACCCATGATGACGCAGCGACCCTCTACCTGTTTATTAGCCAGCACTCGGGTTAAAGGATAAGCCCCTCGGCGACCCGCTTGGACAAAGGTGCCAGCACGCTGACCAAACGCTTGCTGCAAAGTCGCCAAAAAATGCGCATCGTCTTCTAGATACTTATCTTCTTCACCGGTTGGACATACCCAGACCACTGAGCGCCGATGGCCCTGCTGATACTCATCATTGCCATCACCCTCTGGGTCAGTCAGCGGCAGTACTGCCAACGGTCCAGCGGGACTAAAGCGTTCAATGGCGACGTGCTCATGTGGCCTATCCGTCTCCACCACCCCAACGATTGCCGTCTGCTGATAGTGATAGGTGGTTGTGTCAATATTTAATAACTGCCTTACCGTCGAATCACGACCATCACAAGCGACCAAGACACTGGCTTGCAGCTGCTGCTCGTGCTCCTCTCCCTCATAGTAGCTAAAGCTCAGCGTCACGCTATCGCTCTGCTGCTCCACAGCGATGACATTGGCATTGTCAATCAACGTGATTAATGGCGCCTGCTTGGCTGCCAATAGCAGTTTACGGCCAAGCCATGCATTTTCCATGACCTGCCCGAACGACTCGACTTGTTCTTCTGCTTTATTGAGTTGCGCTTGTCCAAAGCTGCCTTGCTCACTGATTTTTACTGCATCGATACGGCAAGCATGACTTTGCAGCTCGTTCCATAGTCCAATTTCTTGGTAAATCTGTACGGTACGCCGTGACAGCGCAGTATTACGACTGTCCAAATAGTGGCTGCGTCCCTTGTCATCGTCGGGACTAAGGTCAGGGTAGCTGTTTTTTTCCAGTACGGTGCTGGCGATACCATGGTGCGCTAATAGTAATGCAAAGGATAAACCTACATGCCCACCGCCTGCAATCAGCACTTGCTGCTCGGTGATGGCTTGGCTTGCTCCTGCGCTTGTTGAGTTTTCATCAGTATTTTGCATCTTTATGATTCCTAATTATTATATTCTCTGCGATCTATTATGCTCATGTACAATATAAGGCCGGATAAGCGGCTAATAGCCACTCTATAAAATCCTTTCGTCCTTATTTTTTCTCATCGTTATTTTGCAATCTTTATCATTTTACATATCTTTTCAGTCCAACAGTCATCCGCCATATATAAGCAATAGACTACCACACATTGTCTTTTATACTGCGGCTTTGACTAGGGGCTTTTTAATCAGTGATTATACATAACCCTTAAAAAAGAGATCACCCTTAAAAAAGCACAGTGGTTGCAATCACCATACAAAAACAGCGTCATCTCACTAAGGTATGGCTTGAATTTTAAAAGTTATCTACCATAATGAAGGCAACGCATTGATTTATTATTATTCATAAAACCAGTACTCATTTTACCGTTACTTTTATCTCTACGATATCACCCTACTGACTATTTTATCTCTGACACCCTTGATTCTATCAGAACTGACCAGTATCAGCATAAGACGATAGTATCGGGCATATAATACAAGGATAATCGCTTGACTGACTCCATGAGCCGCCGTATAAAGTTTGAATCATTGACACCAGCACAGCTCAAAACCGTGCTTGGCGAATACAATAACCACATGAAATACCTACAAGATCGTCTCGATATCAAGATCATTCAGCGTCAAGGCGACTTCTGTCTGAGTGGTGACGTCACTGCCGTTGAGCGAGGTGAACGCATCATCTATAAGCTGGTTGATGAGGCACAAAATACCAAAGACATCAGCGCAGAAGAGCTGCACCTGATTATTCAGTCGAGTATCTCACGTGATGAAGACATACTCGGCGATGAACAGGAAGCTGATGCAGCAGACGCCGAAGAAAACCTAAAAGCAGCTGATAAATCCAGTGAGTTTACGCCCATTAGTTTGCGTACTCGAAAAGGTAAGATCATCCCGCGCGGCGGCAATCAGCAGCGCTACGTCAAAAACGTCCTGCGCTCTGATGTGTCTTTTGGTATCGGTCCTGCCGGTACGGGTAAGACTTATCTGGCTGTGGCCTGTGCGGTCGATATGCTAGAGCGCAATGAGATTGAGCGTATACTACTGGTACGTCCTGCGGTCGAAGCAGGTGAAAAACTAGGGTTTTTGCCAGGCGATCTCACACAAAAGATTGATCCCTATCTACGTCCGTTATACGATGCACTGTATGAGATGCTTGGCTTTGAAAAAGTCGGCAAACTGATTGAGCGTCAAATCATTGAGATTGCGCCACTGGCGTACATGCGTGGCCGTACTCTAAACAACTCGTTTGTGATTTTAGATGAGGCACAAAACACCACGCCTGAGCAGATGAAAATGTTCTTGACCCGTTTGGGTTTTGGCTCACGGGCTGTGATTACGGGTGATATTTCGCAGGTTGACTTACCCCGTGGGACCAAGTCAGGCCTTGCGCAGGCGATGGACATTCTAAGTGGTATCGAAGAGATTCACATCACCAAGTTTGACTCAAAAGACGTGGTGCGTCATCAGTTGGTACAAAAAATCGTCGAAGCCTACGATGTGTTTGATGAAGAGCAGATTGCGCTACAAGAAAAACGTAAGTTTGAACGTATTAAAGAACAAGAGCGCAGACAAGCCGTTGCTGATGCTGCCTCTAAGCTATAATTGGCGTGGCACACTTTACAACAATCAACCGGATTGCTGCTCGTAATCCGGTTTTTTATTGCTAAGTATGGGGTATACCCTAAGGCTAATGTGGTCTTAGTGGCTATAGTATAGTCGGAGTTCTTTTAAACCGCCCTAATTAGACACAACCTTCTTGACAGGATAAAACCATGACTCAACCTAACCATCATAGCGCCAGCTTTGCAGTACTTGATATTAGTGCGATTGACAGTATAGATAACACCTTACTCGCCAGCTTTTATGGTGAAGACAGTCTGCTGTCTATTATGAAGGCAACACTCCATTATATGGACGTACGCATCAAAGATGGTCTAACGCTACCCTACTTTGCCGACATCAGTCCTGAGCTGTGGCAAAAAAAGACGAAAGCATTAGATATATACATCACAGATGTGAATGAAGGTCGTCAGCTGAACTTAGAAGCACGTGACAAAGACTATGCGACAAATATTTTATCTTATCCAAGTGACTTGCCGGCTGCCATTATTGAACTGATGCCGACCTTACCACTTGGCGAGCTTATTATCTGTCATGAAGTCGTGGTGCGTGAAGCCAGCGAACAAGACAAAACCGTAGTGCAGCACATCAGCCATCTATTAGTACATGGCATTTTGCACCTTTTGGGCTTTGATCATGAGCTCGGACAAGCTGAGCAAGATGAGATGGAAAGCTTTGAGATTGAGATTTTGGCAAGCCTAAACTTACCAAATCCCTATCTACCAACCACTTAAGTGTGATTTGAGCGGTTATTTAACTCAGCCCCTTTTTTCTGTGTCATAAACCTGTGGGCAGTACCTAGTCTTTGTCCATAGGCAACTTTTGTGACTGTCCCATCTGATTGATCATCTGATCTAAGCCTTTGACATGGACACTACGCTGCGGGAATGGAATTTCAATCTTCTCGTCATCTAGGGCATGCTTGAACTGCTCTAGCAAATCACATTGCATCGTCCACCAATCATCGTTCGTCGTCCATACATTTAAGGTTAAATCTACCGAGTTATCCCCTAAGTTGGTGACACGCACGATGGGCTCAGGGTCGGTAAAGGCCATCGGATTGTTTTTGGCAAGACTGAGCATGACGTTTTTAGCAGTCTTGATATCAGCATCATAGCCTATACCCACCGTGATATCGACACGGCGATTGGGCAATGCCGTATAATTGGTCACCGCTGAGGTGGTGATATCGCTGTTGGGAATGATAATGTCGTGATTGTTAATGGTCGTCAAATGGGTATTAATCAAAGTAATCTCAGTCACCGTACCCGTGTAGCTGCTAATCTGCACATAATCACCACGTACAAATGGGCGAAAGGTCACAATCATAATACCTGCAGCGAAGTTTGACAGCTGATCTTTTAACGACAAACCAATCGCTACTGCGGCACCACCAAGTATAGCAACGACCGAGGTGGTCTGGACGCCAACTTTACTTAAGGCTGCCAAAACAACCACGACCAATAGCACACCATACAGCATCCGGCCCAAGAAGTTAGCCACGGTGTCATCTAGGTGGCTACGCAGCATAATACCATGAGAAAATGTGACTGCCTTTTTGGCTAGCCAACGTCCTACTACGAATATTAATATGGCTAAAGCAATCTTGATAGCCAAACTGACTGCATTACTGGTCAAAGCTGCAACATCTACTGTAAAACCTAAAAATTCCATACTGACTCTTTATGTTTGATTGTATTAATAAGATATTATGAGTGGCGTTCAAAATTATACTTTTATTTTGTACCGTTTATGCCTGATTTGGGACAATCTTAGCAATCAACAGTACTAATATTTGAATATTTAACAGGCCCTAATAAGTTACCTCTACCTTGTCACTATAGCGATAGGTACGTATCAAACGCAGCTCAACGATATCACTCATATCTTCAGTAAAATTGCCAAAGGGCGCTGCCTGTCTTACTGACTGCTTGGCCGCTTCATCTAATATGGTCGAGCCCGAACTCTCTAGCAAACGAATGGCTTTCACAGTACCATCGTCTCTGATAATCACCATCAAACGGACCTCTCCTACAATACCTTGCGCTCTTGCTTGGACTGGATAGTGCAAGTTGCCGACACGCTCACCCTGCTCACGAAAAGCTTCTATATAATCGGCAGCGGCGCCACGGGTGGTAGAATTGCTATCGACAGTCGCTACCTTAGACTTAGTTGCATAGACTTGCTGACGCTGTGACAACTGTGCTTCTAAGGTCGCAATTTGCTTACGCAAGCGCTCCTCTTGTGCTGCTACATCATCCTGTGCTTGTTTACTGTCATTATCAGACTCTACAGTCGCTTGCCGCCAGCTCAAAGAGGTCCGCAGATAGCTTTCTTGATAGCGCTGCTGACGCACCTTGCGCTGCATATTGAGCACATCTTGCGTTTCGCTCATTTGCTCTGCCGTCAGTGGACTGGCCTGGGTGCTTTCTTGTCTGACTTGCTGGCGTATCGAACCGCCCCCTTCTTGGGAAGCATTGGCGATAAAGTGTGCGTCTTCATTAGGCTGCATGTTGTCCGTCAAGGCCTTGGCCACATCCTGCATCATCGCTGCTGGATCGCTACCCATAGAAAAGCTGACCCCAAAAATCAACACGATATGCACTATTAGCGCAATCACAACAGCGATTGGCATACTAAAATCACGCCTTGGTGCTTGCGCCGAGAAGTGATAACTTTGAGAGTCTTTAATATGGGCCAAAATAGGTCTCAATTAACCAGTATAAATACAATGGCCCTCATTTATATCTGGGCCATGAATCATTTGCTGCTATTCTACATTATCGCAGTTAGAGTAGCAGTAAAAATAATGACTTTCCTTTCAGATTTTTCTATTCTTTCAGGCATTAATCACGCCAAAATAAAAACGGCACACACTATACCAAGTGCTGCAACTTTAGTCGATTCATTCTACAAGATGACTTTGCCCGCCCCATCATAACATAGCCCTTATTTGACTCAAGTCAATCCTATAGCTTGTCTTGCTTGGGGTATTTGTTACCATGAATTATTTGCTACAATGTGACGCCCAGTGCTTTTTGCGCTACCGTTTTGCGATATACTACTTTAGCTTTTAATGCTTCTTAGTTTTTAAGGCTTTTTAGTGTTGACACCCTACAAAGATAAGGATGACGAGTTTGCCTACCTCTGATAATTTTGACGAGTTCGCTGACAATCTTGGCTATCGCTTTAGCGAATCGTTTAGCGATGGCTGGGAGAGCTTAAGTCAGTCCATCAAAAACCTCTACAATAAAGGCGTGGATAAGCTAGATGACGAGCTGGCCCTACCGGTGGCTCAGACTTATGTTAATGATGCCTTACAAAAATTCGTCACTGATAATGTTAAGTCTATCTTAGAGCTGCGGGTTGAGCTGCATGATGATTGGTTTCGCTTGTATTGCACGTTAAATGTGGCTGGGATTTATGCTGAGGTGGCCAGTAACTTTAGTCTAGTACATGTGCAGCTTGATCGTAACGTCCAACGCTTTGTCTTTGGTCAGCAGACGTATACTGACGTCCTTAACTTACGCTGTGAATCATTTATAAAACGTCAAGGTATCAAGCTATTTATTTGGTTTTATCACAGTGTGCTCAAAAAAGACCCACTGGGCTTTATCTTGTCGTATATTAATATTGCTCGTGCCAAGGAAGAGATTATTTATCTTGATATCAACCGTTGGCTAAAAAAGAATAAAAAGATTATCAGCACCTTACATAAAGTGCAGGTCAATTATGGTGAGCTTGAAGAAGAGCAGCTTGTACTAAAAACACAGGTGAACTATCGTGACTTAATCGGTGCTAATAACATCGATGATATTATCAGCGACGATGATGATCCCGAGCTGATGCAAGGCCCTATCAATCCTATTGAGGACGCCGTCAAACCTGCTCAAGAGTAATCTTGATTAAAGCGTCTGGTATAGAATATCCATATTTAAACGCTTCTACTTTATTTTGATTAAGTGGCAGCGTTTTTCGTAGCCACTTGACGATATCTATTTGCTGATCTTTTGCCAGTAATGGGTCTTTTACCAGTAGTTCTCTACCGCAATATTCCCTTCACCGCGGCGGTTCATCACCAGCCCCAGATCTTTTAGTGTCTCTTTGGTATCTTCGACCATCTCAGGGTTACCACACAGCATCACATGAGCGCTGTCTTTATCCAGCTTGATACCAGCACGCGCTTCTAACTTGCCATTAACCAGCAGCTTAGGCAAACGCTCAGTGAGCGCATCGCCCATCGGCTCACGGGTGACGATGGGGACAAATATTAATTTAGCTGGGTTGTCGACTAGCGAGCCAAAGTCCTCTTGTAGGCTTTCGATTTTTTCGATATAGGCCAGCTCTTCTTTTGAGCGGGCACTATAAGCCAAAACGATGTGCTCATAGTCTTCCCATGTCTGCAAGTCTTGCAACATCGATAAAAACGGAGCCAGTCCCGTCCCTGTCGCTAATAACCATAAATCCTTAGGCAAGGGTTTTTGATAGCGGGCCAAGGTTAAAAACCCAAAAGGCATTGTATTTAATAACAGCTCATCGCCCACCTCTAGATACTGCAATTGTGAGGTAAACGCCCCATCAGAGATGACGATAGAAAAGAACTCTAGTATCTCATCAAATGGCGATGACACAATCGAATAAGCTCGGAAGATATCTTCATCTAAGCTCTCATCTGCTGTGCCATTTAGTTTTTTATAGTGTTGTAGCTGACTGGGATTGACCCCTAATCGTACAAACTGCCCAGCGGTAAACTTAAAGCTGTCTGGACGGGTCACTGTAAAGCTAAATAAGTTTGGGGTCCATGTGGTTTTACTCAGTACTTTTACAGTTTGAATATTGTCACTCATAGTAATTTGTCACTCTCATTTTTATTAATAATATTTTATATAATCCGTTGAAAATAAAACTGTCATAAGCTCAAAAGCGCTACTGGTATGAATTATTAAAATACAAAGCAAAAGATGCGCCAAGCTTAACATAAACCTGGCGCATCTTGGTTTTCTAACAGTAACAGCAGATAAACAATAATAACGGCTGCCTATTATCTTTCGTTTTAGACAAGGTATGAACTACCAAATACGTGCCATATCTGACCAAACGATGAGGCTGTTTGGCAAGACACCAAAGTAAATAATCACCACAGTGACACCGATCACCATCAGTCCGCCTACACGAATGCCCCACTGCCCTGCGACATCAAACTCAATGAACTGCTTGGGACGTTTGAATAACGTCAGCATCACACGCAAGTAATAGAAAAGCCCAATAGCGCTACCTAAGATAATCATCGCCGCTAAGAACCAATTGGTCCCTTGTACCGCAGCCAGTATCGCAAACAGCTTGGTGATAAAGCCTGCTGTCAGTGGTATACCAGCCAAAGACAACATCATAATAGTCATCACTGCAGTGATGATCGGACGACGCCAAAACAGCCCTTGATAGTGTGATAGGTCATCGGCTTCACCAGATTGACGATAGGGACTTGACATCAAGGTCACCACGCCGAAGGCACCAATAGAGGTAAAGGCATAAATCGCCATATACATGCTAGAGATACTATCAGCTGCCGCCCCGATACTGACGATAACGATCAATACATAGCCCATATGAGCAATAGACGAATAACCTAAGAGACGCTTCAGGCTGGTCTGACGTACCGCCAGCAAATTACCCGCTAGGATAGACAAGGTCGCCATAACCACCAATAGCATCTGTACGGATGGCAATGCCAACAATGCGCTGTCAATTAAAAAACGTACTGCCAGCGCCATCATCGCCACTTTTGATACCGAAGCTAAGTACGTCGCAATAGGTGCTGGTGCGCCCTCATAAACGTCTGGCGTCCACATATGAAACGGTGCAGCTGAGAGTTTAAAGGCGATACCAAACAGCATCAATGCCGCCCCTAATATCAGCAATGGCGACTCAAACATACTGCCCAATACAAGACTAATCGGCTTAAATGCCAGTGAGCCAACTTGAGCATAAATAAACGCCATACCCATCAAGATGGTGGCTGAGGCGGTCGCTGATAGCACTAAGTACTTAAGCCCCGACTCCAGCGAGCGGTTGCGCATATAGGTATAAGACAATAGTCCATACAAAGGTATCGACAGCAGCTCAAGACTCATAAAGAATGCCGCCATATGCTGCGCTGATACCATCAGTAGTGCCCCAGTAGTCGAGAGCAGCAGCAACAAATAAAGCTCGTCTTTGTTGTCTTTTAGGTTTGCCAGATAGGCGTATGCCAAGGTACAGCAAGCCAAAGCACAGATAAAAATAACCACCATATTAAACTTGGCAAAGCTATCAACAACAAACAACTGCTCAGCGCTAGCGACAACTGCGCCACTGTCTATGACACCTGTGATTTGACCGATTAAAGTAAATAAGCCAACGTTTAGCCCCACGACGCTAATGGTCGCTGTGACAAAGTGTGAGCGCTGAATTGTAATGGCAATCATAGCCAGCAAAGAGGTCACTGCTACTATAATGATTGGCGCATATGGCATGAGCACCATCAAATCATTCATCGTAAATTCATTCATGACTTAACGTGCCTCCATTGCATCAAGTAACGGCGACATATCGACCTGCGTCACCTGACTGTAAATATAAGCATTATTGATCCACTGCATGGCGTGATTTGAGGTATCAAGGAACGGCTGTGGGTACAGACCAAGCCATACCAACCCTGCCGCTAACATCAATAATAATGACAGCTCACGCTTACCCAAGTCTTTCACTTTGCGTGCTGGTAAACCATGCGACTTGGTCTCATGTAGTGCCACCTTTTCGATATTATTAACACCAAATAACGCCCGATAAATCAATATTAATGAGTATAGACCTGCCAATACCAAACTAAAGGTTGCGAGCACCACAAAGACTGGATACTGCGCAAATGCACCAAACAAAATCATAAACTCGCCGATAAAGTTACCTGTACCAGGAATCCCTAATAAGGCGGCGCAGAAAAACATCAAGATAGGTGCATAGTAGCGGAACTGTCCCCACATACCACCCATCAGAGTCAAATCACGAGTATGCAGACGCTCGTATAGCTGACCTGCCATAATAAATAGCGCCGCTGAGCTCAGACCATGCGCCAGCATTTGTATCATTAAACCCTGGAGACTGAGTAAGGTACCTGCATAAATTGCTAACACCACAAAACCCATATGCGAGATACTGGTATAGGCCAGTAGGCGCTTCATATCGGTTTGCATAAAGGCCAGCCATGCGCCATAAAAGATACCGATGGTACCCAAAGTAATCGCAATGGGGGCAAAGTCTTGTGAAGCCGCAGGAAATAACGGTAAGACAAAACGAATCAGACCATAAGCGGCAGTCTTAATCAGCACCCCTGCCAAATCCACCGAACCTGCTGTGGGTGCCTGTGCATGTGCATCGGGCAGCCAACCATGAAATGGCATAATTGGCAACTTAACCGCAAAACCGATAAAGAAGCACAGCATGATTGGGTATTCCCAGCCGCCAAGTGACGTACCGAGCAAATCATTATAGTTAAAGCTGATCACACCGCTATAGACATAGTTAAACAGCACGAGCAGCAAGATACCAATAAGCATGATAAGCCCAGATGCTTGGGTATAAATAAAGAACTTGGTAGCCGCGTACTCTTTGGTTTTACCACCGACCACATCATGTCCCCAAAGGGCAATCAAGAAGTATATCGGAACCAGCATCATCTCCCAAAAGAAGAAGAATAAAAACAAATCAATGGCCAAAAACACACCAATGACGCCGCCTAAACTCCATAGCAAGTTCAGATGAAAGAAGCCCACTCGGCGCTGAATCTCATTCCATGAACAGGCCACGGCAGCGACACCAAGCAGACCAGTCAAGGCAACCATCATTAGCGATAGCCCATCAAGCGCCAAATGAAAGCTAATACCAAAGCTAGGTATCCACGGCACACTAAACTCAGCAATCCAAGGCACCGTAGACTCAGGCGCAATGACCTGCTTACTCATGCCAGCAAAATCACCGTACTGCCATAGCACCATCGACAGACCAAAGGTCAACATCATACCAATTAAGGCAATCCAGCGTGGCAGACGTTTATTAAAGCGCTCAACCAACCAACATAGCAATCCGGCAATAAACGGAATAGCAATCAATGCCGGTAGCATCCACGTTTGTTGTAACTCAATCATTTTACACCACCGTAATCATTACCAGCACCAGCAACACAGCTACTCCCAAGCCAAAGCTTGCAGCATAACCCCGAAGTGACCCTGTTTGCGTGGCAGACAAAGCTTTATTGCCCACTCGAGCCAACATTGGCATTATATTCCACGTCTTATCGACAGGGTCAGCTTTAAATAAACGGCCTATTAACAAGAAAGGCTTTACAAACACCAAGTCGTATAATGCATCAAAGCCCATACCGTGGTAGCACCAATGATATAGCGCCCCACCAATCCGTGTCTGCTTAAAGCGTGATAACATCTGACCTTTATCAACCACATACAATAACGCTGCTAACACAAGACCTGCGACCATCGCACCCATAGCGATATACTCCGCCGTATGCTTGCCATCAGCATGACCTGCCACCTCTAGGAGATGACCCACACTCTCTGGCAACACCCCTTGTAATGGGGGCGTAATCCACGCCCCGACAGCAGTTGATAACACGAGCAATACGGTAAGCGGCAACCAGTATGAGATGCCAGATAGCTTGTGTGCAGGGGTTTTTTCTTCACCAAAAAAGATGATCCAGATCATACGGAAAGTATAAAGTGCGGTTAAGAAAGCACCGAACACCCCCATATAAAACAGTACTTGATGCCCTGTGGCATAGGTCTCCCAAAGAATCGCTTCTTTAGAATAAAAACCAACCGTCACCCAAGGTATCGCTGCCAGTGCACCACCGCCAATGATATAACACCAAAACACTAAGGGTATCTTGGTACGCAGCCCGCCCATCTTAAAGATGTTTTGCTCATGATGCACTGCCAATATGACTGCGCCTGAGGCCAAAAACAGCAGCGCTTTAAAAAAGGCATGAGTCATCAAATGAAAGACAGCACCTTGCCAAGCGCCCACACCGAGCGCCAAAAACATGTAGCCGATTTGACTCATGGTCGAATACGCTAAAATACGCTTAATATCTGTCTGTACCAATGCACAGAACCCAGCGACAACCAGCGTCAAAGCACCAACCGCACCGACCCAGTATAATAAAATCCCTGGGGTCAAAATGAACAAGGGATGTAAACGAGCAATTAAGTAAACCCCTGCCGTGACCATTGTAGCGGCATGAATCAATGCCGATACTGGGGTCGGACCTGCCATCGCATCTGCCAGCCAAGTATGTAATGGAATCTGTGCTGATTTACCCATTGCGCCACCGACGATCATCATGGTGGTTAGGATCATTGTCGGACTATTAACATCAAATACTTCAGGCGCACGAGTGATGATCTCTTGAATATTTAACGTGCCAAACTCACGGAATAATAAAAACAACCCGAAGGCCAAAAACACATCACCGACACGGGTGACCGTAAAGGCTTTCATCGCTGCACGACCGTTGGCTCGGTTTTCAAAATAAAAACCAATCAATAAATACGAGCAAATACCAACGCCTTCCCAGCCAAGGTATAACAGCAGTAAATCGTCCGCTAATACCAATAACAACATACTGGCCACAAACAGGTTCATATAGCTAAAGAAGCGAGCAAAACCTGGATCACCTTTCATATACCAAGCAGCGAACATATGAATCAAAAAACCGATGCCCGTAATCACACTGAGCATGGTTAGGGCTAAACCATCAAAGCTGAGCCCAAAGCTTGGCGCAAAATCACCGACTTGAAACCAAGTCCATAGTGGCACCTGCACAACGCTGCCAGTAGCATAAGTGCTCAAAAAAGCATAGCTCACGATTAGTGTACATAGTGCCGATAGCCCCATGCTACCGACACCAACCATCGCTGCTTGTTGTTCAGTTAACCGATCACGCATAAAGGCTAAAATCAAAAAGCCAATGAGCGGTAATATAAAGGTTAATGGTAATAAACTCATGGCATCATCCTTTCATCTCATTGGCGCTATCGACATCAAGATGCCCACGCTTATGATAAAACTGCAATAATATAGCCAAACCAATGGCGGCTTCAGCAGCGGCTAAGGTCAAGATAAAGATAAACATGACTTGCCCATCTGGGTCGACCCAGCGACTGCCTGCCACTACGAACGCCAGTGCTGCTGCATTCATCATGATCTCAAGACTCATGAGCATGAATAAAAAATTGCGCCTGACCATGACGCCACACAAACCAATGGCAAATAAAATACCCGCCAATATCAGTCCGTGACTTATAGGTATCACGCCCAATACACTCTGTGCCTCAGCGGCCGGCTGTACTAAACCTGCAACCTCATGGGCAAACGGCACATTTGACACCTCTTGTGCCCCACTTGCTGCTAATACCATCAGTCTGACTCCTTGCGCACAGCTCGTTGTACGCCTACCTGCATCCCGACATAGTCATGCGGATCCACATCTTTATCTTGGTATGGCTCTACTTTATCCAAAGTACTGCCGACCTCAGTACCACTGGTATGGCTGTCATCTCTGCCTATGCTCACAACGTTTGGATGAAAGTCTTGTGTATTGTCCGTGCTATTGATACCGGGCTCATCCGTGTCAACATATTCATCTTTAGACTCTTTGCCCAAATGATAAGCAGCAACCAGTGCTGCCAGCAGTAACAATGCAGCCACTTCTACTAACAGTACATATTTGGTAAACAACACAGTACCCACGGCCTTAGCAGGTATGGTCGTACCGCCAATAGTGGCAGCTGGATCATGATTGAGACCAATCATCGCATACAGCACAGCAGCAATAATAAGTGTCAGTCCTGTCGGTACGGCCCATGTTTTTGCATCAAGCCAACGTTCCTCACGGCTATCATTGGTCATACCTAAGTTGAGCATCATAATGACGAAAACGAAGAGCACCATAATAGCGCCGGCATATACCACAATCTCAAGCGCACCCGCAAAAGGTGCACCCAACACAAAAAATATGCCTGATATCGCCAACAGCGAGACAATCATCGACAAAATAGCATGCACGGGATTGGCATGGATAATCACTCGCAAACTGGCAAAGATAGCCACAGCGGCCAGTGCATAAAATCCTGCCAAATCTGGACTA
The DNA here is from genome assembly GCF_017498085.1 of Psychrobacter coccoides. GTDB lineage: Bacteria > Pseudomonadota > Gammaproteobacteria > Pseudomonadales > Moraxellaceae > Psychrobacter > Psychrobacter coccoides. The sequence goes on from NZ_JAGBKM010000013.1 coordinate 46,357, forward strand.
TTTAAGATAGTCATCATGGTAGCAAGCTCCTTAGATCAACAGGCTCAGCTTCATTCTGCGCTGCCCCTTTTGGTTTATCTGCTACCGCCATGCCAGTCACACGATAGTAGTTATAATCAGGATACTTACCAGGTCCTGAGATTAGCAGATGCTCTTTTTCATAAACCAAGTCTTGGCGCACATATTCGCCCAGCTCAAAATCAGGCGTCATTTGAATGGCAGTAGTCGGACACGCCTCTTCACACATCCCACAAAAGATGCAGCGAGAGAAGTTGATACGGAAAAACTCTGGATACCAGCGTCCATCTTCACGCTCCGCTTTTTGTAACGAAATACAGCCCACTGGACATGCCACTGCACATAGGTTGCAAGCAACGCAGCGTTCATCACCATCAGGATCACGGGTGAGCACAATACGTCCACGAAACCGTGGCGGCACTGGCACCGGCTCTTCAGGATAAAGAATCGTATCTCTAGGACGTATAGCATGGCTATTGACCATCCACATACTACGAACAATGGTAAACATACCAATGATCGTCTTTTTTATTGTAGCTAACATGAGGTTATCCTTATCAGCATTGCTTTAGCTCATCAGCAAAATTACCGCTGCGGTAACCAGCAGATTAATTAGGGTCACCGGTAGGCAAACCTTCCAGCCAAAGTTCATCACTTGATCATAGCGAGGACGCATAAGCGAGCCACGAGCCAAAATGAACAGCGTCATAAAAAACAGCGTCTTAATCATGAACCAAAAAGCTGGCGGAATAAACGGAATATTCAAATTAAAGGGAGCAAGCCAGCCACCAAAGAACAAGCAAGTCATCAGGGCCGAGATTAAGACCACGTTGACATATTCTCCAATAAAGAACATACCAAATTTCATGCCAGAATATTCGACATGATAACCCTCAGCAAGTTCTTGCTCTGCTTCTGGCTGGTCAAATGGGTGTCTGTGCGTCACGGCCACCCCTGCCACGACAAAGGTCAAAAACCCAAAAAACTGCGGGATGATATACCAACCATCCGCCTGCGCCTCGACGATGGCACGCAGATTAAAAGATCCGGTCAAAGCGACCACACCCATCAATGACAATCCCAAAAACACTTCGTAACTGATGGTTTGGGCTGCCGAGCGCAGCCCACCGAGTAAGGAGAACTTGTTTGCCGATGCCCAGCCACCGAATAGCACAGCATAGACAGCGATACCCGCCATAGCAAAGAAAAACAGAATGCCAATGTCCCAATCCGCCACCCCAAGCGTTGGTGACACTGGAATAATCGCAAACGATGCTAACGCCGTAAACATTGCCACTGCAGGCGCAAGCACGAAGATAAACTTATCGGTAAATTTTGGTGTCCAATCTTCTTTGAAGAAGATTTTTAGCATATCTGCTACCAACTGCAAAGAGCCAAAAGGACCGACACGGTTTGGACCATATCGATCTTGCCACAATGCCAGCATGCGGCGCTCATAGACAATCATCAGTGCCGCCACAATAACCACGACTAAAAATATGACAACCGCCTGAACCACCATAAATAATATGGACCAAGTCTCATAAGTCATCATCCCAGTCAAAAAACTTGGCACATCGGGAATAACACGGGTAAATGACATATTACATCTCCTGCGTATTGATCGGCGCGCTGGTCGCACGATTGGCAGTATCGGTGCTTAATGATGCTGAATCTTCAGCCATAGCACCCGTCATGTTCATTGGTGCATCAACCTTACGTACCGAAGCTGGCATCGATGGATGGACGATGCTGACCTGACCTACTGGATAGCCAATGCAGCCTTCGGCCAGATAGTGCACTATCTGCACGGGTAACGTGATTTGCTGCTTATCAATCTCTATTGCCAAATAATCACCTTCACTCACATTCCAGTCTTGCGCATCATCAATACCAATGCGCCATGTAGCCTCTGGTAACTGACTTGCGACTCTTGGACTACGTGATACCATCATTGAGCTGGCATAAATATTGTAGATAGGAACCAGCTTGGCTTGACCCTTGTCGATATTCGTCGTCGTGCTAGACACGACCTCTGGGGCCACGTATTGACGAGCTGCTAAACGCTCTAGTTGATCAAATAAGCGCACCCCAGGATCGCCACCTTTTAGGCTACCGCCGACTTTATCCTGATATTTATTCCATGCCTGCGGTGAGTTCCAGCCTGCTGCATTGGCAAATGGAATCATGGCGCTTTGAGTCTGCTTACCACTGTAGCCTTCCATCGAGAAGGTCAAACCTGTATCCAAGTCTTTAGGCTGCATCGGCTCATGAACAGATATTGGCGCACGCATAGCGGTACGGCCCGAGTAACGACGTGGCTGACGAGCAATCTTAAGGCCAGTAATGCGATAATCAGCATCGGGCGCCGCATCTTTTATCCCTGCAAGCTTGGGGTGGGTGGCTACCAAGCTATTGATCACATCATCAAGCTGTGTCCAGTCGACTTCCCTACCCTCAATACTACTATGCACCGCATGGAGCCAGCGCCAGCCTTCTTTGATGCTGCTCATTGGATGATAGTAGTTGTTGTCATATACTTGGAAAAAACGCTGAGCACGACCTTCAGCCGAGACCAAGGTGCCATCAGCTTCAGCAAAGCTTGCCGCTGGCAGTACAATATCGACGTCCTTATGCCAGTCAAGCAACTGATGATCTAATGCAATGACTGTTTTATCCATCAATAAATGGGTAAGCTTATCAGCATCTATTGCATCAGTGAGCTGGTTTTCAGCGACGATGACCACATCAAACTCGGTTGCGAGCAGCTCTTCTACTGACTGGCCACCAAGCATACAGACCCCCATACTGTTGGCATCAGGGACCGTTAAGTAGATGCCTGCTTGCGCCTGATAGCTTTTATTCACTTCTTTAAGCTCAAGCTTATCTGCAGGCTCACGATTAATATCGTCTTGTGCGTCTTTATCAGTGCCTGTATTAGGTTTTTCTGGTTTGGCGTCGAGCTCTTTATCTTCTTCAGGCTGATCATCAGCGGCAACGGCTTGGGCCTGCGTGGCCTGAACCTTGGCGTTGTGTTCGTCCACTTGCTGCTGCTCAGTTGCTTTGATATCGGCACGTTTTTGCGTGAGTACTTGAGTAATCTGCGCTGCTGCCTCTATCAAGGCGGTAGAAGACAAGCCACTACCTGAAATGACAAGCGGCTTATCCGCTTGAATCAAGTCGTAAGCGATTTGTTGAGCCAATGCTTGCATCGCATCCATTTCACTGTCTGCTTGTGGCTCTGATATTTGTGTCAAATCATCGCTTAAGCTTGCAATCTCATCAGCCACTTTAAAGCCAAGTGTAGTGATATCTTCAGGTGTTGCCACCACACTCACCTTACTGATATCCTCTAATTTGGTTTGAGTAACATCGATGACATACACCGGACTGAGCGCCTCTTGAGCGATACGTTTGACAGGTTCGGCTAGCCACGGTTGCGTTTGCAATGCCGCTGCCATCTTAAAGCCTTTGTTTTTTGCTGATTGGCGTACTGATAACGCCAAACGTGGTGAAGTCTGTGTGATATCCTCGCCCAGTATCAGTACCGCATCATGACTCTCGACGTCCGTCATACTAGGATTGTAAATACCTTCAGTGCTCAGCACCTCGATGCATTTATTGACCAAGGCTTGCTGCTGATGATTCAGACCTGTTGAGAACTGATCAAAGCCGACCAGATTTTTTAGAGCAAAGTTAGTCTCTAAGCTGGCTCTTGGAGAGCCGATACCAATGACTTTTTTATCTTGGATACGCTTGATGGTCTCATCTAAAGCATAATCAATATTGATTTTGACATGCTTATCATTGATACGCTCCAGCGCTTGTGTTGGTCGATCAGAGCGGTTGACATAACCATAACCAAAGCGACCACGATCACATAAGAAGTAACGATTAACCTCTCCGTTATAGCGATTTTCGATACGGCGCAGCTCGCCATAGCGCTCCCCTGGCGAAGTGTTGCAGCCGGCCGAACAGCCCTGACAAATACTAGGCGCATACTGCATGTCCCACTTACGGTTATAGCGCTCAGAGTGGGTTTGATCGGTAAACACCCCTGTTGGGCATACTTCGGTTAGGTTACCTGAAAACTCGCTTTCTAACTGACCGTCTTTATCACGGCCAAAGTAGACACGGTTATTGGAGGCATACACACCCAAGTCTTCACCACCGGCATAATCCTTATAAAAGCGCACACAGCGATAACAAGCAATACAGCGGTTCATTTCATGAGCGATGAATGGCCCAAGATCTTGGTTGTGGTGCGTACGTTTGGTAAAGCGGTAGCGACGACGATTATGACCAGACATATAGGTCATGTCCTGCAGATGACAATGGCCACCTTCTTCACAAGTTGGACAATCATGCGGATGGTTGGTCATCAATAGCTCGACCATCGACTTACGAAATGCCTTTGCTTCCTCATCAGTGACTGAGATATACATGTCGTCGCCAGGAGCGACCATACATGACATCACCAAGCGACCACGGCCTGCTTCCATATCCTCGAGGTTTTGATACTGCTTAACTGCACACTGACGACAAGACCCAACTGAGCCTAACGCTGGATGATAACAAAAATACGGGACATCTATACCAAGCGACAAACATGCCTGTAGCAAATTATCTGCGCTATCTACTTCGACAGTGGTCCCATCAATATGTATGACTGCCATGCCGCTCTCCTTATTTCACTACTGGCCGCTGATTGGCTGCCGCTTCAATAACCTCTTCGCCAATCGCCTGAGTGATCTTTGCATCGAACTCAGGACGGAAGTATTTAATCGCACTCATAAGCGGCTCCATGGCACCAGGGGCATGGGCACAGAAGGTCTTGCCAATCCACAAATCACGAGTGAGTCCTTCCAGCTTTTCTACATCACCTATCTGACCTTCTCCATCATTAATGGCGGTCAATAACTTGACACCCCAAGGCAGTCCATCTCGGCACGGCGTACAAAAACCACACGACTCACGCTGAAAGAAAATCTCAAGATTACGCAGTAGCGGCACCATATCTTGCGTTTCATCAACGACCATGATAAGCCCTGTCCCCATACGGCTACCAGCCTTTTGAATGCTATCAAAGTCCATAACAACGTCCAGATGATCAGGGGTCAAAAAGTCTGTTGAAGCGCCGCCCGGCAGCCAAGCCTTTAGTTTTTTGCCATCTTTCATGCCGCCTGCCAGCTCTTCAATGATTTCACGAGCCGTGTATCCGAAGGGCAACTCCCACAATCCAGGATCATTGACCAGTCCTGAACAACCAAACAGCTTGGTACCTGGAGTTTCACTTTTACCTTTTATTTGAGACAGTGACTGATACCAATCTACGCCATGATTTAAGATGGCAGGCATATTAGATAACGTTTCAACGTTGTTGACCACGGTTGGTCTGCCCCATGCCCCAGAGATCTGTGGAAATGGTGGTTTGGTACGAGGGTTGGCACGGCGACCTTCCAAGCAGTTAATAAGGGCTGTTTCTTCACCACAAATGTAACGTCCAGCGCCTGTATGCACATGCAGATGAAAACTAAAGTCTGAGCCCAGTATATTGTCGCCCATCAAGTTGTTTGCCAGACATTCTTCAATGGCAGCAACCAAGCGCTCAGCCGCTAAAATATACTCGCCGCGGATAAAGATATATCCATCAGTAGCGCCGATTGCATGAGCAGTGATGAGCATGCCTTCAATCAGCTGAAATGGCAAACGCTCCATCAGCAGCCGGTCTTTAAAGGTCCCAGGCTCCATCTCATCTGCGTTACAGATAAGATAGCGTGGCAGACCATCTGGTGGCGACATAAAAGACCATTTTAGTCCCGCGTTAAAGCCTGCACCACCACGGCCTCTGACGTTGGCGGCTTTGATCATACCTTCTACATCTTTTGGCGCTTTAGACAGAGCTTCTTTTAAACCCGTAAAGCCTTGTAGAGACTGATATGTGGCCAAATCGAGCACCGCATCATGATGCGCCAAACGCCATGTCAGCGGTTTTGTTTCGCTAGTGGCAGTTGTTTTATCACCATAAATAGGCGTGCGCTGTTCATTCAGCTGACTGGGTGCCTTACCTTGATTACGGCGAGCAATCTGCTCAGAAATCGTTAAACTCATTCGTATAGCTCCAATAACTGTGCGACCTCAGAAGGCTGAACAGGGCCATAAGTGTCTTCGTCTATCAGCACTGCCGGACCCTTGTCACAATTACCTAAACAGCAAATCGGCAATAGTGTAAAACGACCATCTGTCGTTGTCTGACCGTATTCGATGCCTAGCTGTGACCGTATTTCGGCAGATAACGCCTCATACCCTGTCAAATAACAGGCCACCGAGTCACATATCAAAATGACATGCCGCCCGACAGGCTGCCGATAAATACGGTTAAAAAAAGTGGCAACCCCGTCGATATCTGTGACTGGTATATCTAAGATATTTGCAATGGCATTGACTTGTGCGTCATCAACCCAGCCATTACGTTTTTGGACGATTTTTAGGGCATCCAATGAGGCAGCGCGCGCCTGCGGGTAGTGCTGTACAAACTCATGAATAGCCGTGATTTCAGCAGCAGTTAGGATGCTTGCCACATCTACTTTTGGCGCTTTATCGGAAACAATTTTCATAGTCTTTTTTCTTTCCTCACTCATCACGTAGCCGGATATTGCTATGTTTAGACCGGTACTACGATTTGGTGTGCCAGTTGGCGCTTACATTTAAATTTACTCATTTTACCTTTTAGATCGTCACACACCCAATCATGACCAACATATTAGCGATCACAATCAGCCATTACGATGTCAATTGACGCCAGATACATGATGGCATCAGATACCAGCGAGCCATTGATGACCGACGGCATCTGCTGCAAATGGGCAAAAGTAGGCGTACGAATGCGAGTACGATAGCTCATCGTGGCTCGATCTGAGGTGATATAGTAACTATTGATGCCTTTGGTGGCCTCTACCATCGTTGAGCACTCACCTGCTGGCATGACAGGCCCCCAAGATACCGATATAAAGTGATTAATCAGCGTTTCGATATCATTTAAAGTACGGTCTTTGGGCGGTGGCACAGCGAGCGGATGATCCGCTTTATAAGGCCCTTGCGGCATATGATCCATACACTGACGAATGATACGCATGGATTGGCGCATCTCTTCGATTTTGATCATACAGCGATCATAAGCATCACCGTTGTGCCCGATAGGCACTTCAAAATCAAAATTCTCATAACCCATATAAGGACGCGCTTTTCGCAGGTCAAAATCGACACCTGTCGCCCGCAGTCCTGCGCCCGTCACACCCCACGCCAATGCTTGCTTGGCATCGTATTGGGCAACATTTTGGCTGCGACCCTTTAGCACACTGTTTTGCAACGCTGCTTTGACATACTCATCCAAACGCTTCGGCATCCATTCCAAAAACTCACGTACCAAACGCTGCCAACCACGGGGCAGGTCTGCTGCCGTCCCACCAATACGGAACCAGGCAGGGTGCATACGATAACCTGTTACCGCCTCGATCACGTCATAGGCTTTTTGACGATCCGTAAACATATAAAACACCGGTGTCATACCACCAGCATCTTGGATAAACGTACCGACATACAGTAAATTATTGGTAATACGGAAAAACTCACTCATCATGATTCGGATGGTCTGAGCCCGATCAGGGACCGTGATGCCAGCCAGCTTCTCAACTGACATGATATACGGCAGCTCATTCATGACACCGCCAAGATAATCAATACGGTCGGTATATGGGATAAAAGAATGCCAAGTCTGACGCTCGGCCATTTTTTCTGCACCGCGGTGGTGATAGCCGATATCTGGAATACAGTCTATGACCTCTTCGCCGTCGAGCTGCAATACCAGACGAAAGGCACCGTGAGCTGAGGGGTGGTTAGGACCGATATTCAAAAACATAAAGTCTTCGTCACGGCCAGAGCGCTTCATACCCCACTCTTCAGGGATAAAACGCAGATTTTCTTGCTCATACTGCTGTTTGGCTGTGTTTAAGAAGTAAGGGGTAAACTCAGTTGCCCGAGCGTGATATTCTTTACGTAGCGGGTGACCTTCCCAATATTTGGGCAATAAAATACGAGTCAGATGAGGATGCCCTTCAAAAACAATCCCAAACATATCCCAGACTTCACGCTCATACCAGTTGGCATTGGGCCATATTTTGGTCGCACTCGCGATATTAAGATCTTCTTCACTTAACGCCACTTTGATGCGCACATCACTATTACGCTCAAGTGACATCAAATGATAAAAAATGGTAAAGTCACTATTTGGCAGACCTTGGCGATGCTTACGTAAGCGCTCATCTATCGCAGACAGATCATAGAGCATCACATAAGGTTTTGGCAGTTTGCGCAGAAACAACAAAATATCTAACAAGTCAGCACGTGCCACCCAAACAGTCGGAATCTCATCGACGGTCTGCTGTACCACGAACTTTCCAGCATACTTATGTTCCAGCTCTCTAATAACTGCTGGCACAGGCTTGATCTTAGGATCTTTGTTTTTGACTACCGTGACCATGAATGATGTATTCCTTCATTAATCATAACTAAACTAGGATGGTGGTTTTAATCACTCATCGACAAACACTAAATGCTATCTGGGCTACGTAAGTTTTTCACCGCAATACGATCAGCTTGCTTACGGTCACGTTCAGGCGTCATCTGGGGTTGATAAATGCCTTGATCATTGACATGAATACCTAACGGACGACGCTCTTTAGTGATGGACTCTTGCAGTAACATCAAACCTTGAATCAGGGCCTCTGGACGTGGTGGACAACCTGGTACATACACGTCCACTGGAATGATTTTATCCACGCCTTGAACCACTGAATAAATATCATACATACCACCAGAGTTGGCACAAGCACCCATAGAGATGACCCATTTAGGCTCAAGCATTTGTTCATAAAGACGCTGAATCACAGGAGCCATTTTTACAAAGCAGGTTCCTGCGACGATCATGACATCTGCCTGACGGGGCGACGCTCGAATCACCTCAGCACCAAAACGCGATAAATCATGGACGGCAGTCAAGGTCGTCGCATACTCGACATAGCAACAAGAAGTACCAAAGTTAAATGGCCATAATGAGTGTTTGCGACCCCAGTTAGCCGTTGAATGAACCAACTCTTCTAGACGACCCATAAAGACGTTTTTATTCACTTCATCTTCAATCGGGTCATTTACAGTTTGGCGAGTTTGTGCAGGATATTGCTCTGCCTCTGGATCAGCTTTGGTCAATGTGTATTTCATAACATGCAACCTTTATATATAGCGCAGCGTAGTGAGTCTGTCTTTTTAGCCAATAAAATAATAAAACCAAGACAGCACCCTTGTATCAAAAATCATCAAGTACCTTTATTACTGGTGCTTAGAGCTGTCATGGTTTTCAGATATAGAAAAATCCACAGAAGTAATATTACCTGTGGTATTTATATGATCGATATTCTTTAAGTGTTGGCGATTCTCTTCAATACTATTTGAGACGTTAATTTGTCCGGAAGATTGAGCAGGTACTTTACCGGTAGGGTCAACCACAAGCTCCTCGACACCGTCAAACTTGGTGATATCTGCTAAATTAAAGCCAATAGGTGCCGTTTGTAATCGAGGCTTTTTACGGCGTTTATCAGCAGGCGCCCAGTTCATAGCACCCAAGCTTAGCTCGTATATCAAGCCGATAATTAAGACCGTAATAAACACGGCAGCCGCTGCAAAGCCGAGCCAACTGGCCTCTCGAACCGACACTGCATAAGCATATAAATAGAGTGCTTCTAGATCGAAAATCACAAAGAAAATCGCCACCAAATAGAATTTTGCAGACAAGCGAATGCGGGCGTTGCCAGCTCCGACAACACCCGCTTCAAATACCTCTTCTTTTTGTAAGCCTTTTGAGCGTCCGCCGAGTAAGCGCGGAACGACGAGCATAAATACAACCAAGCCGAGCGCTGCTAAAATAAATGCAACTGCTGACCAATCAAAAGCAGACATGATAATACGTGCTCCTCACCCAATCGAGTGTCATAAGTAGTGCCATCATTATGATCTAACTAAAATCTACTTAGCGCATAATGACATGACCGTACCTGACGCAGACGAAAACACAGGTTGACTGTGCTGGTAATGACCAATTATCAAGATTATTGACAAGAGTAAAACGGCAGCAACCGTAAAGTATATTTTATGCGTAAGCAAGATAACATGTACTGCAATACACGAGTAATGGCTATCTATGGGTTATGGCTAACGCAAATAGAAGCTGGCCGTCGAACCTATTTGACTAAAAGTTGACTCAAACGTAAGACAAACTTATTAAATCAATATCATATATACACATTTAATTGATTTAATAACTCATGGCACGTAGTCAATAATAGCGTGACAACTGGCATAAACTGTTTGCCTACTATACGCTCATAGATAGTCAAAATCCAGTTTGTTACTGCATTGAATAGTCATTTTATATGCTACAAATTATGTATTTTGAAATAATATCTATGACGCAGCGCTTTTGATGCTAGCCTAAAGCTGCACAAACCAGTTTTAGGCTTGTGCAGCTTTAGTGTTAGAGGTCGTACACCATTTAGTTGTTACCACACGTTCGTGATTATTGATTGATCACATCAACCCCTGCCGGTGGTGTAAATTTAAACTGACTGCTGCTTATACTTGGATTCATTTTGATGTTATTAAACTTAATAGATGTGGTTTGACCCAAAGTATCATTTAACACCATCATAACCGGCTTACCCCCATTAAAGCTCATAGACAAACTCTTAAAGCTGGCACTGTCTGATTTGGGATAGAGCACATAGTAGTTTTTATTACTGTAAGGTTGCGTGATTTTAAAGTTTTTATCAATTTTATTGGGATCGCCCGATAGCAGTAAAGCAGGAGTGTTACCGACTTGCGCATCGACTCCTTGCTTAGTCGCTTGCTCTAAGTCTTTATCATATATCCACATTGAGTTGCCGTTGGCGACAATCAACTGCTCAGAGGGTGATTTGGTTTCCCAACGAAAGTTGTTTGGACGTTGTACGCTCATCGAACCCTGAAAAGTACCACTTCGAGCGCCCTTGGTGGTCTGAGTAAAATCAGCTGTCATGCTTTTGGTGTTGTCCAGCAGCTTGTTTAAGCGCTTAGCAGCCACTAAGTTGTCCGCAGGTGCTGCCGTTGCTGATTGCGTCAACGCCACCATCGGCGCTGCCACACCAAGTGAGCCCATCAATATCCCTGTTAGAGCACCGCTCATCACTTTTTGTTTCAGGGTGGGCTGTTTAGAAACTTGCTTGGTCAATAAAGTCATAATAACTCCTCTCTCAAAATGCAGAACAGCATAAGATAAAATGTTTTAGATAAATTGTTGTATTCAATAAGTGCTTATTTCTCAAATATGACGCTCATGTCATTAGACATTGAAAACAGTGTGCCAGTTTTTTTATTACACGCCTAGTCATGAATTGCAATCATTGCTACGCCTGCCATACACACTTGTAAGCCATTGCGTTACATCATTCTAAATACCTATACTTGTCCAGAACCGGATTAGCAAAAAAAACCCCTACTACCTTCTGGTAATAGGGATCTTTTATTTATGTCAGTATCTGGTGTCTTATTTGAACCATAAACAATGGTCTTGATTATAAACATCCAGACTTATTAAAAGCGACAATTACTCGCTTTCAACAGACACATAACGACGGTTAAATTTACCTTTGGTATCAAACTTTACCACACCGTCATTAAGGGCAAATAGAGTATGGTCACGGCCCATACCTACGCCTTCGCCTGCGTGGAATTCTGTACCACGTTGACGAACGATGATGTTACCAGCTGTGATTGCTTGGCCACCAAATATTTTTACGCCAAGCATTTTTGGGTTTGAATCACGACCGTTACGTGTCGAGCCGGCAGCTTTTTTATGTGCCATGGATATATCTCCTTGTTAATGTGACTTATCGCTACTGCGATAACTCTTAAGCTTTTAAAGCATTACTTATCAGTAAGCACTCACTATTGATAATTAAGCGTTAATCGCTTTGATTTTTAACAAGGTGTACCATTGGCGGTGACCTTGCTCTTTGTGGTAATGCTTACGACGTTTGTGTTTGATGATACGGATTTTTTCACCGCGACCATGCTCAACCACTTCAACTTCTACGTTTGCACCTTCAACGACTGGCTGACCGACTTTGACATTGTCACCATCAACGACCATCAACACGTCTTCAAATTTAATCGTTTCGCCTTTCTCTGCTTTTAACAATTCAACTTTTAAAAGCTCATCGACGACTACACGGTGCTGTTTACCACCACTTTTAATTACTGCGTACATTGTCTGACTCCGTTTAACCCGTGTGCCGTGGCTGATATAATACCAACACTTCGACGACGAACACGACAGGGAAAAATTAAAGGCAAGATTTTACGGCTTTTTGCTCATAAAAGCAAGCCGCTCTTCTTGTTTTTTTAAGGTGGTGATCGTACCTAATTACTAGCCCATATGTACTTTACTAGCCCATATGTACTGACACTTGCAATACGGTGGGCTTGAGGACATATAACTCTAAGCAGTTCTAAAAACTACTTTTGCCACACGTCGATCATAGACCCAATTGTGGCTAGAGCCATTATAGCTTATATAATCAGCAACTTACAACATACCGCTGCTGTCTGCCAAACTTTATTCACCGATTTGTCAACTCAGCTATGCTACTATAAGCACATTGTCAGTCTCATAGCAGACGACTATCCTTGTTTTTTCTTTTTATTAATACGATTATTCACTATGACCACTTCTTTAGCAAACGCATCTCCCTCTCCTGTATCCGTGCCAAGCTATGCGGATATACAAAGCATCGTCGCTGATGACTTTGAGATTATGGACAAGCAAGTTTTTGGTAGCCTTAACTCCAAAGTGCAACTGGTAATGAGTGTCTCCCAGCATGTGATTAATGCTGGTGGCAAACGCATGCGCCCGCTCATCACGCTGTTGTGTGCACGCATGTTTGATGATAACCCTTCAGAAAAAGCCATGCACTTAGCAGCAATTACAGAGATGCTGCACACGGCCACATTGGTACATGATGATGTGATTGATGAGTCAGGTCAGCGCCGTGGCAAGCCTACAGCAAACGCCACTTGGGATAATGCTACCGCCGTACTGGTCGGTGACTATTTGATTGCTCGTGCCTTTAATCTACTGGTCGGCTTTCAAAGTTTGCCACTACTCCAGGTATTTTCAGATGGGACCTGTGATATCGCTGAAGGCGAGGTGCTGCAATTACAGCATCAGCACAACCCTGCCGCAACAGAAGCAGATTATCTCAATATTATTGATGGCAAAACTTCACGACTGTTTATGATGGCCACTCAAGGCGCTGCTATCTTGCAAGACAAAACAGAGTATATGCAAGCATTAGGCGATTTCGGTCAGCATTTTGGTAATGCCTTTCAGATTATAGATGACGTCCTCGACTACAGTGGCGATAGCGAGCTGATGGGCAAAAACCTCGGCGACGATCTTGCTGAAGGCAAACCGACCCTACCCACGATCAAAGCGCTTGAGCTCTTAAAAGACACGGATCAAAAAGGCTATCAGCAGCTAAGAGTAGCCGTACAAACCGGCAAAACACCAAACGCTGAACAATTGATTGCACTGGTACGAGACTCAGGGTCGCTAGAGTATTGCAAAAAACGCGCCTTAGAAGAAACCGCTTTAGCGCAGCAAGCGTTAAAAACGTTGCCTGATAATCGCTACCGTCAAGGCCTCTATCAGCTTACCGAGCTTGCTAGCGCACGTTTGTTGTAGTTCATTACCATTGATCTGATGTATGCTCAATATGGCAGCGTCTATATTTGGGTGTTGCCAAAGCGCTGGTTTTGTGTCCAGTGGTTTTTTTGAGCTTATCCGCACTAATTATAAGTAAAACATTGATAAAGCAACCAATATAACAAAAAGTAACAATTTTTAAGAATAGCAATCACCACGAGTGTAAACACCTTTGATTTGTTGTCTAACCTATATCAGCTATGCGCTTTCTGGCTTTTATAAAACACAAACGCAAGCTTTATGATTAAGGCACGTATTTTCGTGCTTGACTGTGGGGTATACCCTATAGTTTATAATATTTGATTAAGTTTATTGAGCCAAACCTTTACTTATACCGCATTTATATAATTAACGAGGACATTGATGAAGCACTCTTATCTTGCGCTTGTAATAGCATCTGTACTATCTGGAGCTGTACTGGTTGGCTGTGACAAAAACGATGGCGCCGCTGAGCAAGCACAGCAGCAGATGCCTCCTGCCGTCGTCAATGTCCAGACCGTGACCTTTGATACTGTCCCGCAAGTACAGACTTTCTCTGGACGTACTGCCGCTTATCAAACGGCAGATGTCCGCCCACAGGTAAACGGGGTTATTGAAGAGATTCTGTTCCGTGAAGGCAGCAACGTCAAAAAAAATCAGCCGCTTTATCGCATCAACACTGACAACTATACTTCCTCGGTGGCTAGTGGTGAGGCAGCTGTACAGCAAGCAAAGGCCAATTATCAAACGGCTCTAGCCAATAATGCCAATGCCAAAGCTGAGTTGGCCAGTCGTCAAGCGTCACTGGCACAAGCACAAAACGACTTGCAGCGTCTTCAAGGGCTTGTCGATATTGATGCCATCTCCAAGCAGCAATACGACCAAGCACAGACTCAAGTACGTACGGCACAAGCGGCTGTTCAAAGTGCACAGGCAGCAGTTGGTCAAACCCAAGCAGGTATCGAAAGTTCAAAAGCCAATATTCAGGCCGCTCAAGCCAACTTGAATGCCAGCGCCCTTAACCTTAATCGTACTATCGTACGTGCTCCTCTTACCGGTCGTAGTGGTCGCTCAAGCGTGACCGCTGGTACCCTTGTTAGCTCAGGTCAACCTGAGCCTTTGGTGACCATCTCACGCTTAGACCCTATGTATGTCGATATTAGCCAATCTTCATCTGAGCTATTAAAACTGCGTCAGCAAATCGCTGCAGGCAAAGCCCAAGCTGGTATGAATAGTGTTGAGCTGGTATTAGAAGATGGTTCGGTGTATCCCGTACGTGGTCAGCTGGCTCTATCTGAAGCCAGAGTAGATGAGTCAACGGGCGCTGTGACTTTGCGTGCTGTATTTCCTAATAAAAACAATGTGTTATTGCCGGGCATGTATGTCTCTGCTCGCCTGATACAAAGCGTGATCACAAACGCCGCTTTAGTACCACAAAGCGCAGTGATGCGTACCCCTAAAGGTGGGACGGAAGTCTATATCGTCGATGCAGACAATAAGATTCAAGTGCGTCCTGTCACTATCGATGGTACTTATGATGGACAGTGGGTCGTTACTGACGGTCTAGAGTCAGGAGATAAAGTGGTGGTGATTGGCGGCTCCAAGGTCAAACCTGAACAAGAGGTGGTCGTCAAACCACTAGAAGAGTCAAGCCCTGCGCCATCCCCTCAAGGTGAGCCTACGGCAAAAACACCACAGCAAGCTGCTGAAGCTGTAGATGCATCCGATGATGATACTGCTGAGCAACCTGCCCAAGCCGCCACCAACTAATTCCATTCAAAGATAGGAAGACTTAGGGATATACTATGTCACGTTTTTTTATTGATCGCCCTATTTTTGCATGGGTATTGGCTATTTTAGTCATGCTCGTCGGGGTGATATCGGTTATTAACTTACCGATTGAGCAGTACCCACGCATCGCACCACCAACTGTTTCAGTCAGTGCCAGCTATCCTGGTGCTAACGCCCAAACCGTTGAGAACTCAGTAGTACAGATTATTGAACAACGTATGAAAGGTCTTGATGGCCTGATGTATATGTCATCATCAAGCTCCTCAAGCGGTAGCGCCTCTGTCACTTTGACCTTTGAAAACGGTACAGATCCGGATACTGCGCAAGTACAGGTCCAAAACAAGCTACAAGCTGCCATGAGCTCTCTACCTGAATCCGTTCAGCGTCAGGGGGTTAACGTCAACAAATCCTCCAGCAGCTTCTTGATGGTGCAAGGTTTTATCTCTGAAGATGGCAGTATGGATCGGCAAGATATCGCTGATTATGTCAACTCAAACGTCGTCGACCCACTTAGCCGTGTCGAAGGTGTGGGAGAGGTCCAAGTCTTCGGCTCTTCATATGCCATGCGTATTTGGCTTGATCCGGCGCTTCTACGTAGCTACAACTTGGTACCGTCAGACATCGTCAACGCTGTGCGTGCACAAAACGCACAAGTCTCAGCAGGTCAGTTAGGCCAAGCGCCTGCGGATACCGATCAGCAGGTCATTAACGCTACGGTTACGGTTCAAAGCTACTTAGAAACACCTGAAGAATTTGAAAACATACTGTTAAAAACCGACACCTCTGGTGCTCAAGTGCGCTTAGGCGATGTCGCAGATGTTGAGATCGGTAGTGAAAACTATAGCGTTATCTCTCTATATAATGGTCAAGAGGCCGCAGGTCTGGGTATCTCGCTGGCCGGTGGCGCCAACGCCTTAGAGACTCGTGAAGCTGTCGGTGCACGTATGGCTGAGCTTGAGGCGAACTTCCCAGCAGGGCTGACGTCAGTCGTTCCCTATGACACCACGCCTTTTGTACGCTTGTCTATCGAGCAAGTGGTCATGACGCTGATTGAAGCGATTATTCTGGTGTTTATCGTCATGTTCATTTTCTTACAGAACTGGCGTGCAACCATCATTCCGACGCTTGCTGTACCAGTTGTCTTACTTGGTACCTTTGCCGTGCTCTATGTGGCAGGTTTTAGTATCAACGTATTGACCATGTTTGCTATGGTACTCTCTATCGGTCTCTTAGTAGATGATGCCATCGTCGTGGTAGAAAACGTCGAGCGTATCTTGGAAGAAAACCCTGATATCTCTATCAAGGATGCCACCATTCAATCGATGGGTGAGATCAGTAAGATCGTTATTGGTATTGCTTTGATTCTGTCAGCAGTATTCGTACCGATGGCTTTCTTCGGTGGTTCAACTGGGGTGATTTATCGTCAGTTCTCCATCACCTTGATTACCGCTATGGTATTCTCAGCCTTGGTCGCCCTTATCTTTACCCCTGCCCTTTGTGTGACGTTACTCAAGCGTAGTAAAAGTCATGAAAAAGGCAATACTGAAGACCAAAAAGGGTTTTTTGGTTGGTTTAACCGGATGTTCTTTAAGCTGAGCCGCTCCTACGAAAACACGGTAGGCAAGAGCTTTCGCTTTAAATGGTTATATCTGCTTGGCTATGCTGCAATTATTGCTGTCATGGCGGTGGTCTTTTTACGCATTCCTGGTTCGTTTTTACCAGAGGAAGATCAGGGTATTATGTTTACCTTGGTACAGCTTCCAGCGGGTGCGACACTCGATGAAACCCAAGATGTACTTGATAAAGTCAGTGACTACTATGACACTCAAGAAGAAGACAACATCGCTTCCGTGTTCACTATCGCAGGCTTTAGTTTCTCTGGTAGTGGTCAAAACATGGGACTGGCCTTCGTTCGTTTAACCGACTGGGATAACCGCCCTGGTGAGGAAAACACAGCGCAAGCAGTAGCTGATCGCGCCATGGGCTACTTCTTTACTCAGCTTAATGAAGCACAGGTATATGCCATCGTACCACCAGCAATTACCGAGCTTGGTAACGCCAGTGGTTTTGACTTGATGATTCAAGACGTGGGTAACCTTGGACATGAGGGCTTACTTGAAGCGCGCAATATGCTGCTGGGTATGTCAGCGCAAAACGAGAAGGTCGACGGTGTACGCCCGAACGGCCAAGAAGATGCGCCACAATTAAAAGTAAATATCAACCAAGAGCAAGCTGCCGCTTACGGGCTATCGATGGGCAGTATTAATAGTGTCATCTCGACGGCATGGGGCTCTAGCTATATTAATGACTTCATCGATCGTGGCCGTATCAAGCGTGTGTTTGTGCAAGGCGAGCCAAGCAGCCGTACTAACCCTGAAGATATTGGAAAATGGTACGTGCGTAATGACATTGGTGAGATGATCTCATTTGATGCTTTCTCTAGTAGTGAATGGCAATCAGGCTCTCCACGTCTGACTCGTTATAACAGCTTGCCCTCTATGAATATTCAAGGTAATGCTGCACCAGGACTGAGTACCGGTGAGGCCATAGAAGCAATGGAGGCGATGATTCAAGAGCTTCCTGAAGGAGTCGGTTTTGAATGGACCGGTCTATCACTTGAAGAGCAAAAGTCAGGGGCACAAGCACCTATGCTTTATGCTTTGTCAATCTTAGTGGTATTCTTGTGTCTGGCAGCCTTGTATGAAAGTTGGTCCGTGCCCTTCTCGGTACTACTGGTGATTCCACTTGGGGTCTTAGGGGCAGTGATATTTACTTGGCTACGAGGCTTTGAAAACGACATTTACTTGCAAGTAGGTCTGCTGACAGTCGTCGGTCTATCAGCCAAAAACGCCATTCTAATTATTGAGTTTGCTAAAGAACACCAAGAGGAAGGCTATAGCCTCAAAGAAGCAGTCATGACAGCGGCAAGACAGCGTTTGCGCCCTATTATCATGACCTCACTTGCCTTTGGTCTTGGTGTTGTGCCATTATTCATAGCGACTGGCGCAGGCTCAGGCAGTCAAAACGCCATTGGTACCAGTGTCGTTGGTGGTGTCATTACCGCCACCTTCTTAGGTATCTTCTTTATTCCTATGTTCTTTATTTGGGTGCGTAGTATGTTCCCTTATGACTATGAGAACAATAAAAAAGATGGCGGAGATGATAATGGTACGCCCGGTCCGAAAGACCCAACACCACCTGAGAGCTATCAGCCTGTAAGTCTTGGAGATAATACACAATGAGTTTTCGTTCCATTTTTACCAAAAAGCCAGCGGCAGCAGCCATGACTGCTGCTGATATACTGACCATAAATAGACTACAGGCTGTACCTGCTACGACGCAGGCACAAAAAAACGGCGTCCGTTTGCTTGGATTGACAGTATTAGCCATGAGTATGGCAGCCTGTAATACCATTCCAAAAGCGGACACAGGCCCAGTGCTTGCGGAGCCTAACGTTCCTATCGAGCAATCTTATGGCGCATTTGACAAGGAGACTGTGAGTACTGCTGGTCAACCAAGCCTTGCTGCTCAGCGGTGGCAAAACTTTTATAGCGATGAGCGCCTAAAAGGCTTGATTGCGCTCGGTCTAGAGAATAATAAAGACTTTGAAAGTGCACGCCTTGCGATTGAGAAAGCACGAGCGCAATATCAAATCACTGATATTAATGATCTGC
The DNA here is from genome assembly GCF_017498085.1 of Psychrobacter coccoides. Lineage (GTDB taxonomy): Bacteria > Pseudomonadota > Gammaproteobacteria > Pseudomonadales > Moraxellaceae > Psychrobacter > Psychrobacter coccoides. Next base: position 65,671 of record NZ_JAGBKM010000013.1, read on the forward strand.
CTACTATTGACGGTCAGGCGGGCTATGCTCGCCGTCGTCAAAATAGCAACACGGGCGATAGCTATAATGTTCAGCTTGGGTTGGCAAATTATGAGCTAGACTTTTGGGGTAAGATTTCTAGCCTAAAAGATCAAGCATTACAGAACTTTTTGGCAACGACTGCGGCAAAAGACTCTACCCAGATCAGCTTGATTAGTAATATTGCGCAAAGCTATGCCAATCTAAGCTATAGCATGGCACAGCTTAAGTTAGCTGAAGCCACGGTTGAGAGTCGTGAGCGCTCGCTATTTATCGCTGATAAGCGCTTTGAGGCAGGGGTTGATCCTAAGTTGCCGTCACTACAAGCAAGTGCAGCGCTCGAAAACGCCAAGCTTGCTGCCCTACGTGCCCAAAGCAGTATTTTGACCTCACGTAATGCGCTGCAATACTTAGTCGGTAGCCCGATTCCTGGAGAGCTGATTCCAGCGCCTGCCGTCAGCAACATCACGACGCATGAAGTATTTAATGCTGGATTACCCAGTGAGCTATTACGTTATCGTCCTGATGTGTTACAGGCTGAGTACAACCTAAAAGCCGCTGGTGCTAATATCGAAGTCGCTCGTGCATCTTACTTTCCGTCTATTAGTCTGGCCAGTAGCGTGGGCGTCAGTAGCGGCAGCTTGGATGACTTGTTTAAAAGCGGCTCGGTTGGTTGGTCCTTTGGTCCTAGCATTAGCGTACCCATCTTCGACGCCGGCCGTTTAGATGCCAACTATGAGGTTGCAAAAATCGAACGGGAGCAGACTCTGGCAAATTATGAGAAGTCTATCCAGACGGCATTCCGTGAAGTGTCTGATGTACTGGCAACACGAGCGACGCTGGGTGAGCAGCTACAAGCTCAGTACCGTTTGCAAGATAACTTTGAGCAGACCTATCAGATCGCTGACGCACGCTTTAAGGCAGGTATTTCAAACTATCTGGATGTGCTCGATGCGCAGCGCTCACTGTTTTCGACGCAACAAGGTATTCTAGACTTAGAGCTACAAAAGATTGTCAGTCAAATTGAGCTATACCAAGCACTCGGTGGCGGTGCCAACCTTGATGTACCACAAGTTATTCCGACACCGCAATATACTAACTTGGCTCAAATCGCAAGCTTGCCTGCCAATAGCGCCAAAGCAAAGGCCGCTTATGCCATCGATTCTGCAAGCTCAGCACGAGTGGTTTCTTCTAAAGAGGCTCAAAACATTAAACAGTCCGAAGCCACCACAAAAGCGACTTTTAAACCTACAGCTACTGTTGATGTCAATGAAGACGGCCAAGCAGATGCTGCTGTTGGCGTGGTCACTAAAGAGGTGACACAGAAGTAAAGCGAAGCTCAGCTGCTTGCGATACCATAGATTATGATATCTAAGAGTAAACGCTATGAGCTAAGGCTTGAAAACAACGCTTAAAAGCTAGATAAATACTGTACAACTGGCCCTACTGTCTTGGTGGGGCTTTTTTGCTTTAAGTCTATTGACTCTAATAAAACAAGGAACCACTATGTCTTATACTTTTAATCGTCAATTTCCTGAGACTCGCCTACGCCGCTTACGTTACAACGATAACGTGCGCAATATGATTCGTGAAGTCGAGTTACATCCCAAACACTTTATTGCCCCAGTCTTTGTATTAGAAGGTGACAACCAACGTCAGCAGATAGCCAGTATGCCTGGGGTTGAGCGCTTATCAATTGATCTACTTATTGATTATGCCAAAGCGTTACTGAATGAAGGCGTGACCACCATTGATATCTTCCCTGTCATCGACAGCGCACTAAAAACACCTGACGGCAAAGCCGCTTATGACGAAAACGGCCTCACTGCTCGGGCCGTAAAAGCCGTTAAAGACGCCGTACCTGAGATGGTAGTCATGACAGATGTGGCGCTCGACCCTTATACCTCACACGGTCAAGACGGCCTACTTGATGACAGCGGTTATGTCGTCAATGATGCCACAGTTGAGGTGTTGGTCAAGCAAGCCCTCGTCCACGCTCGTGCGGGTGCAGATATCATCTCTCCTAGCGATATGATGGATGGTCGTATCAAGGCGATGCGTGATGCTTTTGAAGCTGAAGGCTTTGCCAATACCGCTCTGATGGCCTACTCTGCCAAGTACGCTTCTGCCTATTATGGTCCGTTTCGTGATGCGGTCGGTAGTGCTGGCAACTTAAAAGGCGGCCATAAAAAACAGTACCAAATGGACTTTGGCAATCGTGCAGAAGCACTGCATGAAGTGGCAATGGACATCAATGAGGGTGCCGATATGGTGATGATCAAGCCTGGGCAGCCCTACTTGGACCTGATCCGTGAGGTCAAAAACACTTTTGGTGTGCCAACATTCGCTTATCAGGTCTCTGGTGAATATGCCATGCATATGGCTGCCATTCAAAATGGCTGGCTCACTGATGCGGTCATTTTAGAGTCCTTGATTGGCTTTCGCCGTGCCGGCGCTGATGGCATCTTGACTTATTTTGCGCTTGAAGCAGCAAGACAGTTAAATAACGCCTAATCCGCTTAAGCCTTCATAACGATTGTTTAATGCGTATAACGATTTTTTAGTGCGTCAATAGGCCCAGCTCTATTGGCGCACTTTACTTCTTTTCCAAAACCGCTATTTATGCTTTATAATAGCTCACCTGATTTTAGTGCTTGTCTCACATATCTATCGCATTTTATTACTAAAATTGGGGCACTACCTTCCTATCGCTTTTGCTCTACAGGTCCTATTATGAGTCAACTTAATCCTAGACAACAAGAGGCCATGCTCTACGTATCAGGGCCGCTACTGGTACTCGCAGGTGCAGGCTCTGGTAAGACTTCGGTGATCACCCGTAAGATCGCCTATCTCATCGAAGAGTGCAACATGCCAGCCGAGCGTATCACTGCCGTGACCTTTACCAATAAAGCGGCGCGCGAGATGAAAGCTAGGGTCGGTAAACTACTGCCTAGTGAAAAAACACGTGGGTTGACGGTCTCTACCTTTCATCAGTTTGGCTTACAGTTTTTACGTTATGAGCTGATTCATACGCCGCTCAAAGGCAACTTTTCTATCATGGATAGTGATGATAGTAAGCGCCTGCTTATGGAGCTGATGATGCGTGACAATCTGTCTGGCGCTGAGAGCCGAGAGCTGGTGGGTAAAGCCATTAAGATGATATCGGATTGGAAAAATGATCTGATTGAACCTGATCAGGCGATGGAGACGTTAGACGATCCAGAAGATATGATATTTGCCACTTTATATGCTTTATATGAGCGTAATTTACGTGCTTATAATGCTGTCGATTTTGATGATCTTATCGTCCTACCAACGAAGATTTTGCGTGAAAACAGCGAGCTGCGTGATAAGTGGCAAAACCGCATTCGCTATCTATTGGTCGATGAATATCAGGACACCAATACCGCACAATATGAGATGATTAAGTACTTGGTCGGGCCGCAAGGGCGCTTTACTGTCGTTGGTGATGACGATCAGTCTATCTATGCGTGGCGTGGTGCCAAGCCTGAAAATATGGCACTGCTCAAAGAGGACTTCCCTAAGCTTAAAATCGTCATGCTGGAGCAAAACTACCGCTCAACCACTCGGATTTTGACCTCAGCGAACGCCGTTATTACCAATAACGAGCATTTATTTGAAAAAAAGCTGTGGTCGGATAAAGGCCAAGGCGAAAAAATCCGCATCATCAACTGCCGTAATGATGATGATGAATCTGAACGAGTAGCAAAGGAGATCGTCACTCACAAGCTGCGTTTTGGTAACGAGTGGGAACAATACGCCGTGCTCTATCGCAGTAACTTTCAAGCACGAATGCTTGAGGCCCAGCTGCGTCAGCTACAAGTACCCTATAAGCTCTCTGGCGGCCAGTCCTTCTTTGCTCGTAGTGAAATTAAAGATATTATGGGCTACCTGCGCCTTATATTGAACCCTGAAGATGACAGTGCGTTTTTGCGTATCATTAATACGCCCAAACGTGGCATGGGTCCGGCTACTTTAGAAAAACTAGGATTGTTTTCACAAGAGCACAGCATTTCACTACTTGCCTCCTGTACTCATGGTGGCCTGTCTCATGTGTTGCCAAATAAGGCTTATGGTACGCTTAAAGAATTTGGCGACTTTATTGAACACTACACTCGTGAGCTCGACCAGCACCCTGACCCTGTACCTATCGTTCGCCAAATGATTGACGAGACCGGTTATATTGACTTTGTACGTAGCGACGCCAAAACACCGCAGCAAGAAAAGAACCGTATCGATAATATCGAGATGCTTTATACCAGTATTCAATCGCTGATCAACCGTGCAGAAGAAGACGAAGATCGTACGATTGATACCATCATTCGTAAGCTGGTGTTGCTCGATATGCTGGAGCAGCAGCAGGAAGAAGAAAACACCAATAAGGTGAACTTGATGACCTTGCACGCTGCCAAAGGTTTGGAGTTTGATTACGTGTATATCATGGGTTTAGAAGAAGAGCTGCTACCCCATCGTAACTCCATCATGAGTGAGACGATAGAAGAAGAGCGCCGCTTGATGTATGTGGGTATTACCCGTGCCCGTCGTGAGCTGACGTTGACACTTGCCACCCAGCGCCGGGCGGGTGGACAAATGCGAGTGACCTCAGAGTCACGGTTTTTAGATGAGCTACCAGAAGATCATATCGACTGGCCAGCGAAAGCCAAAAAGAAAAAGGCGACTAAAAACCCCGAAGCCGTTGCCGATGAATATTTAGCTAATATCAGAGCACTATTGGGTAATCGTTAATAGATGACTTTACTCCCTGCTTTACTTAGAGCATTCTTTATCACACTAAATTTGGAAACCTTATGTCTGCTTCCCCGCCCAGTGTAGAACAGCCGCCTAAAGTGCAGACAGAATACAATCCAGCAGAGTATAGTGCTGAAGATAAACTGATTTATCTGCAGACGCTGGTGGCTGAGCACGACACACCCGTGATGGCTGACTTTTTGGCTGAGCAGTCAGAGTATGAAATCGCCAATCTACTCGAGTCCTTTCCTGGCAATGACAGACGGCTGATTTGGCAGCAAGTGCCTTTAGATATCAAAGGTGAAGTACTTGCTGAGGTTGAAGATGACATTCGCCCCTCCCTCATGGAAAACATGCAAGCGGGCGAGATTGAGACACTGGCAGAGGACCTTGACGCTCGTGACATCGCTGAGATTTTGGATACGGTAGAAGAAGAGGTCCGCAGTGAAGTCATGGCAAACCTTGAAGACGATATTCGTCTTCAAGTCAAGCAGCTGAATACCTATGACGATTGGGAGGTTGGGGACTACATGGACCCCGATACCATTCAGATTCAAGGCAATATCAGCCTTGAGCAGGTACAACACTGGTTACGTAGCGAACCAAATCTGCTCGATGACCAAACCCAAGAGCTTATCGTAGTAGACCAAAGTTATCAGCTCATGGGGCTACTGAGCTTGGTAGACTTGATTAAATATCCACAACAGTCCTTAGTCGAACAGTGGATAGACCCCGCCATCACCATCAATGATCGTATGGATATCCAAGACGCAGCGGCAGTGTTTCGCTCAGCAGATATCAGCTTCGCACCTGTCGTAAACGATTTTGGTGAGTTGGTAGGGCAGCTAAATGCTGAAGATATCATGGAGATTATCCAAGATGATGTCGACAGTACCATGAAGCACTTGGCGGGTGTGAGTGATGATGAAGAGCTGTTTGCGCCGATATTGACCAGTGCCAAAAGTCGTAGCATTTGGCTTGGCATTAACTTATGTACGGCGTTATTGGCGGCAGCGGTCATTGGTCAATTTGAAGCGGTACTGGCAAAGGTCGTGGCGCTGGCGATATTGATGCCAGTGGTGGCAAGTATGGGCGGGATCGCAGGATCACAAACACTGACGGTCGTCATCCGTGGCATGGCCATGGGTCAGATCGGTGGCTCCAACCGCTTGTGGCTGCTTAATAAAGAGCTGTGGGTCGGTGCGATAAACGGTATCATATGGGCGGTCATCATGGCGCTTATCGCACAGCTTTGGTTTCAAGACGCTAAGATCAGTGCGGTGATTGGTTTGGCCATTGCTATCAACATGACAGCTGCTAATGTATCTGGCATTAGTATACCTTTGCTCCTAAAACGTATGAATATCGATCCTGCGCTCTCGGCTTCGGTAATATTGACTACCGTGACTGATATCGTGGGTTTCATGTCCTTCTTGGGACTGGCCAGCGTATTGATCTTATAGGCCTTGTGCCGTAGATAGCATCTAGAAATGATGCCGTACTGCTGGCATGATTTTTTGTAGCCTTTGTCTGTGACAGCACAACAAGCACGGCAATATTTTACTGCTCTATATCTTTGTTACACCAATTAATTTATCTAACCTGCTAAAACCTTAAGTGAGTGTGTTATGCAAGCTGTACAAGTCAAAGTCCTAAACCCAAAACTTACCCAAGACGAGGCTTTTTCTCTACCGACACGAGCGACTGATGGCTCGGCTGGTATTGATTTGCGAGCCTGTATAGATGAGCCACTAACGATTGCGGCCGGTGCGACGCATTTAATAGGGACAGGGTTGGCAGTTTATATTCAAGATCCTAATTATGCAGGTATGATTTTGCCACGTTCAGGCCTTGGTCATAAGCATGGTATTGTACTGGGCAACCTAGTGGGGCTTATCGATGCCGACTACCAAGGCGAGCTGATGGTCAGTGTTTGGAACCGTAGCAATCAAGACTTTGTACTACAACCAGCGGAGCGTATGGCGCAGTATATCGTCGTGCCTGTCGCCCGTCCCGAGTTCGAAGTGGTCAATGAGTTTAGTGACACCAGCGTGCGGGGCGCAGGCGGTTTTGGTCATTCAGGTCGCCAATAAGCTAAAATCTGCTATATTTAAACATTAGTCATTTCACTTTTAACCAGTGTACTCTGAGACAGGGACAAAGGAGATTGTAGTCATGTCGACCTTTTCTGCACAGCTCCCTCTGTTTCGGGCTTATGACATTCGTGGTGATCGGCAGTACTTCACGCCAGAGTTTATCCAGGCGTTAGGCGTGGCATTTGCGCATCTTTATGACATCCAAAACCATCATCAACAGGCAAATCCTGCAAAGCGCAAAGACTGTACGGTAGTCATCGGTTATGACGTGCGCTATGGTAGCGATACGATAGCGCATACACTTGCAGACATACTCAGTTGGCACGGTATAACGGTGATACCCTTAGGGCTGATTACGACACCGATGATGGTATTTTGGGCGCAGCGATATGATGGTCACGGTATCATGGTCACGGCCAGTCATTCAGAAAAAGACACGCTGGGTATTAAGTGGACTTTAAAGGGCCAGTCGCCTAGTCGTGAAGACATTCAAAGCTTGTATAAAAGCTTAGCGACTATTGATGTACCCAACCCCTTTACAGCTCACTCTAGTTTTAGCGCCAGTCGTCATAGCACCGCCGCCGATCATGTGATTAAGCCGACAGCCACGGCGGTTATAGACACTTATATTGAGGCAATTGCCGACGTGTTTTGCCATATCAAACAGCAAAATGGCAATATCAGCCGGAACAGCAGTGCTACTGACAAGCTGGACTTGATGGTCGTGATTGACTGTATGAATGGCGCAACCGGCCATATCGCTCAGCCGTTATTCACCCGGTTTTGTCAGCGAGTAATGGTACTAAATGATGAGCCTGATGGCAGCTTTCCCTCAGGCAATCCTGATCCTACTGAACCCAACCGTCTGGCTGAGCTACAACAAACCGTCATGGTGACTGAGGCAGATATAGGGCTGGCATTTGACGGTGATGGCGACAGACTTATGGTCGTGGATAACAGAGGCAAGGTTGTCAATCCGGATCATCTGCTTTATCTATTGGCACAAGTCGCCATCTCTGAATATCCTGACACTACTCAAGCCTCTGCCGACTTACAAGTATTGTTTGATGTTAAATGCTCTCATCATCTGCCTCGGTTACTCAAAGAAAACGGCGCTTCACCCATCATGGGCAAGACAGGCAGTAGCATCATGCGTCAGCAGCTACACTCGCATTATCGTCAGGCGATATTTGCAGGCGAGTTATCAGGGCATTTTATTTTTAATGACCGTTACTTTATCATTCATGATGATGCGATGTATGCTGGGCTACGGCTACTGCATTGGCTTGCCTCGGCGCAGATAGCCACCTACATCAGCACCTTTGGTTATACAGATACAAACAGCATTCCTGCTCACTCTCTTGCATCATTCAATACTGATTCATGGGGAGCATCTAAAAGAGCCAGCCTGCCTTATCGGCTGACCGACATTACCCAACACCTGCCTATTTTGGTCAGTACTGCTGATACCTATTTGCCACTACCTGACGAACCTACTTGTTGCTCAATCGTTGAGCGCTTGGCCAACCTGTGTCACTACTTACAAACTGTAAGTGTACAGCAGACAAACTCTTGGCATAAAGAGCCAAAAGTCTCAAACGATGACCTCAACATGCCACTACCAGACTCTACACAAACCAAAGCTACTGTACACACGGTATTATGTGGTTGTCTTAATGAATGGCCAGAATGGATCGCTGCTCAAGCGCAACAGCTGATACCAGTAGGCACCTCTATAACTTGCATTGATGGCGTGCGTTTGGATTTTGCCCATGGGTTTGGGGTGTTACGTCAGTCAAACACCAGCCATAGCCTTACCGTACGCTTTGCAGGAGACAGCTTAGCAGACATGAAAGATGTGCAAGCACGCTTTGAGGCTCTATGCCATATACTTGATCCCCAAATCGCCGCCCAAATTGCAGCGATTAGCCCTGAGTAATCATGATAATTTTTTATTTTACCTGTTTTATATTGACGCTTTAGGAGAGCATAATGTCGCTTAATTTAGATGACGCCAAAAACACCGCTGAAGTACTCACCACCGCCCTACCCTATATTCAACGTTTTGTCGGTAAGTTAATCGTCGTAAAATATGGCGGCAATGCCATGACTGATCCCGCTCTAGAAAGCTCATTTGCACGTGATATCGTACTTCTAAAGACAGTTGGACTACACCCAGTCGTCGTCCATGGCGGCGGGCCACAAGTTGATCATTTATTACAAGAGCTTGGCCGTCAGTCTGATCGTATTGACGGCATGCGTGTGACTGACAAAAGCACCATGGATATCGTCGAGATGGTACTGGGCGGCAATGTCAATAAATCTATCGTGAGCCTTATTAATAAGCACGGTGGCCGTGCTATCGGACTGACAGGTAAGGATGCTAACCTTATTCAAGCCAAAAAACTGCTGGTAGAAAAAACCGATGAAACAGGTATCACCGCCTCTGTAGACTTAGGTTTCGTTGGTGAAGTGGTCAGTGTCAATAAAGACGTTATCGATATGCTAATCGCCTCCAACTTTATTCCTGTGATTGCACCGCTTGGCGTCGATGAAAATGGCGATACCTATAACATCAATGCTGACTTGGTCGCAGGTAAAGTAGCGGAGTTTTTGCAGGCAGAAAAACTGATGCTACTAACCAATATCAAAGGGGTGTTGGGTCGTGATGGTAAAGTCGTGACTGGCCTCACACCAAGGAAAGTGGACAGCCTAATCGAAGATGGTACGATCTCAGGCGGCATGATTCCTAAGATTCAATGTGCGCTCGATGCCGTACGTAGCGGCGTCAAAAGCGCCGTTATCGTCGATGGCCGTGTGCCCCATGCAACGCTGTTAGAGATTTTCACCAACGAAGGCGTTGGGACGCTTATCAGCCGTGACTTGGACGCCTCTTTAAGCTAGAGATATTGAGTCGAGTGTATAATACCAAAAAGCTCGAGCTTAGAGTTCTAAGCTCGGGCTTTTTAAATAAAAGCAGCGCCTTTTATGACAAAGCGTTATCAAGCTCATCAGCGTCAAAACCGCAAAGTAGAATAGGCTGCTCATGACGCGCCCCTTCTATAATTGGACGTTTGATCATACTGGTATGAGCAACAAGCAACTCTATCGCTTTGTCCTCATCACTATCCGCTGCCGCCTTTTGCTCATCGGTTAGTTTGCGCCATGTGGTGCCCCGCTTATTTAATACCTTGTCGATACCCAGCTGATCTACCCAGCGCTCTACGCTCTTTTTATCGATACCTTGTTTTTTGTAATCATGAAACTCATAGCTGACGTCCAGCTCATCAAGCTTAGCAAAGGCTTTTTTCATGGTACTGCATGATTTGATGCCGTAAATCGTGATGGTCATATAAACTCCAAGTCCATTGTCATTATTCCTCTCATTATACCTAATACTGACAAAGTGTAGACGCTTACCTCAATCATAGTCGGTCTAAAACCACAAACTTATCAAGCAAGCGCACCATCATACCATCGCAATTTTTACCAAATTACGCTATGCTATGGCATTATTTAATTTCCTTCAATTTATCTGTAACCATCAATTCCGAGCCAACTATGAGCAACGCCGTGAACGCAGAAACTGCCAATATGAATAATACCAATAACACCTCTATAGACAGTACCCAATACCAACCGCAACTGATCGAAGCGCAGCAGCAAGCCAAATGGGAAGCTGATAAGCGCTTTGAGGTAGACAATGAGCCAAGCGAAAAACCTGTTCGCTATATGCTATCGATGTTTCCGTATCCTAGCGGTAAGCTACATATGGGCCACGTCCGTAACTACACCATCTCGGATGTACTGAGCCGTTATTATCGCTTAAAGGGCTATGATGTCATGCAGCCAATGGGCTGGGATGGCTTTGGTCTACCTGCCGAAAATGCTGCTATTGCCAATCAAACACCGCCAGCGGCTTGGACGTTTGCCAATATTGATAGCATGCGTGCGCAGCTGAAGTTATTGGGCTTATCGATTGACTGGTCACGTGAGTTTGCCACTTGTAGCCCTGAGTATTATCAATGGGAGCAGTGGTTGTTTTTGCAGCTGTATAAAAAAGGCTTGGTCTATAAAAAGCTCTCTACAGTGAACTGGGATCCAGTGGACAACACTGTCTTGGCCAATGAGCAGGTAATCGATGGTAAAGGCTGGCGTAGTGGTGCACCTGTCGAAAAGCGTGATATCCCTATGTACTACTTTAATATCACCGACTATGCTGATGAGTTATTGGATGATTTAGAGCAGTTAGAAGGGCATTGGCCGTCTGAAGTCCTGACCATGCAGCGCAATTGGATTGGCCGTAGCGCTGGTATGGAAGTTCACTTCCCTTATCATATTGCTGATGAAGACAGCACCCTAGACGTCTTTACTACTCGCCCTGATACCCTAATGGGTGTCACTTATGTCGCTGTTGCTGCCGAGCACCCTCTAGCCCAATATGCTGCTGAGAAAGATGAAGCGATCGCCCAGTTTTGTGACCTGTGCAAAAAAGGCTCCGTCGCTGAAGCGGATCTGGCTAAGGCAGACAAAATAGGTATGGACACAGGGCTGACGGTGACCCATCCTTTGACTGGTGAGGACATTCCTGTTTGGGTTGCCAACTACGTCCTGATGAGCTATGGCTCAGGCGCAGTGATGGCGGTACCAGCGCATGATGAGCGTGATTATGAATTTGCGACCAAATATGGCTTGCCCATCAAACAAGTCATTCAGTCTCCTGAAGGCTTTGCTCAAGCCAGAATCTCTGAAGCGCAAGCAGATGGCTCTGAGCCAAACCTTGCCTATACCGAACGTAATACCTTGATCAACTCAGGCGAGTTTGACGGTATGGACTTTGATGATTCATTTGAGGCAATGCTTGCAAAGCTTGAACCAAAAGGACTTGCCAACAAAAAAATCCAGTATCGTCTGCGGGATTGGGGCGTCTCTCGCCAGCGCTATTGGGGTTGTCCTATCCCTATGATTAATTGTGAGCATTGCGGCAACGTCCCTGTAGAAGAGCAGGACTTACCAGTGATACTGCCTACGGATGTTGTCCCTGATGGTCGTGGTAATCCACTCAAAAACATGCCAGAGTTCGTCAATACCACTTGTCCTAAATGCGGCAATCCAGCTGAGCGTGAAACCGATACCTTTGACACCTTTGTCGAGTCGAGTTGGTATTACGCTCGCTTTGCCAGCCCCAATGACAGCCAAAACATGGTCAACAAATCTGCAGCTAACAAATGGCTGCCTGTCGATCAATATATCGGTGGTGTCGAACATGCAGTCATGCACCTGCTTTATGCCCGCTTCTTCCATAAGCTTATGCGTGACGAAAACTTGGTGTCAGGTAATGAACCGTTTGCCAACTTAATGACCCAAGGTATGGTACTGGCTGGTACTTTCTATCGTCTCAACGCTGACGGCAGTACAACCTACTATTTCCCAGGCGATATAGATATTGACTATAACGACCGTGGACAGCCAGTCAAAGCCATCTTAAAATCAGATGGACAGCCAGTCACTATCGGTAAAATAGAAAAAATGTCAAAGTCAAAAAATAACGGTGTTGACCCTCAAACGACTATTGATCAGTACGGTGCTGACACAGTGCGTCTCTATACGCTCTTTACTGCCCCTGCAGATCAAACACTTGAATGGTCAGATGACGCTCTAAAAGGCCCGTATAACTTTGTCAAAAAAGTATGGCGTATCGCAACAGACCATCTGCAAGCCTTGGCTAGCGCCAACCTAGCACTAGACGCGATAAATACGACCGCTTTAGATACCAATGACTTGAGCAAAGCGGCCAAAAACCTACGCCGTAAGACTCATGAGACCGTTGCCAAGATTGATAAAGACTTGGGCGAGCGTCTGGCACTAAACACGCCTGTGTCTAGTTTGATGGAGCTTGCCAACGAGCTTACCAGCTTTAAAGCCGCAAACGAGCAAGACCTGCAGGTACAGCATGAAGCACTGGTTGATTTATTGATTATGCTATCCGTCTATGCGCCTCACGTTGGTGAATACTTACTAGAACAGTTGGGGATCGATACTATCGCCATGCTCTACCCAAGCGTCGATACCAGCGCTTTGGTACAAGACACCGTCACCATGGTCGTACAGGTCAACGGTAAGGTACGTGGTAAGATGGATGTGGCACCTAATAGCGACCCTGAACAGCTAAAAGCTCAGGCTCGTGATATTGAGAGTGTGAAAAAATTCCTGACTGGGGACATCAAAAAAGAGATTGTCGTACCTAATAAATTAGTTAACATTGTCGTTGTTGGCTAGCTGTTTTAGGCTCAGTGGTTTTTATTATACTGAGCCTTTTTATAATCTAAGGATAGCGATTATGTCGTATAAGCACCGAGCAGCGCTCAAAAAGCATGTACCATCACAGCTAAAACATGATGCGGCAAGCAAGCAGCGTGGCGCAAAACTAGCGACAATGCTACTTGCTGCTGTACCGATGCTGACAATGCTCGGTGCTACGACTGTACTTAGTGGTTGTGGGTTTCAGCTGCGTGGTTACGAGACGCCTCTTAGTTTTGAGGTGGACAAAACAGCCGTTATCATTGAGGACAATCGGACTTCTTTTCCACTAAAGCTACCCTTAACACGTCGTCTAGAAGCCTTAGGGGTTGAAGTGGTCGACAGTATTGCAGTGATAGAGAATGCCAACCGCACCAATGCCGATCAAATCGCTACTATTAGAGTCAATAACGTGCGTTTTAAGCGTTATGAGCTGGTTGGTGTGCTTACCGAGATCCGCTTGGTCTTATCTGCAGATGTTAGCTATCAAACGCTCGAAAATGGCAAGCCTATTACATTGAGCAATCCTATCCAGGTCGAACGCAGCTATCAGTATAACGAGGCTTCCGTCAGTACCGATGATCAACAGGGCAGTCAGATTCGTGACTGGTTATATGACAGCTTAGCACGCCGTATTACTGATCAGTATGTTGCCATCTCTTTACCTCAGGATGCCTCTAAGCAGAGTGGCAGCTCAGCACCACTGATTAAGAGTGCTCAGACAGCCACTATTATCACACCCAATCCTTAAAGTATCATCATATATGCAAGAGACCTTTATACAGGCTTACCCAAAACTATTACAACCTTCAGTTGCAGTAGCGGGCCTGTGGTTGGCTCATGGCGATGAGCCCCTACTACACCAATGGCTTGTTGACGCCATACGACCACATTGGCAGACACAAAACTACGCCATCAAGCGGATCGAGCTGATATCGACCAAAACTTGGCAAGAGGTATTGTCTGAATTGGGCAGTCAGTCTTTATTTGACGATGCCAGTGCTTTGATCGTCACGGGTAATCATAAACCGGATAAAACCGTTATTGCTGAGCTTGAACGGTTTGCTACCGAGGCCCAAAGCGGAGCACACAGTCACAGCTTGCTATGGCTCACCCCTAAGCAAGACAAGCGCAGTCAGAGCAGTAAGTGGTTTGCGCCGTTTGCCAAGTATGGTCATGTCATTGATTGCAACTTATACAACGAACAACAACGCCAACAACTGCTACAGATACAAGCACAGCAGTTTGGCCTAGATTTATCAAAAGAGGCATGGCAACTGCTCATGTCGCATACTGAGCATCATCTGCTCAGTGCTTATCAGACACTGTGGCGATTGTCTTATCTGTTTGCTCCTCAGCTCATGACCGATACTGATAACGTCAAGCACACAGACATCAGTGCTGCAAACCCTACAATCAAAGTAGCCGGTAGCACTGGTGTCAACAGTGTCGCACTAGATATCAATGATCTGCAAGCGGCACTGGTCAGCGACGCCCACTATAGCGTGTTTGATTTATCCGATGCCATGCTGGCAGGCAACAGCAGGCAAGTGGTCAAAATCATCTCGCAGCTCAAAGCAACTGATGAGCCGGCGACCTTAGTGCTATGGGCAATCAGCAAAGACATGCGCCAAGTCATGCAGCTGATGGATGGACAAGACCCGCAAGCACTTGGCATCTGGCGTAGCAAACAAAGCTTGTATCAAGGGGCGTGTCGCCGCCAGTCAAAAGAACAAACTATCCAGTGGCCTGCACTACTCTATCGCTGCGATCAAGCGATTAAAGGCCTTGTACGTCAACCTGCGTGGGAGCTGCTGCTGCAAGCTGCGCTTGAATTATCTGGCCAACGCCTGTTTGGGTAAATATGTCAACGCCTTATCATCTCTTAACCTTTCTTAAACCAATTGTCGTTCCCTTTTACCCATAAACTCTCTACTATACTTACACTTGTGTTCATTGTGATTGGATTGTTGTCATGCGCAAACTAAGCAGAAAATCTGCTGTCAAATGGGGTAGCATTGCCCTCATCGTTGTCGTGGTCGCTGCCCTCGCTTACAGCTTCTTCAAACCTACTGACGAGGCACCCAACTACATCACCGCTACTGCTGAGATTGGTGATATCGAAAATAACGTCATGGCCTCAGGCAAGGTCAAAGCCCTAAATACCGTCGATGTCGGGGCACAAGTCTCGGGTGAAGTGACGAGACTCTATGTAGAAGTCGGCGATGAGGTACAAAAAGGCGATTTGATTGCACAGATTGATCAGGTCACCCAAAAAAACAACTTAAGCAATCAGCAAGCCAGCCTTGAACAAAGCATAGCTGCTATTGAAAGTGCCGAGGCAGAGGCGCTAAGCCGTGAAGCAAGCCTAAAAAGTGCCTATGCTGACCTTGCCAGCCGCCGAGCAGACCTAAAGCAAGCCCAAGCAGACTTTGAGCGCTTACAAGATTTAGTCGCTATCGATGCGATATCACAGCAAGAATACGACACTCAAGCGACTCGAGTAGAGACCGCTCGTGCTGCTGTCAATAATGCACTTGCAGCGATCGATAATGCAAAGGCCGCCATCGCTACCACAAAAGCCAATATTAATAGCCAACAAGCGGCCCTACGCAAAGCCCAGACCAACGTCAGCACTGCCGAAGAAGACCTCAGCTACACCACCATTCGTGCACCGATGGCTGGTACTGTGGTCTCTATCACCACCGAACAAGGCACCACAGTCAACGCCAACCAAACCGCACCCACCATTGTGACCTTAGCTGATTTGTCGACCGTCCGTATCAATGCACAAATCTCTGAGGCCGATGTGATCAATGTCGAACCAGGCATGCCGGTTTATTTTAATATCATTGGCAACCCTGACCAAAAGTATGATGCCACCCTCAAGGCCATCGAGCCTGCGCCTGAAAATATCAGCGACACCAGCTCAACAGATTCTGCCATCTATTACATTGGCTACATTGAAGTGCCCAACACCGAGCGCCGCTTTCGTATTGATATGACGGCACAAGTTTATATTGTCGTTGACCACGCTAAAAACACCTTACTGATTCCGGCAGCGGCATTACAACCTGCTAGCAACACTAGGCAAGACAACAAACAAACGGCTCATGCGACTAGCAAAGCGCAAGTCGGCACCAAAGCCATGGTTAGAGTGCTAAACGATGCTGGACAAGTCATTGAACAACCAGTAGAGGTCGGTATCAATAACCGTGTCAATGCCCAAATACTAAGCGGTTTAAGCGCAGGTGATGAGATTATCTTAAGTGAAGGGCAGTCCGGCCAAGGACAAGGTGGTCAAGGCAGACGCCCATTTTAGCCGCTAACTTTTAAGCTTTTGATAGTGATCATATAGGCATGCATTCATGGATAGCAACACTCCCATTTCTAATAACAGCGCAAACGCACCCTTGATGCAAGTCAAGGGCTTGATCAAAGAATTCCCTGCCGGCGAGCAGACCATCCGTGTGCTTCATGATATTGATCTGACCATCAATCAAGGCGAGATGGTCGCCATCATCGGTCAGTCAGGATCAGGCAAGTCGACTTTGATGAATATCTTAGGCTGTCTTGACCAAGCGACAGCGGGTGAATATAAGATATTTGGCCAATCAGTGAGCCGCCTTGATGCTGATGAGTTGGCAGAACTTCGTCGTGAGCATTTCGGTTTTATTTTTCAGCGCTACCACCTACTAGGCGATATCAATGCCCGTGATAACGTCGCCGTGCCCGCCGTTTATGCTGGCATGAACGGACAAGCACGTAGCGCCCGTGCCGAGCAGCTATTGGCCGATTTAGGACTGGCAGACAAGGTCAACAACCGCCCCAATCAGCTCTCAGGCGGTCAGCAACAGCGGGTCTCTATTGCCCGAGCGCTGATGAACGGCGGCGATATTATCTTAGCTGATGAGCCCACCGGCGCCCTAGATAGTAAGTCTGGCGCAGATGTGATGAAAATCTTGCATGACCTAAAAGCGCAAGGTCACACTATTATCATGGTCACCCACGACCCAGGCCTTGCCCAGCAAGCCGAGCGTGTGATTGAACTCAAAGACGGTTATGTCATTGAAGATTATCGAACTGAGCACTATCTAAAAACCCAAGATCAAGACAAGGTGCTGCCCGAGCCTATCCTTGCTCAGCATCGTAAAGGCAAATTAAGCAGCTTTATAGATCGCTTATTTGAAGCCTTTAAGATGTCACTGCTTGCCATGCGTGCGCACAAAATGCGCACCCTGCTAACGATGCTGGGCATTATCATCGGTATCGCCTCAGTAGTCTCCGTCGTCGGACTTGGCAAAGGCTCACAAGCGCAAATATTGGCCAATATCAGCTCGCTAGGCACAAACACCATCACCGTGATTGATGGCTATCCATGGGGGGACCCCAGACGGCGTTATAATGATGACAATCTGACGCCGCAAGATGCACAAGCGGTTGCCGACCAGCCTTATGTGGTCAGCGTCAGTCCACAACTCGATACCAATATAAATGTGCGCTATCGCAATGTGCAAGAAGCAGCAAGCATTAGCGGTGTCGGCCAAGACTATCTGACGGTGAGTGGTGAGACATTGGCACAAGGACAAGGCTTTGATGAACAAAGCATCTTACGGCGCACTCAAGATATCATTATCGATGACAATGCCAAACAGACCTTCTTTGCTGACAATGCCAACCCTATCGGTGAGGTCGTGCTTATCGGTAGCGTACCGGGACGGGTTATTGGCGTCCTTGAGCCTAATGATAGCGGTTTTGGCGGACAGGTGGACTCACCCACTCTATATATGCCCTACACCACCATGATGTCACGATTAGTCGGCAGCCCCAATATTGAGCGCTTTGTTGCTTTAATTGATGACAGTATCTCATCGTCAGCCGCTGAATCAGCGATTTCTACACTTATTGAAGGCCGCCACGGGACCGATGACTTTCGTATTCGCAACTCAGACTCTATTCGACAAACCATCGAAGCCACTACAGGCACTATGACGTTATTGATATCGTCAATTGCGATTATCTCCTTGATTGTAGGCGGTATTGGCGTTATGAACATTATGCTGGTCTCAGTCACCGAACGTACCAATGAGATTGGTGTGCGTATGGCCGTCGGTGCCCGCCAAAATGATATTATGCAGCAGTTTTTGATCGAAGCGGTACTGGTATGTATATTGGGGGGTCTACTGGGTATTGGACTGGCCTTTGTTATTGGTGAGCTGATTAACCGTGTTGGCGGTGAGAGCTTTAAAGTGATCTACTCGCCAGCGTCTATTGTGGCCGCTTTTGTATGCTCAACCCTTATCGGTGTGGTTTTTGGCTTTTTGCCGGCTCGTAACGCCGCCAGACTTGATCCAGTTGAAGCATTGTCTAGAGACTAACCCCTGTTAATGCCATCAAACTTAAAAAACACATCTGGCAGTAGCAAGCTTGTTTTAGCAAGAAAGTAGCGTTTTTGCAGTGTAGTCACCACCCGCTAAGATAAAAAATAGCAAAAAACACAAAAAATCTGCATTTTTCTGTAAGTTTTGCATTTTTTTTATAAAGCGGGGTTGTATTTGTCCTAATAATATATATAATGTGCTCTCACGTTTAGGGATACAAGCTCTCTAAACGAGTAAGCAAGCCTAATGCCTCTATTAATATTGATAACTTGATATATAGAGAATTTAAGCGTTATATATCTTTCTTTAAGAAAGATTTTTATGTCTACAATCAGACACTGTGATTATAGACATAAGTATTAGAAAATCCCATTTAAAGGGATTTCTCTTGCGAAACTAAAATTGCAGTGCAATTTTTTAACGTCTCTCAGGACCGATAGCTCAGTTGGTAGAGCAGTTGACTTTTAATCAATTGGTCCCGCGTTCGAGTCGCGGTCGGTCCACCATTTTTAGTAGTACGCTTATTAAGTATTCTGCCCTACTCAGTATTAGCTTAATAAGTTTGATTTTAAATAATTTTCCTTTTTTAGGAAATTGTTTTTGCGAAGACTTAATATTTAAACTTAAGTTGCTAGCAAGACTTTTGGAAATCCTATTTAAAAGATTTCCCTTGCGAATAATCGCAACCCTTAGTTTGGATACGCAGCTTTTAGAATTTACGAAAATGTAAATTCTCTTGCGCTCGGACGAAGCAGTGCTTCGTTTTATCCTCGCTCAGGACCGATAGCTCAGTTGGTAGAGCAGTTGACTTTTAATCAATTGGTCCCGCGTTCGAGTCGCGGTCGGTCCACCATATTCCAAAAGCCCAGTCATTAAGTTTATGACTGGGCTTTTTTATGGCTGCAGTTTAAACCTTCTGAATCAGAAGACTAGCTGTTATTCACTGTTAATAATCCTTAACACTTGCTTTTCTACCCATCACTTTATGCTTGATGGTGTCTTTGACCGTTCGTGGACTTTTCGGCGCTTGCTTTATCAGCATATCAAAAGTGGCCTCGTCTATCGCCAGCTCACCTCCATGCGCCATCATAACCACAGAGGATTTCAACGCTTTAATTTTTTGTAACGACTGAATATAAACCTTAGGATCATAGATAGGAAACGGTGCCACGAATTTATGACGCAGTTTAATAATCAAATCTGCGGTGTATACTTGGCGGCTCGGGCTATGAAACAAAGACAAATCACGGTCTGTATGGCCTGGCGTCTCTAGCACTTGCCAGTCATCAAACTCTGGCACACGATCTCCATCTTTTACACAGATATCAGGCTTAAGATGTGCTGGATAGTACAGGTTTTTGGGTGAACGACCTTGACGCCTAGCCACGTAATGCGCCAGACTCATATCCACCAAATGCATGGCTCGCCCGCTAACCCCTTTATACCACTGATCCTTCTTATCTGCAGATACAATCATGCAGCCTGTCGCTTCTCTAAATTTTTGTGCCCCGCCTGCATGATCTGGATGCATATGAGTGACCACCACGACTTTTAAATCTGTTATCGGGCGCTGTAAGGTTGTCTTAATATAGCCCAGCACCTTTGTCACATCAGGGCGGCTACCACCGTCTAGTAGCATAATCTTATCCGGATATACCGCAAGATACGTACTTTGAATGTAGCCATCTAGGCGTATAATCTCACATAAACTCATTGATACTCCCTATCTCGTTACTCATTTTTATTATTAGGCTCTCTTCCCATGTAAGCGATGAGCTTTAGTATAGCGCTCGCCAGTTATAAATAAACGACTTTGAGTGAACGCTTGTGACCATAGTTCATTAAAAGACATGAGATGATGCTTGAAACAAGTCATACACTGAGCATCATAAACGCAAAAACTCAGCACTTAGGCTGAGTTTAAGATAAAACATTCAGTGGTTAAAACCATAGTCAGCTTTGTCTAAATAAAGCTGACCTTTACTACGCTTACCGTTACTGCTTTAACTAAGCCAGATCACGCACCTTAGGCTCACGCTCCCACAGACGTGATTTGGCGTTTTCGATAAAGCTCTCTAGCTCAGCAAGTGGCGTGACAAAACTGTCTTTTTCGACAGGAAGTTTGCTTAAGATAAACTCATCGGTGGCCCCGCAATAAGCAATCGCCTTACAGTGTGCGTAAGCATGAGTAAACCAGTCCATTGCTGAGCTGTCTTCAGCCAGCGCTTTGGCTTGCTCTGGCATGATGATACTGACAACCGCATCAAACATCACTGACGGCCCGCCAGCGAGGCGCTCATCAGCTTGTATGCGGGTGTCGTCATCCAAAACCACCTCTTTACTAGGCGCAACGATTTTTACACTAGCGCCCTCGGCTTTGGCGGCGTCTTCAAACTTTTTAATTTCGCTATGCCTGGAGCCTTGAGCAACCAAAATACCAATCAAGCGCCCTTTTAAACTCTCAGGCGTACGACCGATCGTTTGTAATGCCTCTGATGTTGGCATATCTTGTACAGGCGCCGCCGCTTTGGCAGGCTCTGGTAGCTGCATACCCAGTGCTTTTGCGACACGATTGGCCAGATCTTCGTCAATATGAATCAGGTGGCTTAGCATGCGTGTGCGGACGTGCGGCGTATCGACTTTACCTAGCTCAAAGGCATACGCTGAAGCAATGTGCGCTTGCTCAGCGGCGGTTTGACTACGGTAAAACATACGTGGCTGACTATAGTGATCAGCGAAGCTCTCTGCACGAATGCGGCCTTTTACGCCATCATCCAGTTGCTCATGGAATGATTCAAAACCGTGTTTGGTACTTTCACGGGGACGGGTTGGATCTAGGCTTTGCGGCTCATACAAGGTACGCGTTTTGGGTACTTGCATCTGCATATGACCATCTTGCTGATTATTGGCAAATGGACATTTTGGCGCATTAATCGGAATTTGCGCAAAGTTTGGTGAGCCTAAACGCTTAAGCTGGGTATCTAGATAACTGAACAAACGACCTTGCAACAAGGGATCATTACTAAAGTCGATGCCAGGCGGCAGGTGCGATGGACAAAACGCTATTTGCTCAGTCTCAGCAAAAAAGTTATCTGGATTTCGGTTGAGTACCATTTTACCGACTATTTTGACGGGTACCAGCTCTTCTGGAATCAGCTTAGTCGCATCCAAGTGGTCAAATGGAAACTCATTGGCTTCTTCTTCAGTAAATAACTGAACACCAAACTCCCATTCAGGGTAGATCCCATTTTCAATCGCTTCATACATATCACGGCGATTGTAGTCAGGGTCAGCGCCAGAGATTTTGACTGCCTCATCCCAGATTAATGACTGCACACCTAGCACTGGCTTCCAATGAAAACGTACAAAGGTGCTCTTGCCATCTTTGTTGATCAACCGATAACTGTGAATACCAAAGCCTTCCATCATGCTAAAACTACGTGGTAGCGCACGATCACTCATCAGCCAAATTAGGTTATGCATGGTCTCAGGGCTGAGTGAGACAAAATCCCAAAACGTATCATGCGCAGAGGCCGCCTGTGGAAAGCCGCGGTCAGGTTCAGGCTTAACGGCGTGGATAAGGTCTGGAAACTTCATCGCATCTTGAATAAAGAAGATTGGCATATTGTTCCCAACGATATCCCAATTCCCCTCTTCGGTATAAATTTTTACCGCAAAGCCACGCACATCACGTGGTGTATCCTTTGAGCCTTTATTACCCGCCACGGTCGAAAAACGAGTGAATAGAGGCGTTTGCTTGCCCGTCTCAGTTAAAATCTTGGCAGTGGTATACTCTTCTAACGACTCGGTTAGCTCAAAATAACCGTGTGCTGCACTACCACGGGCATGTACGATACGCTCGGGGATACGCTCATGATCAAAGTGGTTGATTTTTTCACGCAGGACAAAATCCTCTAGTAAACTTGGGCCACGAGCGCCTACTTTTAGCGAGTTTTGATTGTCAGAGATGGCCACGCCCTGTTGGGTCGTTAGCACCTTATCATTATTCTCTGCGCGCTGATGTGTTTCACCGCCATTACCAAACTCTGTATTCATATCGTTAGCGGGGTCAGTATGATCAAGATTTGTTTTCATAATATATCCTAGCTGATGAGTAATCTGGACTCTAGTGAGACCACTTCAAATTCGCCGATCCAGTATTTATATCCTTGTCAATTTATAATGACTTCAACTGTCGTTTGGTTATCTCTGGATCGACCCTGCTTACTTCGTTATTCTGATATTGGCTATCCTAAACCATGCTTTTTTATACGGCTCACTAACTTGATGCTCACCATAGGGTGAACTCTTGCTTGTAAGTTTGGATTGTAGCCAAAGCTCATCAATTATATTACTCAAAAAAAACAAGCGTTTATGTCACATATATCGTGAAGCTTGTTTAGGTTTGGTTAAGTATGATGTCCTAAAACCTGGCGATACTACTCTTTGGATTTAGTGACAGTGGCCAATCGTTGGCTAACGATTTTGCCAACTGTACTTTTTTTAAGGTGCTAAATTTTTTTACTTTGTTTGGATTGGCTGTTATTTATCTTTTGTTCGTGTATGATTTTAAGGTCGACTTTTAAATGTACAGCCAAACCAATAACAAGCAGCTACTGATTACATGCCAGTCATTAAGTACTTTTTATCAAGGAGTCTAGGGCTCTGCATCTGTATATTTATCGACGAGAGACCTTAATTTTGGACAAGGAAACGAGCTATGTTATTAAAGAACGACGTATTGCGTGGACGTATTAGATTGCTGGGATCTTTTTTGGGTGAGGCCATTTCTCGCCAATCAGGGCAACACACACTAGATACTATTGAAACCTTGCGTAAAGGTTTTATCCAAGAGCGTCGTCAGCCTAATGAGGGCAACAAACAGCAGCTGATTGAACTGATTGCTTCGTTAGACAACCAAACCCTAAAAAACGTCATACGTGCGTTCTCCATTTACTTCTTTTTGGCAAACTTATCAGAAGAAAACTACCTGCGTGAGCAGCGCCGTATCTTGCGTAGCCAGTCCAACCAAAGCTGGGAAGGCTCCTTTCGCCGTACTCTACAAGAATGCCGTGACCGCAATATTGAGCCTGAACAAATAAAAGAACTTATCGATCAATTAAGATTTATCCCTGTATTTACCGCTCACCCAACCGAAGCACGTCGGCGTACGACCATGAACATCCTGCAAACGCTCTATGAGCATACCGATGCCATGAGCGATTACCCCGAGGGCAGTCTGGCTTTTATGCAGGCCAAACAAAAAACCGCCGAAACGATTGACTTATTATGGTCATCAGATGAGGTGCGCACTCGCAAGCCTTTAGTTTATGACGAGATAAACAATGGGCTGCACTATTTTAATGCCAGTTTGTTTACCGCCATTCCTAAAGTATACCGCAATACCAAAGATGCCATCGTCGAGGTTTATCCAGAGCTCAGCGACTACCCATTACCCGCTTTTGTTAACTTTGGCTCTTGGATTGGTGGCGATAGAGATGGTAACCCATTCGTCACTTATGAGACCACGGAGATGGCGGTACTCATGCACGCCAATGCGGTACTGCGTCATTATCAGGTGCTGATCAGAAAACTGCGTCGTCAGCTGATTCATAGCGACACTATCGTTGATATTGCGCCAGAAGTTTATGCCCGTATCAAAGACTACAGTGAGCTTGATCAAAGGGTTTTTTATTATAATCCTGATGATTACAACAACGAGCCCTATCGAAGACTGCTATCCATTATTTTGGCCAAAATAAAAGCCACCAATCAGCATATTCAAAGCCAAGGTGCGGACGCAGATGCCGCCCAAAATGCCTATACCGCACCACAAGACTTATTAGATGATCTACGCCTCATTCGCCAAAGCGTCTACACCCATGATCAAGCTCATAGCGAGGGCTTGCTGCTTGACACCATTCGCTTGGTCAAGACTTGTGGCTTCCATTTGGCATCTCTTGATATCCGCCAAGACTCAGGGTATCACGGTGACGTCATTGCTGATATTTTTGCTAATGCCTCTAATCTACCTGACTATCAAACCCTGAGTGAAACGGAGCGTCAACAGTGGCTTACTCGTCTGTTAGAAAAGCCTGGCACACCGCTCATCTATACAGACAACTTAAGTGAGCAGACGCATGAGCAACTTAATTTGATGAACGCTGTGGCAAAACTGCGTAAACTGGTCGGCGCCGATACTTTTGGCAGCTATGTTATCTCCATGACTAATAATGCCAGTCAACTGTTAGAAGTGCTTCTACTGATGCGTTTTGCGGGTTTGTCTGGCATTGATGATGACGGCAAGGTATTTGCAGCGTTACCCGTTGCACCCTTATTTGAAACCATTGAAGACCTCAAAAACATTGACAAAATCATGCCAACGATTTTAGAGAACCCACTATATCGTGAGCTTCTTGAGCATTCAGGAAACGTGCAAGAGATCATGCTTGGCTATTCTGACTCCTCAAAAGATGGTGGCATTATTACCTCAGCTTGGCAGCTGTATAGCGCTCAGCAAACCATAACCCATATTGCCAATAAATACGGCATTAGCACACGACTGTTTCATGGCCGTGGTGGCTCCGTCAGCCGGGGTGGTGGCTCAACCCATCAGGCCATTGCAGCTCAGCCTGCTGGCACCTTAAATGGACAAATCAAGTTCACTGAACAAGGTGAGGTACTGTATGCCAAATACGCCAATCCAGATACAGCTGTCTTTGAACTCACCATGGGCATCACTGGTGCATTAAAAGCCAGCTCCTCACGGTTTGTTGCACAGCCAACACAGTTAGAGGAATACGAAGCTCTTTTTTCTCGTTTGGCTGATGCCGGTGAGGAACGATATCGTGCCTTGACAGACAATACCGAAGGCTTTTATCAGTTTTACTCCGAAGCCACGCCCGTACAAGAGATATCTTTGCTAAATATCGGCTCGCGTCCTGCTCATCGCAAAAAAGGCTTGCCAAGCAAATCGACCATTCGAGCGATACCTTGGGTATTTGGTTGGTCACTGGCTCGCTTTACCCTTCCCGCTTGGTATGGTGTGGGCAGTGCTTTACAAAGTGTCAAACAAGACGAAGCCTTGATGCAAGAGATGAACGAGAACTGGCCGTTTTTCAGTGCTTTTATTAGCAATATTGAGATGGCCTTTACAAAGTCTGAAATGAGTATTGCTCAAGCATACAGTCAATTGTGTGACGATAAAACCCTCCGAGAGCGGGTCATGCAGGCCGTGATCGATGAGCATGAACTGACAAACTCAGGCCTTAACTCTTTATTAAATCAGACCTCCTTACTCTCAAACCAACAAGAGCTGGCCCATTCATTAGAATGGCGTAATGCATACTTGGATCCGATTAATTATATTCAAATCGAGCTCCTTAAACGTATGCGTCAATCCGATGACAATAGTGTTAGAAGTGCTGACAAACTGGCCGTAGAAGATCCCCTGATTCGCAGTATCAACGCCTTAGCAGCAGGGCTACGTAATACCGGTTAAAGCTTGGAATTAAGATCGACATAACCGCTCACTGATTTAGTTGGCGGTTATTTTTTGAAAAACCAATATCTGATTATTGGCTGGCATGGCATAGGTTTCACGAAATGCAAGTTGGTTCTTTTTTGCTAGAGCGATAATATCTTCTTTATTACGAATCCCACTACCAGCATCACGCTGGCGCAAACTGAGATCAAACTGCTGGTTACTCACACTAGTATAATGTCCGTTTTCATTAAATGGCCCATAAACAATCAGCTTACCGTCTAACGGTAGTGCTGCCCCGACCAACTCAAATAACCTTTCAACCAAAGGCCAAGCGATAATATGTAACGTATTGGCGGTAAATACAGCGTCATAAGATTTGCCAGTATTAGCTTTTGGAATAGAATCTATTCGCAAATTAAAAGCCAACGGTGCTTGCAGGTTTGGTGCGGGATAGGCGTTATGCCAAGCTTGTATCACCTGATGATTATCAGTCACATCGCTGGTTTGCCACTGCAAACCAGGCAGATTCGGCGCAAAGTAAACGCTGTGCTGACCCGTGCCTGACCCCACTTCTAATATCTGAGTATAGTTTTCTAATTCTCTTTGCAGTACATTTAGAATGGGCTGTTTATTATTCTCACAAGCTTGCGAAAATGGTAGGTTGGCAGCCACCCTTAAATCCGTATTACCTAAGCTACCCTTATTCATAAAAAAAGTCCTGTTAATGAATACCTCACTTCCAAATAAAAACTAAGCTGTATCGTAGGCTGGCGCTTTAGTCCAGCTGTAACCTTATTGAAGTCTAGTATCTTGACGTTTTCAAAACTAAGCGCACTGACCTGAAGCTGTTTGCTTTAAGTAGATTTTAATAAATACCTGCCTCAATTCCTGCTGCAAGCGTCATCGCCAGCTCTTCTACTTGCTTAGTAAATTCATCTTGCCAACTGCCTTGTAAGATCAATGCTTCTTGAATCCACTCCCAGCGCAGCCCCGTCGTAATCGTTTTCATCGCATTTTTAGTCCCTGTGCCATCGTGTCCTGCGCGAATATATAACGCAAACGGCATGCCCTGTTTTTCTTCTAGCACTGGATAATAGCAGCGATCAAAGAAATCCTTAGTCAGTCCTGCCATATACGCCAAGTTTTCAGTCGTTCCCAATAACAAAGCATCTGCTGCGAGCACATCTTCAGGCTGCGTGTCTTGTGGTGACTTTAATATCACTTTGATATCGATATCAGGATGATTGCCACCATCGTAGGCCGCTTGCGCTAACTTCTTGGTGTTGGGCGATGGCGCATGAGCGACGATAAGCAAAGTTTTGGTAGCCATATTAATCATCCTTATAATTAAAGGTCACCTTTTGCATGATATCAGGATGAATACTTTTCGCAACTGGACAAGTCAGGGCAGTGTTATAAAATATTTTTTGCATTTTCTCATCGAGCTGCTGATTAAAGGTAATAGCGATATGCACTTCGTTAACCCGTCTTGGATCAGCAGCCATTACTTTGGTTACCTCAGCGGTAGTGCCGGTGATATCAATCTCCATATCACGAGCTTTGATACCGATAATGGTAAGCATACAACTGGCTAAGCTCGTCGCCAATAGATCAGTCGGTGAAAACGCTTCGCCTTTACCTTGATTGTCAGTCGGTGCATCGGTGATGATTTCATTGTTTGATTGTAAGTGAATGGCAGTGGTGCGTAGATCGCCTTGGTAGGTTACTTTTGAGGTTGTCATAGGGCTCCTTCTGATCGTTAAACATCTATTTTTAATAAGCTTTAGATTAACATACTAATAGCTGAAAGAGAGAAACACTATTTGTATTAAAACCTTTTTATCGATGCTTTAAACTAGCTAACTTATGCAGACTATCTACAGATTATGATACTCTGCATATCAACACTCGTTAGGCTTTGGCTAAGAGAGTGTTGATATATAAATAACAAACTCAGAATCACATATTCTAAATAGGCATACAATATGTTTATAAAAAAACGTTTTTTTTACTTATCATTTCTAACTATTGTAACTATCCCCTAAACTAACACAGCTCAAACGTAGAATTTCTTATAAAATACCCATAAGGAGTTTTGATATGAGCAAACGAATGACTGAGACCCAAATCGTATCGATATTAAAAGAAGCAGAAGCTGGGATACCTGCTAAAGAGCTGTGTCGTAAATACGGGATTGCTAGCTCGACTTTCTATAAATGGCGTTCCAAGTATGGTGGTATGGAAGCCTCTGACGTCAAACGCTTAAAAGAGCTTGAAGAAGAAAACCGTAGACTCAAACAGATGTATGCTGATTTAAGCCTTAAAGCGCAAATGCAAGAAGATATCATAAAAAAGCTATAGCGCCTGTACCCGAGCGCAAAGTCTGGGCGCAAGAATTACAGGCGCAGTATGGTGTCAGTATTGCATTGAGCTGTCAGGTCGTGTGCATGAGTCGAACTGCTTACTACTATAAATCTAAACTATCTGATGATAGTGAGATTATCGATGTCTTAAACAAGCTTACTGACAAGCACAATCGTTGGGGTTTCCCAAAGTGTTTTAAGCGTATACGCAAGCTTGGCTATTCATGGAATCATAAGCGAGTACACCGTGTTTATACAGCGTTAAACTTAAACCTACGCCGTAAGTCTAAAAGACGGCTACCAACACGTAATCCCCAGCCGCTAAGTGTGCCAAACGCATTGGGTCATACTTGGTCTATGGACTTTATGAGCGATAAGCTGCACAACAATATTCGCTTTCGAACCTTTAATGTGATTGATGATTACAACCGTGAAGTATTAGGCATTGATATTGGTACCAGTATGCCTTCACTCCGAGTAATTCGCTACCTTGACCAGCTAGCCGAGTGGCATGGCTATCCTAAGCAAATTCGTGTGGATAACGGCAGTGAGTTTACATCCAGCATATTTACTGATTGGGCATCAGCTCATGGCATCTATATTGATTATATCGAGCCTGGCTGTCCTTATCAGAATGCTTATATTGAACGGTTTAATCGCAGTTACCGCAATGAGGTTTTGGATTGTTATTTATTCAATGATTTAAATGAAGTCAGTAAGCTTACTGAGGAATGGATCAAGGTTTATAACACTGAAAGACCCCATGATTCACTTAATGATATGACACCTGCTGAGTACAGGCAGGTGGCTTAATTATTCTACGATGATGTTGTGTTAAGAGTGGGGTATTTACA
>NZ_JAGBKM010000014.1 GCF_017498085.1 Psychrobacter coccoides
TATAGTAAATCTTAGATAAAACCGATACAATATTTATAACCAATTCATTTAGTGAAATAAACGATGACCTATTCAATCGACTTTCGCAAACAAGTGTTACGAAGCATTACCGATGGCATGACCATTCGAGAAGCAGCTAACTTTTATCAGCTTAGCACAAGCTCGATTCATAGCTGGCAGCAGAGCTTAGTTCCTAAAACAACCAGAAATAAAGCACCGACTAAAATATCAAATGAAGCCTTACTGAAAGATGTTAAGCAGCATCCAGACGATTATATGTACGAGAGAGCACAGCGTTTAGGCTGTAGTAAGTCAGGCATAGAAGCCGCATTAAAACGCCTTAGCATCAGTCAAAAAAAAGACCTTAAAACATCCAAAAGCCTGTTTGATAAAAAGAGCTAAGTATCTCAATCATTTAAGTAATTATATGACTCAAGGCTATCCCATCGTTTATATGGATGAAAGCGGCTTTGAGGCTGAAACTATCAGACCTTACGGCTATGCACGGATAGGTAAACCCTGTGTCGACAGCTACAACTGGCAAGCAAAGAAGCGTACGAATGTCATCGGTGCTCTCTATAAAAAAATGCTGTTTGCGCTTGATTACTTTGAGACCAATATCAATAGTAATATATTTTATGACTGGTGTAAGTTCACACTTATTCCAAGTCTTAAAACCAAGAGCGTGATTGTCATGGATAACGCTCGGTTTCATAAAAGCAGACGTATCCAAAAACTACTCAACAGACATGGCCATCGTATTCTTTGGCTGCCGCCGTACAGCCCTGATCTGAACCCTATCGAGAAGAAGTGGGCACAGGCTAAGTTTCTACGCCAAGGGTGGATGGAGAATAATCTGCCTAAACTGTTTCAGGATATGGGCTGTTCCAGTTTTATTGTGGATTGACTATAGTACTTCAAGCTCAAATGCGACCATTCCGATTACTCTGCGTACCGTCACCAAGCGCATGGGGGTTGATAACTCAGTAGCGTCTTTTACCGTGCCTTTTGGTGCCACCATCAATATGGATGGTACAGCTATCATGCAAGGAACGGCGACCATTTTTATTGCCAATATTTACGGCATTAACTTGGGAGTTACTGAGTACTTAACCGTGATCCTGATGTCAGTATTGGCCTCTATCGGTACTGCCGGCGTGCCTGGCGTTGGTCTTATTATGTTGTCTATGGTCTTTGCACAAGTGGGCTTGCCTATCGAGGGTATCGGGCTTATTTTGGGTGTCGATCGTATCCTTGATATGCTGCGCACCGCTGTAAACGTCGGTGGTGACGCTGCGGTGACGACTATCGTTGCCAAATCAGAAGAGAAAATGGATGTGGCTATCTTTAACGACCCTGAAGCTGGCACTAAAGATGTGTTTGATGGTCATATCGATAAAGACAGCAAGCGTGAGTTTTCTGAAGTCTTTAGCGATGGCTTGATGGGTAGCGAATACGATGACATCAATCGTCATAAATAAGCTAAGGTAAACAAAAACCCAACCACCCCAGACCCTATTGTTAAACAGATCCCCGTAAGTTACACATAATATTCGGAGATCCGTTTAACGGGCTGGGGTTTTTATGTTTAAAGATAACGTTAAATACAATCAACCAATCACATATTTGGTAATCATTGCCAGACACACCAGCACAATCACAGGGCGAATGAGCTTGCTACCACCTTTGACCACCATATGTGAGCCAAAATACGCCCCTATTATCTGTCCAACCATCATGGCAAAGCCAACTTTCCAAAGCACATTGCCCCCCAAGATAAAAAATATCAACGAGCCGATATTGGTAGATAGATTCAACACCTTCGCTGCACCTGTGGCCTCAATAATTTGCCGGCCTCGTAGTGCCACATTGCCCAACGCAAAAAACATCCCCGTACCAGGACCGATATAACCATCATAAAAGCCTATCAAAGGCGCTGCCACTTTTTGCCACTTACCCTCACTGATTCTCGGTGCTGCCTCAACCTCTCCCAGTCTGGGCGCAAATAAGGTATAAATACCGATGGCAGCAATCAAAAAGGGAATAAGCTTTTCTAATAGATCAGGCGGTGACATCTGCACAGCAATCGTACCTAAGACTGAACCCAAAAAGGCGGCAATAATGGCAACTTTGATACGTGATGGTTTAATCACACCTTTTTTAATCATCGTAATAGACGCCGCTAGTGCTCCTGAAGCAGCTTGCAGTTTATTGGTGCCCAATGTCATGACAGGTGGGATATTGGCCAGCAACATCGCTGGAATGGTCAACAAACCACCACCACCTGCAATGGCATCAATAAAACCAGCCAGCGCCGCTACAGCGGTAAGCATTAAAATAATTTCTAAGGATAATTCCATGGCATTGCCTTCAGTTTTTTAGAATGCGCAATCATAATGCGCTTAAACGATACTGTCCAATCAAGATTGGGTATTTTGCTTTTTTAGAATGCCATAAATGCGATAGATTCAATATTTTTTACTTAATAAAATAGCGGGTATCGCTTAAAAAAGAGCCATAAAAAAAGGGCTACACAACAGTGTACCCCTTTCCAATTATCATGCATGGACATTGTTTTAAAGTGGTGCGGCACTCTCAGCCCAACTTTAAGACACGGCTACTGCTCAATCAATTCAGCCAAATCAGTCAGTTTCTGCAGCACCAGATCTGGCGCATGCCGCTCAAGCTGAGCTTTGGTCTGTGCACCGCTCAAGACCCCGATACATAAACCGCAATTGGCGTTTTTGCCTTCTTCGATATCGATACCACTATCGCCGGCTTTGAGTACTTGCGTTGGGTCTTTGATTCCAAACTTTGCCATAGCAAGCGTGATCATATCTGGCGCAGGACGCCCATGGCGCACGTCATCCGCTGTGATCAAAGCGTCGATCTCACGGCCCACAGACCAACCTAAAATAGCCAATATATTGTTGGCAGTATGTGAGTCATAACCCGTATTTAACACCACTTTTTTGCCACTAGCTTTTAAGGCATCAAACAAAGCCTGTATTCCATCAAAGGCAGACAACGTCTGTGCGCTATAGGCTGTCGCCATCTGGGTTTTAAATGTCTTAAATGCTGCCGCTGTCAGACGCTCGACATCGGCAGGAGCAAGGTTTAATTCGCTCAGTATGTCGTGGATCGCTTGCTGCTTTTCTTTACCCGCACCAATCGCTAAGCAAGTCGCAAGATCCACTTTTTTATCATCAGTAGTTAGCGTCTGATTGATAGCAGTGCACACGGTTTTGTAGACCAGATTGTCTTCATCCACCGTTGTGCCAGCCATATCAAAAACACACAGTTTAATATTATCGAACTTATCTTTGATACTCATCATGTCTGTACTCATTGTTTTGACTCCAATACCAAATCAATTAACTCTTCACCAAAGGCAAAGCCTGTCGAGGCGCCCGTGCCTCCTGTGACAGAGCCAACCACCACGCCCTTTTCTGGAGCGGCTTTAAACACCACATCGTCACCACTCGGATAGACACCCAGCCAGTGCTGAACGACATCCATGTCACCAATATTGAGCACTCTTTGGCACTCATTAATAATTAATTCATCAATGCGCACATCTCTAAAAGGCAGCTCTCTGTCGCTATAGTCATGGCTGTCGCCGATGATAAGAGAGCCATCAGCAGACTGCACCACGATCAGATGCACACCTGCCTGACGCTCAGCAGCTTGTACCTTGTCCAGCAGTGAGATAAGCCCTTTTGCTTCGGGCAATTGGGCAAACCCATCGTAGCGAGCAAAGCTCAGATCCGACATCACTGCGGCATTGAGCGTAAAGGCTTGTTTGGGCATGACACGCAGCATATTGAGCGTGCAAAGCTTGGCCTGCGCCTGTGCCAACGTTTCAGGATACAAGCTATACAAATCAGCCCCTGGACAGACCACGCAATGCTCTGCCGTCAGCGTACCGCGACTGGTATAGACCTTGGGCAGCGTAACTAACTGCACACTGGTCTGGTTATAAAAATCCACGCCATGGGCGTGCTGCAGCCACGTCGCCAACTTGCCAATGGCGGTCTTGGACTCGACTCTGAGCTCATGAGGGCTATATAGCACCCCCAGCCCTTGATGAAGATAAGGCGCCTGTTTTGCGATTTCAGCTTGGCTCAATAACTGACAATCGGCCCCCATCGGTGTCTTTAAAAATGCCTCAGCCACGTCCATCGCTTCTGGACGCTGAATGAGCATGTGCAGGCCGCTATGCTCTATATCGATACCCGCTTTGGGCGCAATATCTGCCCAGACATCACGGGTATACCTCGCTCGCTGCCAGTGTGCGCCTCTTTTTTGGCCACTGACGGTGATAAAACCGAAGTTACGCACTGACGCATCTTTATTTTGTGCCTCGCGTTCAACCAGTGCCACGCTGAGTCCTTTTTTGACAGCGGCGTAAGCGCTGGCGAGGCCAATAATGCCGCCCCCGACGACGACGACATCGTATTTTTTTTCAGATAATTTGCCTGTTGACTGCACCTTAGCGACTCCTAAATATGAATGGGTATTAACAGTAAAATGAATGACCCGCCCAAAGCCCGAAGGTTAATAAAGGCTTGTTTTGGGTTCAGGCTCTAAACGGCAGAAACTCTTTGCTTAAAAAATGCCTAACTGGTCTGATCGTGAAAAAACGCCCTGTGCTTATCCAATAACTCGGCGGTGAGTGGCTCTGCATAGGTTTTGACAGTGTTTATTTGATTGTCGGGTGCGACCGTTTCACCCTCATAGACGACTGTTGGATATATCTCTAGCAGCTGCGGCCGTGCTTGCTTGACGATAATTTCGGCCATCTTCATGGCGTTTGGATTGCTGTCTGCGCCTTTATCGAGGACCGCCACAGCTTCACTGAGCGTATAGCTGCCTTCGCTTGGGTCGATGTAGTCGATAGGTAGCCCTGCCGCCTTGTGAGCCACAGCTTGATGCCGCATACCAAAGCCAATGGGCACCTCACCTGCCATGACTTTTTTGAGCGGGCCGGAGCCTGATAGCTCCAAGTTTGGCCCAGCGTTTTGCCGGATGCGATTCATAATGGCCTGCCCTTTATCCGCCATGCCATATGTCGCCGTGATATCTTGTACAAACAGCCAGCCCGTCGATGAGCCATTTGGATCTACCATGGCAATTTTGTTTTTGTAGATGGGTTTTGCCAAATCTTTGACACTGGTCGGCTGGGGAAGCTGCTGCGTGGCCATCTCTTGCGTATTTAGAATAATCGCCCCAGCAAAGCTTAAAATCGGTGCGTAGTAATTAGGGACGGCCTCTTTGGGATTAAGAGTAAAGTCGATCTCTTGAAACATCGAATGGCGAGCTTGCGCACTCTCTAAATAAAACGCACTCATGGTGACCAGATCTGCTTCTGTATTTTTGCCTTCTGCCAATAGACGCCCGCCCAGCTCCCCTGTGCCAAAGGACTGAAGGATATATTGACCTTCGTACCCTGCTGCGTCCAACACCGTTTGCATGACTTCCACGGCTTCTTGGTCGGCATTGCTATAAATAACGACCTCCTCTGCGCTGGCGTTATCGCTTGAGGACGCTGAGCTACAGCCTGCCAGTACCATCCCGCACATCAGGCTTATCGTCAGTTTTTTTAATAAAAACATTGTGTTTCCTATTGGTTTGATTGATTTTTAAAGAATTTTTATTTTTTTAACGATCTTGTTTTTAGCGATAAGGGCGCTCACGCTTATGTCGCCAACACTTGGTTGGGCGCTTTTTTGTGGCCATAAAGACGTCTGCTATATAAGTGGCGCATCAGAGCAAACAACGACAGCGCACAGATATTGGTCAGCAATATCATGAGTGATAAGATAAAAATCTCATCAAAGCGGGCAAAATGCTGCAGCTCAACGATTTTGGTGGTGAGTACCATGGTTTTGGCCCCAGAGATAAAGATCACGGCACTAATCGTCACCATAGCACTGATAAAGTAAAACGAGGCGACCTCAATTAACGTAAAAAAGGAATTGGGTAGCACGATGCGGCGCAACGACGTCAACCACGAATCCCCCAATAAGCTGGCTGTGGTCTCCCAGCCTAGGTTCATTTTGGCCAATGCGTTTTTACTCATCAAATAAGGCGTCGCAAAATAATGAATGATGTTACTTATCACGATAATAAAAATGGTATTGGCGATTGCCGTGCCCGAAAACACCATCAGATAAGCGATACCCACGACCATCCCTGGCACCGTATTGGTCACCAGCGCCGCACTTTCGATACCAAACTTACCGACCTTAAATAGGCGGGTGCGCTCGCCTAATAAGGCTGAAAAATAGGTAATCAAGGTGCCAAAGACCGCCGTCAAAACCGCAACGATAAGCGAGTTTTTGTAGACTCGCATCAGGTTGGTCGATGTCAAGACCTGACTCACCGTGTCAGTGCTAAACTGCATTTGATAGGGCCATACCTTGACCCATGGAATGATGAATATCACGGCAAACACCGTCAGCAAACACAATAAGATAGCGCTCGACGATACTGCCAAGATACGGTCTTTAATCGGTGTCGCTGGCAAGTCGATAGGCTCGGCCGTATCATAGCGAACGTTAAAGCGTGCGACATACCAGAGCAGTAGGATGCTGAGCGCTGAAGGGATAAGCATAAACAAAGCAACCACTGCCCCTTTTTCAAACGATGGTGACGCCCCTAGTATGTGAGTATAAAGCTCGATTGCGATGACTTTGTACTGCCCGCCGATAGACGCTGGGATACCAAAATCAGTAAAGGCTAAAAAGAAACACTGAATCAGCGCCGCAGCAAAAGTGCCAATCAGTGGACGCATGACGGTCATATCAAACTGGCGCAAAGGCGAGTCGCCCATCAGCTCTGAGACGATCACAAACTTTTTATCCAAATACTGAAAAGTGTTATTGAGTAATAAGAAGGCAATCGGCAAGGTATAAATGGTGTAGCCAAGCCACATTCCCTGAAAACCATAGATGTTTTCAAACAGCTGAAAACCGAGTATTTGAGTTAATAAACCTTGTTTGCCAAAGGTATAGATAATGGCAAAGCCGTAAGTCACGGTCGGCAACAACATCGGCAACAAGGCGGCAAGCTTGATGGTCTTTTTAAACCCTATGGGCAAGTGCGTCCAGTGCACGGTATAAGCTAAGACAAAAGCAAGAGTTGTAGCGCTAAACGCACTGATTGTCGCCACAAAAAAACTATTGAACAACACCTGCTGAAAACCGTCACTACTCACCATGCTTTGATAGTTATCCAAACCAATGCCATCGCCCACATTTAAGGACAGCATCAGCATTTTGGCCAAGGGTACAAATAGAAAAACGACAAACAGTATCGTCACAAAGAGCCAAACGGCTTTTATTTGGGGCGGGTTATTAAGCGTCATAAACATCCAAAACCATCAAATGATTCACGTTTTATTTGATAAAAATGCCAGTCCGTACGGCTATCAGAGCTTTAGCCACGCTATTACTTATCGGTGGCGCTCCATGCTCAAAGCTTAAACATCGGCTTTTAACGGCTGGCTGGTGGCGATATCTGCTGATGTTTTCTGATCCAAAGAGCCAAGAGCACGGGCAGGCGCAGTGTGTTGGGGCGCAGCAGCGGCATACCGTTCATGGTTTTGGGTTTGCGTGTATTTGCTCAGTGGGTCCACTGGCGCATGACCATCTGCAAACAGGCTTAGGATGTTGCGGCGTTTGATATTGAGCTGATTGAGAATGAAGTTGGTGACAAAGCCATTGGCGGGGTTGCAGATGATGTCAGTTGGCTTGGCAAACTGTGCCACCTTGCCATCTGACAACAACAAAATACGATCAGATAGCGTCATGGCTTCTTCTGGGTCGTGGGTCACGATGAGGGTGGTCAGCTCATAGCGCAGCGCAATCTCACGAATACGCTGTTTGATGGTTTCTTTGATCACGCCATCGAGGGCAGAGAGCGGCTCATCGAGTAGCAATATTTTAGGTTTGGTGACCAGCGTACGTGCCAGGGCCACACGCTGCTTTTGACCGCCAGAGAGCTGGCTAATGCGCTTGTTGAGATGAGCTCGGATATCGAGCAGATCGATCAGCTCATCGACTTCTTGCGCTGTGCTAAGATGAGGATTATTACGTAGGCCGTATTCGATGTTTTGTTTGACATTGAGATTGGGAAATAAAGCATAGTCTTGAAAGACAATATTAAACCCACGGTGCTTCATCGGCACTCGGGTAATATCTTCGCCATTGTAGGCGATCCTGCCGCCACTGATATCCGTCAGGCCCAAAATCATGTGCAACAAGGTGGTCTTGCCGCAACCTGATGGCCCCAATATCGAGACGATCTCTCCTTTATTGATTTTTAGTGATATATCTTCAAAGATTACTTTATCATCGTACTTCTTGGTCACTTGCCTGAGCTCTAACATATCCACTCACCTAATCGCATAAAAGTTTTAGTACTTATCTTGGATAGGTCAGCAGTGTAGTCGTTAGTTATGACGTTTTGATGAAGGTAATATGACAAGACGATGACTCTGCTGTCGCTATAAACACGTACAGCCAGCATCAGCAGTTTGGTAGTAACACATAAAACCCAACCATAGCGACTCAATTTACCAAAAATATCTACATAGCTTTTAGGAGATACTATCTTGTCATGGTTATATATTCTATGATGTTACTGGTAAAGTGTTTTAAAATATAAAACATACCAAACATATCAATGGCGATTCGCACTCGCTATGATAAGATAAAACACCTGACAGCAATAATAGCGTCTTCAAGGAAGAAGGCTTCTTGACCATAAACAATACATTGGTCACTAAAATGCCATCATTCATATTATGATGCCTCTGGCTTTAGTACTACAGACCAGAGGTGGATTAGCAGAGTTGGATGCTTTTAGCTTTTATATTGATTGAATTGTGAGAAACCGATGCAGTCTGTTGTTATCGTTATGATGCGTTAAAGCAGTCGCTCGAGTTTACCGTGTACTTAGTAAATGAGGATAAATATGGCAATGCGACGGATTAAAGCGTTTTTTGAACTCGAGGCATCTGGCGGTATCGTCTTAGCGCTGGCTGCTATTGCAGCAATGATTATTGCTAACACACCATTAAACACATGGTATGCAGGTTTTATTCACGCTCCAGTCGCCATTCAAGTAGGCGATTTTGTCCTCGCTAAAGACGCACGGCATTGGATCAATGATGGTCTGATGGCGGTTTTCTTTTTTTTGGTTGGTCTTGAACTAAAACGTGAAGTGCTAATTGGTGAACTCTCCAATATTAAACAAATCATTTTGCCTGCTGCTGCCGCTGTCGGTGGCATGATCGCACCAGCGATTGTTTATTTACTCTTTAACTATCATGAGCCTCAGTATATGAAAGGCTGGGCGATTCCAGCGGCTACTGATATTGCTTTTGCCCTTGGTATTTTGAGTCTACTTGGCAGCCGCGTACCAAATGCATTGAAAGTATTTTTGGTCTCTATTGCTATCTTTGATGATATTGGCGCTATCGTTATTATCGCTTTGTTTTATACCAGTGATCTATCGATGCTGTCTCTCGCTGCAGCGGCCATTTGCTTACCGATTTTATATGCATTAAACCGACGTAACGTCACCAGTATCGCACCCTACTTATTGGTCGGTATCATTATGTGGCTTGCCGTACTGCAGTCTGGCGTTCATGCCACTTTAGCCGGTGTGGTTCTGGCTTTATTTATACCACTTTTTGATCGTACTGATCCTGAGCACTCGCCATTAGAAGAGCTTGAGCATGACCTTCAAGACACGGTGTCTTATGGTATCTTGCCCCTCTTTGCCTTTGCCAATGCTGGTATATCGCTTAAAGGTGCCGGTTTTGAAGAGTTGTTTCATTCAGTACCCCTAGGTATTGCTGCAGGATTATTTATCGGTAAGCAGGTGGGCATCATGCTCATGTGTTGGCTCATCTTTAAGATGGGTCTATCCACCATGCCTAGAGGCATGAACTTTAAGCAAATCTATGGTGCAGCACTGCTATGTGGTGTGGGTTTTACCATGAGCTTATTTATTGGTGGTCTGGCATTTGGTGGCGATACACCGTTATTCGATGAGCGTTTGGGTATTATTATGGGCTCAATCGTCTCTGGTGTGGCAGGTTATCTCATGCTTAAAGCCACGCTAAAAGAAGAGGTGAGCAGTCCTTCAGTGGATCTAACGGGCAAAACATCGTAGAGGGTTAAGCGTTGAGACGCATATTAGTCAAAAGGGATGACTATGTCACGAACTGAGCAGCGATATATACGTAGCGGTGTCCTTAGCCTATCTATTATGGGAGGGGTGGTTTTGCTCTCAGGCTGTGCGACGCTCTCAAAGCAAGAGTGCCTAGTCGGTAATTGGCAAGCTATCGGCTACAATGATGGCGTTGCAGGGTATCATTCAGAACGTCTCGCTGCCCATACAAAAGCTTGCGCCAAAGCCAACATCACACCTGACTACTCAGCGTGGGAGCGTGGTCGTCAGTTAGGGCTGCAGCAGTACTGCACTACCAATAATGCTTATAACTTAGGCAGGCGTGGCCGCAAATTAAATAATGTCTGTCCGATGACAGCCGTAAACTCTCTACAAATCGCAAACCAGCAGGGGCTAGATTATTATACGCTGGAGCGGCAGATAGAGGATGACAATAGACGACTTGATGAGTACCAAGAGGAGCTCGACAGGCTCAAAGATGGTGAGATGCTAGACTTTGATAGTGAAAAAGAAGCCCGCAAACGCTTACTATATTTATCCTCTGAGCAATACGACATAAAACGCCGAATCAAGCGTATACAAAGGCAGCTTGACGCTTTAAATCAGACAGACAGACCTTATAGATGAATCTATCTAAGCAGCGGTTTCTACTAAAGGTTAGGGCCTCTAAGTAAGCTCTAATCATAAGAGCACTGAATCAATATGGATAACGATAACAGCAGTCCTATAAACCCTTTAACAGATACGTCTTATCAGCGCCATGGTCGTACCACTGCTATCGACGACCATGATGAGCTGCAAGTGCTGCGCCGAATCAAGCGTTATTTACTGCCT
This sequence comes from Psychrobacter coccoides, assembly GCF_017498085.1. Taxonomy (GTDB): domain Bacteria; phylum Pseudomonadota; class Gammaproteobacteria; order Pseudomonadales; family Moraxellaceae; genus Psychrobacter; species Psychrobacter coccoides. The sequence goes on from NZ_JAGBKM010000014.1 coordinate 11,038, forward strand.
AAGGATTTTGTGATCTCACAGACCTTATTGAATGAGATAGTCAACGGTTATGATATCGGCGATCCCGTCACCGACAACCTGATTACCGATGGTGTACGCTTTGCCAAACCGCTACAGCAAGCCGTTATCAATGGCGATATCAATAATACGCTGGCGGATAACGCCGATTTTATGTCGCTTGTGGCCCAATTTAGTCATCATCCTGACTGGTTCGATCCCAAGCTTGCACAGATTGGGGCGACTGCCTATCGGCGCTATCCACTGATGCTCATCTGGCTACTGCGTAATGTGGCTTTGATGGCGGGCTATAGTATCCCTGCGCTCTCCTTGCCTCTGATTCAAACTGGCGCCTTGAAAAATGATGCGCTGCCGCGTCTAATGCGTACCTATGCTTATATCTTGGCGGTATCTGAGCACCCACAGCTTCAGACTTCTAGCCAGCACCCACCCCTCACGCAAGTACTGGCTATCGGCTCTGAAGGTTGGCGACAATCCATAAAAGTACGCCAAATTCATACCCTAGTGCGGCAAAACTTGCTTAGAGGCAAGCTCAAAGACTCCACAGATGAGGTTATACAAGGCACACAACACCATAACCCTGATGGCAGCTGGAATAGCGCTTATTGGGGCATCCCTATTAACCAAACCGACATGATTGCCACACACCTACAGTTTTCACTGCTGATCATGCGTGGCCTGCGCTTACTTGGTGCCCGTATCAGTAGCGAGGAGGCTAAAGGTATCTTGCATTTGTGGAATATGGCCAGCTATTGGATGGGGGTTGATTTAGATCGTCTTCCAAAAAACGAAGCCGCCTGTTGGGAATGGCTCTACACTTATTTAGCCATACAGCAACTTGACTTTAAGATGGGGCGACCGCTGGCCAAAGCCTTGCACGATTTGCCACGTCAGCTTATGGGTGAAGACAATCGCCGAGGGCGTTTTGTAGAAATGGTCAATGCCAGTGTCACCCGCACCTTGGTTGGCGACGATATTGGCGATGGCTTACAGCTGCCCAAGTCTAAGTTACGTTTTGGCATCTTGTCCTCTGTTCCCATCTTATTTGCGCTCGATACAGCACGGCATCACAACCAGACTGTGGCAGATAAACTAGAGGCGTTTCGTGCCAAGCGCCAAGATAATATGAACTGGTGGTTAAAACGCAACGATGATTATTACAAATAATCGTATATAGCCAGCCGTGTATAAATACTAGCGATATTTGACTAAAGCAATCACCCTAACGATCCAAATACAAACCTGACTCTTGCAAACGATAATACCACTCAAACTGCCGATCAAAGCCTGTCTCTAGTAAGCTTGCGATGACCTTACCCGTCAACCCCCAAACCGTCTCACCATCTACTTGCCAGCTGGGCGTCACCAGCGTTGCGGTCTGGTCTTGCATCGTATACTCAATCACATACTCAACAGTGGGCTGAGTCAGGAGCGCCTCAAAGTCTGCCCAAAAAATACGAGATATCTCCCCCAGCTCAGGCACTAAAGCCAAATCTGGGGCGATAAGTGCCACAATAGGGCGTACACTCATGCCACTTTTGGATATTTGAATGGGCAGTTGTCCCAGCAGCTGTACTTTGTTTGGTGGTAGCGCAGTTTCTTCACAGGCCTCACGTAAGGCGGTGACGACATTATTACCATCACCGATCTCAAGCTTGCCACCAGCACAGGATACCTCGCCTGCATGGCTGGTCATGTGTGCAGCACGGCGAGTCAACAACAGCTTAGGGTGACGCTCATGAGTGATAGCCACCAGTATTGACGCATCAGCAATGGGCGTCTGATATAAGCTGTCCAACAAACGCACACTGTTGGACGTACCCTCAACAGAAGTACCGTAAAGCTTGGAGGACGCTGGTATTTCAAGCGTCGGTGTTGGTGGTGCTTGTAGCGTCTTTAACGTCTCACTCTGTACCCGTTCAGCCAATTGCCTGAGTGTCGGATAACGAATAAGCTTTGGCACCGCCACTGAAAACTCATCGAAATTTACAGCAGGCTGAGTTACCCTCATGATGACTACCCTATTATTTTATTTTTTAGATACCATGATCTTATCATGCAATACGATCTGGCGTGCTGACTTGCTGGGTTAATCGAACCAGTCATTGACGTTCTCACTTGGTACATCAGCACTTTTTAGTAAACACTGTGTTTTTATGATCAGCAAACAAGGTGTTGCTGTTATCAATGCTCAATACCGCGCATTTTATGTTATCTTAGGACAACTATAATTAGAATGTATCATAAGTTGGATTATCGACGCCTCATGATAGTCCTTAGATCAAATTCGCTTTTTACCTCATCAAAATAAGGCAGTTCATATGCGCTATTGCTTACAATGCGGTCACGAAGCTGAACGCAAAATCCCGCCAACTGATAATATGCTGCGTTTAGTCTGTCCTAATTGCAACTATATTCACTACGAAAATCCAAAAGTCATCTGTGGCTCTTTAGTGGTGCACAAAGACAGAGTGTTGCTATGTCGCCGTGCTATCGAACCTCAGTATGGGCTATGGACCATTCCAGCAGGGTTTATGGAAAATGGTGAAACCATGGCAGAAGGCGCTGCTCGTGAGTGCTTTGAAGAGGCTGATGCTGTCGTACTCAATCCGCATTTATACTGTATTTATGATTTGCCAGATATTGGTCAGATTTATAGCATTTACCTAACCGATCTAAAAGACGGTGCTTATGGCGTTGGCTCTGAAAGCCTAGATTGTGCACTGTTTAGCGAAGAAGACATTCCTTGGGATAGTCTTGCCTTTGAAGCCGTACGTCGCACGTTGACCAGTTATTTTGAGGATCGTCAGCAGTTCGATACGCTTGCCGACTTCCCTATTCATCAAGATATGATTGGTAAAGACTTGAGTATTAAACGCTTTTAACTCATATTCAAAACAGCAAAAGCCAAGCATGCGCTTGGCTTTTTTTATAATGACAGGGATACCTTTTCTCTCACCCCTATCCTAGCTTTTAATCTTACAGACTTCAAAGCCTAGTGCTGTTACCGTGTCTTCTTTATCAAAAGGTGCTAAAGTGGCACGCACATGCTGCTGGCCTTGTAAATACTGACGAGCCACACGCTTTAGATCATCGATGGTTACAGCCAAGATGGACGCTCGCATTTTGCGTTGCCAATCTGCACCACGCTGATGTAAATCTGCAAAACAAGCCTTGACTGCTTCGCCAGCAGGTGAGCCTGGCTTATCCATACCTGAGATAATCCCCAAGATGGCCTCTTCTAACTGCTCATCAGTCTGTGGCTCATTGAGCAGCCACTCGATACTGGCCTCAAAGTGGGCAAAAGTCTCTGCACAGTACGGATCGCGATAGCTAAAGAACTTAAAGGCGCAGGCGTTGGCATCGTAGCCAGCACCCCCACCATAAGCACCGCCACGCTCACGAATGGCACTATGCAAGTAGCCGTTACGCAAGTAAGGCGCAAGTACCATAAGTGCTGCAGTATCCGGATGATCTGCCGCAGGTACGGTGTATGCACTGGCGTTATGATAGACGTTGGTCGCAACCAACCATGCCATATCTTGCACGATGGGGTTATGTTCAAGCGCACGAGTGGCGTCTTTTTCCCCATTTAGAGCAGGGTCTAATGTTAAATCTGCAAACTCACTAGGCACATTGGACTCGACATCATCAGCGCTGATCGTTTGCTCTGACGCTTTACTGTCTTGCCAGCTACTGACAATTAAGTCACTCAAACGCTCAGTTTGCTCAGCCTCACTGATAATCAGCGCATGTTTAGGTAAGCTGATGATACGCTGATGTAAGGCCATTAAGCTGGTCGCAAGCTCGTCCCACTGCGTGTCATCCTCACTGGCATGAGATAAAAAATCCTTGAGCGCATTTAGCGCAGGTAACCCACTACGCACATATTCTAAATGCGCTTGACGGCTCATACCACGACTGGCGGTTTGCATGGCGTAGGCATGTCCTGCACTTGCAAGACGTGATTGCCAGCTGGCGGCACGTGACTGCAAAATCTCCTTGATGCGATCGTGTTCAGTAAAGACACTGTGCTCCATCACTTCTTTGAGCAAATCAATCGCTTCTGGTTTACGGTTGAGCGCCCGGGTCGCTACCACAAAGTAGCTGCTTATGGTTTGGCTATCGTCGATACTCGTGCGCTGCGAGATACGTGCAGTCACACCCGATGAGTGCGCTGCCTGCTTGGCTTGTAGTTCATAAGCTGTCAACGAGTCCGTACCCAGCTCTGAAAACAAGCTCAAATAAATCGGCAATAATGGATGGTTGATTACCTCGTTTGCTGGCAGCGTCTCGGCATTGCCTGCGCCAATCGCATCCGTTAACGGTACGATGACTTGATAATAATAGAGACCATTGGTGCCCGCTTCATACTCAAATAAGGTACTGCTCTGCCCATTTAAAGTAATCTGCTTTTGCGTCCCTTCTTTAAAGCTAATGTCTGTCGGCACGTCTTCTAAACCAACTTTTGGCAATAAGCTTAAATCATCAGGAGCTGCTTGCCGTGCTGCTAGATCAAGCGCTTGTTTGCGCAAGATGTCTTTATCATCAGCCGTAAGATCCATAGCGATGGTATCGAGGCGAGTCTGCTCAGCCGCCGCCAGACGCGCTGACTTTTCACTATCAGGCGTTAAAGTCACTCGCACACGGTGATTGTTATCCAATAAGTGCGTTTTTATCAAATTGGGCAACCACTGCTCGTCTTTAACCTGCTCACGCAACCAAGCCAGATGCTCATCGACCTCCCACACATCGATGGGATTACCATCATGAATGGCGGTACTAAAACCCTCAAGCATTAGATTTAGCCCGTAGGGTATACTGTCGCCGCCGATATGGCGCTGATCAATCTCTATTTGATGCAGTATCGTCTCGATAGTGTCATCATCGATAGGCTGGCTGGCCACTTGCGCCAGCAAGTCCATGATGCCTTGCTCTACCGCTTCAGCGTGCTCAGGGTTTGAGCCTCGCAGACCAGTATAAAACACCATCTCATAATGGCTGTCATCCAGCCCAAGCAATGGGCTTGGCGCTTTGCCCAGTGGATGACTGTCTAAGTACGCCCGTAGTGGAGAGCCGGCATGCTCGACCAACACGCCCTCTAATAGACGGAGCGCCAGACGCTGCTTGGGATCGGTAATCGATGGCAATAACCAAGCAACCACATGATGGGTTTGATCAGGGCCCGCTTCATCAGCGGTATAGGTATCGGTAGCACTAATCGGCGCAGACAGACGCTGCTCTGGACGTGACACATGTTTTTTGCCCGCTGTAAATCGGCTCAACACATCATCATGTAACTTCGCTTGTGTCTGGGCCACGGGGATATTACCAAAGCTCATGATCACACTGTTTGACGGATGGTAATGGCTCTGATGAAACTCAACCAGCTCCGTATGCGTTAAGTCAGGGATATCAGCAGGGTCACCGCCTGAGTTATAATGATAGGTCGTGGTCGGAAACAAATGATGGGCGACCGTATGATACAACTGATCAATCTCACCACTCATCGCTCCCTTCATTTCATTGAAAACAATGCCCTTAAACTGCGGCTTATCGTTTTCGTCCAGCTCCACTCGAATACCTTCTTGGGCAAAATCTAGCGGATGAATGTTGGGAAAGAATGCCGCATCCAGATAAACATCGAGCAAGTTAAAATAATCATTCTTGTTTTGTGTCGCATAAGGATAAGCGGTCCAGTCAGCGGCAGTCATCGCATTCATAAACGTATTTAATGAGCGCTTAATCATCGAAAAGAACGGATCACGCACAGGAAACTTCTCAGAACCACACAGGGCCACATGCTCTAAAATATGGGCTTCACCTTTAGAGTCCATAGGCTGCGTACGAAACCCTACTAAGAACGCATTTTCATCACTAGGATGTGCTAAATGGTAATGCATGGCACCAGTTTTGACATGCTGGCTGATCAGCACATCCATGGACAACGCCTCAATATGGCGATGTTCGAGCAGCTCAAATGCTGGATGCAGGGTCAAATCAGCGGTAAATGGCGTGTCAGTCATAGTTGTCCTTATCAATTATTTTTGAATATCAATATATTTGTCTAATGCGATTAGATGGGGCTAATCGCATAATAAGTCAAGGCAGTGCAGATGGCTAACGACATCAATAAAAAAACAAAATTAATAATCAGCAAGTGTCTATTATCTTAACAAAGCTTATCCATAGTGCTACTATGGAGTTATCAGCGATTGTTTTACTTGAATGACTACTTAATACCTGGCACACGAGGATTTACTCATGAATTACAAGCACGTTTTATTAGTCACTGACTTACTTTCTGATGCGGATATCGTCGCCCAAAGAGCCAAACGTGTTATCCTTGGGTTCCCTGAGGCCAAGTTGTCGGTACTGCATATTGTCGAAGACGACTTGGTACATTTTGGCCGCAAGCCAGTTACTGAGACCACACTGACCGACGATGACCCAAGTGGCCAATGGCAAGAAACCAGAGAAAAACTTGCCCGATTCATTGAGCGCAATGATCTTAAAACAACACACTCAGAGGTCACAGCAGCCATCTCCAACGATAAAGATATTGTCAAATACTGCCGCGAACAAAACGTTGATTTGTTGATTATTGGCCGCCACGAACGCCAAGGTATCGCTGCGTGGTTGATTAAGGCGACAGCAGACAGCATTTTGCCCAACGTTCCCTGTGATAGTTTGGTCGTCAAGCTTAACGAGCCTGTATTAGAGTAGCGCCTCTGACTTGTCTTGAGTGGATACGCCCAACCACACCTACTGTTTATTAAAAGGAGTACCTTATGAGCTATAAACACATATTACTGGTCACTGACTTATTATCCGATGCTGATATCGTGGCACAAAGTGCCAAACGTGTTATCGCAGGCTCCCCTAATGCCAAGCTTTCAGTACTACACATCGTTGAAGACGATATGGTGCGTTTTGGCTATGAACTGGTCCCTGCCTCTAGCCTATCGGGCGAAAGAGATGGTGAACACTGGGTTGAGGCGCGCGCCAAATTAGCAGAGTTTCTCAATCGTAATGACCTACATGCCTACAAATCCGAGGTGACAGCAGCCATCTCTAATGACAAGGGCATTATCAATTACTGTAATCAAAACGACGTCGACCTGCTGGTAATTGGCCGCCATGAGCGCCGTGGTATCGCTGCGTGGTTGGTAGGTGCAACTGCAGACAATATTTTACCCAATGCCCCTTGTGACAGCTTAGTGGTCAAGCTTGACCATCCTGTATCGACCTAATTGGCTCTTAAGCGCTGCTGCAGTCTATAGCACACGACTTAACAATAAGTCTGAGTAGTGCTATTGTTAAAAGTAACCTACCATAGTCGATACACTCTAAAAAATATCATAGCGCTACTAAGATAAGCTTTGCACAGCCTCTGGGTACACAGCACGCAAGTAAAATTTATACCAGTAGCGCATTTAAGTCCATAACAGTTTTACATTCAGCTGAATATACGAGGAACACCTCATGAGCTATCAACATATCTTACTGGTTACCGACTTATTGTCTGATGCCGATATCGTGGCACAAAAAGCCAAGCGTATCGTCGAAAATCGTCCGGGCGCTAAGCTGTCAGTGCTGCATATCGTTAAAGACACCATGGTAGGCTTTGGCTATGAGCTGGTACCCGCTTCTAGTCTCTACGATGAGATCGACGATGTACGCTGCCAAGAAGCCCGAGCAAAGCTTGCGGCGTTTTTAGAGCGCAATCAGCTCCAGGCAGTAAAGTCTGAAGTGACCACCGCCATCTCTAGTAGTGAAGGTATCGTCAATTACTGTCATAAGCATGATGTTGATCTGTTGGTTATCGGACGTCATGAGCGCCACGGCATCTCAGCATGGATCAGCGGGGCAACGGCGGACAACATCTTACCCAATGTACCCTGTGACAGCTTAGTGGTTCGACTAGATAAACCTGTCGAAAAATAGCGCTTCGTTCTTAGGTTAAATAATATCTATAAAGGTCTGCCATATCGAGCTTTGATGACGAGCGGTATGCCAGACCAGCCACCAAGTCCTAGACAAATCTATCCCCGATACCTTGACCTGTCTGAGCTGACCACTGTCTAGCTCTGCTTGAATGACATGCTGGGACAGACAACCCAAACCAATATCAGTGCTCACCATGTTTTTTAGCGCTTCTGACTGCTGGATAGCGATGATCGTCTCAGTATCAGGTAGGTGTTGCAGTAGCTGCTCATCAATAATCTGCCGTGTTCCTGAACCTGCCTCACGTATCAGTAATGGTAGCTTGGCCAACTGCTGTGTCGTCAACTCATAGCACTCATCTCTTGCGTTATATCTAGCCGTATCAGTCAGCCACTTACTATCATGCTTAGCAAACACCATAAGCGTATCCGTACGCCATGCCCGTTGTTCGATAGCTTTTATATCCGTAGGTCTTGGCATACCTTCTACTAGCGCAATATCGATATTTAACTGCTCCACCTCATTGACCACCTCTTGCGTGTTGGCGATATAGAGATCAACATGTGCGTCAGGCAGAGTCTCATATAGCTTGGCAAGTAACGAGGGCAGTACGTAATTGCCGATTGTGGTACTGGCACCGATATGAATCTGGCCTGCTTGATGCTTATGATAATGCTCAAGCGTCAGTGACTGACCCAAGATCGCTTGTGCTTGCACATAGACAGGATAAGCATTGGGATGTGGGTTTAATCCACGACCTACCCGCTCAAACAACGGCATCTGTAGGCGGGCTTCTAGCTCAGTAAGCGCACTACTGACTGCTGACTGTGATAGATGCAACGCCTCACTAGCACGACTGGTGCTACCGGTTTGATAAATACTGACAAACACGGCTAGTTGTTTTAGGGTAATTTTGGGCAGTACTTGCATCAGTTTTTTCATTAGCTGTCATTACGTCCTAATCTCAATAACCCAAATTTTCGATAGTTTGTATCTTATTAATCTGTTTTTATTATAAATCAAGTTGGCTTATACTATTTACTCATAAGCTTATGCTTATATTTACCTTAGTAATCAGTAATAGGATGCAGCCACCATGCACGCTTTTGCTCAGTCAGTTAGCCACTATGTTCCCAACAATCGCCATCTGTCAGGCTTGCTCGTCGTGCTGATTGGTAGTTTATTTTGTCTATGGCTCAATATCAGTCTAGATACTTGGTCACAAGGACGGGTGGTCGGACTGTCGTCATTGACCTTAGCTATTATACTTGGCATGGTATTTGGTAATACCTTGTATCCTAACTATGCAGACCAACTACAGGCTGGTGTCGGCTTTGCGAAAGGGCAGATTTTGCGCCTTTCCATTATGCTTTATGGCTTTAAGTTGACCTTAACGCAAGTAACAAGTGTAGGTATGCCTGCCATCATGAGTGACGCCCTAGTATTGACCTCGACCTTTTTAATCACTTATTGGCTGGGCACAAAATGGCTCAAGGTCGATAAGCAAACCACGCTGTTGATTGGCTCAGGTGCTAGCATCTGCGGGGCTGCAGCAGTCATTGCAGCAGAGCCTGTGGTCAAGGCTGAAGCACACAAAGTAACGATTGCAGTAGCTACCGTAGTGGTCTTTGGCACCATGGCCATGCTGCTCTATCCCTTCTTATACCATCTTGGTTGGTTGCAGCCATGGCTCAATGCTCAGCAATACGGTATCTATACTGGCTCGACCGTCCACGAGGTAGCACAAGTGGTGGTCGCAGGCAATGCCATTAATGGGAGTGTGGGCGACACCGCTGTAGTCACTAAGATGATTCGAGTCATGATGTTGGCACCATTTCTATTGATATTGTCTTTTGCCTTGACCAAAGGTGCCACCGATGAAAAACAAACCCTACTCACCCGTGCCAAGCAAGTAAAGGTGCCTTGGTTTGCTTTCATCTTTATCATTATCGTCCTACTGCATACTTGGGTACCGATGTCTGAGGACTTTGAGCAAACCATGGTCTTGATTGATGATGTGCTCTTGACCATGGCGATGTTTGCTTTAGGTCTGACCACACATATGAGCGCCATCAAGCAAGCAGGCATTAAACCTTTGATTCTTGGTGCCATTATGTTTGGCTGGCTGCTCGTTGGCGGTGGCCTGATTAATATCGGGGTCAGTTTGATGTAGTTATTATCAGATATTCATTTCAAAAAACAAAACGTCTACGCTATGTCTCATACTAGGGCGTGTCCTTACTTTAAAAATGGAGATAAAAGTGAGATAAACTGCCGTAAAACAAGGAAAATAACGCAGATAATATCGGGATATTACCTAGCTACTTAACGCTGTTTGGCCAGATTTAGCCATTTTTAGCCCATTCAGGTACAGTCAGTTGAAAACAAAACTGTCATAAGTTCAAAAGCGCTACTGGGATGAATTTTGTGCAGCCCCTGTGTATACAGCACGCAAGGAAAATTTATACCAGTAGCGCTATAACGTTTTTAAATTGAATCTACTATATCTTTCGATTGAATTAAGGACACACCCTAGCGTAGACGCTTTAAGTTATAATACAGCTGCTGGGCTACAGCTTACTACCCATACTCTACACAAGCACATGCAAAGTGTGAAAGCTTAACCCTCAAATTTTAAGCCAAAAAAAACGAACCCTAAGGTTCGCTTTTTAAACATCTATTTATCTAACTTTTATCTATAAAAAGATAAATTAGATAGCAACGATGTTATGTGCTTGTGGGCCTTTTTGGCCTTGAGTTACAGTGAACTCAACTTCTTGGCCTTCAGCCAAGGTTTTGAAACCTGAGCCTGAGATTTCGCTGTAATGAGCAAAAACGTCTGCGCCGTTTTCTGGAGCGATGAAACCAAAGCCTTTAGCTTCGTTGAACCACTTAACTGTACCTTTTTGAACGTCTGACATAGTCATAACCCTGATATTTAATTTATTTGTGGTCTAATGGACCGATAACGCTTGCAAATAGCTACTGAACGATAAATATTAAAACGAAGGATTATAACTAATACTACGAGGTAATGATTTGGTGCAGAACTGATCTTAAGCTTGGGCGTATTATAGGAAGATATTCACATTAGTGCAAGCCTTTAATAGAGCTTTATGTAAATAAACAACATTTATCGTCTTTTTAGGTAGATTACGGTAGCTTTTATCTCTACCTAATCTCCACTCCTAAATAAAGTTGGCATTTAGGCATTGGGTAGACGGAACAGTATGATAGCAACCACAGTGCACGCTGCTGCTATGATCCAAGCGACCCAAATCATGTCAGCTGGCAACTGTAAAAACATCATTGTGGTCGAAATGGCCATCATAATGGTCGCTAGCCATTTGGCATAATACGGCACGGCACGGCGCTCTTCCCAATCCCGCACATACTTACCAAAATATTTATGATTAATCAGCCAAAAGTGAAAACGCCGTGAGCTACGTGCCCAGCACCCTGCCGCCAGTAGTATAAAAGGGGCTGTCGGCATCACAGGTAGCAACATACCGATAATACCAAGCACAAAAAATATCCAGCCAAGTGTCACAAACGTCCAACGCACTGTTGGACTGTTAGACTGATTGGTCTTAGGCCTGTAATAAAAAGATTTTTTGTTTTTGGTCATGATGGTCGTTTCAGTAGACAGTAGCGTTTTGACAGCGGGATAAGTCTTTAAGAATGCAATATTGTGAAATGCGGTGCAAGACTATTTTTATGACATTATTACAATGAATTAATAAGTTTGGTTAATAATGGGGTATAGTCAGCTGAATGTAAAACTGTTATGGATTTAAATACGCTACTGGTATAAATTTTACTTGCGTGCTGCGTTCCCAGAGGCTGCGCAAAATTCATCCCAGTAGCGCTATGACATTTTTAGAGTGTATCGACTATACGTTGAGATAGAAATCTGTCATCAAACGGGTGTAAAAAGATCGCTACAGTCACGCTGCAGCGACCCCTAGTGTCCCTAATTCGTTTACAGGGTACAAAGCGGCTCTAAAGTTGGTTTATAGACGTAATTGTACATTTGTCCATTAGGGTAAGCCTCTTGTAGCTCAGGCGCACTGAAGCTTTGATTCAATGTTAAGTTTTGTTTAGGCGTTAATTTGACGACTTTGATTTGCGAAAACTCTGGATTGTTTTCATGCTGAAGCCCTACTGCGGTACGGTTGGGTCTTAGCTTATACTGCTCTACCCCTACTTGCTCAAAGTTGCCATCTGTATAGCATTTGAAGCGATAGTTGTATGTCATACCATCACGAAAGTTAATCACAGCGGCCTGACCGTCCATCCCTGCAGTCATTGCCCAATAGCCATCGTATATCTCTTGTGGCAGTTGGTAGTTATTATCCGTGCCACCGTTTGGCATCGATGGTGACATGCCAGTGCTGGCACAGCCTGATAAAAACAATGTGCTGCTTAGTATGGCAGCGGAAATCTTTAGATAATGGCTCATGGTTCGTCCTTTAGTTATGAGTGAGTTGAATCGTTACAACAGTGATTTATCTTATCATTTTAGATGTGGTGGTATAGATATCTTTACTTACAGCCTACTGATTAAGTCTGATGTAACAACATTAACCACTCCAATAAAAAAAACGCCATCATAAAACATGACAGCGTTCTTTGCGGACCTAGCGAATTATGCGTTAATTACAACGCTTTAAGCTCCTCCATCTGCCCCGCCATGGTAGCCAACTGCCCTTCTAACTCTTCAAGCTTCACCTTCTCAGCCTCAACCACTTGTGCTGGCGCTTTACTGACAAAGCCTTCGTTAGAGAGCTTACGACTGATGCCTTCCGCTTGCTTTTGTAGTTTCTCATAGGCTTTACCCAGACGCTTCAGCTCAGCGGTCGGATCGATGAGACCTTTCATCGGCACAAGGACACGCAAGCGCCCAACCATGCTTGATGACGATAACGGCACGGCATCGCCTTCTGCCAAAATCGTTAAGCTCTCGACCTTCGCCAACGCCTTAAACTGATTTTGAATGCGATCTAAGCGCTCGACTTGTTCGCTCGTGATATTCTCTAGCAGCACCGGCAAGCGTACTGCATTACCCAGCTTCATCTCACCTCTGATGTTACGCACACTAGCGATAAGGTCTTGCAGCCAATCCATGTCCGCCTCAACTTGCTCACTGATTTTGGCAGGATTGACCTGAGGATAGTCAGCGATGACGATGCTATCGGTGTTTTTACGCTCCAACAGCGGCGCAACAGTCTGCCAAATCTCTTCGGTCAGATACGGCATAATCGGATGACTAAAGCGCATGGCCGTCTCAAGCACATGCAAGAGCACGTAGCGGATTTGTGCTTTGCGCTCATCTGATACCGAGTCATCATTGAGGCTGGCTTTAGCAAGCTCGACATACCAGTCGCAATACTCGTTCCAAATAAACTCATAAATATCATGACTCACCATATCCAGGCGATACTGGGCAAAATGCTGATGGATATTGGCAATGGTGGAGTTCAGACGGCTCACGATCCATTTTTCTGGTAGCTCCCATACCTCGGTATTGACACCTTGGTCTATTGGCAGCGCATTTCCTTCTTTGTCGACACAGTTCATCAGTACAAAGCGGCTGGCGTTCCAGATTTTATTACAAAAGTTGCGATAGCCTTCGACACGCTTGAGGTCAAAGTTAATATCACGGCCAGTACTGGCAAGCGATGTAAAGGTAAAGCGCAGTGCATCGGTACCAAAGGCAGGAATGCCCTCAGGGAACTCTTTACGGGTTTGTTTCTCAATTTTGGCAGCATCTTTTGGGTTCATCATGTTACTGGTACGTTTTTCGACCAAGCTTTCAAGATCGATACCATCGATGATGTCGATAGGGTCTAACACGTTACCCTTGGATTTGGACATCTTTTGCCCATTGCCATCACGCACCAGACCATGCACATAGACGGTCTTAAATGGTACTTGCGGACTCCCATCATCGTTTTTGACAAAGTGCAACGTCATCATGATCATGCGTGCAACCCAAAAGAAAATAATGTCAAAACCGGTGACCAATACGCTAGTCGGGTGAAAGGTCTCAAGCACACGAGGATCAGCATTGGGATCTGCCCAATCAAGCGTACTAAAGGTCCACAGACCTGAGCTAAACCAAGTATCGAGTACGTCATCATCTTGGCGCAGCTTAATATCGTCACTGAGGTTATACTTACTGCGCACTTCCGCTTCATCACGGGCAACATAGATGCCACCCGCCTCGTCATACCATGCCGGAATACGATGTCCCCACCACAGCTGGCGACTGATACACCAATCCTGCAAGTCGCTCATCCAAGCCATATACATGTTTTTGTACTGAGCAGGGACAAACTCGATACGACCCTCTTCTACTGCGTCAATCGCCGGTTTGGCAAGCTGCTCAACTGCCACGTACCATTGATCCGTCAACCATGGCTCAACGATGGTCCCACCACGCTCGGCACGTGGCGCTTTTAGGGCGTAGTCTTCAATATCCTCTAGCCAGCCTTGTGCGCTTGCTTGCTCAACTATCAGTTTGCGTGCGGCAAAACGCTCTAAGCCGACATACTCATCTGGTGTGCTCTCAAACTCCGGCTCACGGGTTTGCAGGTCAGGGTAGACTTCCATGTTGGCTAAAATATGAGCGTGCTCATCAAAGATATTGATCAGTGGCAGCTCATGGCGGCGCCCAAGCTCATAGTCGTTAAAGTCGTGCGCTGGGGTGATTTTTACACAGCCTGTGCCAAAGTCGCTCTCGACATAGTCATCAGCGACGATAGGCACGACACGACTGGTTATCGGTAACGTAATGGTCTTACCAATGAGGTGAGCATAACGCTCATCTTTTGGGTTGACTGCCACAGCCGTATCACCAAGCAAGGTCTCAGGACGGGTGGTGGCGACGATGAGATGGTCTTTACCCTCTTGAGTGGTGACGTCGGTATCGGTGAAATAATAGCGGAAATGCCACAGCGAGCCTTTTTCGTCATGGTTTTCGACCTCTAAGTCAGATAGCGCCGTTTGGAACTTTGGATCCCAGTTGACCAAACGCTTGCCACGGTAGATAAGCCCTTCGTCAAACAAACGTACAAAGACTTCTTTGACCGCATTAGAGAGCCCTTTATCCATGGTAAAACGCTCACGTGACCAGTCCACAGAGCTGCCCAGACGGCGAATCTGACGGGTAATATTGTCACCTGACTCCTCTTTCCATTCCCAGACTTTATCAATAAAATCTTCACGGCTCATATCACGACGCTTGAGGCCTTGCGCTTCCAGTCGACGCTCAACGACCATTTGTGTAGCGATACCGGCATGATCGGTACCTGGCTGCCATAAAGTATTGTCCCCATCCATACGGTGATAACGGGTCAACGCATCCATAATGGCATTGTTAAAACCATGTCCCATATGCAAGCTACCCGTCACGTTTGGCGGCGGCAAGGCAATAGAGAACGACTCGTCTTTATCAAAAGTCGGCTGAAAATAGCCATTTTCCTCCCACTCTCGGTACATGCCGGCCTCAACCTCACTCGGGTTGTAGGCATTTTCTAATTGGCTAAGGGCCGCTTGAATAGATTGGGTCAGATTGGTATTCGGGTTACTCATAGTGAATGGTCTTTTATTAATAAGGTAAACAAAAATGAAAAAAGGATAGAATAAATAATGGATTAGGTGATTTTAACGCAGATGGCAAGATTTTGTTAGATGTTAAGGCAATTTATCAAGCGTGTGGCGTACCTATTAAAACAATTAATAACATCAGACGACCAAATGCTAAATATAATAGACTATAGGCAAACTAAGGCGCGCACACCGACGATATACCCACGGTATAACAACCCATTATAAAGTTGTACCCCCGCCTATCGAAACCCTTATCCTCTAAACAGCGAGTTTAACGTGTCTCAACATATTAAAAATAACGATTCAGCCGATACCGAGTTTTTAGAAGACAAGCGGGATCAGATCGACAGCCAAGACAGTAATGATACTCAAAACGGGCATGTGGTCGTTGTGCCTGATGAGATTGAGAATATACATGAAGATGAACCCACAAGCGAGGTAACTGAAAACCTAGATGACGAAGACTTAGAAGAGTTTAGCGAGGAGGACAAAGAGAGCATCAAAAAAGTCGCCAGTGATGACAATGCCAGTCAGGCAAAAAGCTACGCCAGCATCTTAGTCGAGCAAGTCATGCATGCCAAAGAAACCTTTGATCGCTCTCTTGGCTCGTTATTTACCAGTGCCTTTACCGCAGGTCTGGAGATTGGTATTAGCTTTTTTATGATTCTTGCTGCCTTTGCCCTACTCAGCGGCCTATTGCCTAGTCAATATGCGATCGTTTTATCCTCTTTGCTCTATCCTATCGGCTTTGTCATCGTCGTGATCGGTCAGTCATTACTGTACACAGAACAAACCTCCCTATTAAGCCTGCCTGTACTTAATAAAATTGAGCCTTTAAGTAAGCTGTTGCGCTTATGGGGCATCGTCATCGCCGGTAATCTCATTGGTGGCTGTCTATTTGCTGCCTTGATGATCGGCCTTGGTATTCAGATGCAGTTATTTAGTGCGGCTGATGTAGATACCTATGCTCAGCATGTTTTAGGTTTTAAGTGGTGGATCATATTTGGTAGCGCCGTGCTGGCAGGTTGGATGATGGGGGTAGCAGCCTGGCTAGTGACATCAGCTCGTGATACGCTCAGTCGTATCTTATTGGTGGCACTGATCACAGGTAGTATTGGGTTTTTAGGCTTACACCACAGTATCGTTGGCAATATTGAAGTATTTGCCGCTTTAATGTACGGTCATACCGTCACTATATTGGATTACTTAATCTTCTTAGTGGTGGTATTGGTAGGTAATACGGTCGGTGGCGTGGTGTTTGTCGCTGTCTTAAAAAATAGAACTTTTTTATTTCAAGTTGAAAAGGTCAAAGAGCAAGCAGAGGATGAAAAGGGCAATAAAATAGTACAAATCAATACTCGTCAGTATTAATGTGTTCTATGCCTCTCTGTACTAATCACCGCCGTGCCATAGGCAATGGCTTCGACCATACTGCCTAACTGATTGACATTGGTGACCTCAAAACGTATGCCATAAATATAATTACAGCCTTTAAGATGTGCTTGAGTACGCATACGCACCATTGCCTCACGGCGGGCTCGATCCAACAAGGTTTCATAGGTGATTAAATTAAGACCAAATAAACTCATGACCCGAGCAATTACCATCTTAAAGTAATCTTGAGCAATAACCACGCTGCCGAGTACCAGCTCACCTTCACTATTCGGTGCTATATTTGGGCGGTAAAAGCGCTCAGTTGACACAATGATGTGGTCAAGCTCTTTTTCTGAGCGCAGTAGACGCGCCAAGTGTTGACGCTCGTGACGTGCCCCAAAGTACCAACCCACCACAAACAATATAATGAGCGGCGCATAGTTGATGAGCATTTGAGTGGTAGAGTTGTTCATGACACGTCTCTTCTCATAAAAAAGCATTCATGCTTTTGAGCGCTTAACCAAAAGGATTAAAGCGTGGTAAATCATCAGTAGACACAGGCTGAGATTGACTTGATGGAGGCTGATTATCAGCAGCTGGGGTTTGGTAGGTCTGCTGTTGCACAGGCACTGCCTTGACCGCGGTACCATATACAAACAACTCTGAAGCACCTTGAGCGATACTCGAGGTCGAAAAACGTAACCCCACAACAGCATCAGCGCCCATGGCTTCTGCTTTGAGCACCATGCGATCTATCGCTTCTTGGCGTGACTCCTCTAGCAGCTCGGTATAAGCGGTTAGCTCACCACCGACGATGTTTTTTAGACCTGCAAACAAGTCCTTACCGACGTGTTTTGAGCGTACGGTACTGCCATAAACCACATCCAAACGCTCAGTGATTTGATGTCCTGGTAGATGCTCAAGATTGGAAAGTTGCACGGTCATGATTTTACCTTTTATAAACACAGCCACTTTTAAAATGAAGACACGCCCTAGTCATTGGTGTGGAACAATAAAAACAGCTCAGTCAAATTGCCTTCGATACTATTGGCCATTTGCGCCATTTTGTCTTCGTCATTACGCATGGCTCTAAGCTCTGGGTCCTCATCATCGATACCGCTTAGCACGATCATCGGTAGCGTCAGTACCGCAACATCTTCGCTAGTGTCCTCGTCTTCAAACCAATTACTGGCCTCGTCACCATACATAGCATCTACAAAACCAATCGACCACGCAACGATATCTGACTCATCTGAAAAGTCGACCGCCACTTCTTCGTTGCCAGCATCTTCACCAAATGGCAGCTCGATAGGTGTCTCGTTTTTTATCTCGGCCATGATAGCGTCACGCCAACGACGAATGCCATCGATGACGTTGTCTGGCACTTCACTGGTATGACCTTCAAACAAAGCGTCTATCCAGTTTGGTAAGGGGCGTCCAATGACAGTAGCCGTCAAAAAACCATGGGTAGCGACACTGTCGAGCACATACTCACTTTCTTGGTTGTCTAAATAATCCAATAGCTCGTCGAAGCTTAAGGGGTTGTTCATAACGTATTTCCTTAGATCGATAGACGGCGTCATGCCTAGTCATTTGTAAAATGGTAGTACGAACCTCATACTTTTTATCAACACCAATAGGCTATTTGCAGCTTAACACAACTGGGCGATGACAATACATGGTCAGCAACATATTGTCATACCCTAATCACAGCTTACGAGCAGGCTTATCAATAGATGGCAGGTTGATGACTGAGACTAGCATCACATCGCTTTGAGCCTTAAACTTAAAGGCGGTCCGTCTTATTTCACTCGTCATCCCACTCATCATCGAAGTCATCATCAAAGTCGTCGTCATCATCACCTAAGTCGTCTAAATCATCTTTTAAAGCTTTTGCTAGACGCTTTTCTTCTAATAGGTTATCAATGAGGCGGCGCTTTTCTAAACTGCTTAAGCGTGTACGAACACTACTCTCAGCTTCTTCGACCATCTTTGCGTCATCATCATCACCAAAATCATCATCAAAATCATCATCGATATCAGAATCACTCATGACAAACTCCTATATATGGGGCAATAAATTTAAAATGCATGGTTATAACTATGCCTTATAAAGTCTCTAACGTGCCTTGTCAATCCTTTTTGCTCAAATGAGCATTTTAGTCTGATTTTTTGCGGTCATGAATGCTCAATTGCGTTATAAAAGCCTATTCACTGCCAGTCATAAGCACGGCATTACGCACCTCTGCCAAGCGCTGTATCATGGAGTCATTTGCGCCATCAAAGATAGCACACTCACGTTCGTATACAGTTGTAGGACGCTTCAAGCTCTGCACTTGTACATGATTACCAATTTGTTTTAGTCCAGCGTTTGGTAATAAAATCAGCATTTGCTCTTTTTTGCCCACACGCTTTAACAGCTGCGCCATGGCATCTGCTTGAGCTTCGTCACTCACGCCAGCCTTGGCGGGTAGCGCAAAGCGTGACAACTCAATGTGCTTATCATGAATAATCTTGTTTAGCATCAGATACAGCTTGCCCAACATGACACCTGCCAGTGCTACTTTGGCATGACTGTTGTCCGCTTTTAGAATGGCACAAGCCCCCTTTTCATCAAAGCTTGGCGTGTTTGTAGCGCTGACACCAAGCAATAGCGGCTGCTTGAGTAACTCTGTCATCGCTTGATTCAATAACTGGGTACAGAGGGCAAGATATGGCATACGCATCTCAGGAGCGAGGCGCTCCAACATATTAAACTCGTCATGGAACATAATCTGCACGCTAACACTATCCATAGGACGCATGGCTGATAATTTAGCTCCCGAGTTGGGGAGTTTACTGACGTTAGCCTGGTTCGGGTTCACGCTTGCCGCTTCGAGATGATCAGTATGGCTGACAGACGTATCACTGCTGGGGTCAACGTCCTGCTTTGGTGACGCTGTATTACTGTCTGCGCCAGTCTGCTGCCCATCAGCCGTGGCGCTCGCTGCTTGCTGCTGCCCTCTTAGATAAGCATTGACCTCGTCTTGAATACCAGCCGTATTTATTGGCTTTTTCACTTGCGTCTGAACGGTTTCATCATGATCCTCGGTGGCTAAGTCAGTAGCGCCATCAGTACCTGAGCCCTGCTGTGCTGTATGACTTTCATTGGCCATCCGGCCATACGCCAGCTGACCCGACTGTAATTGACGCTCACGATGTAAGTCCTGAATATCATGACTTAGCGCATTAATCTGCTCCTTGGTCGGACGCGCCACATAACCATACAAGAGCCATAAAAATAAATGTAGAATCAACGAACCTATGACAAACGGCCACTGCATAGCGACAATCTCACCTTTGCTAATGTCCTTCAAGGTGATGGCCACACTGCCAATAACAGCATCGCCTTTGGTCGCCATTTGGCGAATGGTCTCGCCCTGCTGCATAGGTGCATTACCTACGGGGACCAGCAGCTCATCATTATTGTCTTTAATTAAGATACGTGCCACGTCTTGCTCGCTGGTATAACGATTGGCAATGACACTAAGACTAACGCGGTCCTTATTTTCTAAAGACAAGCGCGCCTCATCGATGAGCTGAGCGACCATTTGCTGGCCTTTTTGCTCACGGATTTTGGTCAGTTGTTGATCAGTACTAATGACCAGTAATAGTGTCTGCAAACAAAAACTGACCAGAATGATAATGGCAAACAACCCTTGCCGTGGCGCTAAATACGTCATGATATGTTAAACTTTTTTGAATGAAGGAAATTAAAAAATGAGACTGTCGCTCATTTTCCAGAAAATGTAGCCGAATAGTAATCTTTACTATATCACCATATCTATCGCCATAGGTTTGGCTAAGATGATATTTTTATATTATCCGCCAAGACTGCTTATTATCCAGCGGTTTTACTTTGCGTGCCATGTATAGGCGACAGGCGGTAAAACTGTTATTATTCCTAATCTTATCTGAGCATACAAGGGACAATTGAGCCATGCCAAAAAATACGCCTTATTCGTTACCAAAAGACAGCAAAGCATGGCAGCAAGCCGTTGATTCTGTTGCCTCATTGCTGCCCGATGGTACCAATTTGCACGATTTTGATACACTACAGTCATTGCCCGTATTCGCATTGATTGTTGTATTGCCAGCGCATGTACCAACGCTCGACATTCATCAATATATACAGTCTTGGGTTGATGAACAGCCAAACTGGCATTTGGTGACAGTAGCAGAAGACACTGAAGCGACTTTCGTCGATATTGCTGTGCCTGATATCGCCAATGACACTGACCCTACTGCCAATACTGGCTCGGTACCTTATCAGCCCTTTGTACCAGCGCAAGTATTTCGCTATTTATTAGTGCCTGTGACCGACACCATGATGCACCCTGCCAAAAAGACAGCGGCGGCGCATATCATTGATGATCAGCTCACCACTCGCCTGCGTCGGGATTTGGCAGAAAACTATAGAGCTCAAGGGGATGAGAGCCCCATTCTAGATAGCTCTAAACTGGTCGATTGTCATATTTTATCTGTCGGTCACATGCTGCGTACACACAAGCTTGCCTGCTTTGATATGGACTCAACCTTGATTGAGCAGGAGGTCATCGTTGAGCTGGCAAAAACCGCTGGCATCGGTGAGCAAGTTGAAGCCATTACGGAGTCTGCGATGCGTGGTGAGATAGACTTTGATGAATCATTTGCTCAGCGTGTCGCACTCTTAGAGGGCATCCCCACCTCAGTTTTGGATGATATCTGTACTCGTCTAACCCTATCTACTGGTGCTCGTACAATTATCAGTGCCTTAAAGACCTTGGGTTATCATACCGTACTCGTCTCTGGGGGCTTTACTTATTTTGCCAACTATATCGCCGATCAGCTCGGTATCGATGAAGTCCATGCCAACCACCTAGACATCGATGAAGGTGAAGTGACAGGTCATATACAGCTGCCGATCGTCAATGGCGAAAAAAAGGCCGCTATCGCTGCTCACGCTGCCGAGCGTATGGGTATTGAGATGTCGCAAGTGGTCTGTGTGGGTGACGGTGCCAACGACTTGCCGATGATGGCTATTGCTGATCTGGGGGTGGCCTATCATGCCAAACCTATCGTCGAGGCTCGTGCTGATGCAGCGGTTAATGTCACCGGTCTTGAAGGGGTTCTCTATGCTCTAGGCTATCCAGCGCTTACCCCAGTTCAGTAGCACAGCAACACTTATACCAGTAGCACGGTGATATTGGGTATCGATTTATTTCGAACTCATTCTGCCGGCTTTGTTCAATTAAGGAATCTCCATGACGACATCACAATCACCACGGCCAGATGTGTCGTCTTCAGGCATCGTAGCTGAGCAACACGCTGCTGCGCAAAAAAAGGCAGCAGCAGACAGTAAAAAACAGCTCGTAGGTGTTTATATAAAAGGCATGGCCATGGGTGCAGCTGATATCGTCCCTGGCGTCTCAGGTGGTACTATTGCTCTCATCTCTGGCATTTATGAGCGTCTGATCAATGCTATTGGCAGTATCGGTCCCAGCCTTTGGCAAGTGTTTCGTCAGGATGGAGGTATAAAGGGTGTGGTGGCCATGTGGCGGCAAGTGGATGCGACATTTTTGTTATGCTTGCTACTAGGTATTGTTACTAGCTTTGCGACCTTAGCGGGTATCATCAAACATCTACTAGACAATCAGCCGCTACTGATTTGGTCGTTCTTTTTTGGCTTAGTCGTTGCCACGGTTTTGCTATTACTGAGCGAGATTAAACGCTGGAATGTTGCACGAGCGGTACTGTTTATCACCGGCATCATCACGGCTGTTACCATCAGTAGCTTGCCACTACTCACCACAGCGCCTAGCCTGCCTTATTTGTTCTTTGCAGGCGCTATTGCCATCTGTGCGATGATATTACCTGGTGTCTCAGGGTCCTTTATCTTATTGTTATTGGGCGCTTATAATGCTGTCTTAGATGCTGTTGATACGATGAATTTGAGCGTGATCTTCACGGTTATGGCAGGCATGGCCACGGGACTGTTATTGTTTACACGGGCACTAAAATGGTTGTTGTCACATTACTATCAGGGCACATTGGCGCTGTTGACTGGTTTTATCGCAGGCTCGCTCGTCAAGGTATGGCCGTGGAAAGTCGATACTTTAGGGACGCTCAATAGCGAAGCCGTTTATAATGTCGCACCGTGGCACTACCCAGAAGGTGCGCACTGGCTGGTAACCCTAAGCCTGATGTTACTCGGTGCGGTTTTGGTATCAGCACTGTCGTGGTGGGGACATCACAGCAAACGTCCAAAGGGTACAGCGGACTAAAACCTTTGCAAGCCTGATAGCCTGTAGCGCTTGAATATAAGTAACCCAATTAGACGTCAACTGTTGTCGCAAAGCCGCCGTCGCCCTCTTTAGCTTTGCTCGTTTTGCTTTCATAATGAAGTCATTGAAACTCACCTTATGAATAGCGAGATGAATGATGTTTTCAACTGTATTTTCTACTATCGGCACAGACATCTGGGGCAGCAGTGCACTGCTTGGCGGTATTATATTATTAGCCGTTAGTGCTATTATCGCTGTCTCATCACAGCGCTGGCTGCTGTGGTATGTCGTTGGTGGTATTGCGTACTTTATAGCGGTGGAGATGACTCATAACCTTATATTGAGCTGGTTTGCTTTTTCAGACTGGCACAGCTATGTTGCGGCTTTGGCCATCAGTTGGTTACCACTGGCAACTTGGGTGCTGTATCGAGCGCTGCGTTATGATGATGTCAGTGATGCCTTGCAGCGAGAGCGTGAGCAGGCCAAAGCACGTTATATTGAACATACCCCTATTTATGACGATCATTATCAACCCCGTTTTTGATAGCAACCAAAGCCTACTGCTAAATTTTAGGTTTTCATCGTTTTAAAATGCGCTTAGTCTTAGCGCATTTTTTGACTCTAGTCGTCGATAGTCAGCAGTTTTTTTGAGTGCCATCTGCCGCATTGTTACATGATGCTTAACAGCACCTACGTAACTACTAAAGAGTTGAAAGTGACTAATGGTTTATAATTAACTGATAGGATTGTCGTGCAAATTACTATAAAGTAACGTCTATTTTCAGCTGCCCTTTTACTTTTCACCTCTAAACTTTATTCATTGTAGGAAACCCAATTATGTTCAATATCCCTGTATTAAATATCAAATCTGATCCATTAGACGTCCTGTTGGCAGTCGTTGGCTATCGTCTGTCCATGCTTGCTGATGGCGATAATGAAGAAGTACAAAGCCTGCTGGCTGATCGCCAAGTGACCATCGAATTTATGAGCGAAGAGTCTGACGTTGTTCGTCATTTCACGTTTGATAATGGTCAGTTTAGCCAAGACAGTGGCAGCGCTGAAAAAGCTGATTTGAGCATCAAGTTTAAAGACTCTATGACTGGTGTGAAGCTACTCACTAAAGGTAGCCTGCCGGCATTTATGACGGCTGTGCAAGAAGGCAACTTAAGCATAGAAGGTGATTATAGCCTGATGATGTGGTTCAACAAACTTGCCAAACATATCGTGCCTGAGGTTCCAGAGAAGTGTGAGCCTTATATCCAAAAAATGAAGCCTTATACTTATAAAGCCCAGCAGTTCGCTGAGCATTGGATCGGTGTGGCGAAGCACAAGCTGGGTAAATAACTTGCGATAAGGGTGTATTATTAAAGTCATAAAGTACACAAATGTGGCTTTTGACACTGTTTTTTTGTATTCTTAATCGCACTCTGATTTTCTAAAGAGGTTACGGTATACTAGGGTTACCGTAACCTTTTTTATGACTTATTTATCATCTAAAGCACTTATAACCTATCTGATTTTATTATCGTTTCATGCTTTTAAAAGGATTTAATTTATGACGGGACTGCTTTCTATATCAGAACCTACAGCTCAAACTACATCAGAGGCTGCAGCCAATCATACTGCTAATCATGACCAAGGCTCTTTTTCTACTGGCTTGCTAGACACAGATTTTTCAGCGACTAAAAAACAACCGTCAAACCGCAACTATAGCCGTGAACAAATCGAACAACTGTTTGATTTACCTTTGATGGATCTATTACTACAAGCGCAAACCATCCACCGGCAACATTTTAACGCCAATGAGGTGCAGATTAGTACGTTGCTATCGATTAAAACAGGGAACTGCCCAGAAGACTGTGGTTATTGCTCACAGTCTGGTCATCATCGTGATAAGACCAAATTGCAGGCAGAAAAGCGACTGGAAGTAGATAAGGTGATCGCCGCTGCGAAGCGTGCCAAAGCAAGTGGTTCTTCACGATTTTGTATGGGTGCCGCTTGGAAGCACCCTAGTGCCAAAGATATGCCCTATGTACTCGAGCTGGTGAAGGAAGTTAAGGGTCTGGGGCTTGAGACCTGCATGACGCTTGGCACCCTTAATCCTGAACAAGCGACCCAACTGGCCGACGCAGGGCTTGATTATTATAACCACAATCTAGATACCTCACGGAACTACTACGAGCAGGTCGTCAGCACTCGTAGTTATGATGAGCGTCTTGATACGTTGGCACATGTCCGCAGCTCAGGCATCAATGTCTGTAGTGGCAATATCGTCGGTATGGGTGAAAGTCGTGATGACCGCATCGACTGGGTACTTGAGCTATTAAAAATGCCAAAAGCCCCAGAATCTATCCCAGTCAACCTACTCGTCCCGATTAAAGGTACTCCTCTTGGTGATAAAGTCTTGGCAGAAGGTCAGCTGCCTGTCTTAGAGTGGATTCGTACGATCGCCGTGACCCGTATTTGTTGCCCAACCAGTTATGTACGTCTATCTGCAGGGCGTGAAAGCCTGTCCGATGCTGAACAATCTTTGGCCTTCATGGCAGGTGCAAACTCATTCTTTTATGGTGATAAGCTGTTGACGACGGGCAATGCCAGTCAATCAAATGATGACAGACTGATGCGGGAGCTTGGATTAAGTGCACAATATGCTGCACCCAGAGCACCAAAGCAGCTGCCTGTCCTCGATGCTATGAGTGGACAGCAATCGCAAGTCATTCTTGCCAGCCATGACCAAGTAGTTTAATCAAGTCAGCTACCATTACGATAGATTCTGCGTTAAGCTTGCCAGCATTAAAATGAATAAACGTGAATTTTAAGCTATCAGTATTTATAACATATCAATGCTGATTACTAAAAATAGTAAAGAGAACCTACTATGGCCGATTATTTTAATTGGATTAAAGCTGCACATATCATCTCTATGGTCTGTTGGTTTGCAGCGATTTTTTATCTGCCACGCCTGTTTGTCTATCATGCGATGAGTGACGATCTGGTCAGCCAAGAGCGTTTCATCGTTATGGAGCGTAAGCTCTATCGTGGCATCATGACGCCCTCGATGATTGCGACATGGATCTTTGGTCTATGGATGCTCGGACTAGGGTGGGAGGTGTATAAAACGCAAGGCTGGTTACACGTTAAGCTGCTATTAGTGGTACTCCTATCCGCTTATCATGGTGCTTGCGGGTTTTATCGTAAAAAGCTCGTTAATGACCCACATTATAAAACTCATGTGTTTTGGCGCTGGTTTAATGAAGTTCCTGTATTTGCTTTGGTCATTATCGTTATTTTAGTAGTGGTTAAGCCATTCTAAAGTCCTCTGCTTTTGCTGCATAAAAAACAAAAGCGTCTGTCACTTATTAAGTGATAGACGCTTTTTTTGTGGTTTTAATTGTTAAAAATAATGTGCTTTTGAAAACTGAAATAAAACATAGAAGCGGGCACCTAAAAGGTAGGACGCATAATCTGATACACATTACTTAAATCATAGACTCGATAACGTGCAGGTTCACGGCGATTTTCCCCGGCATAACTGAGCATCAGCGCTTGTCTGGCTGTCTCATCGACCCAGCCGACAAACAAACCACTATGCTCAACACCGTTGTAGCCATGATTGATATAGTACAGCCAATCCCCCACTTCGATATCACTGCTATGAGCATAAGGCCCCTGTCTATAAGCGCCCTTGTGTACGGTGTCACGTGTGACCCCTGCTCGTTTAAACACTGCATCCAGATAATCCCAGCAGCCACCTTGAATAATAGCACGCTCATTAAGCGCCATCTTACGTGCGGTACTTATCACCTCACGTGCGGCGGTACTACTTTGGCTTTCAGCGTTACTTAGCAATGGTAGATATTCACTATCAACATTGTCATAACTGCCAGATAAGAATGCAGGTGATATCGCTGACGGCTGTCTATGTACTTTAGGATAGCGATAAGTGGTATTCGGTGTGGCCTTGTTAAAATTGGCTTGGGCATGACTTGCCGGGTTGATATGTGCGTGGTTGATGTGACCAGCCTGATTACGGCGTACTCGCTGAATCGTAGAGCGTGTACTGACTTTAGCACTGGGCACTGCTGGCTCAAACTGGGCTGATTTTTGTGCGATAAGCGCACTCATGCTATCGGCATGCACGTGACTTGCACCAGCGCCTAGCATTATTAGTAATAGACTAGCAAAGGCTTTGGTTAGAGTCGTGGGTCTAACAGAAGTCGGCACGATAGGTTGGGCACGATGCAAGGCAATAGTTGGCAGTGATAACATGACTCACTCCTTGTCCATACAGCAATGATTGCCGTTGTTATTGTTAGGATCTTAAGCCTTAGTTATAGTACATTTGACTGGGTGACTGCAAGTGTTATTGTCGATAAGGAACCACCCACCACCTTAGAGGTAGGAGGTTTCTGCGGAGATTGGTTAAATTATCGACAATAAACTGACACATGGAGTGTCTATAGATTTAAACGGTAGGATAACTCTAGATCATGGATCATTTTAGACCCTAGTATCAGTCGCCATTGATTTTAATATTGGCATGACGCTTATTTAAGGTTTGCCCTTCTAGTATGGCCTTAGTCGCCTGCGCTTCTTGTATATTATCAAAACCGCTGATATGGTACTTACGCATATTACTAGCATCTGTGATTTGTAGCTGCTCACCGTACAAAGTGACTTTATCACCCGCACTCATATGAATATGGGCACGTTTTCCTTGATCGTCATGGACCAGCTCACCGGCTCGTATCCAAAGCGTGCCACTACTTATTCGCCCACTTGCGGCTTGCTTGTGCTTTTGACGCTGACGATTAAAGATAAAGCTACCAATAATAAGTAAGGCAAGCGCACCAATAGCAAGGCGCTCTGGCAGTATACTCATCGCCATAGCGACAGCCACTGCTCCTATCAGTAGCGCCGAGCCGAACCAAAACATGCCATTACCATCTGTTTGGGGTTGACCCTTTAATGTGATTTTGGCGCCGTCATCTGTAAGCTTTAACATGCCTCTACATCCATTTGCCAGATTTTACCATCCAAGGGCAGTCTGCTGCAGATCGACAAGCTCAGCAATACCCTTTTCGGCTAATGTCAGCATTTTATCGGCTTGGTCTCGGGTGAAGGGCTTTTCTTCTGCGGTGCCCTGAATCTCGATATACTCGCCTTTTTGGGTCATCACTACATTTAAATCTGTGTCACAGCTGACGTCTTCTTCATAGTTTAAGTCCAAGTACGCTTCGCCGTTTTTGATACCGACAGACACTGCTGCGACAAGCCCAATCAAAGGATCCGCTTTAAGCTTTTTGGTTTTTTGCAGACTCTCTAAAGCATCAATAAGCGCAATGGCAGCGCCTGTGATACTAGCGGTACGTGTACCACCGTCAGCCTGCAGTACATCACAATCAAGATAAATGGTGTTTTCACCAAGTTTGCTAAGATCTATCATGGCACGTAAGCTACGGCCGATTAGGCGCTGGATTTCTTGAGTGCGACCCGACTGCTTACCTCGTGTGGCTTCACGTTGATTACGAGTATTGGTCGCTCGTGGCAACATGCCATATTCAGCAGTAATCCAACCTTTGCCTTTACCTTTTAACCAACGAGGTACACCAGATTCAATACTGGCGGTACACAAGACTTTGGTCTCACCGAAGCTGACCAACACTGAACCTTCGGCATGCTTGGTATAGTTGCGCTCAAAAGTAATCGAGCGAAGTTGATCTAGCTGGCGGTTATCATTGCGCATAAAGGTTCCTAGTACGAGTATTATAAAAAATAAGCCGCCAACGGGCGGGATTATTGAGATATCCTAACGTGACAGCGGCGTGATAGCAAGATTCATTCAAGCGATAACGCCGCTTATTTTGCCAACTCTGCTAGCGAGGTCTATTCTAAGCCTTCCATCTTGCGCAATTCCTTGCGTAAGATTTTACCCACGTTTGACTTTGGTAATTCATCGACGAACTGGATATGGCGTGGACGCTTATAGCCTGTTAGGTTTTTCTTACCAAAATCAAGCAACTCTTTTTCAGTCACATTGCCTTTTTTGACCACAAACAGCTTAGGATCTTCACCTCGTTCATCACTCGGTATACCAATAGCACCGCATTCTACTATGGCAGGATGTTCACTCATGGCTTCTTCTATCTCATTAGGATAAACATTGAAGCCTGAGACGATAATCATGTCTTTTTTGCGATCCACGATTTTGATAAAGCCTTTATCGTCCATGATACCGATATCACCTGTCTTAAGATAACCATGAGCAGTAAACGTTTTGGTCGTCTCCTCAGGGCGATTTTGGTAACCAAGCATGACTTGTGGGCCTTTGACACAAATCTCCCCACGCTCACCAATGGCCACTTCATTTTCATCATCATCGATCAATATCACATCGGTACTAGAGGCAGGAATACCGATTTTTCCTGTAAACTCAGCGATAGTCATCGGATTGAAGGCCACAACTGGTGAGGTCTCAGACAAGCCATAACCCTCCACGATAGGTAAGCCTGTAATTTTATGCCATTCTTTTGCGACGCTAGGCAGTACCGACATACCACCACCGATAGAAGCCTTTAGGTTAGAAAAATCCAAATCAGCAAAGCTGTCTTTATGTACCAAACCATTAAACAAGGTGTTTACCGCTGGGACAAAAGCTGGCTTGTATTTATCCATCTCTTTGATAAGACCATCTAGATCACGTGGATTGGGGATGAGCAAGCCTGCCAAACCTTGATACATACCGTACATGCCACAGACCATAAATGAGAACACATGATATAACGGCAAGGCGGTCAAAATAACATCTTCACTATTAATGTCATCTTCAAAAGCACTGTCGATAAGTACCTTTATTTGTAGCATGTTTGCCACTAGGTTGCCATGAGACAACATGGCTCCCTTGGCGACCCCAGTAGTACCGCCAGTATACTGCAGCAAAGCCACATCGCTTAACGTTAAATCTGGACGCTTATACTTACTGGCAGACACCGCACCCAAGGCTTGTTTAAAGCTGATGCTGTCTGGCAGATTATAAGAAGGAATCATTTTTTTGATATGACGAGCGACCAAATTGACGACTCTGCCTTTAATCGTTCCTAACATATCGCCAATTTTACAAACCACGACATGCTGCACCTGACCTTTGTCTTCTGCCTCTTGGTAAGTCTTGGCAAAGTTTTCAACGATAAATAGTGCTTTGGCACCACTGTCATGCAACTGATGTGAGAGCTCACGACTGGTATATAAAGGGTTGACGTTGACGAGTACCATCCCCGCTCTGATGATACCTAAGGCGACAATAGGGTACTGCAACAAGTTTGGCATCATCACCGCCACTTTGTCACCCTTGATCAGTCCTAACGACTGTAAATAGCTGGCGATTTGGCGACTGTACAAGTCTAGCTGCTTGTAGCTGATAGAGGCACCCATACAGATATAGGCAGGTTTTTGGCCATAACGACTGAAGTTACGCTCAAACACCTCAAGCAAAGACGTTTCATCGTCTGGCATATCAATGGTGGCATCAATACCATAACGCTCGTAGGCATCAAGCCAAGGTCTGTCACTTGGGATGGTAGGCATGGTAGGAAATGCCGCCATCTTTGACGTGTTATTATCGGTGTTGTTGCTATTGATGTTTTCGGTCATAACTTGTCCTAAATACTACAATAAAACGTGCAGAATCGATTAATGATGAAATGAGTGCTGGATCTATAAAGGGGGATGTATAGGCTTTAAGGACACTAAAGCTCGTCCATAATACTCAGTAACACATTACTATATAGGTCTGTACTATAGCAGTTTTGCCAAAAACTGACCATAAAAAACGATAAGACCATCTGTAAACGGCCTTATCATTATAAGTACATAAACGTACTATGGGCGCAAACTGTCGGCTTAGCCTTGTTTGCTCTCTTCTAGTTTACGCAAGTCTTTGTGTAGGATTTTACCAACATTTGACTTTGGTAATTCATCAAGAAACTCGACATAGCGAGGGCGCTTATAACCTGTCAGATGCGCTTTAGCATAATCAAGCACATCCTCAGCGGTAAGGCTATCGTCTTTACGTACCACAAATATCTTTGGTAGCTCACCGCTTTTTGTATCCTCTACACCGATGACACCGCACTCCAAAATCTTTGGATGCCCAGCCATGACCTCTTCAACTTCGTTTGGATAGACATTAAAACCTGATACCAAAATCATGTTCTTTTTGCGATCGACGATGGTCATATAACCTTTTTCGTCCATGATGCCGATATCACCGGTCAAGAAAAACCCGTCAGGCGTCATAACCTCAGCCGTGGCGTCTTCACGATTCCAATAACCCTTCATAACCTGAGGGCCTCGTACCGCAATCTCACCTCGCTCGCCAATAGCCACTTCATTGCCATTCTCATCCAACATCGCAATATCAGTGCCTGGCATCGGCAGTCCAATTGTGCCACTAAAGCTTGTGCTATTAATGGGGTTGGCTGTTGCGACAGGCGAAGTCTCTGATAAACCATAACCTTGGACGACGACATTGCCTGTCACCTCCAACCATTTTTCTGCTGTCGCACTCAGCACTGCCATACCGCCACCCATAGAGACACGGAGCTTACTGTGATCTAAGGTTTTAAATTCTTCGTTATTGGCAAGCGCATTAAATAGCGTGTTGACAGCAGGGAAAAGCGCAGGGGGGTTGTTTTTGTATGCCTTAATTAAACTGTCGAGATCACGAGGATTGGGCACCAACAGGCCAATACAACCACGAAGGATGCCAAACATACCGCAAAGGGTGAAGGAGAAGATATGATATAGGGGTAAAGCGGTCATAATAACGGGTTGCTCATTACTACGATCGAACTCATCAAACGCACTGCCCAAAAAGGTGTTGCACTGAATGAGGTTGGCCACTAAGTTTCTGTGAGTGAGCATCGCTCCTTTAGCCACACCTGTGGTACCACCTGTATATTGCAACACTGCAATATCATCGAGAATGATATTATTGGGGCGCTTGTATTTACCAGCCGAGCTTTGCTTGAGCATACTTTTAAAGCTGACACTCCCTGTGATATTGTAGTCTGGCACCATCTTTTTGACATGACGAACCACGGTATTGACCATAAAACCTTTAAGAGTACCCATCAAGTCGCCCATACCCGTAATGACGACATTATCAACCAATGGACGGCCAATATCTTGATAGGTTTTAGCAAAGTTTTCGACTAAGATGAGCGCTTTGGCATCAGAGTCTGTTAACTGATGCTCTAACTCTTTCGCCGTATATAATGGGTTAACGTTGACCAACGTCAATCCAGCACGCAGTACACCAATAACGGTAACAGGCAACTGTAGTACATTAGGCA
Organism: Psychrobacter coccoides; assembly: GCF_017498085.1. GTDB lineage: Bacteria > Pseudomonadota > Gammaproteobacteria > Pseudomonadales > Moraxellaceae > Psychrobacter > Psychrobacter coccoides. The sequence continues at coordinate 43,646 of NZ_JAGBKM010000014.1, forward strand.
TCATTACCGCAACTTTATCACCTTTGACCAGCCCAAGTCCTTGTAAGTACGCAGCGACTTGACGACTGTACAAGTCAACTTCTTGAAAGGTGATTGAGGCACCCATACAGATAAAGGCGGTTTTATTGCGATGCTTAGCAAAGCTTTGCTCAAAAATATCGATCAGCGAGGTATCATCGGCAGGCATCTCAATATCATAAGTCAGTCCGAGCTCTTTATAAGTGTCTAACCAAATTTTATCTTCATGACGGACTACATCGACTTGATTATCCATAATCTTCTTTCTCCTAATAGGTGGGCGCAATCGGTGGTAAATACCCTTTGATTCTTAACATACACACTTTATACAGACTACTCAATATAAAAAACTGGCACTTAAGTTCGCAAAACCGCTTGACGACCATTAATCTTAATAATATCAAATGGATAGATACAAAAACTCAGCGTTCACTATTCTAAAGTTAAGAAGTGCACGGCTGTTCACTACAGGGTATTGTTGCTAGATTGTTTCTATATAGATAAGATGACTGGCTATTATGAAATGCTGGGCCATTGTGGCGTATTCAACATCCAGACCTTTGAGACCGCTCATACTGAGATAAAAAATCAGCACGTCATGAACTGTCGCCTAGCATGCGATACATCTTTTTAATTGTGCTGATTTGCTTTAGGATAGTGCTATCCTATATACCTTGATACTGATTAAAATATATAAGCGAAACCTGTTTTATGCCTGATATTATTGATAACAACCCTACTCTATCCGATGATGTTATGGGCACCCGCTCGGTCGCCGAGTTTACTGAGCAAGCCTATCTCAACTATGCCATGTACGTCATCATGGATCGAGCCTTGCCCAACATCGCTGACGGTCTCAAGCCCGTCCAGCGCCGCATCGTCTACGCCATGAGCGAGCTGGGTCTAAAAGCAAGTGCCAAACCCAAAAAATCTGCCCGTACTGTCGGTGATGTACTCGGTAAGTACCACCCACATGGTGACAGCGCCTGTTATGAGGCCATGGTACTCATGGCGCAGCCGTTTAGCTATCGCTATCCTCTGATTACCGGCCAAGGCAACTGGGGTAGCCCTGACGACCCCAAGTCCTTTGCTGCCATGCGTTATACCGAAGCCAAGATGTCTGCCTACGCCAATACTCTTTTGTTAGAGCTGGGTCAAGGCACAGTAGATTGGCAAGATAACTTTGATGGCTCACTACAAGAGCCTGTTACCTTACCAGCACGCCTGCCCAATATTTTACTCAATGGCACTACCGGCATTGCGGTCGGTATGGCGACCGACATCCCGCCGCACAATCTCAATGAGGTGGTTCGGGCAGCGATTCGTCTGCTAAAAAACCCTGAGCTGTCCGTCAAGCAGCTTACTCAGTCGATACCTGCGCCCGATCTACCAACGAATGCTGAAATCATCACCAGTAAAAAAGATCTGCAAGCCATGTACGAGAGTGGACGCGGCAGCTATAAAATGCGTGCAACCTTTCATATCGACCCAAAAGAGAAAAACCTCATCATCATCGATGCCCTGCCTTATCAAGTTTCGGGTAATAAAATCCAAGAGCAAATCGCCAAGCTGATGACAGACAAAAAGCTGCCTTGGGTCACTGATATCCATGATGAATCGGATCACGAAAACGCTTGTCGTATTGTGTTAGAGCTGCGCTCAAGCCGTGTCGATGTCGAGCGTGTGATGAGTCACCTGTTTGCCAGTACCGATCTTGAGAGCAACTACCGTGTCAATATGAATATGATTGGTTTAAACGGTAAACCACAAGTTAAAAATCTCAAAGAAACCTTGAGCGAGTGGCTTATCAGCCGCCGCTCGGTGGTCACACGCCGTCTACAGTATCGCCTTGATAAAATCGATAAGCGTTTGCATATTCTTGCAGGCTTATTGATTGCTTATCTAAATATCGATGAGGTGATTCGCATCATTCGTGAAGAAGATGACCCCAAAGCCTCACTTATGCAAGATTATGACCTGACGGATATCCAAGCCAATGCGATCTTGGACATTCGTCTGCGGCAGCTGGCAAAGCTTGAAGAGATCGAGCTGCGCCGTGAGCAAGATGAGCTGGCAGCAGAACGTGCCACTATTCAAGAGTACTTGGACAATCCAGACAGCTTGACCAAGCTGATGATCGATGAGCTGACTGCTGACATGAAAGAGCACGGCAATGAGCGCATGTCGCCCCTCATCGAGCGTGATGAGGCCCAAGCACTTAAAGAGTCTGACCTAGTCCCTAGCGAGCCGATTACTGCTGTGCTGTCAAAAGCCGGCTGGATTCGTGCTGCTAAAGGACATGATGTCGATGCCACGGGTATGACCTACCGTTCAGGTGATAGTTATCAAGCACACGCCCGTGGTAAGTCTAATGAAAAAATATACGTGCTCGATAGCACAGGGCGCAGCTATAGTGTCGATGCCCACACTCTGCCTTCCGCTCGTGGTCAAGGAGATCCGCTCACCAGCGTCCTCAAGCCGCCAGCTGGGGCCAGCTTTGAGCAGCTACTGACAGGCAACGATCGTCAGCGCATCATACTTGCCAGCTCACAAGGTTATGGCTTTATTAATATGCTCGGCAACTTAGACAGCAATCAAAAAGCGGGCAAAAAAATCATCAACCTACCGACTGATAGCCGCCTGTTGCCTGTTGCACGTATCGATGCAGCAATAGAGAGTCACACTAACACTGAAGACGGTGACAGTACCAATCAAGCCGCTCCTGATCATGTGGCCGTCGTGACTAATGCCGGTTATTTATTGATATTTGCGCTGGATGATTTGCCTGAGCAGGCACGTGGTAAAGGCAATAAGATGATTAATTTAAAAGGTAATGAAGAGGTGTTGGCTGTCACGCCGCTAAGCTTGCAGGACAGCTTAGTCATTACTGCTGGCAAACGTCATGTGACCTTAAAACCGATGGACTTGGCCAATTATACCGGCACGCGGGGTAATCGTGGTGGTCAGTTGCCGAGGGGCTTTCAGAATGTGACTGGGGTTGCGGTTGGTTAATTGGTCTGGTTTTTGCAGTTTAAAAGCTGGGCTAAAAGCCCAGCCTACGCTTGCTATTCAGGTTGTCATAGGAATTAAAAATGGTATTACGAAAAGATCTGAAAGATGTTCACGAAAATAGTGTTCTAAGCACTTTTAAGGATTATATGAAAGAAAAAGGTTCAGTTTTAAAAGTTGAGGATAGGCCTGATCCACCTGATGCTTTGGTTAAAATTGATAATAATAGAACTTGGATAGAAATTACAGACGTTTTCTTCAGTGATGATGTTGCTAAAAGTATTACATCTTATGCCGCTCATGATAAAACACATCAACCGTCTGAAGGTGGTCTAGTTATAGACCCTGATAAAATTACTTCTGAGCAAATCGAGTTAGTTATCAAGAAAAAATTGACTAAAGCTACAATGGTCAAATTAGCTAAACAACATGGAAGTGGAGTACTACTTGTTGGCTTATTCAATCCATTTTTTGACATAAACGATATAGAAGATCTCTTATCACCAGCTTTTAAGAGTCAATTACAAAGTCAACAAGTCTTTGATTCTATTTATCTATATGAAAATTGCGGCGAAAAAACACATAAATATAAGAAAATTAAGCTATCGTAGGCTGGGCTTTTAGCCCAGCAGACTATGCTAAAAAAATAACGTTTAAATCAAAAATTAATCATGTTCAATCTCAATTTCACTAACGCTTTCCCCACCCCAGTCTGACGAATAAAACCCTTTCTCCACATATTTTTGAAACGTCGAATATGGCCAATCAATAGAACGCTCCGCATAACCATGTTTCACCGCATTGTAATGAATGTAATCCATATGGCGCTGGTAATCTAATTCATCTCTAATTCTATGCTCCCAAAACCGCCTCTGCCAAATACCTCGCTCTCTTCTTCTTATTCTAGAATGGTTAATGACTTCACTATCAGACTTCTTGATTTGACGAGAAAAATGCGTTTTTATACTGGCGATAATGACAGCGTAATTGTCGCTATCCTCTGCTAAAGTAATGAGCATATGCACATGATCAAGCAACAATACCATCGCATTAAGTTGAAAATCGTGATTTTGTTTGGTCAGTCGATAGGCTTGGCGAAACTCATTGATATGCTTGGTGAGAAGCTCACTTTTGCGGTTTGATAGATTCATAGTCAGAAAGTAAGTGCCACCTTTAGCCTTATCTCTGATGTAAGTTCGCATGGATTATGCCTACAAGGTATTTAAAGAGTTTAAATGCTGGGCTAAAAGCCCAGCCTACAAATCATTCTATTCTTAGTCAATGTGCAAGTCCTAACTACGACAAATAGTCTGGTAGAGTACGTTCCACGCACCAATAAAAGCTAGAATTACCATACTATTTCGACGCCTTGTTCACGCAATGCCTTCTTATACAATATGACAGTTGGAATGAGATCTATCAATATACCAAAGCCAAACATAAGACATATACTTGATAGCGTCGGTATAAATACACCTAATTTATATAAAATAAACATTGTGCCATAGTAGCCAATGTTGACCCAAAGCGACTGAAAGAACATATAGTTCGTTTTACCTAAACCATATAAAGTCGCGTCTAAAATACTATTGTTGAATATGAAAACAAAATAGAATACTGACTGTATTCCAACGATATAGATTACTGTTTTTATGTCCTGCACATTCATGACATTAGCTAGAAAGCTATGCCAAAACGGAATAGTAATACACCAAAGGAGAACGAATGCTAACCCCAGCAAAAAATAGCCTTTTGTGTTTTTGGTAATATTATTTATGTCTGCACCAACGTCTCTTTTAACCAGCTCGGATAACGCTAATGCAGGCAGTAACAACCAGCCCCAAATAAAGCTATTAGCTACCCAATAATTACCTTGCTCCTCAACCATGTTAATCATTTTTATAATCATTACCATAAAGGCAATATTTCTGACTAGCGATTCTAATCCTGAAAATACACCTGTCGTCCACCACTCTTTCATCCATGTAAATGACATTTGATTGACTGATAAAAGCTTCAATCCATGTTGTCGTATAGAAATATAGGTAGCTAATAAAATAGCTATATTGACAATGGTATTCGTCCAAGCAATTCCGATAACACCCATATTCAGACTAAACTCAAAAGGTCCGAAAAACACACTATCTAACAATATAGACAGCGTCATTTGCACCGCTAACAAGCCGTAAATATACTTATCTTTGTTCAAACTAACGATAACGACTGTCATATATTTGACTAGCGTTGCAAACATGATGGCTATAGTTTCTAATCGAATATATTGAGTTGTTTCTTCAACAATCTGTCTAGATTGCTCCATAAAAATCACAATATTTTGTGAATAAACGAATAAAATCGTAGATAGACAAGCCATGATACCCAAGATAACGATAAACCCTGTTTGAACTTTATTTTCAAACTCGTTTTTATCAGATAAAGATTTACCGAGTAAATAAAACAAGGGTAAAATTAGTGCCTCTTGCGCTATCTCATAAATCAAACTTAGCCACAGTATTTGACTGGCAATATTAATTCCTGCGTCACTAGGCAAATCACCGAGAAAGTTTACTCTGACGGTTTGATAAAGTGACGGAAATACCATCATCGAGATAAGAGCAATTAACAGTCTGATATTGATATTCTTGAACATAAGGCTGTATCAGAAATAGGACATTTGAAGTAGAGTACGTTATAAATACCCTTAGCAACAATAATTTTTAACAAATGCGCATGGAGCTCTCCCTACAAATAGCTAGAGTCCGAAAACCAAACCCTAACCCTGCCGTAACCCCAAAATCGGAATCACTATGTCTTCCTCATCGGTCAGATGTTGCGACAGTAATTTACTAGCATCCATTAACGTCTGATGCAATTGCTCGGCAAGCGCCTTATCTTCGACCTCACTTCTCGCCAGCTGATCATTTTTCGCTTGCAATTCATCAAGTAGCGCATCCAAACGCTCATGGTCGCGTCCTAATACCTCAAAAGCAGGCGCAAGCTTAGGATGCATAGCGATAAACTCTGGAAAAAATCCTGCATCCTCCACTCCGTGGTGCTGATGCAGCTTGAGGATATGCATACTGACACGCTTAAGCATCTGCGAGCGATACTCTGCCCAGTCAAAATCTCCTGATTGATAGGCCGTACTAATCTGTAGCAAGATACGCTGGCGTTTGCGTATGTTAGTATGTACCTTTATCCATCCTGATGTCTTATAGGCATAGTCTGCGCCAAACCATTGATCTGGTGGCAGTTTCTGGTACAAAAACAACCAGTCCGCCTCAAGCCGACTGTCAGGATGACGTGGGGTAACGCTAAACAGATCGTCCTCTGCAGCGTCTTTATTGACCCTATTATGACTAGCAATATCTCGAGAAGTGTTATTCATCAGATAATCCTTAGTAAATATCAAGCACTACTTGTATAAATAACCTGCTGCTTGCTGGCCGCCTCTGTAAAGAAGGTCTGCATCTTTTGTAATGGTCGCATCGGAAAAGGCAGATGTAGCGAAAGCAATAGCCGCTCAAACGCTACCATCTCATCAGCCAATAACTGAGCGGTATCAGGTGCTATATCCTGACTGTCATACAGAGTCTCAATCAGCTCATTGAGCTGCGGAAAATTGGTATTATTGTGAATCTGATACAAAACAGGTATCAGCTCATCAGAGATTTGATAACGGGTCTTACGAACGATGCCGTTTTTATAATACATATTTAAAGCCATATGCTGACCACCTTTTCATATATTTTTGCTCTAATTTTTTATTCTAATGCTCAGCCATCAAATTGCGAGCGTCTATTTTTACTTTAAAGACGCTTTGACTACTAAGCATGTTCATGCTGATATTCAGCATAGTCTATTTGTATAGTGCTCACCACTTTCGCCTGTCACCAAGCGTATTATTTACGTAGATGACTCACCGTCGCACCGATTGGGATTATGCCAGCGACAATGTCACTCATATAATCAGCACTACAATAAGCCGCCCGCTGCGCACTTGAGTAAACCAAGCACACGCCCCATAACTGTAAGTCAATCAATAGATTACGCCATTTAGTCTGTGCCAATCCATGCTATGCTAACCGTCAAGCAAGATAAATGGGATAATAATCAACAAAACTTAGGGCGTGTCCTTATTTTAAAAATGGCGATAAAAATGAGATAAACCGCCGTCAAACAAGGAAAATAGCGCAGATAATATCGAGATAGTAGTCAGCTATTTGACACCGTTTGGCCAGACTTAGCCATTTTTAGCCCATTTAGATGGCTATCGATTGAATTGAGGATACGCCCTAATGCAGAGATGGTATTTATTTTTATAGATAGCAAAAACAGTATTTAAAATAAGGATAATCATGTTTGTTATAGACAAAGCCAGTAATACCCAGATGCAGCCCAGGATACCGACGCCGAAGATCATGTTTTTTGATATCGATGATACTTTGAGCCGTGGCGGTATTATCGCTGAGCATAATAAAGCGACGCTTGAGCAGCTTGCTGATACTGATATCAAGCTTATCATTGCGACCGGACGCTCCAAAGCCATCATTCCAGATGATATTTTGGCGTTATTAGCAGACGATATATTGGATGCCATTATCTGTATGAATGGACAATACAGCTTTAATAAAGACGGCATTATCAGTCATTACCCGCTAACGGATGCGCAAACCGACAAGATAGTACATCTATGCCAACAAAGTGGACTCATCCATAAGTTTGACTCAGCGACTCATATTGCTTGGTCAGATGAAAACGAGCGCATACGTGAATACAATGCCAAAACCCCAACCTCTATCCTTGATCCAGAGTATCATCGCTCGTATCCCGTCTACCAATGCTCCGTGTTTTTTAATAATCAGTTCGATAAAATGCAAGATGTCGACTTTGCTAAATACAACCTAAAGCTGGTGCATTGGCACAACACGGGCGCCGACATCTTGCCCATCGAGGCCTCAAAAGCTCGTGGCATTAACGATGTCTGCCAGTATTATGGTGTCGATGTCGATGACTGCATGGCATTTGGCGATGGTATGAATGACTTGGAAATGTTTGACTTGGTCGGTTATGCCGTCGCTATGGGCGACTCGCAGCCGGCCCTTATAGAGCGAGCAGATTATGTCACTGGTACCATCGAGGAGCATGGCATCCAAATGATGCTTGAGCACTTATCTATAGAGGCAACATCGTCAGCACAATAAATATCAATGCTCAAAAAAGCCCTTATCAACGACTGATAAGGGCTTTTAGTTTTAGAACGTTAGTCGTAGCGATAAAGGCAGGTTATCGAGCTGGATAAAACGTCTCTGCGCCAGGCCCGACAGGCAAGCCCAGTACGAATACCCAAATAGAGAACAAAATCGTCCAACCAATCAAAAATGCCATCGAGTATGGTAGCATCATCGCCATTAAGGTTCCGACCCCAGTGTCTTTTTTATAGCGCATGGCCACGGCCAATATAAGACCAAAGTAGCTCATCATCGGCGTGATAATATTGGTGGTTGAGTCGCCGATACGATATGCCGCCTGAATCATCTCTGGCGCATAGCCTGTGAGCATCAGCATGGGCACAAAGATCGGTGCCGTCACGGCCCACTGTGCCGATGCCGAGCCGAGCATAAGATTGACCAGACCACAAATCAGGATAAAACCAACCAACAGTAAGGGCCCAGTGAGACCAATATCACTTAAGAAGGTTGCGCCAGAGACTGCCATCACCGAACCAAGATTCGACCACTTAAAAAACGCCGTAAACTGTGCGGCAAAGAACACCAAAACGATATAAATGCTTAACGAGCTCATTGAGTTACTCATGGCATCGACGACGTCTTGGTTGCTCTTGATACTGCCGGTGATCTTACCGTAGATATAACCTGGGATCGCAAAGAACACAAAGATAAAGACCACGATACCCTTTAAAAATGGCGACCCTGATACCAGACCCGTCTCTGGGTTACGTAAGATACCGTCTGCAGGGATGATGGTCCAAGCCAGCAACAAACAGAACACCAGCATGCTGATACCTGCCCACAGCAGTCCTTTCTTTTCTAACGAAGACACTTTTTCGATTTGTGTTTCGAGTACCGAAGCATCATCAGCATCTTTGGGGTTATACTCTCCTAAACTTGGTTCGACGATTTTTTCGGTGACGAAGTAACCCAGACCACTGATCAAAAAGGTACTGGCGATCATAAAGTACCAGTTGGCTTCTGCCCCAACGATATACGCCGGATCGATGATACGTGCCGCTTCTTGGGTAATCCCTGATAATAAAGGATCTACTGTCCCTAATAGTAGGTTGGCACTATAACCGCCCGACACCCCAGCAAACGCAGCCGCTAGACCTGCCAACGGGTGTCTACCGAGGGAGTGGAAAATCACCGCTGCTAGTGGAATCAAAACCACATAACCAAGCTCTGCTGCCGTGTTTGACATGATACCGGCAAACACGATGGTGAAGGTGACCATCTTTTTGGGCGCATTCATGACCAGACCACGTAGCGCCGCTGAGATCATGCCAGAGTGTTCGGCGATACCAACACCGAGCAAGGCAACCAAAACTGTACCAAGGGGCACAAAGCCCGTGAAGTTGGTGACGAGATTTTCAACGATGCGAGCCAAGCCCTCACCGTTTAGTAGGTTGACCACCTCGATCATGCCATCAGCACTACGTCCGCTGGTGCCTTCTGGCCGTGGGTCAATTACTGACACATCAAAGTACGACATGATCGCTGAAAGCACCAATAACAGCACAGACATCCAAACGAATAAAATAACAGGATGTGGCAATAGATTACCGAGCCACTCTACCCCTCTTAAAAACTTTTGCATGCGCGAGTCTTGCTCTGCAGCATCAAAGTTATTGTGTGGCGGTTTGCCATTTGGAGAATCACTTCCTTGCATAGCCCTTTGCTCCATTCAAAATTTAGGTAGTACTTAAGTGCTTAAAGTATGTAAAAACATCTAAAGTCTATGAAAACATTCACAAAAGACAGCGATTGAAACACAGTTAACAATCAGAAACAAATGATTTTACTTTATCAAACTTTTTTTTTGCTGTTTTAAGTATCCTATAAGCCATGATTATCTCATAAAAACAATTGGCACCTGTGCGGTCAATATCTAAAAGCAGCCTTGTTTAAAAGTAGTTTGCTAACACCACCATATGGGCTGTGAAGTGAGCTTGCTATAGGCTTACCCCATTGATAAAACAAGTAAGCCAGTGGACTTCTGACCAGTAAGCCAAAAAAAGCGCCAGATTAGAATGTTCTAATCTAGCGCTATTCAAACAACCTAACCACGTGAGATGCCTGTCTAATGTGCCACTATCAATGCCCACGCACATATCGTTATTAGCAGCTGGCTATCGACGCTTACCTCTGATCAGACTATAAGCCCAGCTGCCAATCTTATAAAACCCAATGATCATTAACACAAGCACTAGCGCTGCCAACACATAGGCCAACCAGTTAGGTAAAGGGCTGAGCCAGCCGATAGTAAAGGCCATACCCATATAAGTCTCTACTGGCCAATTGACGATCGGCGTTGGTGAGCCCGCATTAAACAAAGCCATAAAAATGACGATACCAATGATAGCGGTGATAACGCCTGCACGTTTATGATTATTCATAACACTCCCAAATAAATATAACTGGGTAAACTATACAAGGTGTTAACCATTAAATCACCATTTGCTATGAGTATAATTGTATAATTACACTCAATATGTGTATATCATACATTCATCTTTTGTTATTGTTCTTCAGTTAGGAGAAGGTTTTGTCTCATACGTTATCCCAAACTTTGTCTCGCCTATTGACATCCACTCATAGCGCTCCAAACACTACCACTGCTCGTAGCAGCCATATATTACCAAAAGCGCTACTGGCTGTATCTGTCGGCCTAGCACTTACTAGCTGTAGCAACTCCGATACCGCTACGACGGATGCGGCTGTCAGCAATCAAACCCTCAACCTGTACAACTGGTCTGAGTATATGCCGCAAGAGATTCTGGATGGCTTCGAAGCAGAAACCGGTATCTCGGTCAATTACACCACATTTGACTCCAACGAAGCCATGTATGCCAAACTCAAGCTGCTTGATGACTCAAGTCAGTACGACTTAGCGATTCCATCGACGTACTATGTCGAAAAAATGGCAAACGAAGGTCTATTGCAAGAGCTGGATAAATCCAAAATAAGCAACTTTAACAACTTAGATACGTCGTTTACCAACACCAAAGTCGACCCTGAAAATAAATACTCCATCCCTTATCTATGGGGCAGCACTGGTCTGGCCATCAATGGTGATGTCATTGACCCTGCGACCGTCAATAGCTGGAACGACCTGTGGCGTCCTGAGTATAAAGATCAGGTAATGCTCACCAATGATGTACGTGAAGTGTTTGGCATGGCACTACTCACCCTTGGTTATTCAGGCAACAGTAGTGACCCGGATGAGATCAAAGCCGCTTACGACAAGCTCACCACCTTGATGCCAAACGTCAAGACCTTTAACTCTGATGCCACACGCATGCCTTATATCGAAGGCGAAACCAACCTAGGTATGACATGGAATGGTGAGTCTATTATTGCCAATAATGAAGGCTTGACCAGCTTGGTTTATAAATATCCAAGCGAAGGGGCGTTACTGTGGATGGACAACTTTGTCATCCCCAAAAATGCCAAACAAGTCGATGCCGCGCACCAGTTTATTGACTATATATTACGTCCTGAAAACGCTAAGATCGTCAGCGAAGAGATCGGTTATGCGTCACCCAATAGCGCCGTTCTTGAACTCTTAGATGAAGACACGCGTAACAACCCGACTATCTATCCTACGCAAGAGATATTGGCCAAAGCTGAGTTTCAAGAAGATGTGGGTGATGAAGCCTTGCAGCTTTATCAACAGTATTGGGATAAGCTAAAAACAGGGCGTTAATACAGCAGCACATATCGTTTCAAAAGACGCTGACCATAATATCAGCGTCTTTTTTATTGTGACCTCAAGCGTCTTATCCTATAAGCCTAAGTCAGTATCACCATACTCTTTGATTCTGCGGCGCTCACGACGCTGATAGCGCAACCCAGAAGCCGAAAACCACTGCGAATTGGTCGCCTGTAGTAAGTCGCTTAAGCGTTGCAATTGCGCTTGTAGCGTTTGAGTCAGCCAAAAATACCCTTGCCACTCAAATGCTAAGTCTTGTACACAAGGATAGTCCGTCACCACAATATGAGTGATCGGACGAAATGCTTGATCAGTTGGGCTGCGTAGTACGGCAGCGATATGCTGCATGGCTTCCGTCAGCTCTTGTTGGTAGTGGGTCAGCAATACATGATTATTATCATCAATCTCAATACTGGCAAGGCGTGGTGCAGCACTTAACAATAAGTCAATCGTGCCGATAATATTGCGGTGAGTGCGTTGAATGCTCTCAATCGTTTCTTTATCAATACCAGACTCGCTTGTCGTTGCGGCCATATGAGGACGCACTGCCAGCAGGCGCTTATTGATTTCCTTTAACTCTCGAATTAAATCTTTATTGACCGGCACATCTGGCATGTTACTACTGGAAGGATAGGTAATCTCTGGGAAGCTGGTGGATTTATCACTTTCAGAGGGCTTATATTTAGGGGTGTCTGCCTCAATATGCTCACTAACGCCTGCATACAGCTTACTACAAGCATCAAGATTGCTGGCCAATAAAAAACGCCACATCAAAGTAGACTTTAGTGGCAATACTAGAGTGACCGCCACTGCTACTCCGGCGCCTATCAAGATATTAAAGGCTCGATACAGACCATCTGTCGCCACATCACTGTGATCAGGACTAGAGACAATCATGAGCATGGTAATACCTGTCAGCAGACCGATATAGCCAAGCTGCTTAATTGCGATATAACCAATGATCCCACTGATAATGCCAATCAATAGATAATACAGCCACATCCAGTTCCCTAAATCTTGACTGAGCCATAAAAACCCCAGTCCTACCACCACGCCCAGCAGCGTCCCTAAGATGCGCTCCTTGGCCTTGGTATAAATCGCGCCCTGATACTGCAGCAACCCTAAAATAACGAACACGGTGATGGTTGCCCATTCACCATAAGGTATGTGAAAAAGACTGTTCAGCAACAGTGCCGCTAAAACAGCGATGCCCAAGCGTATCGCATGCAGGATATCGGCATGTAAATAACGAGCATAAGGCTCAACAAAGGGTGCGGTAAATCGATGCCAAAGTTTTGGTTTCACACAAAGTTACTCTTTTTATAATACAGGTTTAAAAATAACAGGATATATCAAGACAAAATAAGTCATAAAAAATAACGTCTTTTACCTATTAAAAGATAAAAGACGTTAAAGGTCAAAACATGCTAACACATAACCAGAAAAAATCCTCTGCAAGCTGGCTTTAGCTTTTGTTATGTGTTGAGAGTGATTATATGTGGCCTATACTTCATACCCTTTAAACATAACGTGGCGCTACTTGTTATACTGCTAAAAAATCCAAGATCCCCTCAGCTGCTTCTCGGCCTTCCCAAATAGCGGTCACCACCAGATCAGAGCCACGCACCATATCACCGCCAGCAAATATCTTAGGATTGTTGGTTTGAAATTTAAAGGTTTGCTCCTCTAAAGCAATGACACGACCTGAGCTGTCCATCTCAATTTGCTGCATCTCAAACCACTCGGCAGGGCTAGGCCGGAAGCCAAATGCCATAATCACCGCTTCACACTCGATGATTTCTTCAGAGTTTGCGATGGGCTCAGGGCGACGACGGCCTCGATTATCAGGTGCGCCTAACTGTGTGGTAACGACTTTGACCCCCTGAACCTTACCATTTAGACCGATAATCTCAATGGGCTGACGATTGAATAAAAACTCTACGCCCTCCTCACGAGCATTGACGACTTCACGGCGTGAGCCTGGCATGTTTTCTTCATCACGGCGATAGGCACAGACCACTTGCTCAGCGCCTTGACGAATACTGGTTCGGTTGCAGTCCATTGCCGTATCACCACCGCCCAGCACCACCACACGCTTGCCTTTTAGGTCGATGTACTCTTCGGCATCTTTTTCCCAGTCATTGCAGCGGTTGACGTTGGCAATCAGGTAATCTAGCGCATCATAGACACCGTCTAGCTCCTCGCCTACAAAGCCGCCACGCATATAAGTATAAGTGCCCATTCCCATAAACACTGCATCGTACTCACTTAACAGCTCATCAATACTAACATCAGTGCCGATTTCAGTCTCCAGACGAAACTCGATACCCATGCCTTCAAAGATGACGCGGCGATTGCGCATGACGTCTTTTTCCATCTTAAACTCTGGAATGCCAAAGGTTAGCAGACCACCGATTTCAGGACGCTTATCAAAGACCACAGGCTTGACACCATTTCTTACTAAGATATCGGCACAGCCCAAACCTGCTGGCCCTGCACCGATGATGGCGACTTTTTTATCTGTCCAAACCACATCCGACATATCAGGTCGCCAACCCAAAGCAAAAGCAGTATCGTTAATGTACTTCTCGACATTGCCAATAGTAACGGCGCCAAAGCCATCGTTTAGGGTACAAGCACCTTCACAAAGGCGGTCTTGTGGACACACACGGCCACAAACTTCTGGCAAAGTGTTGGTACGATGGCATAGCTCCGCCGCCTGAAATATCTGGCCTTCGGTAGCCAGCTTTAGCCAATTGGGAATGTAGTTGTGTACCGGACATTTCCATTCACAATAAGGATTACCACACTCTAAGCAGCGATGTGCTTGCTGTGCCATAGCCTCACTCTCAAACGGCTTATAAATCTCTACAAACTCAGTAGAACGTGTAGCAATGTCTTTTTTGGTGGGTGTGAGCCGTGGCACATCTAAAAACTGAAAACTATTATCTAAGCGTTTTGCCATGATGCTGTCTCTTTAAAATACTGTTTCTTTAATATAATGTCTGCAACACCTCATGCTAACTACTGAGGGTCAGCCGTGGTGGTTTTTAGCAGACTGGCAATATTTGCCGCTTTGGGCTTGACCAAATAAAACTTGCGCACATAGTGTTCAAAGTCCGCCAGTATCGTCCGACCCCAAGCGCTGCCTGTTTTATTGACATGAGTTTCGATCACATCCTGTAAGTAAATCCGATGTGCTTCTGTTTGCTCGCTGGAGATACGGTTTAAATCGATCAGCTCATGATTACAGCGATCAAAAAAGTCGCCATCCATATCGAGCACATAAGCAAAGCCACCAGTCATACCCGCCCCGAAGTTAAGTCCCGTGCGTCCAAGAATAGTGACGATACCGCCAGTCATATACTCACAGCAGTGATCGCCTGTACCCTCAACGACTGCATGGGCACCAGAGTTACGTACACCAAAGCGCTCGCCTGCTGTGCCCGCCGCATATAGCTTGCCGCCAGTTGCCCCGTAAAGGCAGGTGTTGCCGATAATGGCTGTCTCTTGCGCTGTAAATATAGAGTCTTTTGGGGGATAAATGACAATCTCACCACCGGCCATGCCTTTGCCGACATAGTCGTTGGCATCACCTTCTAACTCAATATTTAAACCACCTGCATTCCACACACCTAAGCTCTGCCCTGCGGTGCCCGTTAGATACAGATTGATGGGCATATCACTCATGCCAAGGTTGCCCCACACTTGCGCAATCTCACCTGAGATGCGCGCACCGATAGAGCGGTCACAATTACCAATATAATAACTATAGTTACCGCCCAGTCCTTTACGGATATTTAGCAGCATGTCACTGATCATCTGCTCAGCGAGCAAGCCTTTATCAAACGGCTCATTACGCTCAACCTGACAGGTTTGCGCCTTGCCGGAGCTTGCTGGATGACTAAACAGTAATGGCGATAAATCAAGATGACGCTGTTTGTCGGTATTGCCTTCTAGTACTTCGAGTAAATCTGTACGCCCCACCAACTCTTCCATACTGCGTACCCCGAGAGCGGCAAGCCATATACGGGTTTCAGTCGCCACAAACTTAAAGAAGTTGATGAGCATCTCTGCTTCACCGATGAAGTGCTCGTCACGCAGTTTGGCTTTTTGTGTGGCGACACCTGTCGGACAGTTATTGAGATGACAAATACGCAAATACTTACAACCAACGGCTATCATCGGCGTGGTACCAAAACCAAAACTCTCTGCACCAAGAATAGCCGCTTTGACCACATCCAGACCTGTCTTTAGACCGCCATCAGTCTGTACTCGCACCTTATCACGTAGCCCGTTGACCCGCAGCGACTGATGCGTCTCAGCCAATCCTAGCTCCCATGGCGAGCCGGCGTGATGAATAGAAGATAGGGGCGAGGCAGCCGTACCACCATCATAGCCAGAGATGGTGATCAAATCAGCGTACGCTTTTGCCACACCCGTTGCAATCGTGCCGACACCAGGGCGAGAAACCAGCTTCACCGAGACCAAGGCATCTGGATTGACTTGCTTTAAGTCAAAAATCAGCTGAGCAAGATCTTCGATAGAATAAATATCATGATGCGGCGGCGGTGAGATGAGTGTCACCCCAGGTACAGAGTAACGCAGACGAGCAATCAAAGCATTGACCTTACCGCCAGGCAGCTGCCCGCCCTCCCCTGGCTTTGCGCCCTGTGCAACCTTAATCTGCATCACTTCTGCTGAGCGCAAGTAGGCGGGCGTGACCCCAAAACGACCAGACGCGATTTGTTTGATTTTTGAGTTGCGCAGCGTGCCATAACGTACTGGATCTTCACCGCCCTCCCCTGAGTTTGAGCGCCCACCGATAGTATTCATCGCCATCGCTATGGCTTCATGAGCTTCTGGCGATAGCGCCCCAAGCGACATGCCAGCTGAGTCAAAACGTGCGACAATTTGTGAGACGTCCTCTACCGCATTGATATCGATAGGGTTATCTGTATTTAACTGTAATAAGTCCCGCAAGGTCGCTACTGGGCGACTGTTAACCAAATCGGCATATTGGCGATAATTGTCATAATCACCTGTACGCACAGCCGTGTGTAGGCTATTAATCACCTCAGGATTAAAGGCGTGATACTCTTTATTAAAGACGAACTTGAGTAAGCCCCCTTGATCCAGTGGCGCACGGCGCTTAAAAGCATTGGCGGCAAGTATGGCTTGATCGGCTGCCAAGTCGTCAAAAGTAGCGCCCTTGATCCGGCTTTGTACGCCTTTAAAGCACAAGCTCACAACGTCTTCTGAAAGTCCAACAGCTTCAAACAGCTGAGCACCGCGATAAGAGACAATGGTAGAGATGCCCATTTTTGATAAGATTTTTAACAACCCTTTATCCAAGCCTTTACGAAAATTGACTCGTGCCTGAATCGGATCGCCAAGCAGCTCACCAGTCGCTACCAAATCCTCAATCACATCATAAGCCAAGTAAGGATAAACACAGGTAGCACCAAAGCCAATCAATACCGCCACCTGATGTGAATCACGTGCCAGACCCGTCTCAATGATTAAGTTGGCATCGGTACGGATACCTTGAGCGATCAAATAATGGTGCACCGCACCTGTCACCATAATGGCGTTGGCAGGCACTTTGTCGGTCGCAATGTCTTTGTCAGATAAGACGATCAAGGTATGACCAGCACGAACGCTACTGGCGACTTGCTCACAGATACTCTTGATGGCAGCTGACAGCTCTAACGTACGCTCATAGTTTAGGTCGATACGTGCCAGCTGAAACGCTGGATCATCCAAAGCTTCAAGCTGCTGCATTTTGCTGGCGGATAGCACAGGCGATGATAAGATAATACGGTGTGCGTCTTTTTTTGATGGTGCAAACACATTGGTTTGAGCACCGAGACAAGTCTGCAGCGACATGACGATCGACTCACGCAGCGGATCGATCGGTGGGTTGGTCACCTGTGCAAACTGCTGACGGAAGAAATCACCGACATGGCGAATCTGCTGTGACAACACCGCCATCGGCGTATCATCACCCATCGAACCCACTGGCTCTTGGCCATTTTCGGCATTGGGACGGATGATTTCGGTGCGCTCTTCATTGGTAATGTGATACATCTTTTGCAGTGCTTTGAGCGCATCGCCACGGCAAGCCTTGGCCGCCAGCTCCTCTTCTATGCGCTCATCATCACGGATACGCATCGCCTCTTCACGTAGCCATTTGCGGTACGGGTGTGCTTTTTTGAGCAAAGTGGCAATAGCCTTGGTATCTAAAATCTGACCGGTCATGGTATCGATGACCAGCATTTGACCCGGACCAACCCGGCCTTTAGCCAGCACATCCTTGGGATCATAATCCCACACGCCAACCTCAGAAGCCACGGTGATATAGCCACTCTTCGTCGTCACCCAGCGTGATGGGCGTAGACCATTTCGATCGAGCATACAAACGGCATAGCGTCCATCCTGAAGCACTAGACCTGCAGGCCCGTCCCACGCCTCCATATGCTGCGAGTAAAACTCATAAAACGCCCGCAAGTCCATATCCATGCTATCAACATTTTGCCAAGCAGGTGGCACGAGTATCGACATCGCATGGAACAGATTCATACCACCTGACATGAGCACTTCGAGCATATTATCTAAGCTTGATGAGTCAGAGCCTGTAAGGTTGACCAGTGGCGTCAATTCATTCAAATTGGGTAATTTATCTGATTTAAGCTTTGGGGTGCGTGCTTCAGACCAGTTGCGGTTACCCGTGATGGTATTCAGCTCACCGTTATGCGCCAGATAGCGAAATGGCTGCGCAAGCGGCCAACGTGGCAGCGTATTGGTAGAAAAGCGCTGATGAAATACCACGATGTGCGAGGCCAAACGCTCATCTTGCAAATCCAAAAAAAATACGGGCAGGTCTGACGGCATCACCAAACCTTTATAAATAATCGTCTGACAGCTCAACGAGCACACATAAAACAGCTCATCGTCCACCAGACGTTGCTCTGCTTTTTTTCGCGCCACAAACAGCTTACGATTAAAGTCGTCAGATGATAATTCATCCGCTGCATTAACAAACACTTGCTTAAAATCAGGCAAAGTCTCACGGCCAATCTCACCGACGATATTCAAATCAAGCGGCACATCTCGCCAACCCGCAACTTCTAGCCCTTGGGCGGTAATCTCATCACTGAGTACTTGTTGACTGTGTTTGGCCTTGCCATCGTCTAAATCGACAAACACCATACCTACGGCGAAGTTATCTGTGATAGTCAGCTGCTGCTCAGCGGCGATTTTTTGAAAAAACTCAGTCGGGGTAGCCAGTAACAACCCACAGCCATCACCCGTGCGACCATCAGCAGCAACGCCGCCACGGTGGGTCATACAGCTTAAACTATGAATGGCTGTCTTTACTAAATCATGGCTGGCTTCACCCTCAATATGAGCGATCAAACCAAAACCACAGTTATCAGAGAAATCATCTGGTGTAGCCAGATGCGTATGGGAGGAAATCATTGACATGGCGAGTCCTTTTAAGTGAACGGGCAGCGTATTATCCAATGCGGAACATAAGCTGATGCCCGTAGGCAGAACGGGCTAACAAATATTCACCAAACCGAATAAACAAATGGCGTGTTTAATCGCAAGCCTTAACGCCTCAAAAGTAATAAAAATAAGGGTTACTTTTTTGTTTGTTTTAGATCAAAGAATCGCTAGATAGCATGCTGTTTTGCGATGATTGAATAGGTATTGATCTAAACATAGGTAAAGTTCGAATATTGGACGCTCTATGTTGCAGCGCTTAACCACTTTAAAAAAAGAAAATAGTAAGCGTCATAACACCCCTATCATACTTTCGATTTAAAGACAGCAAGCAGCGCCTAAGTCACGATATCTTCTGGTTCACTCATAAAAATACTTTATAAGCTTCTTAAAAAATACAGCAAACACAGCTGTTTACGATAACGATACAGAGCGTCGCCCACAGTTATCTTAGTGAATAGTTGACAAAAAATCTAGTTTTTTTCTGACTCACACAGCACATATTCTAATTTATAGATTGTTTGGTCACCCTAAACTCACTAAAAATAGCGGATGTCTAAATAAGAGAAACCCACAAAGACAGTGCCTTTGTGGGTTTCTCTTAACCATAATATTTACAAAAAGGGCTAGTCTGTTTTTTCTTCTATTAACGCTTTAATACTGTCCGTACTCTTTTTGGTATTATCTGTATTTGTGCTTTTATTGCTGGTGTTATTGGTAGCAGCGCTGGCTGTATTACTTCCATTGCTTGTATTGTTTGAGCCATTGCTGTTTTTATCAGCATTATTGGGAGCAGTATTGTCAGGTGCAGTATTTTGCGATTTAGGCGCGGGTGGCGTTGGGACCACTGGTAGATTTTTGTTATCTTGCGCAGTTTTATCTGTCGTTTCTTCTGTTTTAGGCTTAGTGGGTTGCACAACCTCACCATCCATCACGACCGTGCGCTCCTCATTCACAGCTAAGGTTGCAGACGTGTCCTCCGACTCACGAATACTCTGTGACTTATTATTCGATGTTTGATTAGCATTGTTAGCTGCGGCATTTTTATCTGCCTCGGCTTTTTCACGCATCGCAACCTCATCTTGAGTCGGTTGTAATCGCACAGTCCGTGAACGTCTGGTACTAAGGTCCTTAATAGGCTTAGGGCGCTCATAGTTATCAATAATGCCGACATAACGGTTGATTTCTTCTGGCAATACTCTCACGTTTGCGGGCAGCCCAAAGTCAATCAACTTAGCAGCACCGGCCGCTTCTTGCGGGCTACTCATCAGCCCATAAGTCAACATATAACGTATCTGATCATTTCCATCGCGATAACGAAAGTAAGAAAACTTATCACGGTCATTACGTCCGTCTAAATAGCTGACAATAACCTCATGCTCAGCCACATTCATGACTTGCACCGTCCATTTGCCTTTGTTGGCTACTAAGAAGCTCTTGTCTTTAAACTCGTCAGGATAGTTACGCAAGTCACGGATGGTGTCTTCAAAGTTAATAGGCTGCACATCAGTATCAAGCTCATGCAGAGCGTCGATAGACAAAGGCTGTTTCAGTTCAGTGCTTAACTCTTCTGGTGCGGATATCGGCTTGTTTTCAATCTTCGCCCCTATCGCTGGTGTCTGACTGAACATCCAGATTAGTGCAGTAACTACCCCGAGCAGCAAGGTCATCATCAGCCAAATCAACGCTTGACGACGATAGGACTTACTTACAGAACGAGTCGGTGAGCTCGATACGGGCATGAACACTTCCTTTAAAGATAAAATAAAGCACACTATTAAGCTTGAGCATAAAACACACTTAAGGACTAGACTATCATAACACTTCATCAGCCTTCAGCGTAACTGGCATTTATATGCACGTCGTAACCGTATCGGCTTTGAGGTAATTCAGGTATGTTAAGACAATACTTCTGTCAGTAACTGTGCCTCAAAATCCTTTGTCAGCACAGCTTGCCCTAAAGATTTTAATAAAATCAGACGAATCTGCCCGCCTTGCACTTTTTTGTCATGCCCCATCAGGCTCAGCGCCACATCAGGCGCAATCGATGGCGGATTGATTGGCAGATTGGCAAGTCGTAACACACGTTTGATACGAGCCACATCTGCATCACTGAGCCAGCCCATTTTTTGGGACAGCTCAGCAGCTTGTACCATACCAACAGCCACAGCTTCACCATGTAACCAATTACCATAACCTTCATGTGTTTCAATCACATGCCCAAAAGTATGACCGAAGTTTAATAGGGCACGCACACCGGCTTCACGTTCGTCTTGAGCCACAAGATCAGCTTTATACTCGCAGCAGCGCTTGACGGCCTCACCAAGTATCGCCAAGTCTAGCGCCATCATGGCAGGCAAGTTGGTTTCTAACCACTCTAAAAACTCGATGTCCATGATCAGTGCATACTTAATGACCTCAGCCAGTCCTGCCGACAGCTCACGCACCGGCAAGGTCTGCAGCGTACTCATATCAGCCAATACCATCTGTGGCTGCCAAAAAGCACCAATCATATTTTTGCCTTGGCTATGATTAATACCTGTCTTACCACCAACACTTGAGTCCACTTGTGACAGCAAGGTGGTTGGAATCTGGATAAAGCTCACCCCACGCATAAAGCTTGCAGCAGCAAAGCCTGTCATGTCTCCGACGACACCGCCTCCTAATGCAATCAGTGTCACATCTCGATTAAAACGTGCTGTCATCAGTACATCGTAAATCTGGTTAATGCTGTCTTGGTTTTTATATTGCTCACCATCAGCTAATATACAGACTGCGACCGTAAACGATTTTTCTAACTGCGTTTGTAGCTGTGACAAGTATAAAGGCGCAACTGTCTCATTGGTGACAATCAAGACTTGCTGACCACTGATATAGGGGGTCACCTGCTCTGCCATTGCATGTTTATCCGTAATCACTATAGGATAATCATGACTTTGAGTATGAACGACTAAACTATCACTAAACAGAGGCGTTACCATAAAGCATTCCTATATTGTATTTATGACTGCACTATCTAACTTTTTTGTAGCTGTTTTTTTGCGCTTTTTTTCGCTATAAAAACACAAGCCATGATAAGTAGAGCAAGCAAATGGACTGTGTTGATCTTTCTATGGTTACTGCTAAAGTGCCTCAAAAGACGCAAGATGATGCAGCAGTTGATTTACCATATGACGTGGATAAGTATGGCCCGTTGGCATTATAATATGAGCGACCTCTCGATATAATGGATCACGCACACGGTATAGGTCCTCTAGTATCTCTCTGGGGTTTGGCTGCTGTAATAGCGGCCGTGATTTATCTTTGGCGGTGCGGGTCATCTGCACATCGACAGGCGCATTGAGATAAACCACGATGCCACGCTGTCGTAAAAATCTGCGATTGTCAGCGCTCATAACAGCGCCGCCACCCGTCGCGAGCACTATCTGCTGGCGCTGAGTGAGCTCATCAATAGCCCGAGTTTCACGCGCCCGAAATCCCGCCTCACCTTCTTTGGCAAATATCCAAGCAATGTCAGCGCCTGTCTGCGACTCGACATACCAGTCACTGTCTACAAACGTGCGTCCCAATTGCTTGGCAAGCAATCGGCCAATGGTCGTTTTTCCCGCTCCCATCGGTCCGACTAAAAACACCGAGGGTAATTCCTCCAACATAACACTCACTCAGATAAATCAACTATCATACAACGTCATCGATATTCTGGCTAGTAACCAACTGCGATTATTGTGCGTAAAATTTAGCAAACCCAGTATCACGTTAGCGTGTATTCATTTGAAAAATGACGATAAGAATGACCCATAAAAAAAGCAAGCCTGAGTAAGCGGCTTGCTTCTTGGGACATCCCTATCCGTTAAGGCTTAATCTAAACGGCTCACCCCATCATTGATGAGTTTTGGTGTGACAAAAATAAGCAGCTCTTCTTTGGCATTGCTGCGCACGTCTTTACGGAAAGCACGACCGATATAAGGCAGATCACCTAAGAATGGTACCTTGTCTACCCCATTAGACGTACGGTTTTTAAACACGCCGCCCAGTACGATCGTTTGACCATCTTCGACAATAACGTTGGTAGAAATAGAGTCTTCAGCAATGGCCACTTGGTTGTTGATGATGGTTGGGGTGCCATTGGTAATCATTAATTGCAAACCAATCTTACCATCAGGGGTGATGTTTGGTGTGGCCTCTAAACTTAACGCTGCTTCTTTAAAACTGGTAGACGTGGCGCCACTGGCAGCCGCCTCTTGGTAAGGAATCTGTGTACCAGAAGATACCTTTGCCGTCTGCTTATCAGCGGTTAAAACCTTAGGAGTAGAGATCACTTCACCACGATTGTCCGCTTGTAGCGCTGACAGCTCAAGATCTAACATCACATCTGACATGCTAAGCAAGCCAAAAGCGATACTACCGGCAGGATTGGCCACCCCCAAGTCGACGTTTAGGTTATCAGGACGACTGATATCATACGACGGATAAGAAACCGTTTGACCATTAACAGTGGTTGTCTCCACGTCAAAGTCTTTTAAGTCCCATAAGGTCTGATTACTACCACCCACCAGCAAATTACGATTGTTAGCAGCGCCATTTGATAAAATACCCCAGCGAACGCCAATCTCTTTGCTAAAGCTATCCGTAGCACTGACAATACGTGCTTCAATCATCACTTGTCGTACCGGTATATCGATCTTACTGATCAATCTATGGATGTTTTCTATACTGTCTGCCACGTCTTTTACAATGAGAGTATTGGTGCGCTCATCTATCGTGACGGTGCCACGATTAGACAGCAAGGTATTGTTATCAGCACCACGATTTGAGCTGCCGCCAGATGAGCCGCTGCCTTGAGAGATAAGCGTCAGCACATCTTGCGCTTTGGCATAGCTTAAACGAATGTACTCCGTACGTAGCGGTGCAAAAGACTCTACCGCCTGTTGCGCCTCAAGTTCTTGTGCTTCTTGCTGCGCAAGTTCGACTGCAGGAGCAACCAAAATCACATTGCCATTTTCACGTTTACCTAAGCTTTTACTTTTTAGGATGATATCAAGCGCTTGATCCCAAGGCACATTGATCAGACGTAAAGTGATATTGCCAGCAACCGAATCACTAGCGACAATATTCATTTCCGTAAATTGCGCTAGGATATCCAGCACGCTACGAACTTCTACATCTTGGAACTCCATAGACAGCGGTGCGCCTGTATACACTTTTTCTTCAAGTGTTGGCTCACGCAATAACTCAGGCTTGCTGATAGTCACATTAAGCTGATTACCAGACTGATAGGCTTGATATTCATAATCACCTGTCATATTGATGGTGACCACACCGTTTTGACCTTGGTTTTTAGTGTCTATACTTTCTACCAGTCCACTATTGACATTAAGCCGGCGCAGTAAGTTTCTAGGAATGGTGCTACCAGTCATACGTACCACCAGCTTATTGCCTTGGCGCTGTACGTCTATAGGTATAGACTCATTAGCCAGTGCCATGCTGATATTGCCACCGCCATTATCAGTTGGCGCAAAGTTTAATGCGCTCAAACCATCATAATTGTATTGCTTACTGACTTGTGAAGCGGCCAGATTAGGATCTAATAGCGGGTTGACACGAACAACCATAGTATCAGTAACGGCTTTTTCTGCCGCCGTAGTCGTCACAACGGTATTAGATGGTGCTTTATTGCTACTGGTTTCGATGATTGGCGTGACATTCGCTGTTGAAGCGACGGGCGCCAGGCTGGCAACGACAACTGGACGGTTAGGGTCAGTGATGGTGAGTAACAGCTCATTGCCATCGACAGCAGTGGTATAGTTACCGCTTTGCTTTAGACCAACAATCAGACGTGTGGTACTGTCATTACTTAGAGTCGTCACGTCGTTGACCATGCCAATATTATAATCATTGAATCGATCAGCAAGTCCGTTTTGTACTTGTTCAAAATCTAATACCAAACGGCTTGGGTCATCGAGTTGATACGCTGCAGGCAGTACCGGAGCCCCAGTAAAACCTAGGCGCATCTGGGTAACAGCAGGTGCCGTCTGTACTACAGAGATGTTATTGATACGCTGGTCGGCATAGGCGGCACTGCTGATAGCGACCATACTGGCTGCCAGCGCAGGTATAGCAAAGCGTGAGGCAGAGATGGCGAAACTAGAGGAAACACGGTTACTCATCGTCATTACCTTGTTATTGCGTACTGTCATTACTTATTCCTCAAAAAATCTGCCAATTTAGTTTATGGGAGAGACCAACGACTGAGGTCTTTCGGTAAACCCTGCGCGGCTATCTGGCACAATTTCAATCAAATTAATTTGCGTCGGTGTGATTTCAACAATACGACCGTCATTTAATCCCATATAGTTACCTACCTTGACGTTTGCTACTGAGCCATCTGGCCGTTGTATGAGTGCGTATTGCTGCCCCTCAGGAGAGACCAACACACCTCTAAAAGTCAGCTGTGATAGCTCATATTGCTCTAACGGTTCTTTGATTCGATTAATATCAGGGCGTATACCATCTAAGGACGTATCTGCTCCTTGTGTGTTCACCAGGCTCGGTGGTAAAAATGGGCTGCGCAGCATATTGGCACTATAGACATAATCTTCAATCAATTCAGCTTGTGGCGGGGGTTCAATTGGCTGCGACGGTGAGTTACGAATCTCATTCATCGCCTGCTCTGCCATACCGATACGGTCGGAGCATCCTGTCAGGGTTATAGCTGTGATAGCAAGAGTGAGAAGGACTGGTTTCTTAGCATACATATTAATTACCTCCTTCTGTAGCTGTATCAGCATCTGCTATCTCTTTTGAGCGATACGTTTTGGTCCGTAGTACTAAGTTCAACTCTGGCAGCGTCTCTAAAGTCGGTTTCGGATTACTCACCTCAAAATCATGCATCGTAATGATTCGTGGCAGTGCAGCAAGTCCACTAATAAAGCTACCAAACTGATGATACTCACCTATGGCAGCAATACGGATAGGCTGCTCAATAAAGAATTCGTTTTCAACCTCAGCTTCGACAGATATGTCTTGAAAGCGTATGTTGCTACCAACACCCGTCATATTAATACCTTCGACCAGCTCTGATACCCGAGTCTCTTTTGGCAGTTGATCCAACAAAGTATTAAATTCAATATCCATCTGCTCGACTTGCGCTTTATACGCTTCCAAATGACGAGCACGAGATTCTTTTTTGCGATAGCTCTCAAGCAAAACCTGTTGCTCATTCTCTGCCGCTTTAATTTCATCCAGTTTGCCACTGATAGGCAAAGCCCAAGATAATGCAGCAATCAGCACCACAATAAAAGCGAATATCGTGACTTTAACAGGGACTGGCCAACTGCCATAATTCTCAGTATCTAAAGATTCAAAACTACGGCGAAAATCATTGAGATCAAACTGTTTCTTGTTTTGATCCTTGGTTTTTTTTGCCTTACTCAGGCCTTTTTTACGCGTAAGCTTCACAAGTCACCTCCAGTCTCAGCACTCTCATCAGCGTCAGTAGCTTGTGACTGAACTTGCGTCGTGATAACAAATTGTACATAGCTGTCTTCAGGATAGGTAGGACGTGACTTATTGCCTGTATTGAGCTCAGGTGCCGCCTCATAAGCACGTATGTTTTGCTGAATATTTCGTACTGCAGAGCCCCCCATCCACTTACTGGCATCTAAATTCCGTATCAAACTTGATACCACATTTGGGTTATCTGCTAGGCCAGTTAAGATGAGTGTATTATCTTCCCGTTTTAGATTGTTTAAGTACAAAGCAGCGGGGACGGCTTTTGCCAGATCATCCCATAAATGTACAGGCACAGGGCGGCGACCTTGTAGATCCTGAATGACCTGCATGCGTGAAACAATGTCGTCACGGCGTTGCTCTAAGCTGTCGATTTCAACAAGTATCGTGTCCAAGCGAGTATTTTCTTGGGTAATCAAGGCATTGGCATCACGCTGCTCTTCAAGCTCATTATTGAAGTAGCTCCATGTCGCAAATGCGGCCAACAGTGCCAGCAGGGTTACAGCAGCAACTAAAGTGATAAATTCTTTATTGCGGCGTTCACGTTCTTCTTGCCGCCAGGGTAAAAGGTTAATACGAGCCATCAGTCAAAGCTCCTTAACGCAAGGCCACAAGCTGCCATCAAACTTGCGGCATCAATTGCCAGTTGTTCGTTGTCGATACTGGGATCTATCGTCATATTGATAAAAGGATTTGCTACCGTCACTGGCACCCCTATCTTTTGTTGTACCAACCCTGATAGACCTGGAACAGAGCTACTACCCCCTGCCAGTACGACATGATCTATGCTATTGTATTGACTAGACGAGAAATAAAACTGTAATGAGCGGGTAATCTGCTGGATCGTACTTTCCATAAATGGTGTGAGAATATCCGTATAATAGTCATCTGGTAGTACGCTTTCACGCTTACTGGCTGCCGCTTCTTCAAAAGACAACCCATAACGATCCTGAATGGCTTGTGTCAGCTGTAGTCCGCCAAATAGTTGCTCACGGCTATAAACGAACTCACCATTTTTTGCGATATATAAAGTCGTTTGATGATGACCGATATCGACGATGGCAACCAGCTCTGGCATATTAGGCAGGCTATCTACCATCAGCTCAAAGGCACGCTCTATGGCATGTGACTCAATATCTACTATCTTGGCTTGTAAACCACCAAACACTAAAGAGTCTGTACGCTGATCCACGTTTTCTGAACGTGATGCGGCTAAAAGCACCTGTACCAGATTGTCATCCACCAAAGAGGGGCCCAATACTTCAAAATCTAAATTAACTTCATCTAAAGGATAAGGAATATATTGATCTGCATCCAAACGGATTTGTGCCTCACGTTCGATATCTGTCAACTTCATGTCCATGTCTATAATCTTGGTGATGACAGAGGAACCTGATACTGCGGTGGCCGCGTCACTTCCTGCCACCTGACAACGTTTGGCCACACGAGCAATGGCAGCACCGACCTCTTCAGTATCGACAATTAACTTATCGACAACCACACCTGGTGACAGCCCTTCAATACCATAGGAGTTTAAGTGAAACATGCCTTGCTGACGCTGGATATCGACCAGCTTTATCGAAGTAGCAGAGATATCTACTCCAACCAAATGTCGCCCTTTAGAAGAAAATAGCCTCACAAGCGCTTTACCTTATATAAAGTTTACGTTCTGATATGTTTTTGTAATAATTCAATACAATACGTTACTTAAATGATAGATTCAAGTATTTTGCGTACTTATAAGACAAATTACACTTTTAGTATGACCTGCCTGTTTTGTTCAAGGTATAATATATCGTTTTCTGAAAACTCTAATCGATAAGTCTGACTATGACGAAAAAAAATGCCACTGCTCATCTCATTCACTTTTTGGTGGGACTTGTCATTGCCTGTCTGGCGTTGGCAGTCGTTTTAGCGCTTGCTGTGCCGATTGGGTTCTATGGTATGGCGATGTACTTATCGCCAACGTTACCCAGTATTCAAGAGATCAAAACTGCCAGTCTTGAGATGCCTCTGCAAATCTATAGCAGCGATAATAAACTGATTGGTCAATACGGTAATCGCCTGTCTTTACCCGTGACTTTTGAAGAGATTCCAGACGACCTAACCCATGCTTTTTTAGCCGCTGAAGACTCGGCATTTTTTCAGCATACTGGTATTAGCCTCAAAGGTCTTGGACGCGCTGTGACAGAAGCCGTCACTGATGATGAGACACAAACAGGCGGCTCTACCATTACCATGCAGGTCGCCAAAAACTATTTCTTAAGCTCTGAACGTACTCTAAACCGTAAGCTGACCGAACTTTTTGTCGCCCGTAAGATGGAAGACGAGCTCAGTAAAAACGAAATCTTAACGTTATATGTCAATAAAATCTATCTCGGCGAAGGCGCATATGGTATTCGTGCTGCTGCTAAAAAATACTATAGTAAATCACTTGATAACCTGACTATTGCTGAGATGGCGATGCTAGCCGGCCTACCAAAGGCTCCCTCAAAATACAACCCAGTAGCCAATCCTGAACGGGCATTGACACGGCGCAACTGGATTATTGGCCGTATGCACGAGCTGGGCTATATCACTCAGGCTCAATACGATGAAGCAGTTAATGCCCCGATTGGGCTCAAGCTATATCAAGAGAAGCTTGACGTAAACATGCCTTATTTAGCAGAAATGACCCGATATGCGTTGGTCAATCGCTATGGTGAGCAAGTTGTCAATGGGGGGTGGCGTGTCAGGTTAACGGTTGACAGCAAAGCGCAAAATGCTGCTGAGGCTGCGGTCCTTAAAGGTTTAATTGCCTATGATCATCGCCATGGCTGGCGAGGTGCTGAGGCAAATGATGAGCCTCTAGAGAACTTTCGTCGCTATGGCGGTATGTACCCAGCTAAAGTGACCAAGGTAAACGCTCGTAGCTTCGAAGCAGACATGCCATCTGGTGAGAATGTTACTGTTAACTGGTCAGGCATGAACTGGGCACGTAAATATATCTCCGCTGACCGCTTTGGTTATTCTCCAAGCAATGCCAGTCAGATCGTCAACAAAAATGATATTATCCGTTTAATACCAACCAGCAGTGGTGGTTGGAAACTGGCTCAAATACCTGAAGTTCAAGGCAGTTTGGTGTCATTAAATCCGGATACAGGTGCTGTCAAAGCGCTCGTTGGTGGTTTTGATTTTAATCACAGTAAGTTCAACCGTGCCTTACAGGGCTGGAGACAACCAGGCTCTATCATCAAGCCATTGGTTTACACTGCCGCTTTAGAAAAAGGCTATCGTCCAGACAGTATCATCTCAGATCAACCGATTCAGGTTGGGGACTGGAAGCCAAAAAACTCTGACGGGCGTTTTTTGGGAGATATCACTCTCCGCCGAGGGCTTTATCTTTCACGTAACTTAGTGTCTATTCGTTTATTACAGGCGATCGGTATCTCTGATGTTCGTGACTTGTTAGATCAATTTGGACTGGATAAAGAAAAGCTACCGACTACCCTATCGCTTGCACTGGGTACTGGACAAGCAACCCCGCTACAAATGGCAACGGCTTATGCGACCTTTGCCAATGGCGGCCATCGCATACAGCCTTATTTTATAGAACAGATATATAATTATGATAACAAGTTGCTATTCCAAGCCAGTCCGCAGCAAGCTTGTGCAGTATGCTTCAATGAGCAACTCGTAGATTTAAATGAGAAGCTCATTGCAGACCAAGAGGCGATAGAAACAGAATCCAACAACGACTCTGCTGCTACTGAAGATCCAGAAGACAATACCGGTGCTACAGAAAACGATAATATCACCAATGTAAATATTTACGACGCCAGTCCAGAGTCAGATCGTCTACAAGCCCCTACTGTGCAATACACGACAGCCGCTCAGGCACCGCGAATATTGACCCCACGCGTCGCTTATGAAATGGCTGATATTCTACGTGATGTGGTACAGCGTGGTACCGCCACCCGGGCCAAAGCCCTAGGGCGTAGTGATATCGGCGGCAAAACTGGTACCACCAACGAAGCCAAAGACGCTTGGTTTGCAGGGTTTCATCCAACCAACGCTACTGTTGTCTGGATCGGCTTTGATCAGCCTTCAACCCTTGGCCGTCGTGAGTATGGTGGGGTCGCTGCATTACCTGTATGGATCGACTTTATGAGAGCTGAACTAAAAGGTAAGCCTTACGAATGGGTATCACTCAATAATCGCTCTAAATCAAAAAAACAAAAACAACGTATATTAGAAATGACAGATGATGGTATTATCACTCCTGAAGAGACAACGCCAACCAATACGACGAAACCCATCCAACCTAAGACCCAAAAGCGTAAACCGCCTGAGCCTGAAACCATCGATGAAGACTCAGGAAGTAACCATGAAGCCAGTCGTAACCCTAATAGCAATAATAGTAGCGGAAACGACAGCGTGCCCCAAAACCCACTAACCGTCACACCTGTTGAGCAGCTGCCGGAAATGCCAGAATAAACCTTCACACAAGCTTGATAGCACTGAATGTGTTGTTTATACCATTTCCAACCACCCTAAAACTCGACCATACCGGCACGTAACTGCTCAATCAACGTCAGCAGTTGCTGACGCCACTCTCGTATGGTTGCTGCATCCGGAAGCCACTGGTTTGATAACGTCACCACATTCACAATAAGATCTTGTGGTGTCTTTGCCCCATCGTTATCTATCCCCTCTTCGCTGTTCGGCTGGTCTTTTATAACGGTATACAAACAGCGCTGATAAGCACGTTCAATATTCGCCAAAATGCCTTGCTGTTGTAGTTGTTGCAGCCGCTGTACCTCTGGTGATACTTGCGTCCGTACGGCCAACGCACGCTCAATATCTGTCAAGCTTGGTGCCACTACATCTAAGCTGTAGAACTGCACAAGCTCTTGCATAAATGCTAAGAAACTGCCGTATAAATGAAAAATAGCGGTTTCACAATGGGCTTGATAATGCTGTTTATCATGGCTACTCTCTGCCGCTTGACAGGCCAAACGGCAAAAATACAGCTTTTGATTGGTTCGATCTGCTTGATACTTGGCGACACGACCTTTACCTGCCATATACCTATCCTTATATTGTTAATTTTGACGCAGGTATAAGTTTACACTTATTTTTAGTCCTATAAGCAATCGTTTTAGCTGTCATATCGTCGATACTAAATAAAATAGACACACTGTAGTAATACGCTAAACTGGTATAAATTTTTCTTGCGTGCTGTGCCTACGCCGACAAAGGCTGCAAAACCAACATTAAAAAACTAAGCATCCCAGTCTTGTCGTATCTTTTTTATACTAACCTGACTATAGATAAAAATAACAGGCACAAAAAAGCCAGCAACGAGGCTGGCTTTTTGTGTACAAATACTCAAACTATAAAATCTAATCAGCTGTCTTGATTAAGCTCTTGTGCAAAGGCTTCATCAAAGCTAGCAAAGTCTTTACTATCAGTGCTGGCCGTCATGTCAAAAGCAGCATTCATATCATTATCATGTAACACTTGCTCTGACTTGTCTTTACGAGCTTGATGATAAGCCAGTCCCGTACCTGCAGGGATCAAGCGACCTACCACTACGTTCTCTTTTAGACCACGTAGCTCATCACTCTTACCAGTAACAGCAGCAGCCGTTAGAACTCGTGTCGTTTCTTGGAAAGAAGCGGCTGAGATAAAGCTTTCAGTCGCCAGACTCGCTTTAGTAATACCAAGTAGCTGACGCTCAAATTGTACTGGGAACTTGTCTTCAGCAACCAGCTTCTCATTAAGTGCTTTTAGGTCCGCATATTCAACCTGATCACCTTTAAAGTAACTAGAGTCACCAGCATCCGTCACTTCGACCTTACGCAGCATCTGACGTATGATAACTTCAATATGCTTATCGTTGATCTTAACACCCTGCAAACGATAAACGTCTTGTACTTCGTTGACGATATAATCAGCAAGTGCTGTTTCACCTTTTAAGCGCAAGATGTCATGTGGGTTTTGTGGACCATCGGCGATGATCTCACCACGTGCTACTGTCTCGTTTTCAAAGACGTTAATCTGACGCCACTTTGGAATCAACTCTTCATGTGTCTCGCCGTCTTCATTGGTAATAATAAAGCGGTTTTTACCTTTGGTCTCTTTACCAAAGCTGACGACACCTGTCATCTCTGCCATGATGGCATGATCTTTTGGACGACGGGCTTCAAACAAATCGGCTACACGTGGTAGACCACCAGTGATGTCCTTGGTACCAGATGTTGCTTGCGGTACACGGCCTAAGATCGAACCAGCAGCGACTTTTTCACCATCGCTAACACGAATGATGGTTTCAGCCGGTAAGAAGTAAACCACTTCTTTGCCTTCATCAGTGTTCAAGATAATGGCTGGGCGTAAGTCCTTAGCAGTACTTGAACGGTCACGAGTCGCTAGAATCTCAAACGAGCTCATACCAGTGGCTTCATCGACTTTTACTGTCGCTGTACTGCCATCAACGATGTCACTGAAGCGTGCCGTACCGGCAAATTCAGTAATAATAGGATGCGTGTGCGGATCCCATTTAGCAATGGTTTGTCCACCTTCGACCTGCGCTTCATTTTTAACCAGTACGCTTGAACCATAAGGCACTTTATAACGCTCACGCTCACGACCAAGCTCATCAGTCATCGCAATCTCTGCAGAACGTGATACGACTACCAAATGACCATCCGTATGTTCAACCGTTTTCATGTTTTCGAAATGCACTTGACCGGCATTACGAACAGAGATGCTGTTGTCTACTGATGCTGAGCTTGCCGCCCCGCCCACGTGGAAAGTACGCATGGTTAACTGAGTACCAGGCTCACCAATAGATTGAGCTGCCATCACACCGACAGACTCACCGATATTGACTTTATGACCACGAGCAAGATCACGGCCGTAGCACTGTGAACACACACCATGAGCCACATCACAGGTAATGACTGAGCGTACCCAGATGTCATCAATGGCATTTTCATCAAGGATATTGACCCACTGCTCATCAATCAGCGTACCTGCTGGGACCAATACTTTTGAATCGTCATCATTATAAGTGACATCACGAGCAGTCACACGACCCAGAACCAGCTCACCAAGCTTCTCAATGATCTCACCACCTTGAATATGCGGGGTCATGAGCAGGCCTTGTTCAGTACCACAGTCTTCGCTAGTCACAACCAAGTCTTGTGCCACATCGACCAAACGACGCGTCAGATAACCTGAGTTGGCTGTTTTTAGAGCCGTGTCTGCTAGACCTTTACGTGCACCGTGAGTCGAGATAAAGTACTGAAGTACGGTCAGACCTTCACGGAAGTTGGCTTTAATCGGTGTTTCGATGATAGAACCATCTGGTTTTGCCATCAAACCACGCATACCAGCGAGCTGACGAATCTGAGCGGCACTACCACGAGCACCAGAATCCGACATGATAAAGATCGAGTTAAAGGATTTTTGCTCGTCTTCTTCACCTTGGGCATTGATGACTTTGTCCGTTGACAAGTTATCCATCATCGCTTTAGCGACTTTGTCGTTGGTACGTGACCAAATATCGACGACCTTGTTATAACGCTCACCAGCAGTGACAAAACCTTGTTCAAACTGATCTTCAATCTCACGCACTTCAGCTTCAGCAGTTTCAATGATTTGAACCTTGCTCGGCGGGATCGCCATGTCTTCTATACCAATAGAGACCCCTGACAGTGTCGCCTGAGAAAAACCAAGGTACATTAACTGGTCAGCAAACATCACACTGTCTTTGACACCCATCTTACGATAGCAAGAGTTGATCAAGCGTGAGATGTTTTTCTTAGTCATCTCTTGGTTACACTCATCAAACACCATACCTTTAGGCATGATATTCCAAATCAACAAACGACCAGCGACTGTTTCTTTTAAACTGGTTTCTTTAGTACGATTACCCTCTTCATCGATATGAGTCTCGGTCACACGTACCTTGATTTTGGCATTAACATGCAAATCATTTGAACCAATCGCACGCAAGGCTTCGTTAACTGAAGCAAAGACCATGCCTTCGCCTTTGGCATTGATTGACGAGCGGCTAATGTAGTACAGACCAAGTACCACGTCCTGTGATGGAACGATGATAGGATCACCGTTAGCAGGTGACAAGATGTTGTTGGTCGACATCATCAGTGCACGTGACTCAAGCTGTGCCTCTAGTGTCAATGGCACATGAACGGCCATTTGGTCACCGTCAAAGTCAGCGTTAAATGCGGTACAAACCAGTGGGTGCAGCTGAATGGCTTTACCTTCAATGAGTACTGGCTCGAACGCTTGTAGGCCCAAACGGTGTAGCGTCGGTGCACGGTTCAATAGCACAGGGTGCTCACGAATGACCATCGCTAGCATATCCCATACTTGCGGCTCTTCACGCTCAACCATCTTTTTGGCGGCTTTAATCGTTGTCGCTAAGCCATGAGACAAAAGCTTGTTGTAAGTAAATGGCTTGAATAGCTCAAGCGCCATCTTCTTAGGTAGGCCACATTGGTGAAGACGCAATGTTGGACCGACAACGATCACTGAACGACCTGAGTAGTCAACACGCTTACCAAGTAAGTTTTGACGGAAACGACCTTGCTTACCTTTGATCATGTCGGCAAGAGATTTTAATGGACGTTTGTTACTACCTGTGATGGCACGACCACGACGACCGTTATCCAGTAGCGCATCGACTGACTCTTGTAACATACGTTTTTCGTTACGCACGATAATATCAGGGGCGCTTAGCTCTAATAGACGCTTTAGACGGTTGTTACGGTTGATGACGCGGCGATACAAGTCGTTTAGATCTGAAGTCGCAAAACGTCCGCCTTCTAGTGGTACTAGTGGGCGTAAATCTGGTGGCAGTACAGGTAAGATGTTCATTACCATCCACTCAGGTTTATTATTAGAATCACGGAAAGCTTCTAATAGTTTAAGACGCTTAGACATTTTTTTAAGTTTAGTCTCAGAGCCTGTTTGCGGAATGGCTTCACGCAGTTCATCAATTTCTAAGTCTAAGTCAATGTCTTTTAGCAGATCTTGTACCGCTTCAGCACCCATCTTGGCAACGAACTCATCGCCAAACTCTTCAAGTGCACGATAATAATCTTCGTCATCTAGCAGCTGATATCTCTCTAAAGAAGTCATACCAGGCTCAGTGACGATATAGCTTTCAAAGTACAGGACACGCTCAATATCACGTAGTGTCATATCGAGAAGCAGACCGATACGGCTTGGCAATGACTTTAAGAACCAAATGTGCGCCACAGGACTGGCCAAATCAATATGACCCATGCGATCACGGCGCACTTTAGCGGTCGTGACTTCAACACCACACTTTTCACAGATGACACCTTGGAACTTACGGCGTTTATACTTACCACACAGACACTCAAAGTCTTTTACTGGGCCAAAGATTTTGGCACAAAAAAGACCGTCACGCTCAGGCTTAAACGTACGATAGTTAATTGTTTCAGGTTTTTTTACCTCACCATGAGACCAAGATTTGACCACATCTGGTGAAGCTAGGGTAATTTGAATGCTATCAAACTCACGGTTACCGCTAGCGGTAGGGCTTTGCATGATATCGAGTAAATCTTTCAAGTTGCTTCTCCGTTATCTTTATAATCATTCGGTCATGTTGGTAATGACATATGACAGAATGAATGAAGGCAATGAATAGGGTTGAGATAAATAACCAAAAGCAGCAGCATTATGGCGTACTGCTTTTAGTATGACGACTGAGTTTAAAACATTCAGGCTTTAAACTTAGTGAGTCTCTTTTAACTCAATATTAAGACCCAGTGATTTGATTTCTTTGGTCAGTACGTTAAATGACTCAGGCATACCTGGATCCATGTACTGCTCTCCATCGACGATGTTCTTATACATACGTGTACGGCCTTCAACATCATCCGACTTCACCGTTAGCATCTCTTGCAAGGTATAGGCGGCACCATAAGCTTCTAGTGCCCAGACTTCCATCTCACCAAAGCGCTGTCCACCAAACTGAGCTTTACCACCCAGCGGCTGCTGCGTAACCAGTGAGTAAGACCCTGTTGAGCGTGCATGCATCTTGTCATCAACCAAGTGGTTAAGCTTGAGCATATACATATAACCGACGGTCACTTTACGATCGAACTTTTGACCCGTACGACCATCATATAGGGTTTGCTGGCCATCACGGTCCAATCCAGCAAGCTCTAGCAGATCTTTAACTTGATGCTCATGAGCACCGTCAAACACTGCTGTACCCATCGGTACACCTTCACGTAGGTTGCCCGCAAGCGCTATAATGTCATCGTCAGACAAGCTATCTAGATCAACTTGCTCTCCGCCAACTTTGTTATAGATTTGGTCTAAGAAGTCACGTAAGTCTTTGATAGCAGCTTGGGCTTTAAGCATACCGTCAATTTTTTCACCCAAACCTTTGGCTGCCATACCTAAATGCGTCTCGAGTACCTGACCGATGTTCATACGTGATGGAACACCTAGTGGATTTAGAACGATGTCCACCGTGTTACCATGTTCGTCGTATGGCATGTCTTCAACTGGCATAATACGTGATACCACACCCTTGTTACCATGACGACCGGCCATCTTATCACCAGGCTGAATACGACGCTTAACCGCCAAATAAACCTTGACGATTTTTTGTACGCCATGTTGTAGATCATCGCCTGCCGTTAATTTACGCTTTTTCTCAGCAAACTTCACATCGATGTCTTTTTGCTTATCGACCAAGTAATCAGCGATTTGTGTGAGACGCTCAGAGATTTCTTCTTCAACCGGCTGAATATCAAGTAAAGTCTCAAGACTCATGTCTTTCATATCAGCGGCTTTCATAACCGTACCAGCCTTTAGACCTGAACCACCACTGATTTTTTGTCCATCTAGCAAGGTACTGATACGACCACGTGCCGCTTCTTCAAAGATACGTAGCTCTTCTTTTAAGTCTTTACGATAGCTGTCTAACTGTGACTTTTCGATCGCACGAGCACGAGCATCTTTTTCAACACCGTCACGGGTAAAGACCTGTACATCAATCACCGTGCCTTTGCTTGATGTTGGGACACGCAACGAGGTGTCTTTTACATCCGCGGCTTTTTCGCCAAAAATGGCCCGCAGTAGTTTTTCTTCTGGTGTCAGCTGTGTCTCACCTTTTGGCGTGACTTTACCCACCAAGATGTCGCCTGCATCCACTTCAGCACCGATATAAACGATACCTGCCTCATCAAGACTGGATAGCGCAGCCTCACCGACGTTTGGAATATCAGCAGTGATTTCTTCTGTACCCAATTTGGTATCACGAGCCACACAGGTCAGTTCTTGAATATGAATGGTGGTAAAACGATCTTCTTTTACCACTTTTTCAGACAACAAGATTGAGTCTTCGAAGTTATAACCATTCCAAGGCATAAAGGCGATGCGGATGTTTTGACCAAGCGCCAATTCACCCAAGTCGGTCGACGGACCATCAGCCAAGATATCACCCAAAGCGATCTCATCACCTTGGTTAACAATGATACGCTGGTTAATACAAGTGTTCTGGTTTGAACGCGTGTATTTGATTAAGTTGTAGATATCGATACCCGCTTCACCGGCGACCATCTCATCTTCATTGACACGTACCACGATACGTGAAGCATCAACATCCTCAATCACACCGCCACGACGAGCGATGACACATACACCTGAGTCACGAGCAACGTGACGCTCCATACCAGTACCTACCAATGGCTTATCCGCACGTAATGTAGGAACCGCCTGACGCTGCATGTTTGATCCCATCAAAGCACGGTTGGCATCATCATGCTCTAGGAACGGAATCAGACCTGCGGCTACTGACACAACCTGACTGGGCGATACATCCATATGTGTGACCTTGTCCGCTGGCATACGCACAAACTCGCCACCGCTACGCACACTGACCATCTCATCAGATAGCGCACCGTCTTCAGTCATTGGTGAGTCAGCCTGTGCAATTACAGTACCGACTTCTTCAATCGCTGATAAATACTCAAAATGATCTGTGACCTTCCCATCTACCACACGGCGATATGGCGTCTCTAAGAAACCAAAGCTGTTGGTCTTAGCAAAGGTCGCTAAAGAGTTAATCAGACCAATGTTTGGCCCTTCAGGCGTCTCAATCGGGCAGACACGGCCATAATGAGTGTCATGAACGTCACGTACTTCAAAGCCTGCACGCTCACGGGTCAGACCACCAGGGCCCAATGCGGATACACGGCGTTTATGCGTCACTTCAGATAATGGGTTGTTTTGATCCATAAACTGTGACAACTGGCTTGAACCAAAGAACTCTTTGACAGCAGCAGCAACAGGTTTAGAATTGATCAAATCCTGTGGAGATAAATTATCAGACTCAGCAGAGCTTAAGCGCTCTTTAACCGCACGCTCAACACGTACTAAACCAACACGGAATTGGTTTTCAGCCATTTCACCCACTGAACGAATACGGCGGTTACCCAAATGGTCGATGTCATCAACCTCGCCGCGGCCGTTACGAATCTCAATCAGCTCTTTTAGGACATTAACGATATCATCGTTATTTAGGACACTACGGGCACGTTGTACATCAGGGTCATCAGTGCTTTCAAAGTCCAACCCTAAACGGCGGTTAAATTTCATACGACCGACGTTTGATAGATCGTAGCGATCTGGGTTGAAAAACATGCTTTCAAACAACTTTTCAGCAGTCTCAACCGTTGGCGGCTCACCTGGGCGCATGACTTTATAAATTTCGATTAATGCTTCTTCACGGCTTGACGTCGTATCTGCACGTAACGTATCCGCAATATAAGTCCCTTGATCGATATCATTGGTAAATAAAATACTGATTTCTTTGATATCAGTAGCACTTAATTTAACCAATAGCTCATGATCAATTAACGTGTTAGCACGCGCGATCACTTCATCATCAACGATAATATCTTCGGCAAGGATACGCTCATATAAGTACTCATCAGGTACAGCGATGCGAGTCATACCCGCTTCTTCGATCTGACGGATACGGCGAGCATTAATGCGCTTGCCTTGTTCTACCAGTACCTTACCTTCAGGCGATACGATATCAAACTGCGCCATTTCACCACGTAAGCGATCAGGCACCAAATCAATCTCAAACTGCTCATCGCCCTTATAAACCGACACTCTATCAAAGAAAGTATCTAAGATTTCAGCAGTCGTCAGCCCAAGCGCCCGTAAAATAATAGAAGCTAATAGCTTACGACGGCGGTCAATACGAGCAAATACTAAGTCTTTAGCATCAAACTCAAAGTCAAGCCATGAGCCACGGTACGGAATGATACGAGCGTTATAAAGCACCTTACCACTTGAGTGCGACTTGCCTTTATCGTGATCAAAGAACACACCAGGTGAACGATGTAATTGTGAAACAATAACCCGTTCAGTACCATTGATAATAAAAGTACCGTTTTCGGTCATTAACGGCATCTCGCCCATATAGACGCTTTGCTCACGGATATCTTTGATAGCCGCTTTACTGTCTTTGTCCTTGCTATCTTTATCTTTAATAATCAAACGGATTTTGACACGCATCGGGGCAGCAAACGTTGAGCCACGTAAAATACATTCACGCTCATCGAACTCAGGGGTTCCTAAGTAGTACTCAACAAATTGCAATTCAGCATTGCCAGAGTGACTTTCGATAGGAAAAATAGAAGAAAATGCGGCTTGCAGACCAGTATTCTCACGAGCTTTTGGTTTTTTGTGCTCTTGCAAAAATTGCTCATAAGAATCTACTTGAATAGACAATAAGTAGGGAATGTCCATCACAGTGGGCAATTCAGCAAAACTTTTGCGAATACGCTTTTTTTCAGTATAAGAATATGCCATCGAGAGTCCTTACAGTAGACGTGAAAACAAATTGAAAGCGTGACCAGCGTGCATAAATACTATACAAACATGGCAACGGAAACGATAATAAAAGAAACGGTGATGCTCAGTTAATGGGTGTTTAATAAATCATGCATACACAATGCACGACATCTAATTTTAAAACGACTATCTAAACACTACTATATAAGTACTATTGCTCTATTTTTCAACAACATACGGATTGTATTACCGTAATACCAACCAATAGCCTATATATCCGTAATAGATGTTTATGTAAGTAATATCGTCACTGATATCTACCGTCTATGAGCTTACGAACTGACAGTAAAACCATGCTAAACTAATTAAGATCCAGATAAATTAGATTTAAATAACGTTATTGATCATAGGAAGTATACAGACACAAAAAAGTGCCAAACACCTAAAGATGTTTAGCTTACATCAACTGATTTCAAAAACTGGCGTGTTTGCGTGCATGTATATCGTCTGTCCTTTTGATGGGTATCCACCGTTTATGATACGACTATTGGCAGACACAAAAGGTCAAGCTAATAATTATAATAAAAAAAAGCTGGCAATGCAAGGCATCACCAGCTTTTTTTAATGCTGTATTGAACTTATTTTAGTTCAACAGTTGCACCAGCTTCTTCAAGCTTCTTCTTCAACTCTTCAGCTTCGTCTTTAGACGCACCTTCTTTGATTGGAGCTGGAGCGCTTTCAACTAGGTCTTTAGCTTCTTTCAAGCCAAGGCCAGTTGCTTCACGAACTGCTTTAATGACCGCAACTTTCTTCTCGCCGAAGCTGGCAAGAACAACGTCAAACTCGTCTTTTTCTTCAGCAGCAGCGCCGCCTTCAGCAGCAGCAGCAGGTGCAGCAGCAGCAACAGCAGCAGTTACGCCGAATTTTTCTTCCATGTCGCTGATTAATTCAACGATATCCATTACTGACATTTCAGCGATTGCGTTTAACACATCTTCTTTAGATAGTGCCATGAGAACTCTCCGTTATCTGATAAAAATTAATTGATTTTAATATCGCCTATGCTGCGTGTCTGATATGACTACTGGGGCATAGATACGATGTTAAAGTTACGTTAAAACAAGCAATTAAGCGGCTTCTTTTGCGTCTTTGATTGCTGCTACAGTACGAACAAATTTGCCAGGAACTGCGTTCATAGTCTGGACAAGCTTGGTCACAGGTGCATTCATAGTTGCCATCAAGATAGAGATTGCTTCGTCGCGAGTTGGTAGCTTCGATACGCGCTCTAGCTCTTCTGGACCATAAACTTCACCACCGACTGACACTATTTTGGTCTCTAAAGCTTTGTTCTCTTTACTAAAGTCATAAACGACTCTAGCAGCAGATCCCAAATCTTCCATAGAGAAAGCCAAAAGTAATGGACCAGTCATACGGTCTGACATGCACTCAAACTTAGTGCCTTCAAAAGCGCGTTTTGCCAGGGTATTTTTTACC
This sequence comes from Psychrobacter coccoides, assembly GCF_017498085.1. Classification (GTDB taxonomy): domain Bacteria; phylum Pseudomonadota; class Gammaproteobacteria; order Pseudomonadales; family Moraxellaceae; genus Psychrobacter; species Psychrobacter coccoides. The sequence goes on from NZ_JAGBKM010000014.1 coordinate 85,994, forward strand.
ACTTTTAAAACAACGCCTTTTTCACGAGCTTGTTCGCGCAGCTGAGTAAGCTTCGCAACACCAATACCGTGATATTCGGCAGCTACTGCTGAGTAAGCATTAGCAGCAACTTCAGACACTTCAGCCACAACTTGTTGTTTTTGTTCTAGCGTTAATGCCATAAGTTGACTCCTTAATCTTATCAACCCTCTTATTACTTTAGTCTTTGCAGACCTAGTATAAGATAAGACTGACTTGATACGACACGTTACTTGTAGATTTAACTCTGTAAGTAACGACTGATTACGGCACCGTTATCAGAATGACGTTAAGTAATAAGTTGATAGTCATTTAAAATGATCACAGCAACTTATTGGCTTTAATCAATAACTGTGTGGGCCACCGTCTGCGTAGGACAATTAAGATTTTCATCTGTCATCGATTAACAAGACCAGCTTTTAACATCATAAGTCACTCCGAAAAGATACCTATAATCTGACTAAGCTACTCTCTACCTACGGTCTTAGACAGCGTAGCGATTGCTACACTGACCTAATTCTTTAAAATTTATTTATATACTTTATTAAGCAGTTTAAAAAACTCACTTGTTATACAGTATATTTAGCTATCAATAAACAATATTTTATTTAGCGACACGATAAGGAACAGGATCAAGGGTGATGCCAGGGCCCATCGTGCTAGATAAAGTGATTTTTTTGATATATATGCCTTTAGAGGTTGCAGGCTTGGCGCGCTTAAGATCAGCCAATAATGCTTGCGCATTCTGTGCAACTTGCTCGACAGTAAAGCCAACTTGACCGATAGTAGCATGGATAATACCAGCTTTATCAACACGGTACTGAGCTTGACCCGCTTTTGCATTAGTTACTGCTTCAGCAACGTTTGGCGTCACTGTACCGACCTTTGGGTTAGGCATTAGACCACGTGGACCTAAGATAGTACCTAATTGACCAACAACACGCATGGCATCAGGAGCAGCGATAACAACATCGAAATCCATGTTGCCAGCTTTAATGTCTTCAGCCAGATCTTCAAAACCAACCACGTCTGCACCGGCTTCTTTAGCAGCTTCAGCAGCAGCACCTTGAGCAAACACGGCGACACGTTTGGTTTTACCCGTACCAGCAGGCAGGTTGGTAGCGCCACGAACGACTTGGTCAGACTTACGTGGATCAACGCCCAAGTTTACCGCAATATCGATAGACTCTTTGAATTTTAGCGCTGGCAAATCGTTTAAAATTTGAACCGCTTCTTCGATCGTGTACTGTTTTTCATTATCGACACGGTTTTGAATTTCTTTTTGACGTTTGGTTAGCTTAGGCATTACACACCCTCCACAGAGATACCCATTGAGCGGGCAGTACCAGCAACAGTACGTACAGCTGCATCGAGGTCAGCAGCTGTTAAATCTGCATCTTTGGTTTTAACGATCTCTTCTAATTGCTCGCGTGTTACTTTACCAACTTTATCAGTATTTGGCGTGCCTGAACCTTTAGCGATACCAGCGGCTTTGCGTAACAAGAACGCAGCAGGTGGTGACTTCATGATAAAGGTAAAAGACTTATCGTTATAAACGGTAATCTCAGTTGGAATCGGCAGACCTGGTTCTTGGTTTGCAGTCGCAGCGTTAAACTCTTTACAGAACGCCATGATATTCACGCCTTTTTGACCCAAAGCTGGACCAATTGGTGGTGAAGGGTTTGCTTTACCTGCAGGCACTTGCAGTTTGATGTAACCATCAATCTTCTTAGCCATGATACTCTCCTAAATGGGTGATAGCGCCAAATCATCTTTGTACATTGATACAATGTTGATTAACGGCTCCCCGGTTGATGAATTTTTTACTGACTTAGTCTAGTTTTTCAACTTTGCTAAACTCAAGCTCAACCTGAGTTGGTCTGTTAAATACGTTTACAGTAAGCTGTAATTTAGATTTTTCGTAATCCACCTTTTCAACCAACCCCTTAAAGTCAGTAAATGGACCATCGATAACCAACAACTCTTCACCTGGCTCAAACAATGTCTTCGGACGAGGAGTTGCCTCAGTTTGATTCAGACGATTCAAAATGCGGTCTGCTTCAGCTTGGGTAATAGGCGCAGGAACTTCAGGCGTACCACCAATGAAACCCATAATACGTGGGCATTCATTGACGATATGCCAAGTGTCGTCGTTCATCTCCATTTGGATTAATACATACCCTGGGAAAAACTTACGCTCACTTTTGCGCTTTTTACCGTCTTTCATCTCAACAACTTCTTCAGTTGGCACCAATACGTCACCAAATGAATCAGCAAAGTCACTACGATTAATACGATCAGTTAGTGAACGCTGTACTTGTTTTTCATATCCTGAAAACGCTTGGACGATATACCAACGCATCTGACGCTCCTAATCGCTATATAAAAATTTCGGCTAGAGGTATCAATACATACCTATTAACCAATAAACAAGCCTACAAACCAGTTAAAGAAGTTATCTAATAACCAAATAAACAACCCAACAATACCAATGACAACAATCACTTGCCATGTATACTGAAAGGTTTCGTCTTTACCTGGCCAAGTGACACGGCGCAATTCAACTGCCGCATCTCTTAACAATATCTTAAAGGCACGGCCTTGATTGGTTAGCGCCAAACAAATTAGTGCAAACACAGCAAGGGCGACAATAATACCAATACGTACCCAAACATCATTGGCAAGCTGCCAATAACCTGGTAAATATTGATTGACTAAAGTCGCCCCTATCAAAGCTGCAATGGCTAATAGCCATAACATCATATCCTTGGCCGACCCAGTCTTCGCAACTTCAACCGCTGTATTTGGGTTTTTACCTTTTTGACTATTTTTAGTCAACATTCCACTAGCCGTCGCTTTGGCATCAGATAACTTAGACTCGAGGTTATCTTGATTATTGCTCATAGAGAACTCGCTTAGGAGATGGTGAGGTACGACAAAGATATGATAAAAAGATGGCAGGCGATGTAGGACTCGAACCTACAACCCTCGGTTTTGGAGACCGATGCTCTACCAATTGAGCCAATCGCCTATAGGTGTTAAAGGACAGCATTATACAATATTTAGGATAAAAAGCAAGCCTTACGATAAAAAATATAAGTTTACCTTCTGTGTTGGTTAATCACAATTAAGGATTCCCAACATCATATTGCACGAGATCTGCAGCGCTAATATAGCAATCTCTTAGCATAATTACAATAGTATTTTTTCTAAATATAGTCGATACACTCTAAAAATTTCATAGCGCTACTGGGATGCTTTCTGTTCAAAATATAGGTTGCGCAGCCTCTGGGAACGCAGCACGCAAGTAAAATTTATACCAGTAGCGCATTTAAATCCATAACAGTTTTACATTCAGCTGACTATACAATAATCAAAGAGAAGTATAGTACCCATATCACTGATTATTCACCAAAAAAAAGCCACCCTATAAAGGATGGCTTTTCACTAATCAATACCTTCATCAGCTTACGCTGAGTATCATTTAGTTTTTAACGTTAGCTACCACACCAGCACCTACAGTACGGCCACCTTCACGGATAGCGAAACGTAGGCCTTTATCCATAGCGATTGGGTGGATAAGCTCTACGCTCATCTCAACGTTGTCGCCTGGCATAACCATTTCAGTACCGTCTTGTAGCTGGATTGCGCCAGTCACGTCAGTGGTACGGAAGTAGAACTGTGGACGATAGCCGTTTAGGAATGGCGTGTGACGACCACCTTCTTCTTTCGATAGTACGTATACTTCGGCGTCGAAGTTGGTGTGCGGGGTGATTGAACCTGGCTTCGCTAGTACTTGGCCACGTTGGACGTCTTCACGCTTGGTACCACGTAGTAGTACGCCACAGTTTTCACCAGCACGACCTTCGTCTAGAAGCTTACGGAACATCTCAACACCAGTACAGGTGGTTTTTTGGGTGTCACGGATACCGACGATTTCGATTTCGTCGCCAACGCGTACGATACCTGATTCAACACGGCCGGTAACAACGGTACCACGACCTGAGATTGAGAAGACGTCTTCGATTGGCATTAGGAATGCTTTGTCGACGTCACGCTCTGGCTCTGGGATGTAGGTGTCTAGGGTTTCTAGTAGTTCTAGAACTGCTGGTTCGCCGTATTTGCCGTCGTCGCCTTTTAGGGCTTGGGTGGCACTACCTTTCATGATTGGGGTGTCGTCACCTGGGAAGTCGTAGTCGTTTAGAAGTTCACGTACTTCCATTTCTACGAGCTCTAGCAACTCTTCGTCGTCTACTAGGTCACATTTGTTCATGAAGACGATGATGTAGGGTACGCCAACCTGACGTGATAGCAGGATGTGCTCACGGGTTTGTGGCATTGGGCCGTCAGTGGCTGATACGACTAAGATTGCGCCGTCCATCTGAGCGGCACCAGTGATCATGTTTTTGACGTAGTCGGCGTGACCTGGGCAGTCAACGTGGGCGTAGTGACGGGTTTCGGTGTCATACTCTACGTGTGAGGTGTTGATGGTGATGCCACGTGCTTTTTCTTCAGGCGCTGAGTCAATGGCTGCGTAGTCTTTGGCTTCGCCGCCTGAGGCTTTGGCTGCTACGGTTGCGATAGCGGCTGTTAGGGTGGTTTTACCGTGGTCAACGTGTCCGATGGTGCCGACGTTGACGTGGGGCTTGTTGCGTTCAAACTTGGCCTTTGCCATGGGTATTTCCTCTTTATT
>NZ_JAGBKM010000015.1 GCF_017498085.1 Psychrobacter coccoides
CCAAAAAAAAGCCACCCTATAAAGGATGGCTTTTCACTAATCAATACCTTCATCAGCTTACGCTGAGTATCATTTAGTTTTTAACGTTAGCTACCACACCAGCACCTACAGTACGGCCACCTTCACGGATAGCGAAACGTAGGCCTTTATCCATAGCGATTGGGTGGATAAGCTCTACGCTCATCTCAACGTTGTCGCCTGGCATAACCATTTCAGTACCGTCTTGTAGCTGGATTGCGCCAGTCACGTCAGTGGTACGGAAGTAGAACTGTGGACGATAGCCGTTTAGGAATGGCGTGTGACGACCACCTTCTTCTTTCGATAGTACGTATACTTCGGCGTCGAAGTTGGTGTGCGGGGTGATTGAACCTGGCTTCGCTAGTACTTGGCCACGTTGGACGTCTTCACGCTTGGTACCACGTAGTAGTACGCCACAGTTTTCACCAGCACGACCTTCGTCTAGAAGCTTACGGAACATCTCAACACCAGTACAGGTGGTTTTTTGGGTGTCACGGATACCGACGATTTCGATTTCGTCGCCAACGCGTACGATACCTGATTCAACACGGCCGGTAACAACGGTACCACGACCTGAGATTGAGAAGACGTCTTCGATTGGCATTAGGAATGCTTTGTCGACGTCACGCTCTGGCTCTGGGATGTAGGTGTCTAGGGTTTCTAGTAGTTCTAGAACTGCTGGTTCGCCGTATTTGCCGTCGTCGCCTTTTAGGGCTTGGGTGGCACTACCTTTCATGATTGGGGTGTCGTCACCTGGGAAGTCGTAGTCGTTTAGAAGTTCACGTACTTCCATTTCTACGAGCTCTAGCAACTCTTCGTCGTCTACTAGGTCACATTTGTTCATGAAGACGATGATGTAGGGTACGCCAACCTGACGTGATAGCAGGATGTGCTCACGGGTTTGTGGCATTGGGCCGTCAGTGGCTGATACGACTAAGATTGCGCCGTCCATCTGAGCGGCACCAGTGATCATGTTTTTGACGTAGTCGGCGTGACCTGGGCAGTCAACGTGGGCGTAGTGACGGGTTTCGGTGTCATACTCTACGTGTGAGGTGTTGATGGTGATGCCACGTGCTTTTTCTTCAGGCGCTGAGTCAATGGCTGCGTAGTCTTTGGCTTCGCCGCCTGAGGCTTTGGCTGCTACGGTTGCGATAGCGGCTGTTAGGGTGGTTTTACCGTGGTCAACGTGTCCGATGGTGCCGACGTTGACGTGGGGCTTGTTGCGTTCAAACTTGGCCTTTGCCATGGGTATTTCCTCTTTATTTGGATCAGTGCTTGGATTATATAGTGACAACAACCAAGACAACTCTGACCACTTTAAGATAATTGTTAAAAGGTTGCACATGCAGTGTGCAGATATTATAAGAAATTCATGACCAATAACAAGTCTTTTAACACGTTATTGGCCATTCAGTGAAGGCAGTACAAGAATAACCCTTGCCTCGCCCTCACCGATCAACTTCTATTTACTCTTCTTCATCTGTACCAGTGAATTTCTTCATGATTTCTTCAGCAACAGACTTAGGCGTTTCAGCATACTTTTGGAACTCCATTGAGTATGTCGCACGGCCTTGAGACTGTGAGCGAAGGTTGGTTGCATAACCAAACATTTCTGCTAAAGGTACTTCAGCACGAATCTGTTTCGTACCACCTGGTAGATCATCCATACCTTGAACCATACCACGACGGCGGTTTAGATCGCCCATGATATCACCCATGTACTCTTCTGGCGTCTCTACTTCAACTTTCATGATAGGCTCAAGAAGCGCTGGGTTTGCATTCATAAAGCCTTTCTTAAACGCAATTGAACCAGCCATCTTAAATGACAACTCATCCGAGTCAACGTCATGATATGAACCATCGTACAAGGTCGCTTTTACGCCAACAATTGGGTAGCCTGCTAGGATACCGTTTTGCATACGCTCTTGAATACCTTTGTCGACAGCGTTGTGATACTCTTTTGGTACCACACCACCAACAATCTCTTCTTCGAACTCATACTCAACTTCGCCTGCTGGATCAAGTGGCTCAAGACGTAACCAAACGTGACCGAATTTACCACGACCACCTGTCTGGCGTACGAACTTACCTTCTTGCTCAACTGCGTTACGAATCGTTTCACGATAAGCAACTTGCGGTGCACCGATGTTTGCTTCCACTTTGAATTCACGCTTCATACGATCCACGAGAATTTCTAAGTGCAGTTCACCCATACCACTGATGATAGTCTGACCAGACTCTTCGTCGGTATGGACACGGAACGACGGATCTTCTTTAGCAAGACGACCCAATGCCATTGACATTTTTTCTTGGTCAGCTTTGGTTTTCGGCTCAACCGCTAGAGAGATAACTGGATCTGGGAATTCCATACGCTCAAGTGTAATGACATCGTTTTCATCACATAGCGTATCACCAGTACCAACATCTTTCATACCGACTAGCGCAGCGATATCACCAGCACGAATTTCTTCAAGCGTTTCTTGACTCTCAGCATGCATCTCAACGATACGGCCGATACGCTCACGCTTCATTTTTACTGGGTTATAAACACTATCGCCCTGCTTGATCACACCTGAATAAACACGTACGAAAGTTAGGTTACCAACGAATTTATCGTTCATTACCTTAAACGCAAGTGCAGAAAACGGTGCATCGTCAGAAGCTGGACGAGTGGCCTCAGTTTCATCTTTATCATTTAAGATACCAGCGATTTCAGGTACATCCATTGGTGCAGGCATGTACTGAATGACTGAGTCCAACATCTTTTGTACACCTTTGTTTTTAAAGGCAGTACCACAAAGCATTGGAATGATTTCGTTAGCAATAGTACGCTCACGGATAGCAGCATGAATCTCTTCTGGAGACAGCTCTTCACCCTCAAGGTACTTGTCCATCAACTCTTCATTCACTTCAGCAGCGTTTTCAACCAAGTTGTTACGCCATTCTGTGGCTTTTTCTAAAAGCTCAGCTGGCACTTCACGCTCTTCGAACTTCATGCCTTGAGAGTCTGTATCCCAGTAAATGGCTTTCATAGTGACTAGGTCAACCACACCTTCGAAGTCATCTTCTTTACCGATTGGAATAACAACAGGTACTGGGTTACCACCTAGACGGGTCTTCACTTGTTCTATCACACGATAGAAGTCTGCACCAACACGGTCCATTTTGTTTACAAAAGCCAAACGTGGTACTTGGTACTTGTTTGCTTGACGCCATACGGTTTCAGACTGCGGCTGTACGCCACCAACTGCACAGTAAACCATGCATGCACCATCAAGAACACGCATTGAACGCTCTACTTCAATAGTAAAGTCAACGTGGCCTGGGGTGTCGATGATATTAATACGGTGCTCTGGAAATTGTTGATCCATACCAGACCAGAAACAAGTTGTCGCAGCCGAAGTAATGGTAATACCACGCTCCTGCTCTTGCTCCATCCAGTCCATTGTTGCTCCACCGTCATGAGTTTCGCCAAGTTGGTGGTTTTTACCAGTATAAAACAAGATACGCTCTGTCGTCGTTGTTTTACCAGCATCAATGTGCGCTGAAATACCAATATTGCGATAGCGCTTTAGGGGAGTTTTACGAGCCATAGTTTTTTCCTAGGGAAATTCGTGTGTTTATTAATGCCGTTAGCTTCTCAATCACATAGTCTTATGCAAAAGCAGTCAGCTTTATATACTTGCTGATTGATGAACCTAATACGGCCAAAATAAAAGCAAGCAATAAGAATATAGTGGCATCTAGTTTGGGACACTTTCTTTTTAGAACAGCATCATAGTAGACGACCGCCATCTCAGTGTATTAATGGGCTAGACCATTTAAACGTGAGTATGTGATGACGGCAATCAATAAAGCATATAAAACAATAAAAGTCATTACTTACTATATCTCAAAGCTTATCAGTTACTTCTTTATCACTGATAAGCTAGAGTTTTCAGCAACATACTTTAGAAGCGATAGTGTGAGAACGCTTTGTTGGCATCTGCCATACGGTGAACTTCGTCACGCTTTTTCACAGCATTACCTTTACCATCTGCTGCATCACTCAATTCGCCCGCAAGACGCAGCGCCATTGATTTTTCAGAACGCTTTGCAGCAGCGTCAGCTAACCAACGCATAGCCAAGGCAGTACGACGGGAGGGACGTACTTCCATTGGCACTTGATAGGTAGCACCACCAACGCGGCGAGCTTTTACTTCGACCATTGGGCGTACGTTTTCTAAAAGGTCTTCAAAGAAAGATACTGGATCTTCGATGCTACGCTTTTGGCTAACGGCATCTAATGCACCGTAAACGATACGTTCAGCAGTAGATTTTTTTCCATCTCTCATGACATGGTTAATGAACTTAGCGATGGTTTGGCTACCGAACTTAGGATCAGGTAGGATCTCACGGGTAGCTACGACGCGACGTCTTGGCATAATAATTTTCCTTTTCTTCAGGAGTGTCTGACATTCACAATACGCTTTAGTGGCGATTTGTCAGTCAGCCTTACTGCATGGTGGTATATCAAGCGCCTATTTATTAGGTTTACAGGTCTCAACACCAATCCCATGCACAGTTAATGGGGTGTACTAATCAGCTTTGCATTATTACGCTTTAGGCTTCTTGGCACCATACTTAGAGCGACCTTGTTTACGGTCTTTTACGCCGGCACAGTCAAGTGCACCACGGACGGTGTGATAACGTACACCTGGTAGATCTTTTACACGACCACCACGAATAAGCACCACGCTGTGCTCTTGTAGGTTGTGACCTTCACCACCGATGTAGCTTGATACTTCATAGCCTGATGTCAAACGTACACGACACACTTTACGCATGGCTGAGTTTGGTTTTTTTGGCGTAGTAGTATATACACGAGTACATACACCACGGCGCTGTGGACACGCTTCCAACGCAGGAACTCTTGACTTTTCCTTGATGGTTTTGCGACCTTTACGAATCAATTGGTTAGTTGTTGCCATAAGGCATCCTTCTCCCGTTTGGTATAAAACAAAAAAATGGGCCAATCCTCCAATTATCTCACGTCATACGTGGATTTTTGGGGAACCCATTTTTAGGACAGTGTATTATAAAGATATGTTGCTGCTATTTCAACTACTTATCAGCGATTTCACTTTACAACTATTCTTTAATGTGCAATAAGTCTTTAACCTGTAATAAGCTAAATCAACTTGTCCATACTAAATGGCGATACTGAACTATTTTTCAAGAGTGGTAGCGATATTGTCAACTATACCCTACCTTTATCCCTTCTATTTATCAGTGTTGCCTTTTAGTCTAGTACCTGTTTTAGCACTTATATCACGCAGCTAAAGCTACTTTTCAGCTTTAGCTTGTTGCTTATTTTGCTTGATGTTATCACTCTTGACACTATTATCAGCATCGCTTTTATCATCAGTTTGTTTGTTATCATCAGTTTGTTTGTTATCATCAGTTTGTTTGTTATCATCAGTTTGTTTGTTATCATCTGACGTCTTAGCAGATTTTTTGCCGCTTTGCTTATCTTGCTCGGTCTTATCTTCTTTATCGCTATCAGAGGTTTCAACTTTTGCTTCGCTGCTACTATCATCAGTGATGGCTTTATTAGCAAGCTTAGGCTCAGGTGCAAAAGTCGCTTGTGCCACCCCAATCACTTCATCAATCAGATGACTATTATAGTGCATGCCGACACCGACAGCCGTCATTGGCAGTAGCTTGCGAACCCAAGCCAGATTGATTTGGTCAAGATCGACACCGACCTGTCCTGCTACTTTATCTACTTGCTCAGCATAAAAGTTGACGTTTTGGTTTTTTAGGCCTAAGTTTTTCAGCTCACTGTGTAAGCCACGGTTCTGGGCATTATCAAGTAACCCCTTACCCACACCGATACCAGCCAGTAATGCTTGTTTTTCTTGCATCTTGCTAAGATCTGCACTACCGAGCAACTCATAAGCCATTTTTACGCCTTGCTTACCCGTTAGTGGACGATCATATACAGCAGCCAGTTGATAGACAGTGCGCAGCGATACTAGTAACAACCATAAGGTATCAGCCAATAGCCCTGGTAGACCTGCCAACCCAGTGATACCGCCTAAGGTGGCCAGTGCTCGGTTTTGATTGGCGATATCAGTCGCTAGGGCATAACGTTGTTCGTCATCTAAACTGCTAACATCAGCAAAACGATGTTCATTTGGAAGATCAAGCTGACTCCATCTGGCCGCTAACATCGCAATTTGGGCAAAAGCGCCATCAAGGGTGGTTTGGAAAATACTATTGGGAACGACTTTCTTGGCGTATTTGCCATAGGTCGCAAAGCGGTCTCCTAAGAGCTGCTGAGTCGCTTTTAAGGTTTGCTCACGAAACAAGTCTTGCTGATAGTCATTATCCCCTAAGTCAACTGCTTTATAGTGACGGGCTTTACCTGTCTTGGCATTGGCGCTATCAATAAACGAACCCATACGCTCGAGATTATTACGAGTAAAACGACCTACTGTACTGAGACCTGCTGATAAAGTGCTGCGCTTTGCCATTGTTATATCCTTAAAATGGTGACGTTTTTAGGTGATTATTGGTATTTGATATTTTCTATAAAAGCACTTGCAATAAAAGTGCAAAGTTTTGACGAAGTTATGCCTTCGAAGTGGGTATATAGAGGACTTTAATAAAACCACTATCAAGAAGCAGGCTTCATTTTTAGTGCTATCAAGTCTAGAATCCAAAGCTTGATAACATCACGCCTTTACATTATTAAATAAAGTATTATCATACCTAAAAAACACCTTTTATGTCAGTGCTAAGAATGTTATCAGAAACGCAAACTTTGTATCTAAAAAGTAGGACTTAAGAATAAGTATTTGTAGCCTTTATACATTATTAGCGACCGAACTCAACTGAATTAAGGTATCATAAGCGCAATGGCTAGACAAATGCCAACAGAATTGATTATATATTCATAATCGGTATCAGCGATAATATGCGCTATAGCCCTAAGCTATGTCGCACGTATTGGTAGACGATATCTCACGTTGGTATTGATATTTATGCCTCTCATGGTTGTATCACACTGATAGCTATAATCAAGTCCCCATCATCACATAGCACTTAAAAAAAGGAATAGAGTATGCGCCGAGTTGTCATTACTGGAGCAGGGATTGTCTCTTGTATCGGACATGATTTAGACACTGTCACCTCAGCTCTCAAACAAGGAAAGTCTGGCATTACCTTTAATGACAGTTATGCTGAGCATGGGTTTAAATCACAAATCAGCGGTAGTATCGATAAGTCTGAGCTTGATACCACTGCGATCGATCGTAAGTTAAAACGTTTTTTTAGTGATGCCAGCCTATATGCCTATGTAAGCGCTTTGAATGCCATCGAACATGCCGGCCTCTCGCTTGAATCTATCCACCATAACCCACGTGTGGCTTTAGTCGCAAGCTCGGGCGGTGCGTCCACCGAAAACATCGTGAATGCTGTAGAAGCTATGCAGGAAAAAGGTCTCCGCGGTGTCGGTGCGATGGCGGTGCCCAAGACCATGGGCAGCTCGGTCTCAGCAGCGTTGGCAACAGGGCTTAAGATCCAAGGGGTCTCTTACTCTTTGACTTCGGCTTGTGCTACCTCAACCCATTGCATCGGTCATGCTGCTGAACTGATTCAATTAGGCAAAGCAGATGTCGTACTTGCAGGTGGTAGTGAAGCTGAGCACTGGACACAGTCTTGTATGTTTGACGCCATGGGCGCAGTGAGCACTCAATACAATGATACACCCAAACAAGCCTCAAGAGCGTATGATAAAGATCGTGATGGGTTTGTCATTGCTGCTGGTGGCGCTATGGTGGTGGTCGAAAGCTTAGAGCATGCCAAGGCGCGTGGTGCCAATATATTGGCTGAAATCGTCGGCTATGGTGCCAGCTCGGATGGTGCTCAGATGGTAGCACCAAGTGGGGAAGGTGCGGTGCGTTGTATGCAGCTGGCGTTGGCTGAGGCTGGACTAGATACTGTAGATTATATCAATAGCCACGGCACCAGCACGCCACTGGGTGATATCACTGAATTAAAAGCCATCGCTCAAGTGTTTGCTGCTGACGATGAGACTGATACTAAGCGTAGTGTACCGCCGATCAGCTCGACAAAGTCAATGACAGGTCATAGTCTCGGTGCTGTTGGCGCACAAGAGCTGATCTACTGCTTACTGATGCTGCAAGAAGGCTTTATTGCCCCTAGTATCAATGTTGAGCAGCTTGATGCCGCCGCAGAGTCTTTTGACATCGTTACTGAACGACGTGATACTCAGCTTAATACGTTGATGAGCAATAGCTTCGGCTTCGGTGGTACTAATGCAACCTTAATCATAAAAAAGTTTGATGCCTAAGCCATGCTAACCGCTAGACCCTCTCTACATACAACTGAGCAAACCAACACCACACAAACGCCAGCTGAATCATACAGCTGGCGTTTTGGCGACTTGCTTGCAGCCGAGCTTTTACCGAAGCTTCAGCAACACCTAATCACCCAAGACCCCAAAGCAAATTGGCAAGTGATTTGGCTACAAAATGATGGCCGACCTGTGATTGGCTTGTTACCTAAAACAGCCTGGCGTGTCTATGTCCATGATACAAACGAGCAAGCGGTACGTTATCAGGTCATCAGAACCAATCGAGATGATCTCCATAAACGCCATCAACTGACTACAGATATCATGAGCTATAGCAGCTGGCAAGAGGCGCTGATTGCCTATAGCCGATCTTACGACCAAGACGATAGCCGGCCCTCTGCTCTAAAAACAGAGGATAACAACGACAGTCAGCCTAGCTATCATCATGGTCTTATGGGTTTTATTGGTTACGATATGGCAGCTCACGAGCTAAGCCCTGCTGCTAAAATTGAGTACGCCGCACAGCCATGTGCCGTACTGGGACACTACGATATATATCTCACTCCTTCGAATAAAACAATGGGATGGACACTAAACACGATTGATCCAAATCCTGATAGTGAGGCTTCACTTGCAGCGCTGGTATCGTATTTAGAAACCCTAGACAATGATTTATCCAACCCAAAAAACAAAGCTGACGCTCAACCCGCACCCTTATTGCTAAAAGCACGCTGGCATCAAAGTGATTATCAACAAGCCTTTGCACAAACTCAGCGTTATCTACAGCAAGGCGACTGCTATCAAATAAACCTGACCCAAGCGTGGCAAGGTCGACTGAACAATAAGAGCTCCTGCAATGATCACGCCCTTATTGATCACCTACCTGCTCTGCATCAAAGCACCCAAGCGCCATTTGCAGGCTATTTGGGCGTAAATCACGCTCAAGGCTCATCCTTGTCTTTTGAACTGTTAAGCTGCTCTCCTGAGCTGTTTTTTACTTTTCTTAAAAAAGGGTCAAACGTCCATCATATTCGCACCAAACCCATTAAAGGAACGCGGCCAAGAGGCAGTGATCCTGAGCAAGACTTTGCCTTAAGACAGCAACTGATAGACAGCGATAAGGATCAGGCTGAAAACGTCATGATTGTCGACTTGCTGCGTAATGATTTGGGCAAATATGCCAAAACGGGGAGCGTAAAAGTACCGCAGCTGTTTGCCATTGAGAGCTTTAGTAATGTCCATCATATGGTCAGTACGATTACTGCTGAGCTAAAGTCAGAGGCGCATCCGTTGACGGTATTGTTTGGTAGCTTGCCGGCAGGCTCTATCACTGGCACGCCCAAAAAACGTGCCGTCGAAATCATCTCTGAATTAGAGGCCGGCGCTCGGGGTGCTTATTGTGGCACTATGGGCTATATGAACTTTGATGGTAGTGGACAATGGAATGTGCTGATTCGGTCGCTACAAGCAAACCACTCGGCAGATGACGATAATCAGGTCAGACTGTGGGCCGGTGGCGGTATCACGGTCGCTTCTGACTGTGAGGATGAGTATCAAGAATGTCTGGACAAAGTGGGCAATCTGCTAGCAGTACTGAAACAAGAATAGCTGATTGGATATTTGATAGCGCTACGTACTAGCCCCGTTAGCAATGCTTCAATCTCATGTTCATTAAACACTTGCACACCTAGGCCTTGAATATATTGGGCTGTGACACCATCACCTGCACGCAATCGCCCAGTAAAACTGCCATCATAGACTGAGCCTCGCCCGCAAGAAGGACTTTTGGACTTTAGTAAAGCCCACTTGATGCCATGATGCAAGACTAAGTCCCCTGCTCGACGTGCACCTGTATCAAATGCTTTAGTTAGGTTTGTTCCTGTAATGCTAATCACTTCAATCTTATCTTTTTGCTGAGAGATCTCAGCAGGTGGCCGCGGTGTGGACAAACCGCCTAGCAGCTCCGGGCAAATGGGTATTAATATAAAACTGGCTTGTAGCTGAGCCATTAAGTCTGTATTTGCTAATTGTGCATGATTGCCATCGTAACGGACGCGCTGACCCAATAGACAAGCGCTGACTAAGAGCGCCTGTCTATCAGTTGTCTTGGAATCAGCCCTATCTGCGGTATCGATAGACATCAGCCCTATTATGCCTGCATGGCCGTCAGCGCACTGATCAAGCGCTCATTCTGCTCGGCTGTACCCACCGTAATGCGTAAGTACTCATTGACACGTGGCTTGTCAAAATAACGCACAATGATGCCTTGCTCATGCAATGCCTCAGCCACGGCGCTGGCATTGCCATCGGCAGGACGTGCAAAAACAAAGTTGGCCTGTGACGGTAGTACTTGATAGTCCAAATCAGTCAGCTTGGCTATCAGAGATTGACGTAAATCAATGACCTGCTGACAAGTGGTTGTAAAATAATCGACGTCTAATACACTGGCGGTAGCACCTGCTTGCGCCAGCTTATCTAAAGGATAACTGTTGAAGCTGTTTTTCATACGAGTCAGCGCTTCAATTAAAGAAGCATTACCAAAGGCCATGCCGACACGCAGCCCTGCAAGGGAACGTGATTTAGAAAAGGTTTGTGTCACTAAGATGTTTTCAAACTCATTAATCAAACTCACGGCCGATACTGCGGACTCATCACTATCTGCATCTGCTTGCGCAAAATCAATATAGGCTTCATCGATGACAATCACTGAGTTTGAGTGTTCGCTGGCAAGCTTACGGATAGCAGATAGCGGCAGTAGCAAGCCTGTCGGTGCATTGGGGTTGGCAATGATGATACCACTGCAAGGCTGACGATACGTATCAGGGTCGATACTAAAATCCTCGGTGAGCGCAATCTGTACCAGCTCTATACCAAAAGTCTGCGCATAAACCGGATAAAAGCTATAACCAATATCTGGTGTGAGTACTGGGCGCTCTTTGAGGAAAAAACTGGCAAACACTAATGCCAACACCTCATCTGAGCCATTGCCAACAAACACCTGATTGTTATCTAAATGGTATAAATCAGCTAATGCCGTACGTAACTCATCTGACTCAGGGGCTGGGTATAAACGCAGAGCATCCGCTTGATCAGCCAAAGTATTTGATATCGCCTCTGCCACCTTAGGAGACGGTGGAAATGGGTTTTCATTGGTGTTTAGTTTGCATAAATTGTCGTGCTGAGGCTGCTCACCAGGTACATATGGCGACAAGTTACGGGCGGTATTTGACCAAAGTCTGTTATCTATTTTTTGTTCACTCATAAGTCATCCTAATGTTGGCCGCTTTAACCATTCTAAATATAGCTTATTCATTGATACTCAATAATGCCACATCACTTATTCATTCTATAGCATATCACTGATAACGGTAGCGAGCTGAGCGGGCGTGTGCCTCTAAATCCTCATGCTGCGCTAATATATCTGCTGTTTTTGCCAGTGGTTTACTGCCACTTTCACTACAATAAATGATTGATGATTTCTTTTGAAAGTCGTACACGCCTAGTGGCGATGAGAAGCGTGCTGTGCCTGAGGTAGGCAAGACATGGTTGGGCCCTGCACAGTAGTCTCCAATCGCCTCGGGCGTGTGACGTCCCATAAAGATGGCACCAGCATGTCGAATACCACTCAATAAATCATCAGGATCATCTACAGACAGCTCTAAATGCTCTGGTGCCACACGGTTAATAACCGCCATGCCTTCTGCTCTGTCCTTGACTAAAATCAGTGCCCCACGGTTTTGCAGTGCATCACGGGCAATGTCAGCTTTTGGTAACGCTGCCAATGCTTTTTCGATCTCGAGGGCAACCGCATCCAGCTGCTCTCGACTGGTCGTGACAAAGATGGCCTGAGCAACACGGTCATGCTCTGCTTGTGATAATAAGTCCATCGCCAGCCAGTCGGCTCGATCGTTGTTGGACCCCTCAGCGTATACCAATACTTCTGAGGGCCCGGCAATCATATCGATACCGACTTGACCAAATACAGCACGCTTGGCGGCAGCGACATACTTATTACCAGGGCCTGTAATCTTATCAACCGCTGGAATACTCTGCGTCCCGTAAGCCAAGGCGGCTACCGCTTGAGCGCCACCGATGGTAAAGACACGATCAACCTTTGCTAAGTGCGCTGCTGCCAATACTAATGGGTTGAGCACACCTTTAGGCGCAGGTACTACCATAATGACCTCGCCTACCCCAGCAACCTTTGCTGGAATGGCGTTCATCAGCACAGATGAAGGGTAAGACGCCAGCCCACCTGGCACATAGATCCCCACTCGATCAAGGGGGGTCACTTTTTGACCTAAGCGATTACCCAACTCATCCTCATACTGCCAGCTCTCTTGTGCCTGCCGCTCATGAAACCTCTGTACCCGTGTCGCCGCTGTCGTTAAGGCTGTTTTGACGTCGTCATCTAACGCCTCAAAAGCATCTACAAGCGACTCTTGCGACAGCTCTAGCTCTTGCATAGTAGTCGCTGGATGCTGATCAAACTTCTGAGTCAATCTCAGCACCACCTCATCACCATCACGGCGTACTTGGGCAATGATATCATCAACCGTTTTTAATAAATCGATATCATTGACGGTTTCAAAGGCAAGTAACGATGTGAGTTGTTGTTCAAAGCTGGCATCTTGAGTACTTAACTGGCGCATGAGCTGATCCTATGTTTGAGCATAAAACACGATTATAAATATAAAACCAATTTAGCATACGAAACCCATGTCGTAGCGCTACACTGGTTTAAAAATACAAATTACCATACTTGATATTATTAATAATGACAATATATGATCAATGACAAAACGACTTAAGAAGCAGCGGCAATGCTAGCTTTGAAACTCTCAAGGATCGGCTCAAGCAACGCAAACTTACGCTTGTAGCTGACTTGATTGACGATCAGACGAGAGGAGACATCACAGATATGTTCACGAGGCTCTAAACCATTTGCTCTTAAGGTGTTCCCTGTATCCACCACATCAACGATCAAGTCACCTAACCCCACTAGTGGCGCCAGCTCCATCGATCCATAAAGCTTGATAACATCAACTTGCTGCCCCTGACTGGCAAAATAAGCCCGGGCCACATTAACGTATTTGGTAGCGATACGCAGACGGCGTTTGGGTAAAGGAGCATCCTTTACACCAGCAGTCATCAGCTTGCACTGAGCAATCTGTAAGTCCAATAGCTCATAAACGTGATTGGCACCATGCTCAAGTAATACATCTTTGCCTGCGACACCAAAGTCAGCAGCGCCATGCTCTACATAAGTTGGCACGTCGCTTGCTCGTAAAATAAGCACACGTACGTCTGGGTGAGAAGTCGGGAAAATAAGCTTACGAGACGCTTCAGGATCTTCGAGCAAGTCAACACCTGCTGCCTGTAATAAGGGCATGGTCTCTTCTAAGATACGGCCTTTAGATAACGCTAGGGTTAAGCCGTTAAATTCACTGTCTACTTCATTCAATAAGCTGCTGCTCTGTAAGTCTTCAGTTTGCTCAGTCATGGTGCTTGGTGTCCGTATACGATTGCTGTCCTAAATAGAGGACTTATTAAATTTAAAAACATGTTGGAATAGTGCAAGTGAACGCCAAAACAAGCTTCACATACTATCACTAAGCGTATCTTTGGTGATTAGTCTTTACTATTCACTCGCTCAATATTTACCCCTAAGGCCCGCAGTTTGTTTTCGACATCTTCATAACCACGGTCGATATGATAAATACGGTCGATGAGACTCTCACCTTCAGCAGCGGCAGCCGCCATGACCAATGACATCGAAGCACGCAGATCCGTCGCCATGACAGGCGCAGCAGTAAAACGCTCTACGCCTTTGACGATAGCCATATGGCCATCCACTCTAATTGACGCCCCTAAACGCTTCAACTCAGGCACATGCATATAACGGTTTTCAAAGATATTTTCGATAATGGTGCTGGTGCCATCAGCCAGACAGCAGACAGCCATCAGCTGCGCTTGCATATCAGTGGGAAACCCTGGATGTGGCTGCGTACGAATATCAACAGGTTTTGGCCGCCCTGTCATCTGTGCACGAATCCAGTCGTCACCCGTCGTGATCGTCGCTCCCATGGCTTCAAACTTTTCCAGTACTGGACTGAGTAAAGCAGCATTGGTTTTTTTGGTCAGCACATCGCCACGAGTCATGAGCGCACCAGCCAAGTAAGAACCCGTCTCGATACGGTCTGCGACCACTGAGTATTCACAGCCTTGTAGACGCTCAACCCCCTCGATAGTCATGGTTGACGTACCGATACCGCTGATCTTTGCCCCCATTGCTACCAGCATGTTTGCCAAGTCAACGACTTCCGGCTCAAGTGCACAGTTACCTAAGACGGTCGTGCCCTCTGCCAACGCTGCTGCCATAATGACGTTTTCAGTACCACCTACCGTCACCATATCAAATGAGTAATGACAACCAAGCAAGCGCCCGCCTTTTGGGGCACGAGCTTTAACATAGCCGTTTTCGACACTGATCTCTGCGCCCATCGCTATAAAAGCTTTGAGGTGCTGATCTACAGGACGTGATCCAATGGCACACCCACCTGGCAAAGACACTTCAGCTTCGCCAAAGCGTGCTAATAGTGGGCCCAAAACTAAGATAGAAGCGCGCATGGTCTTGACCAAATCATACGGCGCATAATAGTTGTCGATATCTTTGGTATCACAAGTGACGGTGTCATCTTGTTTTTGAATATTGATACCCATACCCGAAATCAGCTCAACCAATGTGCGCACATCTTGTAGTGAAGGCACATTATGTAGTGTCGTTGGGGTTTCGGCCAATATCATCGCCGCAAGTAAGGGCAAGGCGGCGTTTTTTGCGCCAGAGATGGTAACTTCCCCTGCGATCCGACTGCTACCTGTGATTAAGAACTGATCCATAAAGGTAATAACCTATCTGTAAGTGTGAAAATATAGATTGTAAGTAAGAGAATATAAGTAATTAAAGACGTCTAAAACCAATGCAAAGATGGTTTAGCCTTGTTGCTGAACTTCCCATTCGCTTGGCGTCAAAGCTTGAATATTAAGTGCATGGATATCACCACTAGCAATCTTGTCATTCACCAGTGCATAGACCGCTTGCTGACGCTGAACCGCACGCTTGCCTTCAAAGCTGGCATCGACCACGCGTACATCAAACTTATTGCCCTGGTTGGCCGCTTGGATAAAAGCATCCGGATAGTGCTGTTGTAAAAATGCAATCAAATCATCAGCATTCATGCTCATAAAAAATCCTATTATTGTGTTAAAAGTAATGTCGATACAGCGGGTTGTCATAAATATCGCTATACCTTGTTAGGCGCTATTATAACAAGAGTTTGACTATCTTACAGTATTGTCTACAGATAAGCATTTGTAGCCCGCCTTAGGCCATCTATGTGACTCTACTGCACTTTTTGAGAAACGTATTAGCTTCGAGACCCGTATCAGCTTTGAGGCTCGCATCAGCATTTAGTTTAGCGTTTTTTCTAAGTACGTTAAGACTTGTGCACGCACCTCATTTACCCAACGCAGTGGCGGGGCCATAGCACCAATACTGGTCGCATGACTGGCACCCTTAATGACACCTGTTTCCACGGTTGCGCCATAGTTCTTTAAAGCTTGGGTCATTTTAATGGTGTTTGTATCATGCACGATCTGATCATTTTCGGCAGTCAACAACAGATATGACGGTTGTCGCCCTTTAAGCTGTCTATCTGGCATCACCTCATCAGGAGTAGCATCAACGGGGAAGGCTCTGGCATTGCTAAACTGTCGAAAATCATAACTATAAGGCCCTGCGATGCCAACTACGGCCTTAATATCGCTTGGCTTAATGCCATAAGGTGCTAAAAAATCTGCATTGGATACAGCAGCTACCGTGTTAAAAGCGCCTGAAGAATGGCCAATAACAGCGATACGCTGCGGGTCAGCATGCAGCATGGCGGCATTTTCATAACTCCAAGCGATCGCTTTTGCCGTATCTTCGACATATTTGGGGTATACGTATTTGGGCGCTTTACGATGATTCATGACTACCGTAACATAACCTGCCTGTGCAAAGCTTTGACCAACAAAGGCATAGTCTTCTTTATTGCCGTTCTCCCATGAGCCACCGTGTGCAAACACAACCATAGGATAAGTGTCGTCAATACTACTCTGAGCCTGCATGGCGTGCGCTAAAGATTTTGGATAATACACATCCAAATCCTGCAGGGACTCATCACCGTATAATATGTCTTTGCTTACCGCAACGCCGCCATTAGAAGTGATGCCATTAACGATATTAAGCGCTGATAGTGCTCGGGCCTGCTGCGCACCCAATGCGATGGCTGACAATATCATCACGCCCACACCTGCTCTCTTTAATGTCCGTGGTATCAGCAACTGTCCATTTGTAGGCTGCGGTCGCACACCGTACAAGTGTGAATCCTTCATAGCCATTATCCTTATTTTTATTGCCGTGCTACATGTGCATGCTCAGACAATTTCTAGTCACTGTACAAGTCAACATAAGGACTCGGGTTGCTTTGGCTTGGACGCTCTTGCTCAGCGTCTAGGGTTTCTTCTTGGCTTGGCAGTGTCGCTACTTCTGGTGCTGCGGCAGAGGACAAGTCAGTTGGTGCTACATTTCTGACCACGGGTGCTGGCGTGGTCGCTGCTTCGGCAGCATTGTTCTCAAACATAATATCGTCATCACTGAGTGGCACACCCGCATCATTCACCAAGGTCGTCAGTAGTACCAACTCTGTCACCCCCGCCGTATTATTAGCGATGTCAATCAGATGGCTTTGCTGTGTCGGTGTCATCCGTCCCATAATGTAGACTACGCCATTGTCAGTGACTGTCTTTATCTGTGAGGTTTTTACACCACTATTTGCCAAAGACTTGGCCAGCAGCTTTGAGGTGATATACCCCTCCTGCACTGTCGAGCTATAGCCCTTCGCCACACCGACATTGAGCTCATTATAAACACGGCGCACATCTGGCATTGAGCTGACGACTTTTTCTGCTTGCTCTTTTAGGGCTTTGGTTGGAATCTCACCTGTGAGCAGTACCTCACTATAAAAGCTGTGCACCCCCATACGGCTGTTGGCCTGTAGGTTTTCTTGCAGACCATAGATATTGATTTTGGCAGTATGCTCTATACTTCGATCCAACAAGCGCTGTGGAATCGTACGCTCCGTCACTGGCACACCATAGGTTCCTTGAGTACTGTTGGTTAGATAATTGGTGGTGCAACCTGTACTTACCAAACTCGCTATCACCATAGCGCCGACCGCAATAGAGCGTGGGGGTTTTAAAACTGTTGTAAGTGCATGCAACCTTGTCATTGTTTACCTCATTGAGCACAGTCATTAATTAGGGCGTATTGAATATTATCTGTCAGTTAAGAACAGCAAACCTGATAACCAGCTACTTTACTGAATTTTTATCTTTAACGGTTAGGTTTTTGGTAACGATAACTTATTGAACGCCCTCAATACCTTTACACTACTACCACGCTGTGGCAATAAAAGCCGCTGGTAGCCATTCGGGTTGATACACTGTCTGTAAGTTAGGGCTTTTCTGACCATCATAAGCAACGACATCAAACCGACAGTCGTAATCCATATACTGTGTATGCTGCTGCAAAAAACATCTCGCTGTTTTGATAATTTTTCGCTGTTTGGCTGTCGTCACGCTCAGCGCAGCATCACCAAAGCTTGAGCGGCGGCGTTGACGCACTTCGACAAACACTAGGGTTGACCATGTCTGGCCCGGCTCTAGCATGATCAAATCAATTTCACCTACTTTTGGTTGTTGCCAGTTTTTGGCAATCAGCACTAAGCCTTGCTGCTGTAAAAACTGACAGGCTTGCTGCTCAAAATGACTGCCTTGGCGCTGGGTCGGAGACGACATCATCAAAGAACGGTGTTTAGGCTTGTGATTGGCGATAGTAATGGCTTCCAGTTATCAACATTTCAAAATTATCATAGCACAACATGCTAAACTAGGGACGGTTTGATCCTTTATAATAACGAACACTGGTAACGCCTAAGAGGTCTTCATGCATACTCCCACCACGATGCCGGCTTGTCTATATATCGTTGCAACTCCGATTGGCAATCTAAATGACATGACCCCACGTGCGCTTGACATCCTAAAGCAGGTTGACATCATTGCCTGTGAGGACACCCGCACCTCAGGTAAGCTGCTGGCACATTTTGGGATTGATACCAAAAGTAGGGCTGTCAGTAATGAGCCTATAGAGGGTATTGATAATAAGAAATCTCACAATAAACTATGGGCCTATCATGAGCACAACAGCGCCATTCAGACCCCCAAAATCATTGAGATGATTCAGCAAGGACACTCAGTAGCGCTCATTAGTGATGCCGGTACGCCTTTGGTCAGTGACCCAGGTTATCAGCTGGTGCAAGCAGCGCACATGGCAGATGTTCGAGTGTCGCCTATCGTTGGCGCTTCTGCTGCTATTGCCGCTTTGTCAGTCGCAGGCTTGCCATCGGATCGTTTTAGCTTTATCGGGTTTTTACCTGCCAAATCTCATGGACGCCAAAAACAGTTGGCTGCTTTACAGTCGCGCACCGAGACCTTAATATTTTATGAAGCGCCGCATCGTATCGTCGCAAGCCTAGAGGATATGGCTGAAGTGTTTGGTGCTGATCGCAGTGTGGCCTATTGTCGTGAGTTGACGAAAACTTTTGAGACCGTACACCAGTCCACGCTCGGTGCTCTGGTGCAGTTTGTCAAAGCCGATGACAACCAGCAACGTGGCGAGATCGTAGTGGTCGTGGCAGGCAAAGATACCGTACAACATGAAGACATCAGTATTCACGATAAATTACTGCAGCGCTTATTAGAAGATTTGTCGGTTAAAAAATCAGCCGCTTTAGCAGCAGATATTACAGGTGTCAAAAAAAACGCACTATATCAACGCTTACTTGAGCTACAGGCCTAAGCAATAAGTCTAAAGGACGACTAGAGTATACACACCATTTGGTTTTAAGATGCAAACAGGAGAAATAAATTATGTACGATGTCATGGCAATAGGCAATGCGTTGGTTGATCACGAGTATGTGCTGAGTGATGCAGCGTTAGAAGAGACGGAGCTGACCAAGGGCAATATGACGCTAGCGGCCATTGAAGAGCAGCAGCAGTTACTTGCCTACTTTCAGCTGGCCAATATCGCACCATCAAAACAAGCCGGTGGTGGTTCTGCTGCTAATACCATGTATACCTTTGCCAGCTTAGGCGGCAAGCCGTTTTATGCCTGCCGTGTCGGCGATGATGAGCAAGGAAAGTTTTATCTAAAAGACCTCAATGCAGCAGGTGTCGCTACTTCCGAAAAATCAGTGCACAAGGGCGGGGTTACCGGCTCATGCGTGGTAGCGGTTACTGAAGATGGCGAGCGCACCATGCAAACCTATCTGGGCACCTCAAGCGACATCACAGCCGACAATGTAGACTTCGATGCACTTATGCATGCAGACTGGCTCTACCTAGAAGGCTACTTGGCCATGTCTGAGGGCATCCAGCCTGCCATGACGCAGTTGCGCCAACAAGCGGGTATTCATGGCGCCAAAATTGTGGTGGGTTTTGCCGATCCTGCAGTGGTGAAGTTTGCCAAAGACGGCCTGCTCAATATGTTGGGCAACAAGGTCGAAGTGATATTTTGTAATGTAGAAGAAGCGCGCCTATTTACCGATAAAAAACAAATTAAAGCGGCCGCTCGTGCCTTGCTCGATTATTGCCGAATTGCGGTCGTGACCGATAGCGCCAATGATACAATTATCGCTCACAAGCCAGATGACAGCTCAGAGATTGATATCCATCAGGTATCGACACCTACCGTGGCAAACGTTATCGATACCAATGGTGCTGGCGACAACTATGCAGGCGCTTTCTTATATGCGCTCTCACAGCAGTATACTTTGCCAGAATGTGGTCGTCTTGCCAGTGAGGTCGCTTCACAAGTGGTGCAACAATTTGGCCCACGACTGGCATCCAAAGAATATCAAGACATTGCGCAACGGGTATTAATGACTTAAATGCTTTGAACTAAGCTTGTTTATGAGCGAAAATGGTCACAAAAAAACCTGCATCAAATGATACAGGTTTTTTGTTTTGCGCTTACTTTATCTCATACACTCTAAGCAGCGGCCAAAGCTTGCTCCAAATCCGCCTTGATGTCGTCAATGTGCTCAATACCAATAGACAGGCGTACCATATCTTCACTAACCCCTGCATTCTCAAGCTCTTGCTCATTAAGCTGGCGGTGAGTCGTTGTTGCTGGATGACTGGCTAGTGATTTGGCATCACCAATATTGACCAAGCGAGTGATGAGCTGTAGCGCATCGATAAAGCGGGCACCTGCCTCTCGTCCACCTTTGACGCCAAAAGTCAAAATCGCAGATGGTGTACCTTTCATGTATTTTTGTGCAAGATTGTGATCGGGATGATCGGCCAGACCGGCATATTTAATCCAAGCCACTTTATCATGACTCTTTAGATACTCAGCTACGGCTTGGGCGTTTTGTACATGACGCTCCATACGTAGGCTCAATGTCTCAATGCCTTGTAAAATCCCAAAAGCATTCAGTGGGCTGAGTGCAGCACCCATATTGCGTAATGGCGCAACACGAGCACGGGCAATAAAGGCTGCGGCGCCGACGTCTTTGACAAAGTTGACGCCGTGATAGCTGACATCTGGCTCATTTAACAGTGGGAAACGCTTAGGGTGCTCTCCCCAATTAAACTGCCCACTATCGACGATAGCACCACCAATTGACGTCCCTGTCCCACTCATATACTTGGTTAGTGAATGAACAACGATATCTGCACCAAACTCAAACGGACGACACAACGCTGGCGTGGCCACAGTGTTGTCGATAACGACCGGTACGCCATACTCATGTGCGATGTCGCTTAGCGCTTGAATATCTACGATATTGCCCAATGGGTTGCCGATGCTCTCCGCAAATACCATTTTGGTCTTATCATCGATTAAATCACGGATCGACTCAGGGTTATTATGATCAAAGAAGCGTACTTCGATACCTTGACGTGGCAGCGCATGGGCAAATAAGTTATACGTACCACCGTACAAGGTGGAGACTGCCACGATATTATCGCCCGCCTCACAGATGGTCTGCACCGTATAAGTGATCGCTGCCATGCCAGACGCTACGGCCAGCCCGCCAATACCACCTTCAAGCGCTGTTACCCGCTCTTCTAATACCGCATTGGTCGGGTTCATAATACGGGTATAAATATTACCTGCCACTTTTAGGTCGAACAAATCTGCACCGTGCTGAGTATCATCAAACGCATAAGAGCTGGTGTGATAAATAGGTACAGCAACCGCTTTGGTGGTGGGCTCAACACTATATCCGGCGTGAATGGCTAGGGTTTCTAAGCGTTGATTATTTGCTTGGTCATCACTCATTATACGTTCCTTATAAGCTAAAGAGATAAACTAAAAACACAGTTAAACTTGCTACTAACCACAAGTTAGCAACAAAAAAGCTGGGTTAATCATAACCCAGCTTCTATATGAATAAAACAGCAATTTTTTCATCAGCTCATGACGATTATTCATAAACAAGAAAAATCGTGCTGTCTGCTAGCCGTCACGCATTATTTATAATAAGCGTTTTCAGCATAAGTATGATCCGTATCATCAATCACTTGCGTCAGCTCTGGGATCTGCTGCTTAAGCTGCACTTCGACACCTTGACGCAAAGTCATTTCTACCGCTGAGCAGCCTTGGCAACCACCACCAAATTTAAGTACTGCCGTCAGACCTACCCCATCCTCTTCGATAAGCTCAAGCAAGTCCACCATACCACCATGAGCGGCTAGACTTGGGTTGATCTCAGCTTGCAATACGTAGTTGATACGCTCTTCGACACTGGCATCAGCGCCGACTTTAGGCACTTTAGAGTTGGGTGCACGGAAAGTAAGCTGACCACCAAAGCGATCTTTATTATAGTCAATGACAGCATCCTCTAGATACGGTACAGAAGCCGCATCAATAAAGGCATCAAAATCATCATAGCTAAACTTTACATCAGCGCTGTCTTCTTCGCCTGGCTGATTATACGCCATACAACACTCAGCACGTGGCGTACCTGGATGCTCAACGAAGATACGCACACCAATACCATCAGTATCTTGCTTAGACAGCAGCTCAGCCAAATACCCTTGGGCTGACTCGGTAATGGTTATATTGCTCTTTATCTCGGTTTGTTCAGTGTCTAATGCTGACTCATAGTCAGCAGACGGCTCTGATTGTCTGTCAGTTTGGTTCAATTCACTCATAATATTTCCTGTTTGTTATGACATGATACATGGGTTTGTCGGGGCTATCGTGTCGTCAATGTGAGGTGGTATGAAAACAATTATTCATCCAAGATTATAATTATATTGGTCTGATGCTGCTGGCTATCAAGTGATGATACTTATTATAACGTAATTGTGCCGCAATTCCGACTGCGCCACTGTGATTTAACAGTGATTAAAAAAGACCTGTAGTATAACTATTTGCCAGAATCCTTTTACTCTAACCCTTGACTTAATATGTATTTTTATATATTATTTTTATAAATATTAACTATTGAGACAATTTTTATGAGTAAGTCATTTAATGATATCACCAAGCATGTTTCAAGCAATATGATGAAACTACATAAGAACATACCTGAAACCACTAAAGCTTTTTCACAGCTTAGCCAAGTGGGTACAGCGGACGGGATACTAGACGCAAAGACCAAAGAGCTGATCGCACTGGCACTCGCTGTCGGCGCACGCTGCGATGCTTGTATTGGTTTTCATACTAAGGCATTGGTTAAGCTTGGTGCTACTGAGCAAGAAGTGGCCGAAACGCTAGGAGTCTGTGTGGTGATGGGTGGCGGACCTTCGATGATGTATGCTGCCGAAGCTGTGGCGTCGTTTAAAGAGTTTAGCAAAGAGAGTTAAGCCCTCGTTTAATAGCTATTAAAAAGCACAATGACCAACACTTGCCACTAGAGCATGTTGGTCATTTTTTATTGCGCTTATGCAGTAGCGCTCTCGCCTCACCCATCAATAACCTCGATAATACTGTTACAAATACGGCGACTCAAGTCACGCATCTTTTCATGTGGAGGACCTGCACAAAAGCTATGAAAGTCGTAAATCTCACCTTGATAACCAATGCAATAAAAAAACGTACCAATGGGTTTTTGTTCAGTTTCAGACCCGCCTGCCTTTACAAGCCCAGTGCAAGCAACATAGACATCAGACTCAAAAATAGCTTTGGATTTCTTTACCAGCTCACGGGTGACCTCTAGCGATTCGGAGGTATAGTCAGCCATTATTTGGCTAGAGACCTTTAATACATTCTTTTTGACCCAGTCATCATAACAGACCAGTCCACCTATCAAGATATCACCTGATTGTTCTGTAAGTGAGAATTGATGGGACAAGTACCCTGCCGTTGCACTCTCAATAAAGGTAATCGTCAATTGGTTATCTGCCAATAATTTGGCGCATTTATCAAACATGATAGGCTCCGTAATCAATTAATGAATGTGGTTATAATATAAACACAGCCTTACTTACAGCTTAACTGAGGTGAATGACTTGTTCTTAACCCTATTCTAACTGGTCAATCATTAAGCGTCTGTATAAGTGTTAATATCGTGCATGAACACCCTCACCCAAATAGGTCTATCTTATGATCCAGAGCTTAAAGTTTGTGAGCACCAAAGATGGTGAGCAAGTTGCCATTTGGAAAGTTGAAAGTGCCACCAATGACAGCACTACAATGAAAAGGCAAAATATACTCCTAACCCATGGTACGTTTTCAGACAAAAAAGTATGTTTAGGTATTGCTAACTATCTCGCCAAGCTTGGCCATGTTTGCTATATCATGGAATGGCGCGGTCATGGAGATAGTCCGAAACCAACAGCAAAGTTTAATTTTGAAACCATCGCTACTTATGATTTTGCTGCAACTTTTCAGTATCTATTTGATGATTTAGAGCTAGACAACTTGCACTGTGTCACTCACAGCGGCGGCGGTATTTGCTTGACGATGTTTTTGATTCAAAACCCTTGCTATATCGATAAAATAAATAGCATCATTTTGTTTGCCTGCCAAGCCTATGGTGCTGCCCTAGATCCAAGCAGCTATGCCAAAGTTTTTGCCATCAAGACCTTTAATCGCTTGCTTGGGTTTATCCCTGCCAAGCTGCTAAAGCTTGGGACAGTCAATGAAAGCTATGACACTATGGCGCAGTGGTTTGATTGGAACCTACATAAAAACTTTAATAGCAGCTTTGTTAAAGCAATTGATATTACTGATAGTGGCACCGGCGATATTGATAACATACATACGAATAAGACGCCTAAAGATACGAGTAATGATAAGTGTCTTGACTATCGACAGTATATGGCAATGATTACCACGCCCATCTATGCTATCAGCGGTAGTGGCGATCACCTTATCGCTCCATCTCACGGGTGTCAGCTGTTTTTCGATGAGTTTAATCATTCTGCCAACATATTTTATGAGTTTTCCAAAAGTAATGGCCACTTAGAGGATTACAATCATAGCCGTATTATGGCGAGTAGAAACGCTGCCAAAGAAGTCTGGCCAACTGTAGCGACCTGGATTGACAAGCATACCATCTAGCGTCGGTAATCTTAGGGCAAAACATCTTTATACTTGTCAGTCGCTAAGTGCTTATGTCAGTATGAGCAACAATAAACGGTGATAGATGCACACACAATCAGCTTAAAGTAGGAACTTGACGCATATGAATGACGCAGCAACAGATAATAAAAACAACCGGTTTAAATATTTAGTCTTTATCGGCCGCTTTCAACCCTTTCACTTCGGTCATAAGGCTGTGATCGACCAAGCGTTAGCATGTGCCGACGAGGTCATTATGCTCATCGGCTCTGCTAACTTACCACGCAGCTTGCGCAATCCTTTTTCGGTCACTGAACGTACGACAATGATCAAAGGTGCTTTTTCAGCTGATGAGGCCGCTCGTATTCATTGTGTCGGGTTAGATGATGCGCTATATAACGACACCCGCTGGCTACAATATGTACAAGCAGGGGTTAAGTCAGTCACCGGTGATCTAGATGCTGATATCGGTTTAATCGGACACTCTAAAGACAACTCCTCCTATTATTTATCCTTATTTCCAAACTGGAGGTCTCTGTCTGTACCCAACTATAAGAACCTCTCCTCTACGCCCATTCGTGACGGGTACCTGATGGGCGTATCCCCTTGGCTATATACCCCTGAGTCCACTCACCAAGTATTAAGCGACTTTAAAAATACTGCCGAATATGAGCGTCTGCACGAAGAAGCCTGCTTTATTTATGACTACAAAAAACAATGGGAGTCGGCACCGTTTCCACCAGTGTTTATGACTACGGATGCAGTGGTCGTACAGTCAGGGCATATCCTACTTGTTGAGCGGCGCAATCTACCTGGGCATGGACTGTGGGCTCTGCCAGGCGGGTTTGTTGATCAAAAAGAAACCTTGTTTGATGCCTGTATTCGAGAGCTACGTGAAGAAACCAATCTACAGGTCTCTGACTTAGCATTACATCGCTCTCGCCACAGTCAACATACCTTTGATGACCCTTACCGATCTGCTCGTGGTCGTACCATTACCCAAACGTATTTTTTCCGTCTAGAAAATGACCCAAAAGGGCTGCCGAAGGTCGAAGGCGGTGATGACGCAGTGCGGGCATTTTGGTTGCCGCTGGCAGAGCTTGATGCCAAGATGATGTTTGAGGACCACTATGCCATCATCATCAAAATGGTTGGGCTATAGACTTATTCCATTTAAAAAATAAAAGGCTGATGCAATGTACACAGGTAACTTAAATAATCTGATTCTCAATTCAGACAGCTATAAGACCTCACACTGGCTACAGTACCCCCCGGGTAGCGAGTATATGTCAAGCTATGTCGAGGCTCGCAAAGGGAGTCACGATGTGCTGTTTTTTGGCTTGCAAGCCTTTATCAAAGAATACCTACAAGCGCCGATTACCATGGCACATATCGATGAGGCTGAAGCGGTCATAACCGCCCATGGCCTGCCATTTAATCGCACCGGTTGGCAGCGTTTGGTTGAGAAGCATGATGGGTTTTTACCTGTGCGTATCCAAGCAGTGCCCGAAGGCAGTATCGTGCCTGTGTCCAATGTCGTCTGCCAGATCGTCAATACTGACCCTGAGTTTTATTGGCTACCAAGCTATCTTGAGACGGCCTTATTACGTGCGATTTGGTATCCTTCTACCGTTGCCAGCTTGTCTTATTTTTGCAAAAACGTCATCAAAGCAGCGCTACAAAAGTCTGCTGATAGTGTTGATGCCCTACCCTTTAAGTTGCATGATTTTGGTGCCCGTGGTGGGTCAAGCATGGAGACCATTGCACTGGGTAGTCTTGCCAATTTGGTGAACTTTTCCGGCACAGACAGTATGACGGCTTTGGTTGCTGCCAGCCGCTGGTATGATATGGATAAAGACATGCCAGCATTCTCCATTCCGGCTGCTGAACACAGCACCATGACCGCTTGGGGGCGACAGCGTGAAACGCAGGCCTATGACAATATGCTCGAACAATTTGGCGGTGCAGGCAATACTGTCGCTGTCGTATCAGACAGCTATGACTTGTGGAATGCCATTGACAATATCTGGGGTGATGCACTTAAGAATAAGGTCGAGACCATGGGCGGCACCTTGGTCATACGCCCTGACAGCGGCAACCCTGCCGAGGTTGTCTGTGAGGCCTTACAGCGATTGACAGCAAGGTTTGGTGCAACCACTAATAGTAAAGGCTATAAGATCCTACCTGACTATGTACGTCTCATTCAAGGCGATGGTATTAATCCGCAAAGCATCGGTAAAATACTAGATACTGTCATGGCAGCTGGCTTTAGCGCTGACAACGTCACTTTTGGGATGGGCGGCGGTCTGCTACAACAAGTGAACCGAGACACCATGAGCTGGGCGATGAAGGCCAGTGCCATTTGTATCGATGGTGAATGGAGCGATATCTTTAAAGACCCTATTACCAGTCAAGCCAAACGCTCCAAAAAAGGACGGTTGGCATTGATTAAACGTGCAGACGACAGTCTAGAAACCATCAAAGAAGACGCCTTAAAAGACCCAGCAGAAAATCTACTACAGGACGTGTTTGTCGATGGTAAGTTGCTCGTTGATGAGAGTCTTACCACGATTCGGGAGCGTACAGGATGGTAGCTTCTACTAAGATAAGAGCCGTGCCAAAAGCCGTCATGATTGCCAAAGATGTGTTACTCGTGCCTATATACCTCTATCAAGGTCACAAGGTGAAGCGTGATACCGTGCGCTTGTCAGAACCAAAAGGCGAGCGCCACGGTAGCGTTGGGTTAAATACGACAAACGACTACTTGCCTATATTAAAAGTTATGATTGTTGGCGACTCTGCCGCTGCAGGTGTTGGTACTTTGACGCAGCAAGAGGCACTGGCGGGCAAGCTGATACCTGCGCTACAACAACACGCTATTATCACACAAAACTATTCAGCGCTTAACTGGTCACTGCAGGCCACCACTGGGCATACCAGTTTTGATATCTTGCGCCGATTATACGTCTTGCCAGTACCGAGCACACCCATTAACGTCATGGTTCTGAGTGTGGGTGTCAACGACGCTACGAGCAACGTCTCAACGACTACATGGCGACAACAGCTAAAAGACATTATTACTATTGCGAGGCGTAAATTTGGTGTACAACATTTAATATTTTCAAGTTTACCACCGATGGCAAAAATGCCGGCGCTACCCACGCCCTTAAATGACTTTATGGGGGCAAAATCTGACAAGCTTGATAAAGTATTGCAGCACGTTTGTCATGAACATACAGACGTTCATTATATGGCAGCGGACTTTGCACATATGGCGCAGCAGCATGGTAATGGTGCATCTATAGACAGTCAGGTTATGTTTGCCAGCGATGGCTTTCATCCAAGCTCTATCACTTATGGCTATTGGGCGCAGCAACTTGCTGAGCTGATAAACGACATATTGAGCACAGAGTGTTAACTGTATTACCAAGTATATTAAACCCAAAAAACCGCTGACTGATCAGCGGTTTTTTGGGTTTTCTGCTACTACTACAGTTATAGCAGCACTCAAGCAAAATAAGCTTAAGGGCTGGATATAAATTATTCTGCAGATTTTTTCTTACGGCCACCAAAAGCACCAAAGCGCTTGTTAAAGCTAGCAACACGGCCTTCAGTAGACGTTTTACGCTGCTCGCCCGTGTAGAATGGATGTGACGCACTTGAGATATCAAGTGGATAGTATGGGTACTCAACGCCTTCATACTCACGAGTAGATTTGGTATTGACTGTTGAACGAGTTAGGAAGTACACGTCAGCATTCGTGTCATGAAACAGTACTTCTTTATAGTTAGGATGGATATCTTTACGCATAATATGCTCTCTATGTCCGATGTATGCATCTGTTATATCGTTAACTGCATACGTAACTGAGGCACTAAGGGCACCTACAAGTCTGGCAATTGCATCACTGGCTTATTCCAGCATCCAACACCACACTTTTACTCTCTTAGCCTTCCCCAGCGGGAAAATTAAAGAGCGATTTTAACGGTTTTTAGGGATTGGTGCAAGTCAATATGCGTGAATAAAACACCGTTAATACCCCTGCCACATCGAAAATAAACGAACGCTAAAAGCAGGATTGCAGTCTTAGTGTTGAATACTCTAAAGCAACTTATATTACTTTTAAGGCCCATATTTTGTTCTATATTATCACGTCACATCCATATTGACACAACTGTAAATAAAAATTCAGTTACGATACAGGACTGCTTGATTATGTTAACTTTTGTTGATATCTTATATATTCATTATAACAAATTATCCATAAAAACAAACATTTCCATAGTTGTTACGAAGCAATAATTTCAGTAAAGGCGATTCTAACAACAACACAACAACAATCTAAATAGCGCAGAAGCTCTAAAAATGCATAGAACACATGTCGAGCTAATCGATATTGATGAGAACTGGGATAAACAAGCGCTGGATTATAAATGTGACATATATCATTTATCTAAATGGCTTCATGCTTCCATCATTATAGATGGTGGAACTCCAAAAGGCATCATGGCGCAGTATAATAATAAGAAAATACTGATTCCAATCATCGTCAGAACCATCGATGATGAGTATTGGGATGCCACATCCACTTATGGCTACGGCGGCCCATTAATTGACAGTACTTTAACCAATCAAGACATAGACACCATATTAGAAGAGATACGCCACTTTCTTTATCATAAGGGCTGTGTTTCTTTGTTTATGAGGCTACATCCAATCATTAATAAAGACTGGTTACCCACTGTCGGTACAGCTCTCACACATGGGCTAACCTTATATTCTGACTTAAGTAAATCTGAAGATGAGCACTGGAAGGAAACACAAAACCAACACCGCAGAGGAATCAAAAAAGCGCTGAAGACGGATGTGACGGTAGAAGCAGAAACGCTCACTGTAGAGCGTGCGATGATGTTTTCAAACATCTACAAAGAGACCATGCAAAACGTTAAAGCCGACCAGTACTACTTCTTCGACGACAGCTACTTCTGTGATCTGGCTAAAAACCTACAAGACAGAATCCTATTGCTCACAGCTTATAAAGACGATATTGCGATTGCTTCTTCTATTTACACCCTATGTAAAGAATCAGGAATCATGCAGTTTCATCTGGGCGGTACACTTAGTGACTATAGAAAACTGCAAGCTTCTAAGCTGATTACTCATGTTGCTAGAGACTGGGGAAGACAAAACGCATATGACACCCTCCATCTAGGCGGCGGAGTTGGTGCCAAGTTAGATGCTCTATATGAGTATAAAAAAGGGTTTAGCTCTGGAGAGCTGGTGTTCAAAACCTACAGGCTGGTGGTTAATACAGCTAAATATGAGCAGCTGGTAGCAGATATCGGGCTGCCTGAAGAAGACCTAACCTCAGAGTACTTTCCATTGTATAGAAAGAGAGTGACCGAAACACAGGATTTAGAGGAGGCTTTATAACCAAACAGCCCTCTTGAACTCAAGCACAATCAGTCGCATATCAAGACCATAAGCACACACTCAAAAACAGTGACAAATGCACTTTTGGTAAGGATATGGCAAACACAATGACTCAAACTTTCACAGCAAACGACACTGAGTTTGCTAAAAGCGACTCTGTGCCTGATAAAAAAACGAATAACCAATCAAAAAAACGGGTGGGTATTTTGGGCGGTGGAACAGCAGGCGCAACGATAGCCATTCGTCTTGCAGCATTGGGTCTCGATACTTATCTCTTTGAAAAAAAGCACTCACTAATCGATGGGCCGCCCATGTGTCATCTACATGCAGGCGGCAATCTTTATCGTGAAATTCCTGATGAGGACTGCGTGGCATTACTCGAGCAATGTATCGATATCTTGCGCCTATACCCTTATACCATAGACGTACGTCCTACCGTGTTTGCTGTGCCCACTCGCGATAAAGGGTCGCCAGAGGACCTGCTGCCTCGTCTTGATGTTTTGACAGATGCCTATCGCAAACTGATCACCAAAGACCCCGACAATGAAGTCCTGGGTAAGCCTGAGCATTATTATCAGCTCTATAGTCATGAACAGTTGATTGCACTCTCTGAACGTGAGCAAGTCGCCACGCCGAGCAGTGTTGACGAGTGGATGATACCGGTTGCTAAATACTTAGACCTCAACAAAGTTAAATTTCCCCTGATTGTGGTACAAGAGTATGGTTGGAATATATTTCGTTTGGCCGCCTCCGCTCAGTTGGCGTTAGAAGAATATGACAATGCTCATGTTTTCACTGATACCAAAGTCCAGCAAGTGATGCCGGTGGACTGTGAGAACTGTACCAATGCCGACCACCATGTTACTAGGTGGCGTATTGATTATCAGCAAACACATCAGCCTGATGCTGAGTCTATAGAAGTTGACTATTTAATCAATGCTTGTGGTTTTCGTACCGGTGTCATAGATGATATGGTCGGTGTCGATGTCAAACGCATGGTAGAGTTTAAGTCTTCTTATATCACCCATTGGGATGATGCTGGCGGGCAGATACCAGAGATTATCGTGTATGGTGAGCGAGGCACGCCAGATGGTATGGCACAGCTGACCCCTTATCCAGGGGGTTACTTTCAGATTCATGGTATGAGTAAAGCCATCACTTTGTTCGATGATGGTCTGGTAGCTTCTAACAAGTACAGCGCTCAACCTAAACTGCCCAATCAGTATGTGCACTACATTGAAGATGGCTGGGACAAAACCCCGCTACAAGCTCGTAGCCAAAAATCTATTGATTACATCGCTGAGTTTGTGCCCACCTTTAATAGTGCACGTAGCGTTGGCAATGCACTGTATGGCGGACAACAAATCCCGGGGACAGATGACACGCTGCGGGTAGCTGATGTCAGCTTATACCCCAATATACGTTATGCACGTGCAGAAAACGTCAAAGCCTCATCGACCTTGATGGCCGCTGATGAGATCGTTGAGCAGCTTATGGAGGTTGATTTAATAGACCACGACACGCCAGCCAATCGTCAGCGTTACGCCCATCAATGGCAATATCTTGCTCATAACAATAGCATGACTGTCGACAAGCTGGCACATACTTTGGCTGCAGCACGTGGATTTCCAGTGGCGATGGCCAAGGTCAATAACAGTATTGACCAAACCACAATCAAGCGCTCCGCATAACTTGGGCGCTTAATAGTCGTCTTTACTATGGGTTGATTGCAGAGTTTTGGGTAGGGTCTTATTTCCCTACCATTTTTTCTGTATCGACCTCATCGTCAATCTTGACCACCACATGTAACAAGTCGATGGCTTCATCAATGCTGTTACAGACTACCAAACGATCAAGATCCTGCTGCTTCATAAAGCCTTGCTCAGTGGTATATTTTAGATGCTCGATCAGCGTGTCGTAAAAGCCATTGATATTAAGAATGATCATGGGTTTTTCGTGTTGGTATAGCTGACGCCAAGTTGCAATTTCCATGATTTCTTCTAGGGTACCAAGCCCACCTGGCAAGGTAATAAAGGCGTCCGCATATTCTGCCATGACGGTCTTGCGTGTGTGCATGGTGTCTGTCAGATGCAAACGTGTCAGCTTTTGATGAGCAATCTCATGTTTGAGCATAAAGGTTGGAATCACCCCTACTGCCTGTGCCCCTGAGTTAATGACCTCGTCAGCCACCGCACCCATAAGCCCAATGCTTGCACCACCGTATACCAAACCCAAACCATTTTTTGCCAAAGCCTGACCCAACTCACGGGCAGCTTTTTCATAGACTTCATCATTGCCCGAGCGTGAACCACAATAGACAGCGACCAATGGCATGGCTAGCGTGGACTTGTCTACCGCTTTTTCGATATGGGTAATATCTTGACTGGTTAATACTTCATAATTGGTATTGTTGATGTTCATTTGCATAGGGTTTCCTTAAGTTTTTATGTCGATTGTTATTTTTTAGAGTGTCTTATTATTTATTGTTGATAAATATCTATATTAGAGTTGACCCACTTGAAAGCCAATACCGTACTCCTAGGAAAATGAGTGTTGCGCAGTATCAACAAAATACAGCACGTAAATAAAACCTCTACCAGTCGTACGGTGACATTAGCGTATCCGTTTATTGCAAACTCACTATAACACACGTCATCTGATCTCACGGCAATAAAGACGCTTTGACATGGTTTCAATGATGGCCAGTTATCAAGGATGATAAGCTCAGTCCTTAATTTTATTAGACGCCTCTGCTTCGACACATTTAGTCAAAGCCGAATACAATGACGGCTGCAGGTTATGGATACTAGCCAGCATCCATTTTGCATAGCTGATGGGCACGTCTTTAATGAGCTTGCCCTTATGCTTACCGAAAGGCATCTTGCGCATAGGCTGAGCGGTATTGGAAATCTTATGCGCCTCAGCAAAATCAGTCGGTGCAATATCAAGGCGCTCGCAGCAAGCTTGATAGAGCAGATAGCACATGCGTGCGCATCATGGGCGGCTGCCGTCATCTGACGGGCTGCAGACTGGCCGATTAACTGCTCAATACACTTTGACTGACCGTAATAACGCCATTCTGGAAAAGCCTCTCGTGCTAGACGTACCGTACATATCAGCTTGGTAGAAGGACGGCCAATGACTCGCCAATCAAAGCGTACATTATGACCAATCAAATACTCTGATAATTCAAATTTCTCTAGCTTAAAACACTCCAGACCAGCCACATCCTCATCGGTAATACCATGTACTTTGATGACCACTGGTGAGATGGATCTGCCACTATTAAAATACTTCATCCACTCAAAACCCGTCGCTACATTAATAGTTGCCACCTGAATCGGCCTTGGATCACTGCCTTGGTCTGTTTCCGTATCGATAATCAGTGCGGTATGAGTCATAGCAGTTTAACCATATGTAGCAGCATTTATTTTGGCATAATATTTTATCTAGGTGAGGTTTTGTGTAAAGTGTGACAAGAAACGTTATATTTATGGGGATAAAAGCTCGATAAAACAATACCATACCAGTGCTACAAAATAAGGCCCTTAGACTGTCATTAGGGCGTACCCTTGAGTCAATCGATAAACATTTAGATGAGGATATGTTCTAATAACTCTATAATAAACCATCAAACCGATAAAGAGAGCTCAATGATAGCTGATGACGATAAGCACCCACCAAAACCCACCCTGTTTAGCCGTCTGCTCCGCTTACTGATCAGAGCGGCGATGCTGCTTGTATTGCTGTTTGTATTGGACAAACTCCTTCCAAGCATCAGCCAACAAACCCAGTCTTTTGTCGTCGCTAAGTGGCAACAGCTCAGCCTACTACAGCAAGAGTTGCCAACAGAAAACAGCCTGCCCAGCCCATTACCAGGACAGCATCTAACTGATACTTGGGGCGCAGCACGTAGCCAAGGACGCTCTCACGAAGGCATCGATATCTTTGCCCCTAGAGGTACACCAATACAGTCAACAACGCAAGGCATCGTCAGCAAGGTTGGAGAGAATACTTTAGGCGGGCGTGTGGTGGTCGTCGTTGGGCCTGGCGGTGCAGGACATTATTATGCGCATTTAGAAGACTATGCGGATATCAGTCCAAACGATTGGGTAAATGCCGGCGATATCATCGGTTATGTCGGCGACAGTGGCAACGCTAAAGGCACACCGCCACATGTACATTACGGCGTATATATCAATGGTAGTGCTGTCAATCCTTATCCACTTTTGCAAAAAGACTAAATATCAGAGCGGAGCAGCTGTGCGCACATGACTGATTGGAAACACGGCGCTAAAAGTCGAGCCCTTGCCTTCTGTAGATTCAATTTGTAAGTTTGCGTCATATTGATACAAGACGTGCTTTACAATCGCCAGCCCTAGTCCTGTACCACCTGTGGCACGGCTGCGACCTTTATCGATACGATAAAAGCGCTCGGTCAAACGGGCGATATGTTGCGGCTCAATACCGATACCGTCATCCTCAACAGAAAACTGGCAGCCATCAGAGGTTCTTGCCCAGCTGATCGTTATGTTGCCGCCTTTTGGCGTGTATTTAATCGCATTGATGACCAAGTTCGACAAGGCGCTATTTAAGTACATCTCTGAGCCATATAAGCCGTCGTAGGTATCTATTTGCAAATGAATACTATGATTGTATTCCGTGTTGTAGGCTTGCGCATCATCGTAAATATGCGTAAGCAGTTTGGTCATATCTATATAGTGTAGCTCATGCGTCTCTTCTATCTCAATTCGAGACAGCAGCAATAAGTCGTTGACAATCCTATTCATACGCGCTGTCTGCTGGGTCATCAGCTCAAACCCACGTTGCCAGTGCGGCGGCATATCGGGTTGACCTGAGAAGTTCTCAAGGTAGCCCATCATGACTGTCAATGGGGTGCGCAGCTCATGCGAGACATTTGCTACAAAGTCACGGCGCATTTGCTCTAAATGATGCAGGCGCGTCACATCATAGATAATCAATAGCTTTTCGTCACCAAACGGGGTGAGCTCGCATTTAAGATAACGCTTAGGATCTCGCCAAGATGCCATGTGGACACCATCGTTGGGTTTCGTCATGCTCTGATAGTACTGACGAAATTCAGGCACAGTAATAAAATCAAAAATGCACTTGCCTTTATCGTTTGATTGTAACAACAATAAGTCTTCAGCCGCCTGATTCCACCACTCCAAGCTATCATCGTCATTTAGCAATATCACCGCATCTTGCAGTGCCCGTAATGAGCTTCTGATCTTTTTAAGCTGACCCATTACGTCTTGCTGAGCGACTTGATCTTGCTGCATACCCTGCTGTTCATTTTCCATAGTCATCTATCATCCTTACCATTAGTCGCTATAGTCAGTACTGGGGCGTGTCCTCAATTCAATCAATCGTCATTTAAATGGGCTAAAAATGGTTAAATGTTGCCAAACAGCGGCAAATAGCGAGTTAATATCTCGATATTATCAGCGCTATTTTTCTTGTTTGTCTGCCATTTATCTCATTTTTATCACCATTTTTAAAATGAGGACACGCCCTAAATAAAATCGATACATTATTAATAGTCACGTGCTCCTGGTATAAATTTTACTTGCTTGCTGTGCCTACGCCGACAGAGGCTGCGCAAAATTTATCTCAGGAGCACTGTATCGTTTTTATAATGAATCAACTATACGCTGCAAGCCATATACCATTCTGCCAAGCTGCTTTATACGTTTTCAACCAGACTAGAGAAACGATAGCCGGTACCACGCACGGTTTGAATTAAAGTATCGCAGCCATGAGGCTTTAAAAGCTTACGTAAGCGTCTGATATGGACATCTATGGTCCGATCTTCGATGTAGACATTGCCACCCCATACCTGATCAAGCAGCTGTGTGCGGGTATAAGCACGCTCCGGATGACTCATAAAAAACGCCAAGAGACGATATTCTGTTGGGCCAACTTCAATGCTTTTGCCACTTACAGTGACCCGCTGGCTTTTGGGATCGAGGCTCAACTTCCCCACGTCGATGGACTTATCAGCACTCAGTGCACTACTGCGACGCAAGACGGCTTTGATTCTCGAAATCAGCTCACGTGTTGAAAAAGGCTTGGTCATATAGTCATCAGCGCCAGCATCAAGGCCATGAACCTTGCTGTCCTCTTCACTTTTGGCCGTCAGCATGATGACAGGTATCTCAGCGAGCAACTCATCGTTTTTGAGCATGCGACAAAAATCAATGCCGCTTTTGTCTCCAGGGAGCATCCAGTCTAGTAAGATAAGCGCAGGACGGTGATCAACCACTTGCTGATGCGCTTCTGAGACATCAGTCGCCTGCAAGCTATCAAACCCCGCCATCTCTAAGGTCATGACCACCATCTCACGAATCGCAGGCTCATCTTCAACGATTAAAATCTGCTCATTATACATACAACAACCTTGTTATTACGCACTCTTAAAAGGGTTAAAGGCAAAAAACACCACAGCAATTGCCAATCTGAGTCTATTAAACGTCTTAATTATGACAGTTTGATGACAATTAGAATCTAATCCATTTTTAGTGATTTATGCCAATCTGAGTCTATTAAACGTCTTAATTATGACAGTTTGATGACAATTAGAATCTAAACCATTTTTAGTGATTTAAGTCCTAACGATTCACGACACCTCTAGTAAGAAGTTTAGCGGTCCATCATTGACACTCTCAACTTGCATATTGGCACCGAATTGACCGTTAGCAACTTTGGCATACTGTGTGTCGGCATAAGCGACCAGCTGCTCAAACAGCACTTGTGCCGCATCAGGTGTCATTGCTGGACCAAAGTCAGGGCGACGGCCTTTGTCTGTCTTTGCCATCAAGGTAAACTGCGGCACCAGCAATAACCCGCCAGCAACTTGCTGCACATTTAAATCCAGCTTGCCATACTTCGCTGGGTCGCTCTCATTCTCAAAAATACGATAAGTCAGAATTTTATCGATCATCCGCTGTGCATTCTCTAAGCTATCGTCATGCCCCAAACCAATATATGCCAATATACCCTGATCAATTGAGCCGACACAGCTTTCATCAACGGTGACGCTGGCACGATTGACCCGCTGGATAAGTGCTCTCATTGATTACCTCCTTTAACGATTATGGTCATACCCTCAGATGCTGACCATGATAAAATATAAAGATGAATGATTCCCTGATGCTACTTTCTAATTTTAATAACGATATTGGTCACCTATCATGAATTTATTTACCACCATTCAACAGTTTGTGCCACAACAAAAAATCAGCAAAGCTGCTGGCCGTTTGGCCGCCAGTCGTCACCCTATGGTGAAACGTGCTTTTATCCGTAGCTTTGCCAAGGCCTATGATATCAGCTTAGATGATTATGAGCGTCAAAGCCTGAATGCTTATGAGAGCTTTAATGACTTTTTTACTCGTGAGCTCAAAGATGACGCCCGTACTATCGATACCCGCACAGATGGCATCGTCAGCCCTGCTGATGGAATGATCTCTCAGTTGGGACAAATAAAAAAGCATAAGCTACTTCAAGCCAAAGGCAAGCATTACGATATCGGTCAGCTGCTTGCTGATAATAAAGATGGCGACTACTTCGCTGATGGCAGCTTTGCTACAGTCTATCTCGCCCCTAGCAACTATCACCGTGTACACATGCCATTTGCAGGCACTTTGACTACCACCCGTTATGTACCTGGCACTCTGTTTTCGGTGAATAATACTACGGCGGCTAATGTGCCTGATTTGTTTGCCCGCAACGAGCGTTTGGTTTGTCTGTTTGATACCGAGTATGGCAAAGCTGCTGTTGTCTTGGTTGGGGCGATGATTGTCGCTGGTATCGAAACCGTAGCCACAGGCAAGATCACCCGTACTGATGATATTCAAGAAGCGAATCACAACATGAAGCTTGAAAAAGGCGATGAGCTTGGTCGCTTTTATCTCGGCTCCACGGCGATTGTGGTATTGCCAAAAGATGCAGGTATGGCTTGGCAAGATACGATGGCACATGGCACTACTGTACAAATGGGACAACTGCTGGGTATGGTAAACCGCACCAAATAAACCCTAAATGTCAATAAAGGCCAGTGCTGTGCTGCATATTACACTGACCTCCTACCCTTAAACTGCTCCAATCAATCAAGAACTGAGCGCTGTATGGTACAGAGCTCAGTCTTTTTTATGACCAGACCATGACAACTGATGTGACTATTTTATCAGGTTGCTAATGGTTTTAAATGCAGGGTCTTTACTGCTACGACACAGCTCAAACAAGATGGATTCAACCGTCGTTATGACCGCGCCGGCACGGCGGATACGGCGAATGGCTTGCTTTTTATCATAAGGGAACCTTGAGCCCACCGCATCAGCCACAATCACAGGCTGCATACCATTATCGAGCAAGTCCAACGCTGTTTGCATGACACAGACATGCGCCTCTACGCCAAACAGTAATATGGTGCTGCGGTTTTGTTGCGCCAGATAATTCCATGAATCATCATTATCACAGGCACTAAACGTGACTTTTTCAAAGCTTTTGGCATTATCGCCTTCTAAGACTTCAAGAATCTCGGGCAAAGTATCGCCTAGACCTTTTTTATATTGCTCATTGAGCATGACAGGAATATCGAGCGCTTGCAGCCCTTTAATCAAAGTAATGATCTTTTTGACGATGTTTTCATTGTCAAAGATATGCGGCGCCAAACGCTCTTGCACGTCTATCAGCATGGCTTGTGTGTTTTCACGGGCGATACGATAGGTGCGGTCGGTAATTATAGTAGATGACATAGTACATACACTCCTTGTACG
Organism: Psychrobacter coccoides; assembly: GCF_017498085.1. Taxonomy (GTDB): domain Bacteria; phylum Pseudomonadota; class Gammaproteobacteria; order Pseudomonadales; family Moraxellaceae; genus Psychrobacter; species Psychrobacter coccoides. Next base: position 39,291 of record NZ_JAGBKM010000015.1, read on the forward strand.
CTTGCAGCAACTGGCTGCAGACCAAATAACAGGGTTATTTATAGTTATAAGATACGCTCTTATTTAGTCATATTTTGTTCAGTCCGTCAATGAACATCCTCTGCAGTAACAACTTATGCACACTGTGCCATCAATAACACACTGGGCTGTGGCCAATAAAAAAGCTCTCAGCCAATAACTGAGAGCTTTTACTAATACAACTATCTATCTTTTATTAAATCACTGTAAATTGCGTTGTGACCCTAAAAGCTTACACCCGCTCAATGATAGTCGAGATACCTTGACCCAGACCGATACACATGGTCGCAAGGCCGATTTCAGTATCCATCTGCTCCATCGCATTTAGCAAAGTCACGGTGATACGCGCACCAGAACAGCCAAGCGGATGACCTAATGCAATAGCGCCACCATTGATGTTGACGATGTCTTGCTTGTCCGTCAAGTTCAGTGCTTTTAGGACGGATAAGCCTTGCGCTGCAAACGCTTCGTTGAGCTCGATGGTCTGCATGTCATCAAGACTCATGCCAGCACGCTTCAGCGCTTTTTGCGTGGCAGGGACCGGACCGTAACCCATGATCGCCGCATCACAACCAGCGACTGCCATGCTACGGATACGAGCACGAGGCTTAAGACCTAAGTCTTGAGCTTTTTGAGCGCTCATGACCAACATGGCTGCTGCACCATCAGAAAGCGCAGAAGATGTCGCTGCTGTCACCGTACCACCTTTTGGATCAAAGGCGGGACGCAGCTTTTGCATTTGCTCTAAGGTAGCATCTGGACGAATCACTTCATCGACGGTACACAGCTGCAAGCGACCTTCACTATCATGGCCTTCGATACCGACGATCTCATTGTCAAAACGGCCTTCGGTAGTCGCTGCCCAAGCGCGGCGATGCGACTCCAGACCAAAGGCGTCTTGCTCTTCGCGGCTGATGTTATTCATACGACCAAGCATCTCGGCCGTCAAGCCCATCATGTTTGAAGCTTTGGCATAGTGCTTAGAGGCTGCTGGGTTGAGATCGATGCCATGCATCATCCCCACGTGACCCATGTGCTCGACACCGCCAATGATGAAGGTATCGCCTTGATTGGTCATGATTTGTGCAGCGGCAGTGTGTAGCGCTTGCATAGACGAGCCGCACAGACGGTTAACCGTTTGCCCGCCTGTGGTCTTTGGAATACCAGCCAGCAGACCGATGTTACGACCGATGTTCATGCCCTGCTCTAGGGTTTGGTTGACACAGCCCCAAATGATATCTTCGACATCATTGGTATCAAAGTCATTACGCTCAACCAACGCACGTACCAGTTCAGCTGATAAATTGTCTGCACGTACATGACGGAACATACCGTTTTTGGTTTTGCCCATCGCTGAACGCACACCGTCTACGATGACCACATCTTTTGGACTTAAAGTTGTCATACTATCTTCCTTTTCAATTTTTATTGTCAGTAACCGTAAGCACTTTTTTATGTTGATTATGAATAGTCATCTAAAACGCCTACGGATACGGCACTTATCCTATTTTGGTATATTCATTAAGCGGTTGGGTAAAACGTCTCGCCTGCTGCTGCCATGTCACGAATCTTTTGCGGGGCTTCATAAGCTTTACCAAGGTGCGCATATTTCTCGCACAGTGCTAGATAATTATCTAGACCCATCTGGTCGATATAGCGGCAAGGACCACCACGGAATGGTGGGAAGCCAACGCCCATAATCATCGCCATATCTGCCTCGCTTGGCGTGTCAACGATGTTGTCTTCTAGGCAGCGTACCGTTTCGTTACAAAACGCCAGCATGGTGCGATCGATAATGGTCTGATCATCAAACGCTTGCTTGTCGCTATCAGTGGTTTCTTGTAGCAAGGCATAAGTGGCATCATCAGCGACTTTCTTTGGCTTACCACGCTTATCCGTTTCGTACTTATAGAAACCAACGCCGTTTTTCTGACCCAAACGCTCGTTCTCGTATAGATGTTTGATAGCACCTTTGTAGTCAGGCTTCATGCGATCTGGGAAGCCTTCGGCCATGACTTCTGCGCCATGTACACCTGTATCTAGACCGACAACGTCGATGAGATACGCAGGGCCCATTGGCCAGCCAAATTTTTCCATGACTTTATCGACATGGACGAAGTCAGCGCCTTCTTTAAGCAGCAAATCAAAGGCACCAAAGTACGGGAACAGCACACGGTTGACTAAGAAGCCTGGGCAGTCATTGACGACGACAGGGACTTTGCCCATTTTCGAGGCCAGCGCCACGGTCGTCGCAATGGCTTCTTCAGAAGACTTCTCGCCACGGATAACCTCTACCAGTGGCATACGGTGAACTGGGTTAAAGAAGTGCATACCGACGAAGTTTTCTGGACGCTCAAGTACTGTCGCCAGATGGGTGATAGAAATCGTTGACGTGTTCGAAGCCAAAATCGCATCTTCTTTTACCAAGCCTTCGACTTCTTTGAGTACGGCATGCTTCACTTTGGGGTTCTCTACCACCGCTTCGATGACGATGTCAGTCTCCGCAAAGTCGCCATAATTCAGCGTTGGACGAATACGGCTTAGAGTTTCACCCATTTTCGCTGGCGTCATCTTTTTGCGATCGACCATTTTGCTTAGTATCTTACTGGCCTCACCCATACCCAAATCTAATTGCTCAGACTTGATGTCCTTCATGATGATTGGCAAGCCTTTGCTTGCAGCCTGATACGCAATACCGCCGCCCATGATACCTGCACCCAGTACGGCAGCTTCATTGATATCGTGTGCTTGCTTGCTGTGTTTTTTCGCTAGTTTTTTGACCAGCTGATCGTTTAAGAATAGGCCAACCAAGCTCTCGGCTTGTGGCGTTTTCGCCGCTTTGGCAAAGTAAGTCGCTTCCACTTCAATCGCTTTGTCACGTGGCAGATTGACATGCTTTTCGATCGCTTCGATAGCGAGTGCTGGCGCAGGGTACTGTTTTGGATTGGCTTTAGAGAAAATCATGCCTTTGGCGCTATTAAACGCCATCGCTTGCTCAAGCTGATTGAGTTTAACAGGATTGAGCTTTTCTTCACGCTTGGCCTGCCAATCAATCTCACCTGAGATGCATTTTTTGACCAAGTCTACTGCCGCATCTTGCAAATCATCAGCAGCGACAGAGGCGTCGACCAGGCCTAACTCTAGCGCTTCTAATGCTTTTTTGGGCTTGCCAGTAGCGATAAGCTCAAGCGCATTGTCGATGCCGATTACACGGGTACTACGCACCGTACCACCAAAGCCTGGGAAAATACCCAATTGCGTCTCTGGTAAGCCGATAATGGCTTTGTCACTCATAACACGGTATTCACATACTAATGCCATTTCACAACCGCCGCCAAGCGCTGCACCATTGATAGCCGCTACTTTCGGGAATGGCAAGTCTTCGAAGCGATTAAAGGTATCATTAATACCGACCACCCAGTCTTTAATCTCGCTTTCTGGGTTTTTAAACGAGCCGACAAACTCAGTAATATCAGCACCAGCGATAAACACGCCTTTACTTGAGGTCACGATCAGACCTTTTACCTCATCAGACTGCTCCAGTGCATTGACTGCCTCGGTAAACTGCTTATTGGTCTCAGCATCGAACTTGTTGACGCTCTCGTTTTCGGCGTTGTACTGCATGTTGGCGATGCCATCTTCTAGCATTGTCACCGTGATGCGATTTCCTTGATATACCATTTGAAACTCCTTGCTATGTTATAAAAGCGATGTGTTAATTATGATGACAGCCAGCTTTAACATGAAAAAATAGCTGACTGTTAGTATGTGTTGTTATTATCCTGATGGCTTTTAATCAGATTCAAACTTAACGGCCCAAACAAACTTGCACATCATTAGACCGTTTTTGACGTCAATTAGTGTAGGGGATTATGCCCCTGACTGTCACAGTATAATGCCAGACTCATAAGTCACTATAAATCATTGGCAAATACATCTGAGGCAGACTGTGGTTTTTATTAGCCAGACTCATAACCTACTCCCTCATCAAACCATATGCAACCGACAAGTTAAATCATTAATACGTAACTGATATCGGCTATCAGTCAAGTAGTCATGTCAGCGCTATCAGCTATCGTGATACACTAGCACCATTTCTACCTTTATTCATCTTGTGGTTGGTTGAGTTATGTCCGTTTCTTCTGTCCCTCGCTTTGTCCCTTTCACTGACTTCAAGTCGTTTCATAGTGCTCTACGTGTGCAGTTGGCACAAGATATCGAGCTGTTGTTTGACTATGCCAAACTACCCAGCCCATTAGCAGATGCCTGCCGTTATGTCATGACAGGTCAGGGCAAGTTGGTACGTCCATTATTGGTCGCCAGTAGCTTTGCGACGGTCGATACCAGCATCTGTACTTCTCACTATAGCAGTGTCCTAGCCGACGATAGAAGCAGCGATCATACAGCAGCACCGCCTAACCTAGAGACGCAACTAGAGAGTGACTCACGCTATGATATGTGCCGCCGTGCAGCGCTAGCGGTGGAGTTACTACATACCTACTCTCTGGTACATGATGACTTGCCCTGTATGGACGATGACGACCTACGCCGTGGTCAACCCACCGCTCATATCGTTTTTGAGGAGTCAACGGCCATGCTGGCAGGTGATGTGCTGCAGACACTGGCCTTTGAAGTCCTGACAGCGGAGCTGCCAAGCTTTGCGCCTTTTGATAGCCATATCGCCAGTCAGCTGTTGGCGATATTTGCCCCTCGTGCTCGGCGGATGGTGTCAGGTCAGATGCTTGATCTCAATGCTGAGGCCACTGCAGATATTACCCAAGCAGACCTAGAGGCCATTCACCGTGACAAAACAGGGGCACTCATCGAGGCGGCGATGCTCATGGGCGGGGTGTGTGCTGGCGCCACTGCCCAAGAGCGTATAGCGCTACAAGACTGTGCGCAGCACATTGGTCTCGCCTTTCAAGTGCAAGATGACATCTTGGATGTCACTACCACGACTGATGATTTGGGCAAACCTGCCGGCAGCGATGAAAAGCTAGACAAGTCTACTTATGCCAAGCTCATGGGCGTCGAGGCGGCGAAAGACTACGCCCAATCACTATTTGATGACGGCCGCACGGCCATCAACCGTGAGCTTGGTAGCCATGAAGTTGCCCGTAATAATGACTTGGCACTATTGGCGGTCATTGAATGGCTATGGAACAGAAAAAAATAATCACGCTCACATCTTCAGCAGTTTCTAATCATGAATAACTCTCCTACCCCGCGTATCTACCTTGGCACAGGCGGCTATAGCGATACCGACCTACTCGGTACGCTGTATCCAACTGGCACTAAGAAGACAGACTTTTTGCGTGAATATGCTCGTCAATACGGTGCCGTAGAGATCAACAGCACCTTTTATGCCCCAATCGGGCAAAAAGCCTTTGCTGGTATGATCAATAAGGCCTATGTGCAAGCAGACAGTCAGCTGAAGTTTGCCGTCAAGCTGCATCAAGACTTTACTCATGCACGTAAAGGCACAAGTGAGCATGCGCAAGCGTTTCTAAATGCCCTCACGCCACTTATCGAAGCGGATGCGCTAGCGCCATTACTGCTGCAATTCCCGCACGGCTTTGATCGTACCCGTGAGCATCGGCTGTATCTGGCAAGTCTCGTCAGTTGGTTTAAGGACTACCCGTTAGCCGTTGAGTTTCGTCATAATGGCTGGCATACCCCGCAGGTGGTCGATAGCTTTATCGAGCAAGGTCTGATTTGGTGTAGCGTGGATTATCCCAAAGTCAGCGGCCTACCACCGTCACGGTTGATATTTACCGAGCGTACTGGTTACCTGCGTATGCATGGTAATAATCTAAACTGGTGGGATGCGATGAGCGCAGCCGACCGTCATGATTATCGCTATAGCGAGGCGGAAATGCAGGACTGGGCACAAGCGATTGCCAATCAACGTCAGCACTTTGATACGCTGTATATCTTTTTTCAAAATACCACCAAGGCGCATGCTTATTATAATATTGCCATGCTGAGGGAAGCGTTAGCGGCGCATAACTTTGAGGTGCTTTGAGTTTGATAAAACTGTTAAGCAATAGGGGGCGTCCAGTACCCCAAAAAAATTTATTCAAAAAAAATTGATGTGTAGAACGCGCCCTGATTTTCAATTTATTGCAATCATGACTTTTTGTTTTATTTATTTTTTTAAAATATAGCTGTTCTATTTAGGAGTATATACATGCTTATCTGGTTTATAGTCGGAGCGATAGTCTTATCTATAATAGTATTTAACTATTATGGGAGCAGTAGAGAATCTGATTTTTTTAAGCTAATTAAAAACTTAGCCTATCAAGGTAACCCGCGCGATCAAGTAAATCTTGCAATGATGTATTATCAAGGTAACGGTGTGCGTAAAGACTTTACTAAAGCGATTGAGTGGGCAGAAAAAGCTGCTATGCAAGGTAGTTCTGATGCGTTATTTGCTATTGGTATAATGTATACCAATAAGAATGACCTCAAGGCGTTTGAATCGTACTTACAATCAGCTATACAGGGTAATATAAACGCTAAAGAGATGACAGGTCTCATGTATAAGGAAGGCAGAGGCGTAAAGCAAGATCACACTAAGGCGTTTGAATGGATGCAAAAAGCTGCTATGCAAGATCACATTAATGCTCAGAATGAGCTTGGTCTCATGTATAAGGAAGGCAGAGGCGTAAAACAAGATCACACCAAGGCATTTGAATGGATACAAAAAGCTGCTATGCAAGATCACGCTAATGCTCAGAATCAGCTTGGTGCGATATATGATGAAGGAAGAATTGTACAACAAGACTATACCAAGGCATTTACTTGGTATTTAAAAGCGGCAATGCAAGGTAATGTACAAGCTCAATTTAATCTTAGTGGAATGTACTATCAAGGCAAAGGCATACAGCAAAATAAGGCTGAAGCACTTCGTTGGTTAGATAAATCTTGTCAGAATGGATACAAGGATGCCTGTAGAGCTTATCGAGCCTTGAACTAAGAATAGGTCACTACATGCAAAACCAAACTATATGAACTCAATCCCATGGCTGTTGTTCTTTGTCAGTAGCATACCTAGCCATAGCCATTAAAGCATTTTTACCCTTATAAAGATTGCCTTCGGAATAAAAACCCTCGAAATACAATCTAGAAAAACAGTTATAAAAGTAAATTCTAACCTGATGAGATTCGTTCAAGGGAAATTCGCTAGAGTCTGAAAAGCGATCCTGAATATGAGTTGTTATCAAGGTTAAGATTATAACGTCTGAAGCATAAATTCTAGAGCCTGAGAATATTTTTTTGAACTCACTCTGTGAAATTATATTTGCTCTCTCTAACAAACTTCCAGTTTCAAGTAAGATGGTATGACTCATTACTTCTCGTTCTTTTTTACTTCCTCCTTTAGCTAGTACTATCCATTCATTAAAGGGTCTAAGCGTTAACTGGGTAGCATTTTTAAAAGAAAAAAGCCCTCTCATAAAAAGAAATAAAACTATTGTTATCACAGCAATTATTAAAAAAGTTTCCACTATTACCTCTAAAAAGTATATTAGAAAACTTAAATACAGCAAGTGTCGTTCCAACATTAGCACAAACTAGCTATAGTTCATTAAACCAAAAAAGGACGCCTCGCAGCGTCCTTTTTTCAAATCAAATACTTAGTGTTTAATACTTACTCTTCAACACCAGCATCTTGACCTTTATATTTTGCGTTGGCGTAGTCCCAGTTCACTAGCTTGTCTAGGAACGTATCAACATAGTCAGGACGACGGTTACGATAGTCGACATAGTACGCATGTTCCCATACGTCACACGTCAATACCGCTACTTGACCGTCAGCCAATGGTGTACCAGCATTGCCTGTCTTAGTGATAGACAGCTTGCCACCTACCTTGTCAGCGACCAACCATGCCCAACCTGAACCAAACTGTGAGGTTGCAGCATTTTTGAACTCTTCACGGAACTTATCATAGCTACCGAAATCTTCTTCGATTTTGGCTTTTAGATCACCCGTTGGCTCACCGCCACCATTGTCTGGCGTCATGCAGTTCCAGTAGAAAGTGTGGTTCCACACTTGTGCTGCTTGGTTAAACATGCCTTGCTTGCTGTCATCTTTTGCTGTGGCTTCGATGATCTCTGGCAATGTTTTGTCTTCTAGACCAGAACCAGGTAGCAACTCATTTAATTTATTCACATAAGCGGCGTGGTGCTTATCATGATGGTATTCTAGAGTTTCGGCACTGATATGTGGCTCAAGCGCATCTTTTGCATACGGTAGATCTGGTAGAGTAATCTTTGACATAATTATTTTATCCTTGCTTATTAAGCCACTCATATTTTGCTGAAGTCAGCATCTGAGCGCTGATATACAAAATATCGAGCTAAATTGGCTGAGTTTATTGTTAAGGTATGAATATATTGCTTGATGCGCAATGACGCATCACAATGAATTTAACCAACACTATATCGCCAGTCACTTACTGCCAAATATACTGTTAACTTTAAATTCACAAGCGATAAGCTATAATTCACTGTAGCTTGATAACCATTATAGCAAGAGTAACTGACAATATCAGTTACCGAATGTTATAGACAGCGGTTACTGGTGCTCACCTGTCAAAATCTGGCGAAAACTTGCAAAAATCAAGTTTTTTTGACCAAAATTGACCATAATGGCGCTAAAGCACAAGCTGCTTTAGAAAGTGCTATTCTAACCAGTCGCCTGCTGACTATGAGCAGTGACAATCCTATACTAGGTATTGGGTAAAATACAACCTCTGTACCCGGCTATCTATAGTCGTTTTAATTATATTCATCTATATATTTACGGACATATCCTATGAGCACTGCTGTATCGTCTTCCACCTCTAGTCACAACCAATGGGTACTCGCCAGTAACAACAAAGGCAAACTTGCAGAGCTGCAAAGGCTGTTCGCTGAAGCGAATCTTGGTGTTAGCATCGTACCCCAAGGACAGCTGGATATCGAAGATGCGGTAGAAGACGGGCTTAGCTTTGTCGAAAACGCCATTATAAAGGCACGTCATGCCAGTCGTATCAGCGGTCTACCTGCCATCGCCGATGATTCAGGTCTGTGCGTGCCTGTACTCGGTAACGCACCTGGCATCTACTCAGCTCGCTATGCAGGCGTGCATGGCAACGATGCAATGAACAATGCCAAACTCATCGAAGATTTACAGCCTATTCGTGACGCACGGCCAGATATGCCCATCGAAGGGATATTTGTATGTGTCTTAGCACTGGTGCGTCATGCCGAAGATCCATTACCGATTATTGCACAAGGTTTATGGCAAGGTGAAATCTTAGAGGCACCACAAGGCGATGGTGGCTTTGGTTATGACCCACTGTTTTGGTTGCCAGATCGGCAAGCGACGGCAGCAAGCTTAAATGCTGCAGACAAAAACAGCATCAGTCATCGGGGGCAAGCGATCAGTAAACTACTGACGCAGCTGTCGATATAAAGCAAACCGACCGTAAACAGATATTTTTTACTTTAATTAACAGATAGATTATACTGTTCTACTTTTAAAATTTTATTGTAAGAAGTCGATTGTATTAACCGCCTAAGATAGCGCATGATTATTGAGATGCATTAGGTGTCATAGCTGACGACTTATTATTGATATTCGATGCCAGATAGTGCCATTTGCATTATCTGGTTATTAATCTCCCCTATTCAATCCAATGGCAATCAGCCTAACCTGCATGTCTTTGAGGACTGATTGTTTGTTATTCTAACCATTAAAGGTGTAATCAACATGGCTACAGATTTACAGATCACAACCAACAAGTTGTCTGAAAAAGAAACTCAGCTGACTGTTAAAGTTCCCGTTGAAAAAATCCAAAACAAAGTTGAAGGACGTATTCGCCAAGTGGCCAAAACTGCCAAAATTGACGGTTTCCGTAAAGGCAAAGTACCTATGTCACATATCCGCTCACAGTACGGCGCTGGTATTCAGCAAGAAGTCATCAACGATGTGATCCGTGACACAGTGTTTGAAGCGATTAAAGCTGAAGATGTGCGCGCTGTTGGTATGCCAAATATTGATGACGTCAAACTAGAAGACGACTTCTTGGTCTACCAAGCGACCGTTGAAATCTTCCCTGAAATCGACGTACAGGGTATTGATGAGATCGAAGTTGAGCGTCATACTGCCACTGTGAGCGACGAAGACGTTGACACCATGATCGAAAACTTGCAAAAACAGCGTGCCGAATTTGTTGAGAAAAAAGGCATGGCCGCTAAGGACAATCAGGTCACTTTCGACTTTGAAGGCTCTATCGATGGCGAAAAATTCGAAGGTGGGTCTGCTGAGGACTTTAAACTCACTATCGGTAGTGGCCAGATGATTCCAGGCTTTGAAGCAGGTATCAAAGGCATGAAAGCCGGCGAAGAAAAAGTCATCGATGTGACTTTCCCAGAAGACTATCAAGCTGAAGACCTAGCAGGTAAAGAAGCACAGTTCAAAATCAATGTAAAATTGGTTGAAAGATCAAAACTGCCAGAGATTGATGATGAGTTTCTTGAGCTGTTTGGTGTGACTGAAGGCGGCGTTGAAAAATTAAAAGAAGACGTGCGCAAAAACATGGAGCGTGAAATCAAAAACGCTGCACGTAGCCAAGTTAAGCAAGCGACTTTTGATGCATTATTAGAAAAGAACGAATTTGATGTACCAAACGCCATGCTCGAGCAAGAAATTGATCGTCAGCGCAATATGATGATGCAGCGCTTCTCACAGCAGTTTGGTGCCAGTGCAGACAGCTTTGACAAAGACATGCTGCCTAATGAGCTGTTTGAAGAGCAAGCATTACGTGCGGCCCGTCTTGGTATCATCGTCGCCCGTGTGATCGACACCCAAAAGCTAGAAGTAGACCAAGATCGTGTCGAAGCCTTCATCAAAGAAGCGGCTGAAAACTACGAAGATCCAGCAGAGGTCATCGAGTACTACACCAATGACAAGCAGCAACGTGCCAACATTGAGTCTGTCGTGCTAGAAGACCAAGTCGTCGACTATCTGATTGATCAAGGCAAGGTAACGGATAAAGAAGTCAGCTATCAAGACCTACTGGCCACTCAACAACAGCAGCAGCAAGGCATGTAATCTAGCGTCATTGCACCACTGACTGCCTATTTATGATAAATGCCCTGACAATTCGTTGGGGCATTTTTATTGGTAGATTATGGATTAACCCCTTGATAAAGGTGTACAGACCCCTTATTAATAAGGGATAATTATCTACATGGCCCTGCTGCTTACGGTAATACTGACTATTATAATCATGACCGTTTCAGCTAGATACTCGGGCTTTATGTCATCAGTATGTTCAATACTTTGCGTATTATTCATTCAAAACACCGCAATACACTGCCTCATTTATAGGATATTTTATGACAGATTATGATCGCATTATCTCTAACCCTCACTTTGATACGCTCATGAGCGCACACCAAGCTCAAGACGCACAGAATGCATTAGTGCCAATGGTCGTTGAGCAGTCATCACGTGGTGAGCGCTCTTTTGATATTTTCTCACGCCTACTGCGTGAGCGGGTTATCTTTTTGACAGGTCAGGTCGAAGACAATATGGCCAACCTTATCGTCGCCCAACTACTGTTTTTGGAAGCGGAAAACCCTGACAAAGACATTCACTTGTATATCAACTCACCAGGTGGCGTCGTCACAGCAGGTATGGCTATTTATGACACCATGAATTTCATCAAGCCTGACGTGTCGACCATTTGTCTAGGTCAAGCTGCATCCATGGGTTCATTCCTATTATCTGCTGGTGCAAAGGGCAAACGCTATGCGCTCGCCAACTCACGTGTCATGATTCACCAGCCATTGGGCGGTTTCCGTGGTCAAGCGTCAGATATCGAGATTCATGCCCGTGAAATTATTGAGCTAAAAGCCAAGCTTAACCGCTTGCTTGCAGAGCATACCGGGCAGCCCGTTGAGCGCTTGGACAAAGATACTGACCGTGATAACTTTATGAGTGCTGAAGCGGCCAAAGAATACGGCTTGGTAGATGAAGTATTGGAGCGCCGCCCTGCTGCTTTATAATGCTGACCGGCTGAACTTTTGCCGTTAGCAGATACTTATCGTCTACTTATCGCCAGTGCATTCACAGCGAGACTGACCAAAGCGTCGTCTCGTGGTGAGCAGATAACAAAAGATTCAAACTTTAGGAGTGCCTTTATATGGCAGAAGATAATAACCCGCAGTGCTCGTTTTGCGGTAAAGCCAAAAGCGAAGTCAAACAACTGATCGCTGCTGACGATGCCAATATTTGTAATGAGTGTATTGAGCTATGTACTGACTTGATCGCTGATAGCGACGAAGACAGTAGTGATGATAGCGAAATCGATACCTCTTGGGTCAACAAAAAACTGCCAACCCCAAAGGAGCTGCGTGCCAAACTTGATGAGTACGTCATCGGGCAAGACGCTGCCAAAAAAGCCCTGGCGGTGGCGGTCTACAACCACTATAAACGCTTAAAAGTTAGCCAAACATTGGCAAAAGACAGTAAAAAAGCCAAGATTGGTGCCGATGATGCCATGGTTGAGCTGGCAAAAAGCAATATTTTGCTCATCGGTCCGACAGGATCTGGTAAAACCTTACTGGCACAAACTTTAGCACGTCTGCTTGATGTGCCGTTTGCAATGGCTGATGCCACCACCTTGACCGAAGCGGGTTATGTCGGTGAAGATGTCGAAAACATCGTCCAAAAACTATTGCAAGCTTCTGACTATGATGTAGAAAAAGCGGAACAAGGCATCATTTACATCGATGAGATTGACAAAATCAGCAAAAAAGGTGACAACCCTTCTATCACCCGTGATGTATCAGGTGAAGGGGTGCAACAAGCCTTGCTCAAGCTCATTGAAGGGACAGTGGCAGCTATTCCGCCACATGGTGGCCGTAAGCATCCGCAGCAAGAGCTGATCCAAGTCGATACCAGCAATATCTTAATTATCGTTGGTGGTGCATTTGCCGGTCTTGATAAAGTCATTCAGCAACGTACTGAAAAAACCGGTATTGGCTTCAATGCCGATGTCAGCTCAAAAGATGACAGCCGCCGTAGTTCAGACTTGTTACAACAAGTAGAGCCTGAGGACTTGATTAAGTTTGGTCTGATTCCTGAGCTTATCGGCCGTCTGCCTGTACTGTCTGCCCTCGAAGAGCTTGATGAAGCGGCCTTGGTACAGATTCTCACAGAGCCCAAGAACGCATTGGTCAAACAGTACAAATATCTGTTTGATATGGAAGGCGCTGAAATCGAGTTTACCGATGACGCCTTAGATGCTATCGCTAAAAAAGCGATGGAGCGCAAAACAGGGGCTCGTGGACTGCGCTCTATCTTAGAAAACGCACTGCTTGAGACCATGTACGAACTGCCCTCGATGGAAAACGCAAAGCTGGTAACTGTCGATGAAGCGGTGATTAACGACGGTAAAACGCCTAAAGTGGCCTAATCTAAAAGCCTTTTTGAGATTGGTCTAAGATTTGGCGCTTATTGCGCAGTGAGTGTCTTTTATAACAAAAGCGTTTGGCATCAGCCAAGCGCTTTTTTTGTGCTAAAAAGTGACAGTAGCGTTTATTAAACCCTATCAGGCGCTGTGACAAAGTGTGCTAAGGTAACTCATTATTTTTTTATTCTGTCATTCATTGGATGTTTGAATAACGACCATCAACCAAACAAAGGACTGTTTGTTATGCTTAATAACCTCACCACTGTAGCGACCTCATTGCGTCAGCACCTTCCTTTCTCATCACCTGAAGACCAAGATATCGCTCCTTATTATCGCAATCATGTCGCTGCGATTACGGGTGCAGGCTCTGGTATAGGGCGGGCGTTGGCCATACATTTGGCTAAAATGGGCTGTCATCTGGCGTTATCAGATATCCATGCCGAACCGCTTGCAGAAACCCAAGCGCTGCTCGTTGGTTATGATATTAAGAGCACCACTACCACCTTAGATGTTTCAGATCACAAGGCAGTAGAAGCTTGGGCCGACAGTGTCATGAACGAGCATGGTAAAGTGAACTTTATCTTTAATAATGCAGGTGTAGCGCTATACTCTACTGTCGAAGGCAGTAGCATTAGTGAGCTTGAGTGGGTGATGGACATTAACTTTTGGGGTGTGGTCTATGGCACCAAAGCGTTTTTGCCATTGATTAAAAACAGCGTCAAACAAAGTGCCATTGATAGCAGTGGTCATGATGCTGATACTGATGATGAAAACGAGACATCCCGTCAGTTCACTGAGCATGGTCACATTGTCAATATTTCCAGTCTGTTTGGTTTGACTGCGCAGCCTTCACAGTCTGCCTATAATGCCAGCAAATTTGCTGTACGCGGCTTTACTGAAAGCCTGCGTCAAGAGTTAGACATTCAGTGCAGCGGGGTGTCAGCGACCTGTATCCATCCTGGTGGCATCAAAACCAATATTGCCAATAGCGCCCGTGGCAACAGTAGTATCAATGATATCGGTATGCGTGCCGGTCCCAAAGCCATTAAAAGCTTTAACAAACTGCTCAAATTTGATGCCAATCAGGCGGCTTGGATTATCTTACAAGCCGCAGCGAATAATCGGCCACGCTGCTTAATTGGCAACGATGCCAAAATGATAGATGCTGTACAACGCCTATTTCCATCACGTTATAGCAAAGTGCTCAATGATATCAACAAACTGTCTCGTAAGTTAAAACCACGCCACCATAAAAAAGCCAACGTCATGACATAGCCTGTATCAATAGTAATAAGCAGTAAAAAAAGCGCTCAATCACAGATGGTGGTTGAGCGCTTTTTTATGAATAAGATATGAGCGTCTGCCTTGTATTTAATAACGAAAATCCGTAGTCGGCTCAAAGTTAAAAACACTTTACGTATTTGTATTTGGTACAATAGCGGCGCTAACCATTTGCAGATTGATTACCCAGTTAATTCAACTCATAAAATACAGGCTTAGTAATACAACTATGACTAGTAATTTAGCACAAAACGATATATTTACATATTATTTTTTATTATAAGGTTATTCCAATGAAGATTTTTTTACGGGCTAAGCCTTCTTACTCTATAGTTATGACTGCCATACTCACTATGGGTGCAGTCAGCTTGAGCGCTTGTAGCGAATCAAACACCAAGGCTGTGGACCGTGTCGAAGAAGCGGAGGCACTAGCACGAGTAAAGTCACTCGAAGCACGTGCCACAGCGATTAAAGAAGAAATGGCAGCAAACCCAGGTGCTAAGCTAAACATTAGCATGCCAGATGAGTCTACCATTCCAGATGACGAATATGGCGCAGCGGTACGCCGAGGTTTGGAGCTTGCCAACCATACTTATCGGGAGCTGCCTAATAATGTTGGTAATCAGCTCAACTGCACCAGCTGTCACTTAAATAATGGCTCAGAAGCTTATGCTGCCCCTTGGAACGGCCTACCCGGTATCTTTCCCATCTATCGTGGACGAGACGCACGGGTTAACTCATTACAAGAGCGCATTAATGGCTGTTTTCAGCGCTCGATGAATGGCACACCACTAGATATGAATTCAGACGAGATGAACGCCTTTATGTCATACATGACATGGCTGTCACAAGATATGCCGATTGGTATCTCTCCAGAAGGTCGTGGTTTTGTAGCCATTGACAACACGCTAACACCAGATCCTGAAAATGGTAAAAAGCTATTTGTCGAAACTTGTGTTTCTTGTCATGGTGATGATGGTGAAGGCCAATATAACGACGATGGCACTTATATATATCCAGCAATTGCAGGAAGCAACTCATTTAACGATGGCGCTGGTATGGCACGCACCTACAAGGCCGCTGCCTTTGTAAAAGGTAAAATGCCATTTGGTCAAGGCAATACCTTAACGGATCAAGAAGCGATTGACATCTCTAGCTACTTCACTCAATTGCCACGCCCTGTCAAAGCCAATAAAGATAAGGATTGGCCAAAAGGCGGCGCCCCAGTAGACGTACGTCGTTAATAGCATATACATATAATAAGCTATTTGTAAGTAGCAAAAACACCAATAAAAAAAGCCCAGCTCAAGTTTGAACTGGGCTTTTCGTACTAAGGACCAGACTCTGATCTCATCGAAAAACATTATAATCCATAAAAAACGTACCTTAAGGCAGCTTCATATCGCCAGCCACAAGCCAGCCCATACGCCGCATCACATACGCAACACCCCAAGCGATTATCGCCGGTAATACAAACATTAAGAGAATGATTGCCGTCCACATCTGAGTACTGCTCATTAGTCCCTGCGATGCCTCAAGTACGCCAAACACCCCGACCAATCCAGCCGTCCCCATACCGGCTCCTGTCGCCGTACAGGCCAGCCCAAAGCCGACCGTCGCAATAGGACCGACGATAGCACTAGCAATCACTGCTGGTAATAAAATCAATGGCTTTTTGAGTACGTTAGGTATTTGTAGCATACTGGTGCCGAGACCTTGCGAGACCACCCCGCTCATGCCATTGTCTTTAAAGCTGGCTACTGCAAAACCAATCATATGCGCCGCACAGCCTACCACTGCCGCACCGCCTGCCAACCCGCCAAGGCCAATAGCGATACAAATAGCAGCGCTGGAGGTGGGTAGTGTCAGCAAAACACCCACGACTACAGCGATGACTATACCCATCAATAACGGCTGTAGCTCTGTGGCCGCTTGAATACCTTGACCGATCGCATCAACAGCTGCCACAACAGGAGGGTTGAGCACAGCACAAACGATTAATGCCACCGTGCATACCAATAGTGGCACCAATAAAATATCCAGTTTGGTCTTTCCTGCAACCCAAGTACCTGCACGATAGGCAAATACAGAAGCCAAGTAAGCACCAATAGGATTACCAGGTATCGCCAAAAATGTAGCAGGTCCTGCCTCCTGCGGTATAAATAACGTCCCCGCCATCAACGCTTCAGAGTGTGCCCCTAGCATACCAGCGACCAAACAACTGAGCATCACCAGTGTTGGCGCTTTAAGATAATAAGCGATGCCAACCCCGATTCCTGCCCCCATCAGTATGGATGCCAGTTTACCAACAGCTACCAATGCGGGTATATTTATCCAACCACCAATTTGCGAGATGATAAGTCCTGCAATAAGGGTAACAAACAACCCCAATGCCATACCTGTAAAAGCATCGATAAAATATTTTTGAAAAAACGCCTTTACTCTACTCACAGAAGGCTTTACTGAGTCTGTTTGAGTCATAGGTTTGCTCTTTGTATAGATGATAAGAAACGTAGCAAAAAAAGCACCTAAAAAAAGCGCCAAAATGACGCTTTTTATTTATTGAGATTAACGACGTTGTTCCACGATAATAGAGTCGATACCGTTATTTTGTAGACGCTGCTGAGCACTGGTCACTGCTTGGCGATTGTCCATGGGTCTTGAGATGACCTGATAAATAGGTAAGCCATTAGCTGTGGTGTTTTTGACGACCTTGGCATCGACACCCGCCATCAGTACTTGTGCCCGGCGACGATCCGCTTCATCAGCGTTACCAAAGCTATTGATTTGCAAGATATAAGTCGTCGCAGGAGCGGCTGGCTGGGCTGTTGCTGCTCCAGCACCTGCATTGTTTGGCGTGTTGCTGCTCGGCGGCGTACCATCATAAGTGGCGTTTTCTTCAACAACCACAATCTCATCGTCAGCTGCCTCATTAACATTGTTACCACTACTCGGCTCAATGACCGTGTTTTCAGATATACCTAGATTCTCTGTACTCTCGTCACGAGTGCGTGAAGCGTCTTCAGGCTGCGTCACCACAACATCTGGCTCAAAAGCACTGATACTTCCTCCACGATCATTACTCATGTCACCGATATCCTCATCAGGAATCGTGGCCATTTCTTGATTGGGTAAAATCTCATAAAACTCATAATCACTGTTGTCAGTATCGGTATCGACACGAGGCTGCACTTGCCGATCCGCATCCGTGCCAGCGTCACTCCCTGTAGGACTAAAGTCAAAAAGCGGTGATAAGTATAAAAACACACCTATCATCAGCGTCAATATCGACCCGACAAACATCCAAAGTAAGCCTGAGACACTACTTGACTTACGCTTTTGGGTGGCTCCTTTGGGTTTTTTGGCTAGCATGGCCTACTTTCTCCTAACAAAATTATGAATACGCCCGTACTACATACTAGACGGTGCTGATAAACCTAATAAACCAAGCCCATTAGCCAATACTTGTCGTACTGCTTTGGACAACCGCAGACGAGCTTGCATCAGATCCATCTCCTCTGTGCTTGGCGTCTCGCCCGACGTTAAGCTCACCGGCAAGATACGATTACTGTCATACCAGCCGTGAAACAGGGCTGCTAACTCTTTTAGATAGTTGGTCAACACATGCGGTTCGTAGCCTGTCGCTGCACGCAACAACGTCGCTGGGTAACCTGCCAATAGCTTAATCAGCTCGTCTTCATTGGGGGCGTTCAATAGCGTCTGCTGTGCAAGACCAATCGTGTCATCCACTACGAAACCGCTATTTTGTAGCTTTTCTAATACTCGGCACACACGAGCATGCGCATACTGAATATAATAGACTTGGTTGTCTTTGCTTTGCGACTTAGCCAGCTCAAGATCGAAGTCTACATGCACTTCAGGCTTACGGGCCACATAATAAAAACGCGCAGCATCGTTGCCCACTTCATGACGTAAGTCACGCAAGGTCACAAACTGCCCCGAACGAGAAGACATGGGTACTTTTTCGTCCCCACGCCAGAGGGCCACAAACTGCACCAGTACCACATCAAGACGCTCAGCGTCGATACCGAGCGCCAAGAGTGCCGCTTTGACCCGTGGTACATATCCATGATGATCAGCACCCCAAACGTTGATGACTTTATCAAACCCGCGATCAAATTTGTTTTTATGATAAGCAATGTCTGAGGCAAAATACGTCGTTTGTCCATTGGCACGGCGTACCACACGATCTTTCTCATCGCCAAACTCAGTCGACTTAAACCAGATATTACCGTCTTTTTCGTACAGATAGCCTTTTTCATCTAAAATTTGTAGTACTGGCTCAATCTCGTTATCAATGGATCGTTCACTAAACCAGCATTGATAGTGCACGCCAAAGTCATTTAAGTCATCTTTGATATCAGCTAAAATACTGCTGAGCGCTGCATTCAAAAACACCCCATAACCGTCGCCTAACAAAGCCTTACTGTTGGCAGTCAGCCCATCAATATGGGCTTCTTTGTCACCAGATACCAAAACCTTCTCGCCATTTGCATTTGTCTCATATATGGCATCTGCTGGTACCCCTTTGACGACCTGCTCAAAGCTATGCACGTAGCTGGCGCCATGCTGCGTCTTAAGTGTCTCTGCGATATCGCGGACATAATCGCCCTTATAAGCATTAGAAGGAAAAACAACCTGCTCATCATTGGCTTGTAGATAGCGCAAATATGTACTGGTCGCCAGAATATCCATTTGACGACCGGCATCATTGACATAATACTCACGACTCACTTCAAAGCCCACAGCCTCGAGTAAGTTTGACAAACTCATACCAAAAGCAGCCCCTCGGCCATGACCGACATGCAAGCTTGATGTTGGATTGGCTGAGACAAATTCGACTTGAATTTTTTGCCCATCAAACTGATCGCTTAAACCAAAGCGCTCTTGCTGAGTAAAGATATCATTTAAGACCGCAAACTTCGCATCGCTATTTAGAAACACATTAATAAAACCAGGGCCTGCAATCTCTATTTGGCGGATGTCTTGATTTTCAGGCAGCGCATTGACGATCTTTTCGGCCAGCATACGTGGGTTGCTTTTAGCAGCTTTAGCAGCGGTAAGCGCAATATTGCTAGCGAAATCACCGTGACTTAAGTCTTTGGTACGCGTAATTTGGCTGTTGTTTTGCCAATCAGCAGGCAATACATCTTCGGCTTTTAAGGTTTGGATAGCGTGCTCAAATAGCGTCGCTAAGGTATCGATTTGGGCTTGTGACATAAGGATATAAACTCAGTTAAATAACAAAAACGGTATAAATTATGGCAAATATGGGCAATCAATGACTGCGTATTATAATGGAGACTGGCGTTGCAGAAGAGAAAAAATGTAAAAAAGATAAGTAATCTATAAATATAACAATCTTTATACTTTATTGCACTCATTACGCTAAAAATAGCGTCAAAATACAACCTCTTAAAACCGGATATAGTCGATACTAAATAAAATGGATACGTTATTTAATAATGCGAAACGGGTATAAATTTTTCTAGCGTGCTGTGCCTACGCCGACAGAGGCTGCAAAACCAACATTAAAAAACTAAGCATCCCAGTTCCGCTTTATCTTTTTCATATTGGACTGACTATACAGTCGGGCCCCCAACAAAACACAGCATACTGTGATTCACTTTGTAGCCGTTGTTTATACCCAACCCATTCCACGTTATAATGGTGATTGGTATTGCTCACATACATTGTCGACTGGCTGTCACATCAGGCAAGCGGCAAGGCAACAGACCATCGTCGCTTACCATCATAAACATGGTAAAATAATAAAAACAAATAGACGACCCATGACCACTTTATAGGATTACATTATGTTTGCTATCGCTGCCAGCACCATCACCAGTTGGGGTTTATACGTCTTACTACCAATATTTATCGCTTTCTTGTTTTTTATTATGTGGGACATATCCAAAGAGTCTGATGCTGGACGTGCAGGTACCTTTTGGATTTTCTTGGCTCTTGGTGCAGGTTTTGTGGGCTTTTTGCTCAAGCTCCTCTTAGAAGTCGCCTTTAAAAAATGGCTCATCTAATTTTTCTTTAGCACAGTGACCTTGTTTGATCGAATGACCTTTTTTGATGCCTAGATATATGACTAACTAGATATATGTCTCTGTTATTTCTTGGCAATTAAAGTTGCACGCATCGGTGCAGGATAACCCTCCACAGTCTTTGTGTGATCATTCGGGTCTAAGAAATCTACTAACGAATGATACGTCATCCACTCAGTTTTGCGCTGTTCCTCTATGGTTGTCACATCGACATCGACGCAGCGCACGTCATGAAATCCAGCTTTTTTTAGCCAACCGATTAGAGCCGCTACTGACGGTAAAAAATACACATTATTCATCTGTGCATAACGGTCATGGGGCACCAGTACGGTGTTGGCATCGCCCTCAATAACCAAGGTCTCTAGCACCAGCTCACCGCCTTTTATCAGCTGTCCTTTGAGCTGTTGCAGATGCTCAAAAGGGGATTGACGATGGTATAGCACACCCATGCTAAATACGGTATCGAACAGCTGGCTGTGCGCCGGCAGAGCCTCAAGTGGTACGGGAATATAATGGGTGCGGTAGCGGCCTGTCTCATGAGCGTCAGCGCTACCGACAAAATGCCGTATAGCCATAAACTGATGATAAAACAAACAAGACGGATCAACGATAATGACCGTATCTGCGCCCGCTCCTGCCATGCGCCAACCATGATAGCCTGAGCCGCCGCCGACATCTAACACACGTCTATTTTTTAGTGTACTCAAATACGGCGCTACCCGCTGCCATTTCCAATCACTGTGCCACTCGGTATCTATTTTGATACCTGACTCATCATCGCCAATCTGACCACCAATTTTAAACGGCCCTTTGCGCCACGGCATTAGCTGCTTTAATAACGCTGTTGTTTGTTTGCGCTGAGACTTACTAAGGCTTGCCTCAATCGTCAACACATCACTGTTCAAATCGACAGTATTGACGATTAGTTCTGGTAAACGCGCTACCGATGCTTGATAAGCAGGTGCGTGTGCATAGTTGGCTTTGTCTTTTATATCACCTAGCCACGTTGGTAGTTGTTTTAGCCATTCATAAGCGCTCGGCTGCTGCTGCGCTAGTGCTAGCAAGGTTAAATACAGTTCACGTTCGGCATTAGCAATAGTTTGGTTGGTCATAAAAGTTCAGTTCGGGTTGATTAATGATAACGTTGGTAGAGAGTCTAAAGATTTTAAATACAAAAGCAAAAAAGATGAGCCTTAAGATTGGAGTGCTTTAAAAGTTGGCAAATATGCAGGACATAGCTCGGTATTCTTTAAGAGGTTATGCGCGCCTCGTCCCTCGGCAAGAGCTGATTTCATGTAGTTTTCGTAGGGTGCGCCCAGCGCACCAGAAAGTCATTAAAACAAAGCATTGCTTTATTCTGCTTGCAAGGAAAATCCTTTAAATAGGATTTTCTAACAGCTTATAACGTGAGTGTTTACTTATGCCATTAACTTGAATGCGTCTTATGCCTGTCCTTGCAAAACTTCCGCTTCACTACGAAAGTCCTCATATTCAAAAACACCATAACCATTATCCTGCCTTATAAAAACAATTTTGCCTTCTGCTAACCAACTTAATGCATTTTTAGCATCCTCAATAATCTCGGGATATAACTTATCTAAGATATTCTCTATATTATGGTTTGATTCAGAGGTTTCGTAGTCTACTAGGTAGAGCCCATATATAATTCCTAACCTTCCTAGAAACCCATAACCGTCACAGTATAACTCGTACATTGCACAAATCGCATTACCACAGTTTTCATCTTTATTAATAATTGAGTATAGATATTCTTTTATTCGGTCGGCCTCAAACTTATGAAAATGGACGTGTCTTGCAAAACTATCATAGTAATCCTTAAAAATATCTTCAGAACTATAATCAAAGGAAATTAGTTCAAGATACAAGTCGGGGTTGCTAGACTCTAATACATTATCTTCATACAACCATTGTTCAAA
This sequence comes from Psychrobacter coccoides, assembly GCF_017498085.1. Taxonomy (GTDB): domain Bacteria; phylum Pseudomonadota; class Gammaproteobacteria; order Pseudomonadales; family Moraxellaceae; genus Psychrobacter; species Psychrobacter coccoides. Next base: position 62,070 of record NZ_JAGBKM010000015.1, read on the forward strand.
TGATTGGAAGCTTATTTTTCTTGTTAATACTTGATGAATCTTTCTCTCGGCTATAGATGGAATCATATTCATGCCTTACGTTCAATGAGTTGGTGCGCTGGGCGTACCTTACAAAATAAGTTAGACTTGTCAAATTCTCGTAGAGAATGAAGACAGAGCATAACCCACCTGCGTTAATATTGTTATCATTCGGTAGGCTACTATGAAGACAAATTAAAAAGTATAGGTGCTAAATATTTAAGCTTCTCAAAATACTCTACTGCCTCTTGCATTGAAGAAAGTTCATATATTGAATCGTGAGTTAGAGCATTCCTTCTATCTGTTATCTTCGTGATGTCTTTAATTACTTCTTCATCTAATATGCTTTCCCATTCTGTCCTTCTTTTTTTATTAGTTGGCCCTTCGAATGTCTCTAAAAACTCTTTAAATAGTTCGAATTGTTCAATTATTATTAGCTTTGATATTACAGGCTCTACTTTCGATCTCTGCTCACTTAAAGGAGGTAGGGGTATTTGTATTTTACCAACGCCATTCTGAGGTGGGCCTACTACCATACTAGCAACAGTAGAAAAGTGCTCACTCATTCTAAAACAGTAGGGTCTTGTTCTATCAATTTCCTTTTGACCGCTGCCTGCTGACAAAAAAGGGCCTTCCTTCCATGCTTCATTATTTTTCCCAATGTTATCCCAATCTAACATTTTTTCTGCTGCTCTAGCATTATCATAAGTCCAACAACCCGCTAACATAGCCTTTCCCGACCTGTCTATATATGCATCTAAACTATTAATCTTATTCATTACAAATGATCCCTTCAACGCTAATATTTTAAATGACCCACCCTTGAACACCTCTTAAACTGGGAAGTCAGCGTAGAATATACCCAGCGCACATCTAAATTAAGCAAACATATACTACAAAATGGTGCGCAAGGCGGCATCCTACAAGACTTCAGTTTTTTAGTGAGATAAAACTTTAACTACGGTGAATATAAGCACGAGAGCGGTGTCACCGCTAGCCTCGATTGTAGCGGTTATCCTGCTGGGTTGAATGAGTTGCGAGGGCTTGGTTTTGGCGTGGCTCGCGTAGCAGGAGACGCGCCAAACCTTAGCCTCTCGCCTCATACAAACTAGCAGATAATAGCGAAAAGCGAGATCAGCTCCCACAAATTAATCAAACCCCACTATTTAAACGCCACAATAGAAACAAAGTTTAAAAACTGAAACCATGTCAGATGCCGCTGAAAACCAACTTGTGCCAGACGCGCATGATGCTCATCTAAGGTATCGGTAATGAGGACATTTTCTAGCGCATTGCGTTTGCCACTGATCTCCATCTCGGTATAACCGTTGGCACGTTTAAAATCATAATAACGCTCAACCAACCATGCATCGTACTGCTCATCAAAAGCATGAGTCTTTTCGGTCAGTACCAGTATACCGCCCTCGCTTAAGGCATTATAAATATTGTCTAATACCGCTACCCTATCGGCTGCGGGTAAAAACTGTAGGGTTAAGTTTAAGATGACCATGTCACATGGCTCAAGCTTGACGTCGCGGATATCAGCAGTGATGACTTCAATATCGTGCTCAGGATAATTATCACTCAGTAATGTGGTCGCTTCAGTCGTCATCGCTGGTGAGATATCTATCGCTTTGATCTGCAAGTCTTGCGGCGCAAACTCGCCTGCCAGCGTCATGCTTGCTGCGCCAAGTGAGCAGCCCAAATCATAAATTCGGCTGACACGCTGACCACTATCGCTCTGCTGACGATACTTACAATGACGACGGGCAAATATGGGCAGCATCGCCAGCACTTGACCATAACCAGGGACACTGCGACGAATCATATCAGGGAAACAAGCCACCACTTGCTCATCAAAAGAAAAGCGCGCCGCTTTATCAAGTGGCGTGGTGAATAGGGTGTCGTGTTTGATAGCAGGCTTGGATTGGCTCATGGTGCGACTCATTTTTGATTTTTGGTTTCCATAATGGAACTTTGTTTGGGAAGTGTTCAGAAAATTCGATTGATGCCATTAGCCCAGAGCAGACTAACGTAGCAAAAGCCCATTATAACATTACTGTTTGTTACTTATCGCGTTTGGCTCACCTGCTAAGCTGATTAGCAAGCGCTGAGGCTAAAAAATTATTGTAAGCAATAAGTTATCAAAAGTAATCTGTCATTGAAAAATGAAAACATTACAACCAGATAAAGACCTTAGCTCACCTTTATAGCAACAGATATAATAATAGGGAAAATTATGCAAACCATTATATTAGGCGGTGGCTGCTTTTGGTGCACCGAATCAGTATTTTTATCAGTAAAAGGCGTACAATCCGTCGTATCAGGCTATATGGGCGGCGATGCAATATCTGCTAACTATGAAGCGGTCTGTGGTGGCGATACCGGACACGTTGAAGTTATCAAAGTTGAGTTTGATGAATCTATCGTACCCTTAGAGGTGATACTCGATGTGTTCTTTGCCACCCACGACCCAACCACTAAAGATCGTCAAGGTAACGATGTCGGCAGTCAGTATCGTAGTGTGGTGTTTTACAGTGACGAGGCACAAAAACCGACCATTGATCGTACTATTAACAATCTACGTGATATGGGTATCAATGTGGTTACAGAAGTTCATCCTGCTATGACGTTCTACAAAGCCGAAGAGGCGCACCAAGACTTTTTTAACAGAAACCCAGGACAAGCTTATTGCAACTTTGCGATACCACCAAAGCTTGCCAAATTACGTAAAGAGTTTAGTCAGTATATGGTGAGCTAGATATCTACAGATATTCTTGTACGCTACAAAAGCCAAGGTTTAATACGCTTGGCTTTTTTATTGCGTTTAGCGGTATGATAGTCAGCAATAATAAATAGGGTCTGTTTTTTTAGGGATAATTATATGAATCCAGAGTTTTGGCAATCACGTTGGCAAGAAGGTCGTATTGGCTTTCATAAGTCTGATATTAATCCGTTATTGGTGGAGTATTTCGATAAGCTAGATCTGTCTCCTAGTAGTCGGGTATTGGTGCCTTTATGTGGTAAGTCGCTGGATATGATATGGCTGGCGCAGCAAGGCTATGAGGTTATCGGTATTGAGCTGTCTGAAATTGCAGTACAGGCGTTTTTTGCTGAACAAGGTATAACCCCTGCCATACACCAGCTTGCAGATAATCCCGCTATGAAATACTATCAGGCTGAGCTGGCGGGACAGACGATTGGGTTATGGGTGGCTGATATTTTTGCCCTGACAGCTGATGATATCGATCATATTGATGCGCTTTATGATCGAGCAGCACTGATCGCAATGGCTAATGATATGCGTCCCAACTATAGCCAGCAAATACGCCACATCAGTGATAACGCAGCACAGCTCATCATCACCCTCAGTTATGATCAAAATAAAAAAGATGGCCCACCTTTTTCAGTTGATGACAAACAAGTTCAGCAATACTATAGCGATCATTATCAAGTATATGAGCTGGCAAGTGGGCCTACTAGTATCGGCTCTGCTCCTGACTTAACTGTAACGCAGCAGGTTTGGCATCTATATTAAACCTCACAAAGTCTGGGCACATTACTGCTCTGATCAAGCCAAAGTCACTGTTACAACTGCGCCACTGTCTCCACCACTTTAAAGCTCAGCTCATTGTCTAGCGCTTTGAAATGCGCTCGACCGCAACGGATTTTTTGTTGTTGCGGTAGTGGTAGCTTAGCGATATCTACCGCATGACCTACTGCGCTTTTGCCACCTGTATTCTTAGTTTCAGCAACGAAGTACAGCTGGCTTATTTCCTCATCGTCCTCTTTGATCACCGCCCAGTCAGGATTATAGCTCCCTAGCGGCGTGTTAATCTTAAACCAATTGGGCAGTTTAAAATAAAAGCGTACGCTCTCCATACTCTCGCAATCTTGTGCAAATTGGTGCTCAGTATTGGAGTCCAGTGGTATTAGGTTATCAAAAATCGTCTTGTCGCTATCAGTAACATCGAAATGATAATCGCTGGCATAGACGTCCGTTGGCTGAGCTTCTAAGCGCTCTAATAATCGCTGGGCATATATTTGACCGTTTTTTTGGTACTCAATGCCTTTTACCATCAGGTCAGTTTGCGCTTGTTTAATAATCGCTACCAAACGCTCTAGAAAGACTTGCGGATTAATAAGCATCTCATCGATACGCCCGCTTTGACGCAATATTTCAACCAAAGTGGCACGGGTCAATTTGGTATGGCGAGCCAGATAAGTTAAGATATCAGGCAGTTGCCATACAGGCTGATTAATGGTCGTTTGATTGACAGTCGTTTGATTAATATCATTATCAGCGCCAGCGTTATCACTGTTATCGCTATTATCCGTCGTATAATGCTGACGTTGGCTATTGATGGCTAATAAGCGACTCTCTACGCCGTCATTACTCATGGTCAGGCGTACTTTGTTAGCCTGAACTTGCGGTGCGACTATTTCTGCCATATCGGCTATTAGGCTGGTAACGGCAGTGATTAATTCATCAGTATTAAAGCGTACTTGATACTGAGTCTTTTGTTTAATCTTATCCCAAATGGCTTTGAAGTTATCATCGAGCATAAAGCCTTTACGATAACGAACGGCTTGCTTGTGCGCTTGATTTTTTACCCGCCCTGCGAAGCTCACACCGCAATCATCTTGAATCTCATTTTGCAGACTTTTAGCAAAGTCATCATAGCTCTCGTTGGCGACGACAGTCAGAATATTAATCTGCTTATCATAAACCCGATGACCATCTGCACCGACACATAGACGTAGACCACGACCAATTTCTTGGCGTTTTTTTAGGGTAGATTTGGTCTCGTTAAGAGTACATATCTGGAACACATTGGGATTGTCCCAGCCTTCACGCAATGCCGAATGGCTAAAGATAAACTGCAGCGGATTATTTAGATTCAGCAGCTTTTCTTTATCTCGCATGATTAGGCTATAAGTATCATCATCGCCCTTAGTGTTACCAGAGGTGTCTTTAGCGCGTCCCTTGTTATCGACAGAAAAATAACCGTTATGAATATCGCTGACCCCAGCCTGATAGTGCGCCGCTAATTGTTGTTTTAGATCACGATATTTAGGCTTATCTAATAACGTCTGATATATCTCTTCAAACCACTGGGCAAATTTACCTGAGCGCGTATAGCCGTCTGTTTGGTTAAGCAAATAGTTATCGACACGGTCAATAAACAGTAGGGATAATACTTTAATCCCTTGCGGTAATAGTTTACGCTGCTTGTTCAGATGTGCCTCAATGGTGCGCTCAATTTGATAACGCATGACGCTATCAGTCATGCCGCCAGTCTGCTGACCTTTATCAATGGTCACCCCATTATCAAACTCAATGTAGCCTTCCACAGCGTTAATGCCGCTAACAATATAACCATTGGCGTATATTTCACGTTCGGTCTTTTTATAGAGATCATCGTTGTCACTGATACTGATGGTTTTCTTTTTGACCACGCCTTTGACGTTGGCATAGACGCTGACCTTGGCGGTGATTTTGGTCTTTTTGGCGGTGATGTCCAGCAGCTCGATATAAGCCTCATTAAAGCTGTCATCGCTCATAACTGAATCGACTTCGATTTGCTTCACCAGTCCGGCGTCATAGGCTTTGACTGGGTTTAGGCTATAAAGCAGATGACGGCTGTACTTGTGCGTCGCTGAATAACGCAAAGTGATCAACGGCTGCAAACTGGCAATAGCGTCCAAGCGCTTAGCGGTCTCCATATTTTGCGGTTCGTCAACGATAACAACGGGGTTGGTCGCTTGAATATACTCAATCGGGGCAACGCCTTGTTCACGCACTTGGTTGATGATGTTTTCGTCTTTGGCGAAGGCGTCAATGTTCATCACAAGGATTTGTATCGTTTGACTGGTGGCAAAGTCGCGGAGTTTATTTAGGTTTTTGCTGTCGTATACACGAGGATCTACATTAACATTACCATATAGACCAGCAAAGTGCACTTTGGTCATCTCAATAGACTTTATCACGCCTTCTCGGATCGCCACCGACGGCACAACAATGACAAATTTACGCATACCATAAGTCTGATACAGCTCGTAGATGCTACGCAAGTAGACGTAAGTCTTACCAGTGCCGGTCTCCATCTCTATAGAGGCGTTAAGTCCATATTGAGCAAGGTTTTTGTCGTCGTCGTAGAGCGTGGTTGACGGCTCGATATTATGCTCACGCTGCACGGCTTGAATATTATCCAGCACCTGCTCATCACTAATAATGCGCTGATTGGCTATGGCTTGGCGGGCGATTTGCTGGCTAATCATTTGTTGATTAATGAGGCTCTTACTGCCTGCAACATTTATCGGCTGGGCTAAGGCAAAGTTATCGAGCGCAGCATTGGTATCGAGCATGGAGGGCTGTCCACGAAAGATATCAACCACGGCATTGATGGCGTGGCTTTGGTGTTCAAGGTTTGGTTCAAAAGTGAGGGTTATCATGGTTTTTGATACTTTTATATTGGCTTTATTGTTAGTTTTTTGGGCGTGGTTTGAACTACCTAGCAATCCTCGGTAGTTGAGATTGAACTGCTAAGGATTGCTTAGGAGTTCGAATATAATCTATTCAATATGTATTGTTTTGACGGTATGAATATAGTTGATATTAACAAGCCAATCTAGCCAGTACTTCGTCAGCATATTCTAAAGCTTCGTTAACGATCCTATCCACATTATCATTTTTAAAATTTTCAGGTTTAAATTCCATTTTTTCTCTTTTAATCCTATAAAAGCTGGATAGGTCATCGACCTTATTCCAATACTCCGAGTTATGATGATCATTTCTAGTTATGGCGGCTATCCTACCAACAGTATTTCCTTCATGAATATAGTGAAAGTACTTAAATATATCGACTAGCTTTTCGTCAGTCGTTACTATCCATGTATCCTGCTTTACATCACTTAAACCCACCTGATCAGAAATATTAACGGCATCTACAAGATGTACATCACAAGTAGCGTTAAAGGCTATCTTTTTTATATCCTCAATATTTTTAGCTAACCTCCCTCTTTTACCCCCAATTTTAAGAAAATTTCCTCTTATATCTTTTTTGTAGTCGATTAGACCATCTTGATCCATCGAAAAGCAGTATTTAGCTATCTCTAAATCCATAGCTGAAATAAGATTTATATTCTCTACTACTAAATCCAAATATGCTTTAAATTTTTCAAAAGGAGTCTTGTATCGAGAGTCTCTATAAACTGCATTCAAATATATGAAGGATGCGTAGTGTAAAAAAATAGGAGTTTTACGATTTATATCTAAATCGTCAAAGCCATAATCTTTTTTTATATGAGTGTTAGAAAAATTACTTTTAATTGAATTAGGCGTATCAACAAATTTTGGTAAGTGTTTTGCAAAAAATATTTCATAACATTTTTGAGAAAATTCAGCATTCTGTGGAGGCATCTCATTCAATGCAAAACCAATAGAAGGGCATACGCTTCTAGGCGGACTTCTTTGTAATAAAGTTACAAACTTATCCAAACCTTGCTCTTTCACATTTTTCCACTTGTTACCATTTTTAACCACAGTTTCAATTTTGATAAGTATGTTCGTATCTAAAAGTAATGATGTTTCTATACCATTTTTTTTGTTTAGACAAATTAGATTTAAGTCCAACTTCCTTTCGTTCTCAAAATTTTGATTAGGTTTAAAAATTGTTGCTCTTTTAATCTTGTTATTTTGTAAACTCATATCCATACCCTCATTATTCTAAACACACCCAACCACCAGCCCAGCATCCTCAAACTGCAAGACAATATTTGCCTTATTGGCGTCATCGCTAAAGGCGCGATCCATAATCAACGTTTTATTGGGAGCGCGCGCAATGATTTGTGTGGCTTTATCAGTGGTCATATCGTCTAACACGATCGCTAGGCGAATCGACGTGCCCGCGTTATCAGAGCTGTCAGCATCAAAATTATCAATTAGCGCATCGTTTTGGGTGACCAGATAATAGCCGTCACCTTCGCTGACAATGGCGGTCAAGGTATAGCCTTCTTTGAGCATCAGCTCGGTGATGATACCGTCAGTAGTGGCATTATCGCTGATAGGGTCAAGGTGTTTTTCTAACTGCGCCATTAGACTATCAGCGTCGTAACTGGCGGGCTGCTGCCACGGGATAAAGTTACTGTCGGCAAGGGTGTACGCCTTAAAACCAAAATCCAGCGCCTTGCTATCGACGGATTCAGGCAGCTCGGAGGTGATATGGGCAGCGGCACGGCGAATGCGCTCTTTGGATATCTCGGCGATATTGGTAAATCCTGCTTTGTAAGCTTCACTGTCTGCTTCCGTGGCTTCAGGAATCTGTACCATAATGAATTTACGCTTGCCTGCTTCGTTATTTTCCGCCTCTTCAGCGTTTAACGCCATCACTGCATGAGCGGTGGTTGCAGACCCTGCAAAGAAGTCTAAGATGATATCGTTATCATTAGAGCCTTGTTTAATAAGGTTTTTTAACAAAGCTAAAGGCTTAGGAAAGTCAAAATACTTACTATCAAATAATTCACGAACCTCTCTTGTACCGTTTAAGGTAAATCCATTATCAGTATCAAGAAAGCTAGAAAAGCCTGTAAATCTAGTTGAAAGCTCATTTAGAAACACCTTTTCTCTAGGTCTTCCACTTTTTTTCTTAGGAAACACTATCCTTTTTTCAGCAACCTTCTCTGCCATAGTTTCTTTAGAAAATCTCCACCCTGATTCGGCAGGACATTCATAGGCAATATTAGTCTCAGGGTCAATTAATGTATAATGTAAATTAGGGCGTTGATCCTTATTAGCTAGCCCTAAAATATTATTACTCATCCATGGACCACGAGGATCGTTATCAGGGTTAGAATACTTCTTTAAATCTATGGACTTACCAGTGAATTTAAATTTTGATACATCTTTACAGTAAACAATAATGTATTCATGATCATTTGAAATATTTGATTTATTTCTACTATCAACATTTTGGCGTGACTTCCAAATTAGTTCAGTAGCAAAATTCTCCTCGCCAAATATCTCATCCATCAGCAAACGTAAGTTTGCCACTTCATTGTCATCTATCGACACAAAGATAACGCCATCTTCACGCAGCAAGCTCTTTGCCAGTGCCAATCTTGGATACATCATGTTTAGCCAATTACTATGATACTGACCGTTCTCTTTTCGATTACCTCGCATGCCATCGCTATGAGTCAGATTACCGTCGGCATCGGTTTGCCCTGCTCGCGCCTTATAGTCCGCAATGCTCTCACTAAAATCGTCGGCATAGACAAAGCGGTCATTGCCTGTATTGTATGGCGGATCGATATATATCATCTTGATACGGCTGTGATAGCTCTTTTGTAATATCTTCAGCACAGCCAAGTTATCGCCTTCTATAAACAGATTTTGCGACGTATCAAAATTGACTGATTCATCAGGCTCTGGCACTAGCGTCTGACTGGTTGGGGTTTTTAGCTCACGATACACCTGATGCTTGCCCGCCCAGCTTAGCCCATACGCCTCTTGCGCGGGTGCGATATCTTGCTCAGATAGCAGCGCGGTGAGTTTATGGATATCGAGCTGACCTTCACTAAACGCCTCGGGCATTAACTGCTTGAGTTTGCTAAGGGTCAACTGTTGCGGGGTTTGGCTAGTCGGATGTATTGGATTACTCATAGTTGCGGCTACAATATTCGTGAAAGGACAAGATAATTAAAATATACAAGTTAGCATCGGGACAGTATAGCAATAGCGTTATGGATAGTGCGACTTTTTCGGAGATTTAGACGACAGCAAATGACGCCTTACTTTCCATCTTCAACCCTCTTCTAAAACCGCTCTTACGTCAATTTATAGTAACAGCGTACTTCGAGCGCTTTTCTTTAAGATGTAGATTGGTTACTCTAACGTCATACTGATTATGATTTTGCTTTATTCATGGCTCTTTGACGTTTATAGGATATTCTCATGCGTTTACCCTCCCTTTCTGCTTTATCTCTGCTGACCGCCGCTATTGGCCTTAGTCTTGCCAGCACGGCGCAAGCCGCTCGTCCGCCTGCGCCTGACTTGTCTAATAGTGAGTTTCAGCAGTGCTTGGACAGACTGAAAAACTCCAGTAAGTTTCGTGGTGTCGACAGCTATACCTTTAACAGCTATCGTCCTAGCCAGCCTGATCCTAGTGTCATTCAATCGCTCAACTATCAGCCTGAGTTTCAAAAAGACGTCTGGGACTATCTATCGGCACTAGTGGATAAAGAGCGTGTAGAAGACGGTATTCGTGCTAAGCGTCAATGGGGCGACACGCTACGCCGTATTGAGGCTCGTTACGGCGTCAAACCTGAACACGTACTCGGCGTCTGGGGTGTAGAGTCCAACTTCGGTCAGACGTTAGGCAAAAAGCCTTTGTTTGAGTCTTTAGCGACTCTGTCTTGTTTTGATCGTCGTCAGAGCTATTTTCGTGGTGAGTTCGCCAATGCCTTAAAGATTGTTCAACGTGGTGATATTGCAGCAAGTGATATGACAGGCTCATGGGCTGGGGCGTTTGGGCAAACGCAGTTTATGCCCAGTACCTTTTTAGAGTTGGCAGTTGATTTTGATGGTGATGGTCGCCGTGATCTCGTCAACAGTGTGCCAGATGCGCTGGCCTCTACGGCTAACTTTTTAAAAAATCGTGGCTATCGCAGTGGTGAGCCATGGGGTTATGAAGTTAAACTTCCTGATGGTTACTGGGCAGCGTCAAGTCGAAAAAACAAAAAGTCGATGAGTCACTGGCGTAATCAAGGGTTAACGCTGGCCAACGGTAGCCCATTGCCTTATGACCTTGGTAGCGCAGGTTTATTGCTACCTGCAGGTATTGACGGCCCTGCTTTTTTGGTCGGCAAAAACTTTGATACTTTTTATTCGTACAATGCCTCAGAGAACTATGCCTTAGCTATTGCGCACTTATCTGATTTGATTACACGTGAGGACAGCAGCAAAACTGACTTTATTACCGCTTGGCCGACTGATGACCCAGGTATCAGTCGCCAACAAGCCAAAGACATCCAGCAGGCATTACTAGACGCCGGGTATGATATCGGTGGGGTCGATGGCATTATCGGTGATAACACCCGTAGCGCTATCCAGCAGTATCAAACCAGCCGCGGCATTTTTCCAGCGGATGGCCGTGCAGGACAAAAGTTCTATCGCACTATTATTGGTAATGCTGCGCCCAGTCGCAACCAATACCAGCAGCCTCAATCCTTAAACCCTGCACCAGCTGATCGTATGGGGCAACTGATAGAGCAGCAAACTACGAAGCCAACTCAATACTCACAGCCATCCTCCACACGCCCCACTGCATCTAAAAACCCACGCTATCGCCGTGTGACAGGAGCTGACGGCGTGATACGTTTAATACGTATAGATGAAGGCTCCTAGCCTGATTGCATTGAGATGGTACTAGATCTGTGGAAGCTTGTACCACTAAAGCATGTCAATACTACAAACCAAAAGAGCCACGCTAGTCATAGCGTGGCTCTTTTTACTCCAAACTCATATCACAATGATGTCATGCGTAGACCCATCAACAGCGATAAAAGATTAATGGCTTATAAAAGGGTTAAACAATAGGCGGTGGATTGGGTTTACCGCTGTCACCATCCCAGTTTTCACGGGCTTTTTCATCGAGATCTTCTGGTGTTTTTGGTTCCCATTTACCGTTTTTTTTCCACGTCTCGTCGCCCCAGTCTTCTTCCTCTTCTCGTTTGTCCCAGTCTTGATAAGCCTTACTCGGATCAATACCACGGCGTTTCATATCTGCTATTTGTTCTTCTAGCGTGTGAAACTGATCAGCATCACGCATCTGCTCTGTCAAAGTATTGAGGTCTTTATTCAAATCATCAAACTTAGAGGTAGTCATAACCTGCTCCTTAACTGTCCAAAGATTGTCATCTAAAAGCTTATCATCTGTATCTGACGATAGGCTTTTGAAGTATTAATCTTATAAATATGCTTATTTATAGTATGTTTTATAAGAGCGATTTTTTTCGCTTACTATCAATTATCCCTACTATAAAGCAGATTAACAACTACAGACACGTATGCTTTGTATTACAAAACGTAGCACAGGTACCATAAAACCTTTAACCTCAGGGCTGAAAGATTATTTTTTATCTTGTAAGGCGATTACGATCCATCTGAGGTCGTATGGTCATTAGATTGGCTTTCTGATAGGTGCTTTTTGGCATAAAAAGTCAACCTCCATAACTCTTGTGATGCTTTCAGCCCACAAGCCGTCAGCTGGATGTAGTTAGCCGCAACCAAAGCACGCTGCAAATTATTGAGGTCGTTATGAAACACTTGATAGCGTGATACCGCATGCACATTTGGCATTTGTTTTTTGATATCTTGCTCCGCATGATTGGCGATCAAACGATTGATACAGACCTGTAAACTGTAACTAGAAAAAGGATTGGAAATCAACGTAAGAGCTTGTAATATCTGCTGCCAACTCAGATGTATGCTCATCTTAATGTCAGTGAGATTACCACCTTCATAAGCTTGCGCCCTGTACCTTATCTCAATAACATCTGACAACACTAATGATTGAGTAGTGTCTTTGGCGGTCGGGTGTTTTTCTGAGGAAGAATGATGCAGCCTCTCATCTTCATTTGCCTCACTATGCTTATGAATATAGGCCCAGCTTGGCTTTAAACCATACTTTTCAACCATTTTGGTATGCAAATCAGGCAAAAGACCAGAGATATCTGTCGTCTCATCATAGTAGTAGACATCGTACGCTTGCTTTTCAACCAACCGAATGAAGTCACGCAACTGCCGGTTTAATTTTTTGTTTTTATTATAGGATTTAATAAGCACCAGCATAGGCTTGAGCTTGGTTCTGGCGTTTAAATAACTCAAATGCAACTGGCTAACGCCATTTTTTTGGGCCGTGCCATAGCTGTCGCCAATGATAGCTAGGATGTAATCACAAGCATCAACACATTGGCGGCTATATAATGAGGCTTGCGTTGATTTCACTATCGCATCATGAGTCAAAAACGCCGTACCTTGAAAACAGATCGCCAAACTATCTAAGACCATCGGCTGCTCGTGAGCGCCGCCGATGACGTGAATGTGATAGCGATGATTTGCCACAGTAACCTCAGTGATGATAAATGGTTAATAACAACCCTAAAGACAGTAGGCGCATTTTAAAACGATGAGAGTCAAAACATGAGACAGGTTATAGTTATTATAGCCAATCTTATAGTGGATAGTCGATTATAGAATAAATGGCTTACTAAGTAACCGCAAGCCAATAAGAAGACTTTATTTAAAGCACATAGTCTACTGCTGCGTTTGTCCCCATTAGGCGTTGTATGATTTCCTTTAGCTGATCACTATAAGCACTGGCATAGAATAATAAAGCATGACGTCTGTCATCATCATGAATGCTTAACTGCTCAGGTAACGCCAAAAGCTGATGCTCAGTCAATAAGGATCGTACACGAGTTGCTACTGCCTGCCCAGAGTCAAGGATTTGAATATTCAATCGCTGCGCTTTTATATCGCTCATCAAAAAGGACTTAAAAAACGGATAATGCGTACAGCCTAATACCAAACAATCGACGTCGGCAGCGGCAAAATCCTGCAACTGCTGCTGTAAGCGCTTTGCAGTCTCAGATGTTTTTGGCATACCAGCTTCGACCCACGGCACCAGTTGTGGATCAAAGTATTTGGTGACGGTTATGGCATTAGGGGCAGCGACATCAGTGATGACTTGATTTAGTAAAGCGCCATCTAGCGTGGCCTTGGTGGCTAGTACTGCAACGTGCCCAGTCTTGCTGGCCTGTACCGCCGGTTTTAAGGCAGGGACCAAGCCTACTATTGGCAACTGCGGATAACAACGACGCGCTGCTTCTAATGCATAAGCAGAAGCACTGTTACAGGCAATCACGATAAGTTTGCAGCCGTTTTGATATAGCCACTCTACCGCCCGTAAGGTCAACGCTTCAATGTTTTTGCCATCACGATTGCCATAGGGTACATGCAAAGTGTCTGCATAATACATGTAACGCTCGGCAGGGAGCTGCGCTGCTAAGTGTTTGTAGACGGACAGCCCGCCTACGCCTGAGTCAAACAGACCTATCGGGGCGCTGCTGTTTTTGTTACCTAGATATAAGTCAGCGCTTATCTGATCAGTAGATGGCAATTTAGTGGCGACACTCACAGTAGCACCCATAGCTGGTCATCGCCATCTCTACAGAGCCGGTGGGTTAAAGAGTGAAGTAAGTATCTCAGGTATATAGTCACAGTCTGTTGCCATGTTATTTAAATAAAAAAATACAGCAGTAGAGCACTTTCTTTGCGTCGTACTACTGTTCAGTATTCTGGGTAATCGCAATCACTCTAGCGCTCATAAAATCCTAATGGTATCAGTAAAACCTTTCAAGGTTAGAATGCGTTAAGTGCTTTTATACCGGCATTGCAACCTCATAAGAGCGACCACCACTTTGCAATGTTAATATAGTATCGCCGTTTTTCTCTGTCAATTCACCAATTTCAGTCAAATGATAAAAGGCGTTGCGACCTATGAGCGCCTCCAAACCATTACGAACCAACATATAAGGACGGATTTGCACCTCGTTTGCGTCATCGGTGACTCGGTCTTCGCTAAGATCAGCAGCATGAAAAGCGCGCAACTCGATTGAGTGTGCCTCATCTAATCGCACCACATCACCTGTTGTGGTCGTAAACTCAAGCCAGTTTACGCCATCCTCTACCACGATACCGACATCATTAATCAAAAGCGGCACATCTTCGACTTGAATACGTATTTTCTGTACCGGTGTCTTTAAGTAATACTCAGTCACACCATCTGCTTTTTCTTTCCATAATATGGTTGCAAACAAGCTGACTAATGACTGTCTAGTCATTAGCCCACCTTCGTGCCACCATTCTCCGTTTGCTTTTATGACCAAATCCATCTCATCGATTTGTTCTGGATGCCATTTCTCAAGTGGTGGTATCGCACGTCCTTGGCGCTCGCTTGCATGCTCTTTCAAGTATTGGCTCAAGCTCTCTATATCACTCAAATCCTGCATGACTTTAGGGTCACTCTTTGCGACATTACTATCGTCACCCTTATCATTATTGGTGTTACTTTTCATACCTATGTCTCCTAGTATTATTTAAAGTATGGTGATGACAGCATTACTATTAATTTTAGTTTCAGGTATGATAAAGCACTATAGACTTTACATACTCATCATATTAACCTTACCTTAGCACTGATACCTGCAAATGCGTATCGTGTTTGTAGGACTTTTCTTTTATAATGAGTAACTATTTTTATTAAAATGATGGTCTTACCTCATTTTCATGGTTTTTTAGATGTTAATTATGGATATAAATCCAATGGCAATGTTGTCAACTGATGCCGCAAAGCCAGTTTTATCGGGCAGCCATATATGTTTGAGACACTATGTTGTTGCAAGCCTTATTATTTAATTGCAAATCGTATTGTGCCCAAAGATAAGCCACTAAAAGTTCAGGAGTAGGTATGCAAGAGCAAGATAAGCAAACACCAGTCGTTGATGCAGATAACATCAATACTGATGCACCAGTCACTATAGATACATCTAAGGCAGAGCAAACAGAACCCACTCAAGACATTGCCGTTGACGAAGCGCCTGTTGAGCAAATGCCTGAGCCTGCCGAGCCTGAAGTTGAAAGGGAGTCCATGGAGTTTGATGTTATTGTCGTGGGTGGTGGACCTGCTGGCCTGTCTACGGCTATTCGCTTACGTCAGTTGGCGATAGAAGCGGGCAATGACGAGTTTATGGTCTGTGTGGTCGAAAAAGGTTCTGAGTTTGGTGCGCACACGCTATCCGGCGCCGTCATCGAGCCACGGGCTTTGGATGAGCTGATACCAGACTGGAAAGCCAAAGACGCTCCTTTAAACGTGCCTGCGACAGAAGACCGTGTTTATATGCTTGGCTCTGCGACCAAATCAACCAAGCTTCCTGATTCAATTGTGCCTGCCAGTATGCACAATGAAGGCAACTATATCGTCTCTCTAGGCAACGTCGTGCGCTGGCTTGCTGAGCAAGCTGAAGAGCTCGAGGTTATGATGTTTCCAGGATTCTCAGCCTCTGATATCCTCTATAATGACGATGGCTCCGTTAAAGGTATCTTAACAGGTGACATGGGTGTGGCAGCTGATGGATCTGAAAAGCCCAGCTATGAGCCTGGATATGAACTACTAGCAAAGTATACTGTCTTTGCTGAAGGTTGCCGTGGCCATTTAGGTAAACGTTTGATTAGTCGCTTTAATCTTGATAAAGACAGTGACCCACAACATTATGGCATCGGTCTGAAAGAGCTTTGGGAAGTGGACCCAGCAAAGCATGAAGAAGGCGTTGTGATGCATGGTTCAGGCTGGCCTTTGACAGACACAGGATCCTCTGGTGGTTGGTGGTTGTACTTTGATGAAAACAACCAAGTGAGCTTTGGTATGGTCATCGACTTATCTTATTCCAACCCTTATATGTCACCATTTGATGAAATGCAGCGTCTCAAACTACATCCAATCATTCGCAACGTTTTAGAAGGTGGTAAGCGTATCTCTTATGGTGCTCGTGCTTTAACGAAAGGTGGCCTCAACTCCCTGCCGAAGTTCACCTTCCCAGGTGGTGTGCTTGTGGGTGATGATGCTGGTTTCTTGAACCCTGCTAAAATCAAAGGGACACATACATCAATGAAGTCAGGCATGCTTGCTGCTGAAGCCATCTTTGAAGCCTTACAAGCAGATCGCCAACACGATGATGTCGTTGCCTATAGCACTATGTTTAAAGAGTCATGGCTCTATCAAGACAATTATGAGGCTCGTAACTTTGCACCATCAATGCATCGTATGGGTCAATGGATGGGTGGTGCATTTAACTTTATCGATCAAAACATTCTTAAAGGTAAAATGCCCTTGACCATTCGTGATAATCAGCATGATTATGACCAATTAGAACGAGCGGCTCACGCTTATCAACCTGATTATCCCAAGCCTGATGGTAAACTGATATTTGATAAACTGTCCTCAGTGTTTATCTCCAATACCAACCACGCTGAAGACCAACCCGATCATTTAAAGCTCACTGACGCTACTGTGCCGATTTCGATTAACCTACCATTGTATGCAGAGCCTGCACGTTTATATTGCCCAGCTGGGGTTTATGAAGTGGTTAAAGATGCAGAAGGTGCCAAGTTTGTCATCAATGCGCAAAACTGTGTGCATTGTAAAACTTGCGATATCAAAGACCCCTCGCAAAATATTACTTGGGTCACGCCAGAAGGCGGCGGCGGTCCCAACTATCCAAATATGTAGGTGCAACAATTAGTGTCGTGCTTGCTGTGTACGCCCCGATATACGGGGCTTTCCGAGCACGGGTGATTTTCATATCAAACACCATGTTAAGGTAAAAGCGGATTACCATCAGTTTGACCCTAAATGGGACGCATATAGTCAGCTGAATGTACAACTGTTATGGATTTAAACGCGCTACTGATATAAATTTTACTTGCGTGCTGCGTACCCAGAGGCTGCGCAACCTATATTTTGAACAGAAAGCATCCCAGTAGCGCTATGACATTTTTAGAGTGTATCGACTATACGCTGAAAAGCTACAACAAATGCGTACGCTTGATTCTATTAAGCATCGTAAACTGTTGAATGCTTTATATGCTGAGCAGCATGGTAGATGGGCATTTTGTCATGGCACATTAACATTGGATGAAACATGGCAAAACCATCACGATAAGATGAGGGGTTATTCGACCAATCTCGAGATAAATAAAAACCGCTCTGAAAATAAGAGCGGTTTTTTTAATGCATATTCGATCAGTAGTTAAGGTCTTAATAAGTAAGCTCAGTCATTCCAGGCATCTCGATTGGCCTCATTTTTAAGCTTCACAAAGTCATCTGGATCAAATTTGATTTGCTCGCCAGTCTTTCCTTCTTTTACCTGACGTTCATAGTCACGTAGTATTCTAAGTGCCACTGGAGACAGCATCAAGATAGCCACTAAGTTAACTAAAGCCATAAGCCCCATGGATAAGTCAGCGAAGTTCCAGATGGACGGTAAGCTTGCAATGGCGCCTATAAACACCATCCCCAAAACCATAAATCTGAACACCATAATCATAAGTTTGGCGTTTTTGCTACCAGAAATAAACTCAAGATTAGACTCACCATAGCTATAGTTGGCAATGATAGAAGTAAAGGAGAAAAAGAAAATCGCAATCGCCACGAAGATAACACCTAAATCACCAACATATTGTGACAACGCCAATTGCGTAAGCTGGATACCCTCTTGCTCGACATTAGGGTCGACCACTCCAGATAAGATGATGATTGCAGCTGTCGCTGTACATATCACTAACGTATCCATAAACACGCCCAACATCTGCATAAACCCTTGCACTGCTGGATGATCGGGATGACTCTTGGCTGTTGCAGCTGCGTTTGGGGCAGAGCCCATACCCGCTTCGTTCGAAAACAGACCACGTTTAATACCGTTAATCATTGCTTGCGCAATACCATAACCAATAACGCCGCCTGCTGCTTGCTCAAAACCAAAAGCTGACTTTACAATCAATGCTATCGCTGCTGGAAACTGAGTAAAGTTAGTGACGATAATAAACAACGCCAATAAAATATACAAAATAGCCATGATAGGCACGATCTTACCAGCGATACGTGCTACTGAGCGCAACCCACCAAATACAACAGGTGCTACTAAGGCCACTAAGACCACTCCTGTAATCCATGTTGGAATACCAAAAGCTTCACTCGTCGCCTGTGCAATGGTGTTCGACTGCACACCGTTGAACGCTAGGCCAAAAGCAATCAACAAACAAATCGAAAAAAATATCGCAAGCCAGCGCTTACCCAAACCTCTTTCAATGTAATATGCTGGCCCACCGCGATAGACATTATCTGTATGGGGCACTTTATAGGCTTGAGCAAGCGTCGACTCGATAAAGCTAGTCGACATACCGACTATCGCTGTCATCCACATCCAAAACACAGCACCAGGACCGCCAAGATAAATGGCAATGGCCACCCCTGCCAAATTACCTGTGCCAACACGTGCAGCAAGGGACGTCATAAGTGCTTCAAAAGAGCTAATTCCACCATCCTTGCGTCCTTGATTAGAAACACGCAGTAGCTTCCACATGTGTCCAAAGTGGCGAAATTGCATAAAGCGTGTCACCACAGTAAAGTAGAGACCAGCACCAATGAGTAAGAACATCAATAGCCCATACCATGGATTGCTCGCAATCAACCAATCATTATTCCCCCAAATAATACTCACACCATAGTTTACGATGCTATTAAACCAACCTACTATGCCGCCCTCGCCCATATCATCACCTTCGATTGCTATATGACACCATTATAGATGTCTGTTTTTATTGATAACGGTTCTGTACGTTGGGTATTTTAACCTAACACATCACCTTTTGTACTTTCGTGTCTCTGAGTCAGTTATTAATAATATCAAGTTTCGCCAGCATTCTAGTATCGTACCCTAACAATTGTCAGTTATACAACCAACCTAATTGTCATTATACGGATGTACTGACTATATCTTTAGATAAAAATCTATGTACAAAATACGCGCTTTAGAATAACATCAATACCTGAAGGGATATTTAGCGTATAATGATTGTACTTGAACCATTTTTATAGGCTAAAAGGCTTTAATTTTTGTATATACATCATTAATTAAACAATTAGTTACAGTAAGTAATTTTAAATTAATTATTGTTAATTCTGCAAAAATTGTATATATTCCCTATTAGTTTATAACTGTTGAGTCTCTTAAGCGAATATTTATAGAAAGTGACAGAGAATCAGTAGCTATTGACGTTATGAACAGTCACTTAATTTATACTATGATTAAAAACCTTTGGCAGGAAGGCCGTAGAATAAAAACAACGGAACGTTATCCCCTATCGACTCTTCATTAGCACTATCTGCCAATCTGTATTTTAATTTTAGTCATGTGATATACAACTCGTAATTACCGTTTTAGCGCTCATAAATATAATAATAAAGTGTGGAATGAATAAACGGGTGTTGACCATAAGTTTTAAAAGCAGTTGTCGTACATTGTATATTTCTCCGTATCATTTTACGCCCTGTTTTTTATTGTGTTTTTTAGTAGTACCGAGTGCCTTGCTGCTCACTTTTAAGGGATAAGATTTGGTCTCGTTATAAAGTTAAGCACATTTCACTCGCTTTAGTAACTTTGATCATTGATGCTAGTTGATCATTATGTTTTAGTTGTCTATACCGTATGACTCTGCTATTACGATATAAACCATACTGCTCTATGCGGTATACGCTAAACCAAAATGACTTGTTAGGATACAGTCATTGATCTTGTATTTTTGTCAGGCAAAAGGAGTTGTCCTATGGAGAACCACAACGATCCATCCGGTTATTGGCGTGCCAATGTCCGTCTCATCTTAGGCAGCCTAGTTATCTGGGCGCTATGTTCTTATGGCTTCGCTATTCTACTACGTCCCTTATTATCAGGTATCAAATTTGGTGGTGCTGATTTGGGCTTTTGGTTCGCCCAGCAGGGGTCTATTGCAATCTTTATCATATTAATTTTCTTCTACGCATGGCGTATGAATAAGTTAGATAAACAATACGGCGTAGACGAGGAATAGACCATGAGTCAGTATATTATTAATATTATTTTTGTAGGGGCCTCTTTTGCGCTGTACTTCGGTATCGCTATTTGGGCTCGTGCTGGAACTACCAGTGAGTTTTACGTAGCAGGCGGCGGTGTCCACCCTGTCGTCAATGGTATGGCAACAGCGGCTGACTGGATGAGTGCCGCTTCCTTTATTTCCATGGCAGGTCTGATTGCAGCAGGCGGTTACGGTGCCTCGACTTACCTAATGGGCTGGACAGGCGGTTATGTACTCCTAGCCATGTTACTTGCTCCATACTTACGTAAGTTCGGTAAGTTTACGGTTCCAGATTTTATTGCCGATCGCTTCTACTCTAAAACTGCGGCTATGATTGCAGTGGTCTGTTTGATTGTTGCTTCCACTACTTATGTTATCGGTCAGATGACAGGTGCTGGTGTTGCTTTCTCTCGCTTCTTAGAAGTCGAAAATGACACAGGTCTAATTATTGCAGCTGTGGTTGTATTTTTCTATGCGGTACTAGGTGGTATGAAAGGGATTACGTACACGCAGGTTGCGCAGTATGTGGTTCTGATGATTGCCTATACCATTCCAGCAGTCTTTATCTCACTTGAGCTAACGGGCAACCCTATTCCAGGCTTAGGCTTGTTTTCGACTCATGTTGATTCAGGCATCCCTCTATTAACTAAGCTTGATCAAATCGTTGTCGACTTGGGCTTTAGTGCTTATACCGCTGACGTACCCAACAAGCTCAACATGGTTCTGTTTACCTTATCACTGATGATTGGTACTGCAGGCCTACCACACGTTATTATTCGTTTCTTCACGGTTCCAAAAGTTGCTGATGCTCGTTGGACAGCAGGTTGGACGTTGGTATTTATTTCCTTATTATATTTCACTGCCCCTGCAGTTGGTGCTATGGCACGTCTAAACTTAAACGACACCATCTATCCACAAGGTGTGGATCAACCTGCACTTGAGTATGATCAACGTCCTGATTGGATGCGTACATGGGAGGACACTGGTCTTATCAAGTACAATGATCTAAATAACGATGGCCGTATTCAAAGATATTTCGATAGCGGGCTTGGTGATGCGAGGCTTGCATTGGCGACAGCTGAAGCCGAAGGTGGTGATGTTGCCGCTGCTGAAGCTGCTGTAGCAAAAGCACAAGCTGCTCATGATCTAGAGCTTGATGGCCGCTTTGCTGATGCTGGTTGGGAAGGTAACGAACTTTATGTCAATAACGATATTATTGTTTTGGCCAATCCAGAGATTGCACAGCTTCCACCATGGGTCATTGGTCTGATTGCCGCTGGTGGCCTAGCCGCAGCTCTATCAACCGCAGCTGGACTACTACTTGCGATTTCATCAGCCATCAGTCATGATTTGATTAAGCGTAATCTTAATCCTAACATCACGGATAAAGGTGAATTACAAGTAGCGCGTATTTCTATGGCGGTTGCCATTGTCGTGGCGACTTGGCTCGGACTAAACCCACCTGGGTTTGCCGCACAGGTAGTGGCCTTAGCCTTTGGTATCGCTGGAGCATCCTTGTTCCCAGCATTGATGATGGGTATTTTCTCCAAGCGTATTAATAACCTAGGCGCCATTTGTGGCATGCTGACAGGTCTACTCACTACTTTGGTTTATATCTTTGTCTTTAAAGGTTGGTTCTTCATCAGTGGTACAGCCAACTTCCCTGATACTGCTGAGTACTGGTTGTTTGGTATCTCACCATTATCATTTGGTGCTATTGGTGCCATACTTAACTTTGCTGTAGCCTTTATTGTGTCTTACTCTACCAAAGCTCCACCATTACATATTCAAGAGCTTGTAGAGAGTGTCCGCTCTCCTCGTGGTGCTGGCGGTGCAATCGACCACTAAGCTGTTGCATAAAAAGTAATGTCTATTTGTTATATTATCTATCACTCACAGGCAGTTGCTGCTTGTGAGTGATTTTTTATTGCGCTTCTAAAAAACTAGTTTGTTATTTATGCTTATCGTATTAAGGAAGATTTTATGCTTTTTGAGTTTATCGCAACCATAGCAGCTGCCTTTGGTATGGCTGGGTTAGCACTTGTCATAACTCATCTCAGTAAACTGGCCGGTAAACGTGCGCCAAGATGGTTAGTGCCTTTATTTGCTGCTATTGGTATTTTTGGTTTTCAGATTCATCAGGAGTACAACTGGTATCAGCAACAGGTGGCAAAACTCCCCGAAGGGGTTGAGGTTGTAAAAACTGCCGAAAGTGTGGTTTGGTTTCGTCCATGGTCATACCTTAAACCACAGGTACTACGCTTTATTGCTGCAGATATAGGCAATGCCGTACCGCAAGTCGACAACCCAAATATTCATTTAGTGAATTTGTATCTATTTGAGAGACGTAGAAGTGTGCAGCAAATGCCGCAAGTCATCGATTGTAAAGCACCCGCCCGTGCCGACTATGTCATACCAGAGGCAAACAGCACATTGACAATCGACGAGCATGTCAAGAAAACAACGATGTGGCGACCACTAGAAAAAAACGACCCATTATTTATCAGCATCTGTAATGAGACTTAAGGAGCTGAGCGCTTAAAAATACTGAAGTTAATAAGTGTACTCGTGTTTTGAGTTTGCTCCTATGATTAAACCGGCGCATAGACCACCAAAGTGCGCCGCAAACGAAATCCCTTGTTGTGGCATCAAACCTTGCTTAATAATCAGCCAGTAGCCAGCTCCCATCACGATACAAGCCAGCAAGTAACCCCAACGCCGAGCAAATAAGGCCCCGCCAATCATAAAGCCAATCATAGCAAAACAAAGCCCTGATGCGCCTATATGAATAGACAATGGCGACCCTATTAACCAAGTCACTGCTCCAGAGGCAACTATAAGCACCATCACTGTGCGATACGCATTATTTTCAAACAAGCCAAATAAAAATAAGATTTGTAATAATGTTAATGTATTACCGAGCAAATGAGCAAAGTTACCGTGCATCGTCCATGAGGCAAATACTCCAACCATACTACCTATATCAAAGGTACGAGGCACGATACCAAAGATATTCCATAATCCAAACAGTGCCACTTCATTTAGAAAAAACATACCCCACATCGGTATGAGCACAAAAGCATATAAACCGATGACCTGTCTGATCCGAATGATTACCAATGTTAATATCTGCTGCCACCTCATCACTCATGTCTACCTTTTATTATATAGTCGATTCGTTTTAAAAATCATATAATGCTGCTGCGATGCTTTATTTTTAAATACAGTTGCGCAGCCTCTGTGATGACAGCACGCCAGTAACACTTATACCAACAGCGCCTCTAAACTGATAACAATTTTACTCTGAATGAATTATATCTAATGCATTCTGACCCTAGCGACTTGTAGAAAACACTGGCTGCTTAGTGGCTGTAAAAGACAACGAAGACACATCTTCTTCAAAACCCAGATAACGATCGTTATATAGTAAGGATTTAGAATGATAAGGTACTAATGCACTGGGGATAAAGCTACGAGCAGCATCAATATGTTTAATAGAATCATCAAAGAAAATATGAGGTGCAAAGGTTTTAAGTACGGCTGTTTTTTCTAGTCCTCCCAAGAAAAACGCCATATCTACGTCTACGCCCCACTCCCTCAATGTTTTAATCGCTCGCAGCTCAGCAGGTGCATTACGCGCAGTTACCAAAGCGATTTGTATCGGACTGTGCTGTAATTTGGCTGGTAAACGCTCCTGCAAGCTTGACAACTTAATCAGCAGCTCAGCATAAGGCCCTTTTTTTATTGGTAAGTCATGCATTTTTTCTTCACGATCATGAAAGGCTCGTAGTCCTTTTTGCTTATAGAGCAACTCACCTGAATCATCGAATAACACGGCATCACCATCAAAGGCGATGCGTAATTGATCAGTATCAAGCTCGTAGGTATTGACAGGTGTCGCATCGAGTATGGCACAAGCACAAATATTGGCATCAGCAACTTGCTGGGCGTCCTCACGATTGGTGGTCAAAAACAAATCCACATTAAAGTCATTAATATAAGGCGCAACAGGACTTCCTGAAATAAAGGCTGACCGAGAGATATTGAGCCCATGCGCACGTATGGCATTTAATACTTGAATACCAGTATCAGGACTGCTCTTGGATACGATAACAACTTCGATTAAAGGCGCTTCGATATCTGAATCTTTATCTATAGCATTATCGCAGTATTTATTGAGGTTTAGTAGAGCCTGAATCAGAGGGTAACCCGCACCAATAGCCAACGAGTCATTTTCACGCTCTGCCATGTAATCACGGAATTCTTTAATAGCTGTATTAGGCCGCTGCTTTAGTAAATACAAGAGATGATTTTCAGACTCTGATAAATCAAATAATGCAGTGGCTGAAACGGCTACAATCAAAGTATTGCTAAAATCAACTGCCATGGCTGTCTCTACTTACAAAGTTAGATATATGGACATTAAAGCCCATCATTTTACTATCCTTTATAAGGATTCGAAAGATTATAGCGATACAATAAGACTCTTCAGCAGAATAGGCACTGAGGATTAAAGAAGCGCTTAACGAACGTAATAGTATTATATATGGTCGAAACCTGTTTAAAGCGCTACTGTGGTTCTTTCTTCTATATATGAACTACGCCGCCTATGATAATGCAGCATGTAAGCCAATGTTATAGCGGTGCTATAGTGATCTAAGCATGTCAATCTTACTTTGACTATACCAAGATGTTTATAACTGTGGCTTTAGAGCAGTGTTCTGATTATGAAAAAATTCAGACAGTTTTTGATAATGGTACAAAAAAGCCATGCTGTCTCACAACATGGCTCTTTTCATATAACACCAGCGAATACCCTATCCCCCCAGCAGTCCTAGCGAGATCACCGGGAAAGCGATTAGGATTGCCAATCTGACAAAGTCAGAGACAATAAAAGGCGCTACCCCCCTAAACATCTCCGACAGCTTAATATGCGGTGCCACCGCCTTAATCACAAAGATATTCATCCCCATCGGCGGCGTGATCAGACCCAGCTCTACCGTAAGTACCGCAATGATACCAAACCAGATCGGATCAAAGCCCAAGGCTAGAATGATGGGGAACACCACTGGAATGGTAATCACCAACATGGCGAGCGCATCCATAAACAGACCAAGCAGGAAGTACATCAGCAAGATGGCCAGCAGAACGATCATCGGACTGACGGCCAAACCACCAATCCAAGTGGCTAACGAATAAGACAGTCTGGAGACTGAGATAAAGTAGCCTAAAGCTTCAGCACCCAGTAGCATAAAGAACACCACAGCAGACAGAGCTAGGGTCTCAATCAGTGACTGTTTCAGTCCTCTCATACGCATGCCTTTGGCAGCAGCATACGCCCAAGAGGCAAAGGCACCGACAGCGGCCCCTTCGGTTGGGGTAAACAGGCCAAAGAAGATACCGGCAATGATCAGAACAAAGATAAAGCCAAAGGGGATGAGTCCGGTTAGGGACAGCAGTTTGTCTTTCCAGGGGGTCTTCTCGCCGCGCGGGGCGAGGTGCGGTTTCCAGCGTACCATGATCATGACGGTCAAGGAGTACATGACCATGCCAAGGATGCCAGGCAGAAAGCCGGCGATAAACATGTCACCGACTGATTGTTCGGTGAGGATGGCGTAGACCAGTAAGGCGATGCTGGGCGGGATCATGATGCCAAGGGTACCACCAGCGGCGAGGATGCCGCAGGCAAAGCCGGGTTTGTAGCCGTATTTCTCCATTTGCGGTAAGGCGACACGGGTCATGGTGGAGGCGGTGGCAAGGGAGGAGCCTGAGATGGAGGCGAAGATGCCTGAGGATCCGATGCCGGCGATGCCAAGACTGCCTCTGACGCCGCCAAAGATGGTGCGGGTGGCGTCAAAGAGTTTGGCGGCCATGCCTGAGTGGGTGGCAAAGACGCCCATTAAAATGAATAGTGGGATGGCGCTGAAGTCATACTTGGCTAAGACGTCGACTGGGAGGTCTTTGAGCATTTGTAGGGCCCCGTCTGAGCTGGTGACGGCGCCAAAGCCGACGAGGCCGACGCCGAGCATGGCGAGGGCGACGGGGACTCTGACGACGACCAGTATGATCATGATGAGTAAGCCGATGGCTCCGATTATTTCTGGGCTCATGCGCCTGCCTCCTCGGCGTCAAAGAATTCGCCTGTTCTAAAGATGTTGATGGATTCGATGAGTGAGCGGATGGCCAGTAGTAGGCTGAGTGCTGCGCTGATCAGGTAGATGGGCATCATGGAGAGTCTGAGGTCTTGGGTGACTTTGCCAAATTCGATGGCGTCTAGGGCGCTTTCGTATAACCCCCAGGTGAAGACGAGGCCGATAAAGAAGAAGCCCATCATGAAGATGCCCATCATGTAGCCTTTGATGGCTTTGGGCATCTTTTGGGTGAAGACGTCGACGATGATTTGTGAGCGCTCGACATAGGCGGCAAAGGCGGCCAGTAGGGCGAAGAGCATGAAGTAGGAGACGATCTCGACGCTGCCTTTGACGGTGAAGCCCATGTCGCCGCCGGTGAGTTTGAAGATGTAGCGGGCGCCGACGTCAAGGATGGTGACGAGGACGATGATCACTAGGCTGATGCCGCCGATAAACTGACACAGCCTGGAGATGAGGGTGCTGAGTTTG
>NZ_JAGBKM010000016.1 GCF_017498085.1 Psychrobacter coccoides
GGCATGGGCCAAGTCGGTATTGATTTAGGCTGTAAAGATGCCGCAGTCACTAGTGAAGGTGATCAGCTACAAATCAAAGTCACCCATCAATACGCTGAAAAACTGGCCATCGCTCAAAGAGCCAAGAATAAAAAACGGGTTAAGGCCATTCACGCCAAGAGTAAAAACACCCGCCAAGATCTGATTCATAAATTCACATCAAAGCTTGTCAAAGCCAACAGCCTAATCGTTGTTGGTAAAATCAAATCAAACTCATTCACTTCATCCAAACTGGCCAAATCCGTCTATGACGCTGGTTGGTTTGAAATAAAGCGGCAACTGGACTACAAATGCGCGAACGCAGGTTGCCACTATCTTGGAAGTCAATGAAGCGTACAGCACCCAAACCTGATCAAATTGCGGCTCTCGCCAAGACAGTCCGAAAGGTAGATCAGGTCTTGGTATAAGAGTATGGTTTTGTCGTTCTTGTAAAACGACCCATAACAGAGATGTTAATGGAGCAAAAAACATTCTCGCGGTCGGGCTTGGCCGTCTTTAGTAGCAATCCCCGTTCCTTTAGGTCGGGGAGGAAGTCAACTGAAAGTCACTATAACTTACTTATTCATATAATGACATCGATTGCTATTAAGTTATAACAATAGGCAAGACTTGCGAAACCTTGGACAAGGTCTCGTTAGATGAGTGGGTTTATATTTATTCTAACTCGCCAAATCATTCATATTGACGATAGGTAGCATGACTGCCATCACAATGATCATCACCACTACGCCCATCAACACCAACATCAAAGGCTCTAGTAACGATAGTAAGGTGCTGATGAAGTTAGTCGCTTCAGCTTCTTGCATATTGGCGGCACGGCTGAGCATACTTTCAAGCTCTCCTGAGTTCTCGCCACTTTTGATCATCTGCACCATCATCGGTGGAAAGTAGGCAGATTTTTCTAGCTGACTTGAGAGGCTAGCCCCTTCGGTGACTCTATCGGCGGCATCGGTAATGGTCTTTTGAATGTGTAGATTGGTGGTGACTGCCGCCCCGATATGCAACGCCTCAATCAAGGGTACCCCCGAGCGCACCAGTATCGCTAGCGTGCTGGCAAAGCGAGCCGCATTCAGGCCTTTGGACAGTCGGGCCAGTATCGGTAGTTTGAGTACCAGACTATCGATAGTCAACTTGCCTGCCTGTGTCTGTGCAAAACGATAAAGTAGCAACGCCACACCAACAAGCAGCAGCAACATCAACCACCACCACTCGGTGATGGCGTTAGAGATGGCCAATACCACTTGTGTAATCAGTGGTAGCGCCTGCTCTGATTGCTCAAACACCTTGACGATTTTGGGCACCACAAAGCTCATCAGCCCCATGATAACGGTAAACGCCATGACCATCAGCACAATCGGATAGACCATCGCCCCTTGGATTTTCTTTTGCAGTGCAAAGCGGTTTTCGGTGTAATCGGCCAGCTGATTGAGGATCAGATCCAAATGACCTGACTTTTCGCCAGCGGCAATGGTGGCGATATACAAAGGTGGGAAACTGGCGGCTTGCTGCAGAGCACGAGCGAGGCTTAAGCCCTCTAAAACATGCGAGCGCACAGCCAACATCAGAGATTTGATGTGAGTTTTGGGAGATTGTTTGGCAACGGCGGCGAGTGCTTCTTCAAGCGGAATGCCTGCAGCGAGTAGCACAGACAGCTGACGGGTGAGCAACGCCAGCTCATAAGCGGAAGGCTTTTTATAACGATTACGCTGCCGACCCTGCTGCTGATTAACCGCATTGACCTCGACGGGCATCCAGTCTTTATCTCGCAGCTGTTGGCGTACTTGCCGTGCCGAGTCGCCTTCTAACAGCCCCTTACGGACAGCGCCCTGATCATCAAGCGCTTTATAATGATAAGCAGGCATGGCAAAAAATCCTAAGATTAGCTCATAGTGAGCACTTACAGATACAGCAGCGGTTTAAAATAAAGGCGTAGAGTCGTTGCTTTCAGGCATCATGCCCTGCAGTAGTAGGACATCCAGATGCTGCTGCTGCAGTTTTTTGTCAAAATCATTGACCTCAGCGATGAGCATTTTTTCTATACGTTTATCAGACACATAGACGCTGAGCCGCGCACAAATCACGGCCAACTGATAGACACGCTTCTTACAATAACCATCAAGACCTTGCAACAAACGTACCATATATGGGGTTTCAAGACTGGCATAATCGTAACCCTCAACGACATCCTCGCCGAGCGCTGTGACGCCATAACTGATCGATAAGTGCGCACAGAAATAGCAGCTGAACAAATAACCAATCACATGGCCGATATAATAAGCCCGATCATAAGTAAAGCTACTGACCCCAAAGTGCCCCAATACATAGCTATTTAAACTGGCTTGGTCACGGATAGGTTTGGGATGACGCAGGTTGCCAAGGGTGGCAATACGCAGTGGGTTGTGGCCGTCTTGTGCAGTCAGCTGCCAGCCAGCTGGCTTTTGTGCAGGCATATGCCGCACGATATCAGCGATGATATCATCGACGACGTGCAGCTGCTGCCACAGTCTCTCTAGCGCATCGACATCGAGCAGGCCCCGTTTGTCCAATTGCTGCGCCAGCTTATACTGCTGATACTCTGCAAACTGTGACTTTAATGTCTGTACCAAGTAGGTCGGTCGTGTCTCTGCGGGCGCCAAGTACAAAAGCCGTGTACGCTCATGCTGCTGGTGATAAAGCGCCAAACGTTGCTCGGCAATAGTCGACGCTAAGTCCGCAGTATCAGTTGATTGATGGGTATCACTGATTATGTCGTCTATAGGCGTAGGAGGCGTAGGCGTAGTAAATAAAGCAAGCAAATCCGCTTTACTCAACGGCACAGAGAAATATTTTTCCGGCTCACCGTCTGTGTTGACATGGGATAGGCTGTGTTCAAAAGTCGGTTGGGTCATAGCGTACCATCAACAGCAAAAAATAAACGCTGCCTCAGTGACTAAAAAGGCTGCACTAAGGCAGTACACAGTTATATAGTACCTGAACCCCACTCTATTGTCAGCTCTAGTATCGTTATCCGACTGGCCATGCATCAAATTTAGACGAAAAAAAATACCAACAAAGGCAATTGATAAAAAATTAAATAAGAGGAGAGAAAAATAGAAGAGAGAAATTGGGGCGACTGATGGGACTCGAACCCACGACAACCGAGATCACAACCCGGGGCTCTACCAACTGAGCTACAGCCGCCATAATGATTGCCGAGAATGGCAAGACATACAGGCTAAATGGCGCGCCTGGCAGGATTCGAACCTGCGACCACCTAC
Organism: Psychrobacter coccoides; assembly: GCF_017498085.1. Taxonomy (GTDB): domain Bacteria; phylum Pseudomonadota; class Gammaproteobacteria; order Pseudomonadales; family Moraxellaceae; genus Psychrobacter; species Psychrobacter coccoides. The sequence continues at coordinate 3,297 of NZ_JAGBKM010000016.1, forward strand.
TTAGAAGGCAGGTGCTCTATCCAACTGAGCTACAGGCGCTCTTATGGGCTTTTATATATTTAGGCCAGCTCGTAATCAAAGATATATTAAGAACTAAACCATTATACATAAAAAAAAGCCTGTAAGGCTCTTAAAATAGATGGTCGGAGTGATAGGATTCGAACCTACGACCCTCTGGTCCCAAACCAGATGCGCTACCAAACTGCGCCACACTCCGAAATTCTCTATTGTCACGGTAGCTTGTTGATTAATGGGTTATCGGTAATACCGCTAACTATTAATGTTCCTCGCTATCGAGGTGCATATAATAAGGGGTAACGTTAGGTATGTCAACCTCTATTTTCAATCTATTTTACAGAACTGCTGTTTTTTAATAACAGGCTGCTGTAAACGAGACGATACGGTGACCAACATCCTTTGTTATCTCCTTATGGGCGCCATTATAACAGAGTCTGTCGAATATTCAACAGGCTTTAGTTGACCTCCTCCCCGACCTAAATGGCGGGGATTCCTAGCATCGCTACTAGGACTTCCTAATTCAACGAGAATTACTTATGCAGACTGGCCGCGCAAGACTTACATTCTCTCCAAAGGCTAACCCTGCCAGCCCGGCAGTTTTAATATTGATGGCAGCATTGGTATCACGGTCATGGTCAGCACTGCATTCAGGGCAGACCCAACGGCGAGTATCAAGCGCCAAAAACGGTAGTATGTACCCACAACCAGAACAGCGCTTAGAGCTTGGGAAAAACTGGTCTATCTTAGAGATAGAGCGACCCGCCCAATCAGCCTTGTATTCTAGTTGCCGTACAAATTCACCCCAACTGGCGTCGCTGATGTGCTTAGCAAGCTTAGGGTTTTTAATCATGTTCTTAACTCGAAGTGTTTCTACACAAACAACTTGGTTATCGTTGATTAGTTTGCGAGACAACTTGTGCAAGTTATCTAATCGACAATCGGAGATTTTAGCGTGAATACGAGCTACTTTAAGACGAGCCTTAGCACGATTGGCAGAACCAAGCTTTTTACGGCTCAGTCTTTGTTGTGCACGGGCAAGCTTCTTAGCGTATTTAGCTGTGTGACGGGGATTGTCAACTTTAGAACCAGCATCGGTTACGAACAGGTGCTTTATACCAACGTCAACACCAATACTGGCATCAGACTTTGGCAATGCTTGGTTTTCAAACTCGCACAAGCACGATACAAAGTAGCGTCCTGCACGGTCTTTGGTAATAGTGATAGTGCTAGGTGCGCTAGGCAATTCCCTAGACCATCTGATATTAAGCGGTTCTTTATTCTTAGCAATGTAGATATTGCCGTCTTTATACTTAAAGGCGCTCTTAGTAAATTCAGCAGACTGCTTATGCTTCTTGGATTTAAAAGTAGGGTATTTAGCTCGACCCTCAAAGAAGTTCTTGAAGGCGGTTTGCTGATGGCGCAAAGCTTGCTGAGTAGGGACGCAAGATACGTCATTCAAAAAGCTAAGCTCAGGTTGCTTCTTAAGCTGAGTAAGCTTAGCGCTGGCTTGGACATAGCCTATCTTGGCCTTGCTTTGATAGTATTCATCAGAGCGCCAGCGCAAAATAGAGTTATACACAAATCGGACACAGCCAAACGTCCGAGCAAGCAATATAGCTTGTTCATCGGTTGGGTAAAATCGGAATTTGTAGGCTCTATTTTTCATAGCTCACATTTTAATACTAATTTTGTGAGAAATCAAACATTAACTAAAAGTCTTTTCCTCCACGCGCTGAACCGCGTGGAGGAAAAGACTGAGGAATAGAGATGAAAATTTTTGGTGCGCCACGGTCGATGCACTCTAAAAAACACACTGCGCTACTGGGGCGTGTCTTCATCAAAAAATAAAGACCACGGCATGATTGTCAATCAATGATATCGTTGAGCATTCCGGTCAAGACATTAAACGGCATCAACCATAGCGTGGGCAGGCTTGGATGCTCTGAGCGATCAAGCGGTGAGGGATGCCGTAATGCCACGGCTTGACGAGTGCTATCTGTGACTGGATAGACCAGCCAGACCTGTTGGGCGTGATAAACTTGAGCATAACTTGTCAATTGATAAGCATCGCTGGCACTGAGGTCACGTGGGTGGGCCAAGTGCTTCCACTTGATATCAATAACATGACTACAATGAGTAGCGGTACTGGCACTACTGGCGTTGGCAGTATCTTTGGCAGCGTCAGCGCTGCTAGGGTTAGCTTTACGAGTATCACCTGCCACAGCCTTATCATAGACCAGCAGATCTGGCTGCATAGACAAGCACGCCTGCCCAGAGTCATCACTGAGCCACACCTGTTTTGCTTGAAAGTATGTCTGATAGCGTGGAGATTTGTCGCTCGTTGTCTGAGTAAACCACTCAGAAATACGATGCGTGGCCCACTGCTCAAACGCTTGATTCATATTGATTAGCAAACATAAACGCAGCGGCGAGTGATGATAGCTGGACTGAGGCTGGGACAGACTACCGCCTGCGACCTGGCTGGACTGCTGCACCTGTAATAGCCAATATGCCAGATCCAAAAGCTGCTGAGCGCCGTGCCGCTGTACACTTGCCAATGGCTGCCTGTCTAGCTGGTGCTTGGCGACCAGATACAAAGACTCAAGCTGCCCCAGCTCATGCAGGCTAAGCGCAGTGATTTGTCGCCATGGCATCACTGCCGCAGACCATGACACTGACTGAGCACAATATCTGTCTTGTGAGCGTACCAACTGCCCTATCAAGTGCAAGGCGCTTTTAATGAAGCGGTTGGCTAGCGTCTCTGCGCTGAGCTGACTGACTTCACTGACAAACAAGTGTGGCTGATGCAGATTGCGCCTTAGCTGCTCTTTGATCAACAGCTTGCCTTGTAACATAGACTGATTGCGCTGTTGTGTCTGATACTGCTTGGTTGGCTGATAAGCCGTTAACAGCTGTAAAAACTGCGTGACAAACCAATGCGACATAGGAGGTGTTTGTGCAGATAGTGGCGAAAGATGCGGACTAAGCTGACCTAAATTTTTTGTGTGAAGCAGTTTGCGGCGATGCGCTACTGCCGTTAAGTCAGATAGCATCTGCTGCACCCAGTAACGGCTACGCAAAATATGACCCTCATCTGACGCACGGTCACTTGGCACACCAGCGATGGGTTTGGGCAAAATCTCAAGCGTGATGCCACTCGGCAAAACAATTACCCCTATATAATGACCGACTTTTAATCGCCATTGTCCCTGTTTGCGCTGGATGCTAAACACTGCCAGCTCTTGCGCCAATAACCACTCAAAATCTGCCGCTTGCGTAAAGTCTTGCACACTCAAATACTGATGTTCAAACACACTGATGACTGAGGCATCAGTGGCCTTGACGCCAGTGGCATTAGCGCCACTCGTAGCTTGGATGCCAGCAGGATTAGCAGTGCCGTAGGTATGGTCAATCATGGATATCAATACAAACGCTGATAGACATCAGCACGGGCAAACTCGCCTGTCTGTGCGATGAGATCTGGATTGATACGATAATTGCCTACATTTATCGCTGCGCCTAAAAATGCATTGGGTACGTGATGGTTAGAGTTGGGACTGAGCTGTCGGTCAGCCTTGCCAGCCTGTTGGGGTGACACGCCCTGACTGTCTTGAATAAACTGTGCGCTAGCAGGCTGCGCATCATCATTAAACAAATACTGTAGTAGCGCCACTTGTCCGCCAGCAGCTTGTGCCAACTGCGGAATGATCTGCTCAACCAAAGCCGCTCGCAGCTGCGCTAACGTCTGTACCGATAATAAAAACGCATGGCCCAACTGAGCATCCTGTCCTAACGTCTGTGTGATGCGCTGATTTAGACCTGTCAGGACTTTTGCCAAATCAATCGTCTCTAGCGAGTCATTTTTATCTCGGTGATGGTTTTCTAAGCTGCCATGAGCCGCCGAGCTAGTAAATGTCTGCTCAGAAATCTGAATCACAGCCAACAGCTCAGGCTGCGGCGGACAATCGACAAAACGAAAGCGCCGACGCAATGCCATATCCAGCGGTGCCAATGAATGATCTTGGGTATTCATAGTGGCATAGATATCGACATTAGCAGGTACGCTAAACGCCCGTCCAGAGTAGGCCAAATTGACTTGCATGGCCTGTGCCTGTCCAGCACGTTTGTCAGGCTCGATCAAGCTTAGCAGCTCACCGAATACTCGTGACACATTGGCACGGTTGATCTCATCGACTAGCATGGCATAGCGATGGTCAGGATCGTTAGCCGCCCGCTGGCAAAGACGTAAAAAAGCGCCATCTTGAATGTCATAGTGCATCTGCTGACTTTGCGCTACTGACGGATTGGGAGCTGAATGGGCTGATGAACTCGGGACAACGATTGGGCGAATGCCTTCGACAAACTCCTCATAACCATAAGCTTGATGAAAGCTGACCATGCTATAGCGCTGTGTGCTCAGCGCTTGATTGTCTCGCTGCGCTTGACGAAAGTCTGCCAGCTGCTGCGCCAAATCATCAAGTAAGGCCATACTATTGCGTAGTAGATACCAGCTGCCGCTGTCATCTTTATCAAAGTAAGGCTGGGCGGCACGGTTTTTATGCGAGACTGTCTTTGAGTGGGCAGGGCTGTGCGTCTGTAGCACTGACCATGCCGTATTATTGAGGTTTTTGTTACGTTCATTTTGGGCCGCTTTGGCGACAAAAAACTCATGACTCACGATCTCAGGAACCTTGAGCAAGTCTTGCTGCTGCGTCTTTAGATCTAAAAACACCAAGCACACCACTTCGCGCCAGCTTAGCTCATACAGCAGCTGTGACAGCAGCTCATGAGTGCTGGTCGTCGGCAACTGCTCGGTATACTGCTTGGCAATCTGCAACAACCGATAAGTCTTACCAGTGCCAGCGACACCCGTATAAATAATATTGATAGGCTGGGTATGATCCAAACGGTTCAGGGAAACACCACTCATAAATAAACTCAGCAGGTCATTAGGGTTCATGATTGCGCTCATTGAATGTTTAACACACTCTAATGTTTAACACGCTCTATATTGTATTTTTTGAGCGTGCTAGGGTGTGTCTTCATTTTGAAAATGGTCATAAAAATGAAATAAATTGCTGTCAGACAAGGAAAATAACGCAGGTAATATCGGGATATTAATCAGTTATTTGACGCAGTATGACAAAATTTAGCCATTTTTAGCCCATTTAGATATCATCATTTGAATTGAAGACACGCCCTAGTCTATGTTAATAATGACAGGCTCATCTCAGTTGATGCTAACATAAGCCTATGACTATAGTCGATGTACTCTAAGTCGCCAGCATGGGATTGCCTACTGTAGTCAAATCCAAAATAGAAAGGATACTCTCAAAACAGCGTTCTGCTTAATCATATTACCTGAGGAGTTTTTATGTCAGGCTTACTAAACAAACTGCCCGGAAAGCTATCCGCTAAGATACCCACTGATCTACCAGCCAAGCTACCAGAAATCGTATCTGACGCCCTTAGTCCACAAAACGATGCGCCAAAAAGCAGCCTAAAACCCATCAACAACCAGTTTACCAAGCTACTGGCGGTTACCAAGTATTTACCTGCGGGCGCACGCTCAAGTATTTTATCCAAAGCTTTTGGTAAAGTCGTGCCTTATGTCGGCACGACAGGCGTCTATTACGAGATGGTAGAGCCCAATCAGGTTGTGGTCAGTTTAAACAACCAAAAAACAGTACAAAACCACATCGGCTCTATTCATGCCGTCGCTGTGACCTTGCTTGCCGAAACAGCGACAGGGTTTATACTGGGACTGAACCTACCTTCTGATCGTGTACTGCTCATCAAGTCTTATTCGGTAAACTTTTATCGCCCGCTCAAAAAAGGCCAAGTCGCCGCTGTCGCTACATTGAGCGATGAGCAGCGCTTAGAGATTCTAGATCAACCTAAAGGCGAGATGGTCATCCCTTGTGTGATTGATGATCGTGAATCTGATAGCAAGCGTGACCCCATTACCGTAGAGATGACTTGGGCCTGGGTGCCTAAGTCTGAGCTTGAAGCCCGTCGTCAGGGCACCTCTTCTAAAGAGTCTGCTGATGCGTCCTCTGACAAGCCTGCAATAAAAGACCCTACTCAAGCGGAGTGAGGTGGATTCTTAACGGTCTAAACATCTCAGCAACAAACGGTTAACAGAAATGCAGCCTTAACCATGTGATACTGATGAAAACCTAAATACTAAGGAGACATAGATGTCCAAGTTTACTCATAAAGCCACTGCAGCCCTGTCTAAAGCGTTCTTGGTAGGCGCCTGCTCTTTAGGACTGGCCATCAGTGCTCACGCTGCTCCAGAGAAAGCGGCTGCGAATGCGACTATGACTAAGTCTGCCCCTGTGTTTTTGGGCGATGGGGGCGAGTACCCGTTCTCTAGCGCGGTGCGTGTGGGTGATACGTTATATATGTCAGGACAGCTTGGCTTTAAGGACGGAGAATTAGTAGAAGGCGGTGTTGCTGCTGAGACCAAACAGGTTTTAGATAACATCAACTCAGTATTATTACAGTATGGCTATCAAAAGTCAGACTTGGTCAAATGCATGGCTATGCTGACGGATATCGATGACTTTGCTGCATTCAATGAAGTCTATAAGACTGAGCTTGCCAAACCTTATCCGGTACGCTCAGCGTTTGCCGTCAAGGATTTGGCTGTGGGCGCTAGTGTCGAAGTTGAATGTATCGCCGCAAAATGATAGCGATGAGCATCAGTACGGTTTAATAATAAATAACTGGCTATTATAGTCAGTTATTTTTTTGTGCTCAACCATATTGAACTGAAGTCTGTGCCTGTCTGTCTGCTAGCCCACTACTACCTCATCGGTGTTGGCACTTTCTTTGGTGACGCGCAGCACCTCCTCTAGTGTCGTTCGTCCTGTGAGTACCTTATGTAAGCCATCCGCTCGAATAGAGGGTGTCTGCTGTCTGGCATACGCTTCTAGCTCGTACTCTGCTGTGTTGCTGTGAATCATACGCCGCAAGGTATCATCAATGGGCACGACCTCATATATCGCCGTACGTCCTTTAAAGCCAGATTGATTACATTTATCGCAGCCGACAGGCTTGGGCAAATTGAGCGACTGGTCTGATAGCTGCTCCATATCTGACGCCAGTCCAATCTCGGTAAACAGCTTGGCCTGCTCTGTATCTGCTGCTTGCCAAGTATGACAATGCGAGCACAGCGTGCGCACCAAACGCTGTGCCACCACACCAATGAGCGATGATGACAATAAAAACGGCTCCACACCCATGTCTTGTAAGCGGGTCACGGCACCAATAGCGGTATTGGTGTGCAGGGTCGATAGTACCAAATGCCCAGTCAATGAGGCTTGCACTGCAATCTCGGCGGTTTCGATGTCTCGAACCTCACCCACCATGACCACATCTGGATCTTGACGCAGCATTGCCCGTAGGCTTTTGGCAAAGGTCATATCGACTTTATTATTGACCTGCGTCTGTCCGATCCCATCGAGCTGAAACTCGATAGGGTCTTCGGCTGTCAAGATGTTACGGGTTTGATCATTGAGGTCGGTCAAGGCTGCATAAAGGGTGGTCGTCTTACCAGAGCCCGTCGGCCCCGTGACTAGGATAATACCGTGTGGTCGATGTATCAAGCGCTTGAGCTCAGTATAATCGCTATCTGACAGTCCCAGATACGTCATATCCAAGCGCCCTGCTTGCTTGTCTAACAGGCGCATCACCACCCGCTCACCAAAGCTTGAAGGCAGGGTCGATACCCGCACATCGACCTCTCGTCCTGCCAGACGTAAGCTGATACGCCCATCTTGTGGTATACGCTTTTCGGCGATATCGAGCTTGGCCATTACCTTGATACGTGATACCAAAAGCGGTGCTAATTGGCGCTTGGGCGAGATGATTTCTTTGAGCTCACCATCGACTCGAAAGCGTACGACCAAGCGCTTTTCAAAAGTTTCGATATGAATGTCTGAGGCATTGAGACGAATCGCCTCAGACAGCAGCGCATTAATCAGACGAATAATGGGCGCATCGTCTTGACTGTCCATTAAGTCTTCGGTCTCAGGCACACTATCCGCCAAGCTGTCTAAGTCAGGATGGTCCTCAAGACCGGCAGCGATATGCTGTGACTCCCCTGTATTGCTGGCATAAGCGGCATTCATACGTTTTTCAAACTCGTCTGAGCTGATGCTTTGGTAGGTTGGCACGCTGCGAATACCTTGCTGCTGCAAAAACCGCGCTGCTTCATTGATGGCTGATAGCGGCGTCGCCTTGGTCAACACCAAGGTCGGCGGCAGCTCAGGGTCCATCGCTAACACGACTAAAAGCTGATGGCGTTTTGCAAAACTATAGGGCAGTTGCATCATAATGATGACCTGATAACAATAAAAGACGTGAATGGCATCAAACTGGCTAAAGTTTGTCAGTAAGCGCTTACGAGTTTGTTATAATAGCATTTTGCTTTATACCACTTGCAAGGCTTTTGCACCATTTTACCTTGATAAAAACAAGCGCTGGCTATTTGGGTGTGCTCTAGAGGATGTTTGATAACGCTGTTCGGTTTTCGCCTTTATATTTTCGCCATTACAGATAGCCCGCCGACTATTAGGATGTCAGTTATGTCACAAACCACCGATAACAACGCCCCTCTGACCCAGGATACTTTTACTGTAGGCAGCCGTACTTTTTCTTCACGGCTGCTGGTGGGTACTGGCAAGTACAAAGACATGAACGAGACCGGCACGGCTATTGCAGCGTCGGCGGCTGAGATTGTGACGGTGGCCATTCGTCGTACCAATATCGGTCAAAACCATGACGAGCCAAACTTGTTGGATGTCATCTCACCAGACAAATATACTATCTTGCCCAATACTGCTGGGTGCTTTGATGCCGAAACGGCGGTGCGCACCTGTAAGCTTGCTCGTGAGCTACTGGGTGGGCATAATCTGGTGAAGCTTGAAGTATTGGGGGACGAAAAAACCCTGTATCCAAACATTATGGAGACCGTCAAGGCGGCAAAAGAATTGGTCGATGATGGCTTTGAAGTGATGGTATACACCTCTGACGATCCTATCGTCGCCCAAGAGCTAGAGAGTATGGGCTGTGTGGCCATCATGCCCTTAGGCAGTCTGATCGGCTCTGGCTTGGGACTGCTCAATCGCCACACACTAAGCCTGATTATCGAAAACGCAAATGTGCCTGTGCTGGTTGATGCTGGCGTCGGTACTGCCTCAGATGCGGCTATCGCTATGGAGCTTGGCTGTGATGGGGTGCTTATGAACTCCGCCATTGCCAATGCCACAAACCCTGTGCTGATGGCGCAAGCTATGAAGCACGCTATCTGGGCAGGACGTGAGGCGTTTTTGGCAGGGCGGATGCCGATGCGAAAAATGGCTGCGGCCAGCTCACCACAAACTGGTTACTTTTTTCAGTAGCTTATGAGAGCGTATAGTCGATACACTCTAAAAATGTCATAGTGCTACTGGGATGCTATCTTTTGAAGTACAGTTGCGCAGCCTCTAGGGATAGCAGCACGCAAGTAAAAATTATACCAGTAGTGCGCTTAAATCCATAACAGTTTACATTCAGCTGACTATACTGTTATTTGACTTATACTCCCTATATAAAGTATTGATAAAACACAATTATAAAGCTTGAACACAGCGGTCTATACTTGTATAGAAGCAATGTTGTCGTAATCATTTAAGGTATCAGTCATTATTTAGGATATTAGCAATTCTATAAGGTAGTAATCATTTAAGTAGGCGCTTATATGGTGAATATGAATAGCTTATTACCCATTATTTACCGCCATAAAAGGACTTATTATGCGACTTTTGACAGCTGTTGATCAGCTCTTTTTGATTCTGGAATCTCGTAAGCAGCCTATGCATGTGGGCGGGCTGTTTTTATTTGAGCTGCCTGAAGACGCACAGGGCTCAGAGCATAACTTTGTCTATCAGCTGGTAAAACAGATGCAAAATTCTGAAGCACCGCCAAGCTTTCCTTTTAATCAGGTACTCGAAAATCTAATATTTTGGAAAGAAGACAAACACTTTGATGTTGAGCATCACTTTCATCATGTCGCTCTGCCCAAACCAGCCCGCGTGCGTGAATTACTCATGTACGTCTCAAGAGAGCATGGACGCCTGCTTGATCGTGCTATGCCGCTTTGGGAGTGTCATGTGATTGAAGGCGTACAACCAGATACCGAAGATGGCCCTGAGCGCTTCGCTTTGTATTTTAAAATACACCATTCTTTAGTGGATGGTATCGCCGCCATGCGCTTATTGCAAAAGACGCTATCACAGTCACCGACGGAAACTGTCACCCTGCCTGTTTGGTCGTTAGTCGCTCGCCATCGCAACCAAATCGACGCTGCCCTCCCCACGAAAAAATCTATATCTGGTATCATAAAAGAGCAGCTGTCTACCATCAAACCTGTATTTACAGAATTGCTAGACAACTTTAAAAACTATGGCGATGAAGGCTATGTGGGTACTTTTGATGCGCCAATGAGCATACTGAACAAGCGCATCTCTGCCTCACGGCGAATAGCCGCTCAGTCATATGATATCAAGCGCTTTCATGATATTGCTGACCAGCTCAACGTGAGTAGAAACGATGTGGTACTTGCAGTGTGTTCTGGGGCCATCCGTCGCTACTTGATCTCAATGAATGCATTGCCTACCAAGCCTCTGATTGCTTTTGTACCCATGTCACTACGCAGTGACAACAGTACAGCCGGCAATCAGCTCTCATTTGTATTGGCCAATTTGGGCACACATTTAGATGACCCTATACGGCGGATGAAACTGATTCATCGCAGTATGAATAACGGCAAGCGCCGCTTTAGACGTATGACTCAGGCCCAAGTCATCAACTATAGCGCTATTGCCTACGCTTGGGAGGGTATCAATGTCTTGACGGGTCTATTCCCCAAAAAACAAGCCTTCAACCTTATTATCTCCAATGTCCCTGGCTCTGAAAAACCTCTGTACTGGAATGGGGCTCGTCTACAAGCCTTGTATCCCGCTTCTGTCGTGTTTAATGGTCAAGCCATCAATATCACACTGGCCAGCTATTTGGATAAGATTGAGTTTGGCATCACGGCTTGTAGCAAGACCGTACCTCATGTGCAAGACATGCTGATATTAATAGAAGAAGAGCTACAGCTACTAGAGCAAACATGCGATGAGCTAGGTGCTGGTCTACCAAAATAGCGTGAATGGCTTGAATAAATAGACGGCCGATTCACCATCACACCGAAAAGATGCTATAGTCAAGAAATTTTAAAATCGCTACAAGGCGACCGACCGCAGATAGTACACTAAGTACATCTAGGGCGGGTAACACCGTAGCGGTTTAAAAGTACTCCGACTATAATAAAAAAGCTGGCCCCGTTTTGGTGCCAGCTTTTTTTATGCAAATGAATATATTATTGCTTTTAACTTATACTGCATCACGCCATGTCGGCACGACCATTTGCATCAAGGGTTTCAACAACTTCACATTACAGGCAAAGATAGAGCCTGAGCTCATAGAGTTGTGTGCACCTGTGTGATCGACCACGACGCCACGCGCCTCTGATACGATAAGCTCACCTGCGGCGATATCCCAAGGCTTGATAGACATCTCAAAGTAACCATCGAAACGTCCAGCAGCCACATAGCATAAATCTAGCGCAGCTGAGCCTAAACGACGTACCTGACCACCCGCTTCTGACACCTTCTGCAAGCTCTCAAAGTGTTCTTTAGCATAAGAGATGACCTGTCCATCCCGTTTGCGTTCAAGAGGATGACCCGTGGTAAACAAACCACCATCAATGGTCTTACGTTCACTGACGTTAATACGGCGCTGATTCAGACGAGCCCCTTTGCCACGACTGGCCGAAAACATCTCATCACGAACAGGATCATACACCACACCATGCTGGGTCACGCCTTTATGCTGTACCGCAATCGATACGCAAAACTGCGGGATACCATGAACGAAGTTTTTGGTGCCATCTAACGGATCGATAATCCAGCACCAGTCCGCATCTTCACCACTTCCTTCTTGCATACCAAACTCTTCGCCCAAAAACGAATGGTTGGGGTAGCTGTTTTTTAGGGTGGCAATGGTCAGCTCTTCACTATAACGATCGATGCGGGTCACCAAGCCATCGATGCCCTTTGATTCAGTATCAAACTCGACTTTGTGGCGGTTTTGATGCGCATGTAAAATTTCTGCACCGACTTTTTCGGCAGCACGCGCTGCGATGACGACCATGGGTTCCATAAATAACCTATCTGCTTAATGAATGAATAAAACGAAAAAATGAGAACTGCTAATATTGCCTTTATACTGGTAAACAGCAGAGCAATTGTCCACTGGATTACCTTACTTCTTTACAACCTAAAAACACGGATAACATCATACTAAAAATACGAAATAAGAAAAACCGAAAACACCAAGCACACCATCTCTCATGGTTGCCATCATAAACGACATAAGCTGTAAAACAATAAACACCTACGGCAAGTAGGTGCTGGAGCTATATCTCTATTTTTGGTTAAGACAACAAACGCTGTAACTGAACAACCACACCACTGGTATCAAGACCACAGTCAGCCAGCTGCTCTGCTTGTGATCCATGCGCAATAAACCGATCTGGAATACCAATATTGGCAATAGCAGGACGGCTAGTGGCAAAGGCTGGAGAAACGTTTAGCAGGTACTCATTTACCGCACTGCCAGCACCGCCCATGATCATATGCTCTTCTAGCGTTGCGATATGAGTGACGCCTTGCGTAAGCAACGTCTCAAGCAGCTTGGTATCCAGCGGCTTTACCCAGCGCATATTTACTACTTGAACCTGACAGTCAGACACTGCTTCATCCGAGGTCAGGATTTTAGCCGCTTGCTCGGCAGTGGCTACCATGGTCCCAAATGCGAGCAGCGCAAGCTTCTTAGGAGCATTATCTTCTCCCAAGACAGACTCTACGACTGCTTGTCCTATTTTATAGCTTTGCGCTGGACGACTGATCATCGCACCTGTACCTGTACCGCGTGGGTAGCGTACAGCTGTGCTGCCTTGGTACTCATAGCAGGTGTTTAATAAATGATAGCACTCGTTTTCATCTTTTGGCGTGGCGATCAGCATATGGGGCACGCAGCGCAAAAAAGCCAAGTCAAAAACGCCCGCATGGGTAGCACCGTCTTCGCCCACCAAACCCGCTCGATCGATGGCAAAGGTCACATCCAACTCTTGTAGCGCCACATCATGAATCAGCTGATCATAACCACGCTGCAAAAAAGTGGAGTAAATGGCCACGATTGGCTTGACGCCTTGAGTGGCCATGCCAGCGGCCAAAGTCACGGCATGTTGCTCAGCAATCGCCACATCAAAAAAGCGCTCAGGGTACTGACGAGCAAAGTCTATCATACCCGAGCCTTCCTCCATCGCTGGCGTGATGGCGAGCAGCTTGTCATCCTGTGCCGCTTTGTCACATAAAAACTGCCCAAACACTTGCGAATACTTAAGGGCAGGCACCTTAGTGTCAGCAGCGCTGTCTTTCTTTGAGTCAGTCTTTGCTACCTCTTTTACAGGTAATTTGCTAATCGCATGATAACCAACTGGATCAGCCTCAGCCGGCGCAAAGCCCTTCCCTTTAGTGGTATAAATATGCACCAATACAGGACCACGGACTTGTTTGGCTAGTGACAACACCCGCAGCAGCTCTGGCATATCATGACCATCAAACGGGCCAAAATACGTAAAGCCAATGGCAGTAAACAAGTTATCTTCTAACTGTGGTACATTGCGCTGCTCGCTATGGCGCTTGCGTCTATCATACGCTTGCATATGTGGGCGACGGCGTAATAACGGTGTACCTTCATCTGAGATATCAACTTGATAACCTGACTCCCAAAGCATGGCCAAATGCCGCGAAAACCCGCCAATAGAGCAGGATATCGACATATCATTATCATTTAAAATAACCAATAGGTCAGCGTCTTGCTGTACCGCATCATTCATCGCCTCAAAGGCCATGCCGCCGGTCATCGCCCCGTCACCAATCACACAAGCCACGGTCTGCGGGCGACCCTGATAGCGCAGCGCTAGGCTCATGCCCAGCCCAGCGGAGATAGAAGTCGAAGAGTGTCCCACGCCAAAGGTGTCATAAATCGATTCGGCTCGCTCAGGAAATGCCGTCAGCCCACCTTTTGCACGAATACTGCCCAGTCTATCACGGCGTCCGGTCAGCACCTTATGAGCATAAGCCTGATGACCAACGTCCCAAACAATCTGATCATTTGGCGCATCTAATAAGTGATGTAGCGCAATAGTGAGCTCAATCACGCCCAGATTGGCCCCAAAATGTCCGCCGCTTTGACCAGCAGAATATAATAAGAACAGGCGCAGCTCATCCGCTAAAGTGATGAGCTGCGCGGTCGTAAGGGCTTTTAGGTCTAAAGGAGCGTCAATAGCATCCAGTAGTGGCGTCTCTGGACGCGTATGCGGTATCTGCTCAAACGTCTGTTGCAAGCCAGATAGGGGTGCAGCAGAGTCGGTAGCTGATGGCGTAGAAAGCGACGCAGGTGAAGACCAAGACTGTGTGGAATAAGATGTCTGCTGCATAAATCGTACGATACCTACCAATCTGCTGACAAGATGCTACTTTTGCATATCGACACGCTGCCTTACCGTTCTGATAAGATAGAGTGCGACCGTTAAAAGCGTATCCCAACCGACATAGTCACAAGTTATATGCGACTAGCAAAATAAATCAAGCGGGGATTAAAACATCGTCTTTGGGTTATTCAAAGGTGCATAAGTGATACACAAAAAAAGTCACTTTTTCTTCATAAAATGTAGCTTTACTTATGCGCTAATGACGATACAGTAATGTAAGGACAAAGACTTGTCACTGTATCCATCAAAATAGTATGGCATAATAGCATTTTTTTTAAACAGTCGCTTTAATCATCGTGCGTAGTCTGTGAACTTTGTGTGTTTTTCTCACAATTGCGACTAACATGCTATTTTTATTGGCATTATACAACCATATCGACATAGTTATCACGACATGACTATGACTACACCATCTATCGTTACAATAATCAGTCTATGCAGGACATCAATGTCATATCAATTTATTACTAGTGCTAAGTTGCCCACTCGTCATGGCGAGTTTGATCTTCATGTCTTTGAAAACGATGACGGTCAAGAGCATGTCATGCTCTCGGTTGGCCTGCCAGTAGGCGATGAGCAATCTGCGACGGATAACACAGACCAAAGACAGCGCCCAGCTCCGTTAGTGCGTATTCATTCTGAATGCCTGACAGGAGATGCCTTTGGCTCATTAAAATGCGACTGTGGCCCACAGCTCAACACTGCCATGCAAGCCATACAAGCAGAAGGCTGCGGCGCTATACTCTACCTGCGCCAAGAAGGCCGCGGGATTGGCTTGACCAATAAGATTCGAGCTTATGCACTACAAGATCAGGGGCACGATACTTTGGATGCCAACCTGATGCTAGGCTTACCTGCTGACGCTCGTATTTATGACATGTGTGCACCGATGTTGGCCCATGTGGGCGTCGATGAGGTACGTCTTATCACCAACAACCCTGATAAAGTGGCTTATTTAACCAAGCATGGTGTCAATGTCTCTGAACGTGTGCCCTTAGTGGTCGGCGTCAATGATATGAATGCAGAATACTTGGCCACCAAGCGCGACCGTATGGGGCACTTGCTTGATAAAGAGTTTTATACAGCAGCCCATCTGAATAAATGACGCCCGCACTTATTCCACGCTTCACAAGTTATTATCACCCACTTTTATTATAGGTGTCTTTATGACGACTTCTCATAACCCAAATACGACCTCAGAGGCAGCTGACATGGGCACCACCCCGACAAACACTGACATTGCCCGAGTACGTGAGTATTTGGTCGCTCTACAAGCGCGTATCTGCCAAGCGTTAGAGGCGCAAGAGCGTGATGGTGGTGGTCATGCCACCTTCGTTCCTGATGACTGGGAGCGCCCCGAAGGCGGCGGCGGTCGCTCCTGTATCTTAGCAGATGGTGAGGTCATCGAAAAAGCGGGCGTCATGTTCAGTCATATTCACGTCCATAACCTGCCTGCCTCAGCGACTGCGCGCCATCCAAATATCGCCGGTCGCAAAGCCCAAGCCATGGGCGTATCCTTGGTTGTACATCCCAAAAACCCTCATGTGCCAACCAGTCACGCCAACGTCCGTCTGTTCGTCGCCGAAGCAGAAGGTGAAGATCCTATTTGGTGGTTCGGCGGTGGTTTTGACTTAACGCCCTTTTACCCAGTGCTGTCTGACTGCGTACACTGGCATCAGGTCTGTCATGATTTATGCGCACCTTTTGGCGACAGTATCTATCCTGACTTTAAACAATGGTGCGATGAGTACTTCTATTTGCGCCACCGTGATGAGCAGCGCGGCGTCGGTGGTTTGTTTTATGATGATGTCAATACAGACAGTCGTGGCTGGGACTTTGAAACCTGTTTTGACTTTATGCAGGCAGTCGGTGATGGCTATCTAGATGGTATCCTGCCTATCTTTGAAGCCCGCAAAAAAAACCCTTACACGGATGAGCAGCGCCAGTTTCAGCTGTATCGCCGTGGCCGCTATGTTGAGTACAATCTAGTCTATGACCGAGGTACGCTCTTTGGACTACAGAGTAATGGACGTATTGAGTCTATTTTAGTCAGTATGCCGCCATTGGTCAGCTGGCACTATCGTTTTGAGCCTAAGCCAGGTACCGCAGAGTTTGAGCTGACTGATTTTTATCTACAACCACGTGATTGGTTAAACCTATAAGCTACATCATTTATACCAATTGTGCTTATTTTATAAAAAAATTTGTCTACAATAGTTCTTTAAGCGAAGCGATTTTACAAATCACTTTTAAATCATGGTTAATGCATTAGCCATTTAATTTGGAGGCGGCAGTTACTGTGCCTGTGAGTACCGTTGATTCGATTAAAAAGGACAGATTAGCCAACCGATTGTGCCAGTATGCGACATACCAGCTACAAGAGGAACCTGATCATTCTTTGATAAAGGGTCGACGACAGTAATAAAAAAGGAGTCACACTTATGATAAAGGTTCAAAAAAACACCTCATTAAAATCAGTTTTTGGCATTACATTGATGACAGCGGCCCTAGGTCTGACGGCCTGTAGTACGTCAGTAGACCCTGATGTCAAGGCCCGTCAGGACAGCATGAAAAGCTGGGGTGATGCGATGGGGGTCATGAGTGATATGGCAGAAGCGCCTGAGACCTTTGATGCAGAGGTATTCAAAGAACAAGCGTCATACTTAGCAAGTGATGCGGCGACGCCTTGGACTCATTTTGAGAATTCAGAAGCGTTGGGTAATGCCACATCAGCGGTGTGGAGCAACAATGACGACTTCACCGCCAAAGCCGCTCACTTCCAGCAAGTAACTGCTGAACTAGACGCTGCGGCACAGTCAGCGACGAGCATCGAAGAGGTCTTGCCAGCCCTTGGCGCAGTTGGCGAGAGCTGCAAATCTTGTCATACCGACTATAAAGTAAAAGACAACGGTTAATAATCAGTCAGCACAATTGAGAAAAACCGCCATATCAGATGATATGGCGGTTTTTTTATACAAATCTATGAGAAGAGAAACCTGACTCTCAACTTAGTGTGAGTTATCGTAGGCTGTGGTGGTATTACTGGCATCAAGCGCCTGCTGCTCTTGTATTTTATTGACGATAGCGGTTACCGATGGGTCGCTCAAGTCGATAGTACGTATCGGGAAAGGTATATTTACCCCTGCCGCATCTAGCGCCGTCTTGATCTCTACGATGACTTGGTGAATCGAGGCGACTTTGTTCGCTTGGGTACCATCTTCGATGAACCAACGTACCGTCAGGTCTATTGATGAACCGCCAAAGCCTGTGGCAATCACGCTGGGCTTGGCTTTGGTAGACACCGTATCTGCTTTATCTAATGCCTGCAAAATCTCAGCTTTTGCCGCTTCGATGTCATCTTCATAACCAATACCGACGGCCACTTGCAGACGGCGCTGTTTATACGCCGTATTGACAGTCAGTGCAGACGTATACAGATCCGAGTTGGGGATAACCACTTGCCGTCCATCATACGTTCTAATGGTGGTGGCACGGATTTTGATGTCCTCAACCGTCCCTTCATAGTCGCCTGAGATAATCTGATCACCGATGCGAAACGGCTCTGAGAGTAGCAGTAAAATACCAGACAATAAGTTTTGAAAGATATCCTTAAACGCAAAACCAATGGCAACTGAACCTATACCCAGTGCTCCGATGAGCTTGGCAGGGGTAAACCCTGGGACCGCAATGACCATCGCTATCATAAAACCGACAAAGACAATTAATGCCCCGCCGACTCGCTGAAACACTTTGACCAGATTTTGATGCCGGCGTTTACCCAGTATTTTATGCACCACTTTTTTGAATAGTCTTGATAATAGCCAAAAGATAACGATCAAGATTATCGCAGCGATAAAGTAAGGCGTTCGCTCGACAAAGCTCATCACCAGCTCATGAGCCGTATCGGCTATAGTGTGATAAGTCATAGCTTCAGTAGGCACAACATCCGTTGCGGTATCGGCAGTGGTTTCAGCAGTAGCGACAGGGCTCGACATAAAACAGGTTATCCTTCAGTTAATATTGGCTCAGGTTCAAAAGAATCGCTACACTAGCCCATCAAGTCCGCTTGTACAATCTCAATCCAGTAGCCGTCGACGTCTTTGATAAAGGCGATATTTTTCATACTGCCGTCTTCTGGGCGTTTTTTGAATTCGACATTGTTTTTGTCAAACCAAGCCACGGCTTCATCTAGATTTGGCACACTAAAGCAGATATGACCGAAGCCTTGAGGCTGGCTATTGCCATCGTGATAGCTAAAGTCAGCGTCATTCTCAGTACCATAGTTATGGGTCAGCTCTAAGATACCACGCTGACGGAATGCAAAGATTTCCAACTCTTCACCCGCTGGCAAGTGATCACGCTCCTCCTCGGTCAGCTTGGCTAAAAAGTATAAATCAAACTCCATATCAGGGAACTTTTTTACTGCCAGTAACGTCATACCAAGCACACCTGTATAAAACTCCAGTGACTTAGCAGGGTCTTTGACTCGCAGCATGGTGTGGTTAAAAGTAAAGCCTGAAGTCTGTGCAGAGATGGGCTGAATGCCATCTGTCTTTACGCTGCTGTCAGGTTGAGCGACCGTTGATTGATGGTTATCAGTTGCTGAATGAGGCATTAAATTAGACATAGTTATCCTAATATTGACAAAAAATAATATGTGTAAACAAACCAATCACGACTGTCATGATTGGTTTGACCATTTCATGATAATAGAAAACCAGGCGATGCGTGCTGAGGTTTTGTAAGAATATGACTCAATATGTTTTATCTAGGGCCTGTCCTCAATTCAATCGAAGGACACCTAAATGGGCTAAAAATGAGGACACGGCCTAGGCTCCATTTGCCTCTCATCTGCCTGCGCACAGCCGTCATTAATTGTCTAAAAACAACACCTTACCTGTCGCTAAATCATACTCTGCACCAACGACCAACAGCTGACCACTCGTCGTCAAATCCTCTAGCGCTCGTGAACCATGCTTGAGCTGACTGACTGACATCCGTACGTTGGCACTAATGGAGCTCTCAAGCAGCTCGTCAGCATCGACATCTTGTCCGTTGGCGGTAGCCAGCTCATGGAGGTTATAGACGCTTGGACGAATACGATCAACGATCGACTGCAAGTTGGGGGTATAGTTTTGTTCGGGGTTGATCAATGCTTCGACGCAAGCGGTCACGGCGCCGCAATGTGAATGCCCAAGTACCACCACCAGCTTAGTACCGAATTTTTCGGCAGCAAACTCAACTGAGCCAATCTGTGAGGGTGCAACCACATTTCCTGCGACTCGAATGACAAACAAATCACCGAGGCCTTGATCAAAGACAATCTCAACCGGTACTCGGGCATCCGAGCAGCCCAAAATAATCGCCAAAGGGTCTTGGTCACTGATTAGCTCAGGGCGCTGCTGCATACAAGGATCTGTCATAGAGAGACTTTCGACATAGCGGGCATTACCTTGTTTTAACAGCTCGAGTGCTTCTTGACCCGTTTTTGGGCGTATATCATTAGGCATAATAAATCCTTTTTTATCAAACTATCTTCGGGGTAGTTGTTAAGAAATTAAACTAAATAGAGGTTGGCGACATTATTACTGAGTCTGATTTGAGTCTCAAGCACGCTATAGCTATCAGCATATATCAGCCTTAAAGGGATTGTATAGTAATAGCGACTAAAAAATAATAAGAAATTTATTTTAATATGGTTAAGGTCTGCCGATAACGAACTTGCACTGATTTATACCAAGGGTTTGTTATAATATGCAGCCATTAGACCAGGCTTTTACTCATACCAAGCCAGCTGGTTTATAGTGTTTTGTCTTCAGACCTTTAAATACCTCATTTCGGCACTGGCGTATGGGACGCCTAGGAATAGACCTTATGACTGATTCACTGATGAATACGCCTATCGCTTCTGCATCCTCCAATGCTGATGAGACCCTGCTGCAACTCAAGGGTCTACAAAAAAGATACGACCAAACCGAAGTGTTGACAGACATCAATCTAGATATCAAGCATGGTGAGTTTTTAACCTTACTTGGTCCGTCAGGCTGTGGTAAGACGACATTGCTGCGTTTGATTGCCGGCTTTGAGCAGCCAACGGCAGGGACAATTTCTTTAGATGGTATGCAAATGGCAGGGCTACCCGCTGATAAGCGTCCCGTCAATACCGTGTTTCAGCAGTATGCGCTGTTCCCGCATATGAGCGTGGCACAAAACGTCGCCTATGGCCTCAAGCTCAAAAAGGTACCCAAGGATGAGATTCAGACTCGGGTACGTGAGATGCTCGCTATGGTACAGCTTGAGCATTTGGCCAACCGCAAACCGCAAGACTTATCCGGTGGTCAACAGCAGCGTGTTGCCATCGCACGGGCGGTCATCAATCGTCCCAAGCTCTTGTTGCTGGATGAGCCCCTATCGGCGCTTGATCACAAGCTGCGTTTGCAGATGCAGTCTGAGCTTAAACGGCTGCAGCGTGAGCTTGGCATTACCTTTGTCTTTGTCACTCATGATCAAGAAGAAGCGCTGTCGATGTCTGATCGCATTGCGGTGATGAAAGACGGCAGGTTTCAGCAAATCGGTACACCCATTGAAATTTATGAAACGCCGGCCAACTTATTTACCGCCAAATTCATCGGCGAAACCAATCTATTTAAAGCCGAGGTCAAAGGCGTCTACCCTAAGCAGCCTGATCGTGATGGTAGAGTGACCAATGGCCGCATCGAGGTCGAAGTCTGTGAAGCACAGGTGCAAGAGGGCAAGGCAACCTTGCGCAATCTGCGTCGCCCTGACTTTGCCAATGATGTGCAAGTCGGTGATATCGTAAACTTACTTCTTCGCCCTGAGGATTTACGGATTTATGACCCTGCAGACGACGGGCAGGCAGGACTGCTCGGTCGGGTCATTGAAAGTAACTACAAAGGCAGCACCCTAGACTCTATTATAGAGCTGGCTAACGGCCATATTATCAAGGCTTCTGAGTTCTTTGATGAAGATGACCCAAGCTTTGATTATAAGCTCAATGAAGCGGTGAAAGTGGCATGGGTCGATGGTTGGGAGTGGGTACTCCCCGAAGAGCCTTTGACGGGACAAGAGACGACGCTATACAAGGATGGCAGCTGATGGCACGTATTAGCCGTTTTAATTTGGGCAGCAAAAGCCCCTTTCGTACTGCAACGCTATGGCTGATTTGGGGCTGGCTACTGCTATTTGCGTTATTGCCCAATATACTGGTCATTGCCGTCAGTTTTTTGACCCGTGATAGCAGTGCTTTTATCAGTTTACCTGTCAGCTTCGATAGCTATGTCCGCATGATGGACCCGCTCTATTTTGAGGTATTTGTCCACTCTTTATGGATGGCAGGGATCACGACCCTGCTTTGCTTGTTACTCGGCTATCCGTTTGCTTGGCTGGTGTCCAAAGCCCAGACACGCTGGCAGCCGCTACTGATGATGCTACTGATCTTGCCGTTTTGGACCAACTCTTTGGTACGCACTTATGCTCTCAAGCTGCTATTTGCCAATAATGGTTTGATCAATAAAAGCCTACTGGCGATAGGGGTCATCGATGCTCCTATCAATATTTTATATACGCAAGGCGCAGTGATAGCAGGTCTGACTTATTTGTTATTCCCCTTTATGGTACTGCCGCTTTACGCTGTTTTTACTGATTTGCGTAATGACATGCTACTGGCTTCACAGGATTTGGGCGCCTCCAAACGGCAGACCTTTTGGCACGTGGTACTGCCGCTCACCACGCCGGGCATTATCTCAGGAGTACTGTTAGTGCTATTGCCAGCTATGGGGATGTTCTATGTGGCTGATGTGCTGGGCGGTTCACGTCACTTACTGGTAGGTAATATCATTAAAAACCAGTTTTTGGATGCTCGTGACTGGCCGTTTGGTGCTGCCGCCAGTGTGATACTGACGCTGGCCATGGCCGTGCTGTTGCTTGCCTACCGTGCCAGTAGTCGCCGCATTGGTAAGACTGACTTTAATGAGGTGGCCTAATGTCTAATAACCAACGCCACACGAGACCCCTTAGCATCGGTAGTATCGCAGCAAAAGGCTATCTGGGTCTGATTTATACTCTGTTGTACTTGCCGATTATTGTTTTGGTCGTCATGTCATTCAATGAGTCAAAGATTGGCTATAATTGGGGCGGCTTTAGCTTAAAGTGGTACGAGTCATTATTTAATAACCAAGCCATGCTTGATGCTTTTTGGCACTCTATCGTTTTGGGTTTGGTCGCTGCGACCGTTTCAACCTTGATAGGCACACTGACCGCCCTCGCCTTACACCGTTATAACTTCCGTGGTAAAGGCGTATTAAACGGGCTGTTGTTTGTGCTGATGATGTCGCCTGAGATTGTCTTGGCTATTTCATTGCTCGCATTGTTTTTGTTGATTGGTCTACAGTTAGGCTTTGTTTCACTACTACTGGCGCACATTACTTTTTGCCTGCCGTTTGTGGTTATCACTGTGTTTGCCCGCCTCAGTAGCTTGGATGAGCGCTTGATGGAGGCGGCACGTGACTTGGGCGCTTCTGAGTCAACCATGGTGCGCACGGTTTTGATTCCTGTGATTATGCCCGCAGTGATGGCAGGTTGGTTACTGGCCTTTACCTTGTCACTAGATGATGTGGTGGTTTCTACCTTTGTCACAGGGCCAAGTTATGAGATTTTGCCGCTACGGATTTATTCCATGGTACGTGTCGGACTAAAACCTGAAGTCAACGCCATCGGTACGTTATTGTTGGTTGCGTCTTTGGTGTTGGTGGTTATCTCACAATTATTATTGCGTCGACGCTAAGTCATACTAACTTTTGAATGAAACTCACTGGCATATCTAGTACAATGAATTTAATTCATCTCTGTTATTAGATAATGCTATGTTAGAACTTCGTCACCTGAACACCTTAACGGCGCTACGTGCGCACGGCTCGCTAGCAGCGGCGGCCGATGAGCTACATGTCACCGCCTCTGCCGTCTCACATCAGCTAAAAGAGCTGGAGAGCTATTATGACATCAGTCTGGTCAATCGGCGCACCCGTCCGTTGACCTTTACGCCTGCTGGCAAGACAGTGTTGGCACTCGCAGACAGCATCTTACCGCAAGTCACTCGCACCAAATCCAACCTCAAGCGCTTAGCGCACGGACAAGCTGGCAGGCTACGCCTAGCCTCTGAGTGTCACAGCTGCTTTGATTGGCTGATGCCGATACTCAATCAGTATCGCCGTGCGTGGTCGGATGTGGAGCTGGACTTTGCCACGGGGTTTGAACCTGAGCCGCATCATTTGCTGACCGAGGGCGATATTGATCTGCTTATTACCACCAGTGATTTGCCGATAGAAGGGATCAGCTATCAGCCTTTATTTGAGTACGAAAGCCGTTTGGTGCTTTCACCAACGCATGATCTGGCCGCACAAGAGAGGATTGAGCCTGCAGACTTAACAGACGAGACTTTAATTGCTTATCCAGTAGAAGCCAAGCGCCTTGATATCATTGCCAACTTTATGACACCAAGCGATGTGAGCTTTGCACGTATTCGAAGCACAGAGCTGACGGCAATGCTGATTCAATTGGTCGCCAGCGAGCGTGGGGTGGCGGCTCTCCCCGATTGGGTAGTCGCAGAATACGAAAAAAAGGGCTGGGTGGTTTCTCGGCCATTAGGCACAGGCGTGCATTGTCAACTGTATGCGGCAACACGTACCTCGAGCCAAGACATGGCTTATATGCAGGGGTTTGCGAGTTTACTTGATGAGATTGTGAAGCCGTTGTAGGCTTTATTTACCATAATCACTGATCATGGCTATAAGCATGGTACCCTAGTGAGGATTTGAAGGTTTGGCTGTAGGTTATTGATATCAACGTTTTGACACGCTGAAATAGCCGCAGTTTACTTTATGATGTACATGCAGTTGGTTTTTGAATCAATATTTTATTCATTGTAAACGCTTATCTCTAAGACGAGATTTAATTTACTTAAACATAAGGTTAGTCATGCTATCGAAAACATTAGAAACGGATCGCCTTTATTTAAGGCACTGGCGAAAAAAAGACTTAAAACTCTTTGCTAAAATAAACTCTAGTAAAGACGTAATGGAGTATTTTCCTAAGCTACTGACAGAAAAAGAAAGTAATGCTATGGCTTCAAAGTGCCAACTGCTTATAGATGAAAAAGGCTGGGGTTTTTGGGCAGTAAGTCTCAAAGGTAGTGATACTTTTATCGGCTTTGTTGGTCTAAATCAACCACAACAAGATCTTCCGTTTAATCCTTGTGTCGAAATAGGTTGGAGATTGGGTGAAAACTTTTGGGGCTATGGTTATGCTACAGAAGCCGCTAATGCTTGTTTAAAATTTGCTTTTGAAGAACTAAAGCTCGATGAAGTCGTATCGTTTACTGCAAAGATAAATAAGCGTTCACAGCGCGTCATGGAACGTCTTGATATGAAGGACACAAGAAAAAACTTTCATCATCCTGCTATAGAAGTTACAGACCCACTTGCCGAACACGTACTATACAAAGTGTCGCGAGAAGAATGGATGAAAATAAAAAAGCACTAATTAAGGATACTCTGAGCTCTATTGATGAATGTATACCCCCAAACGAACCAATTACTTTGCCATTAAAACCTATTAATAGACCACTCAAAATAGACTGCTATAAAAGAACTACTTATATCAGACCATCAAACGAGCAACATCTACCAAAGCTCACAAAACCAACTTAAACAAATAAAACCCTACAGCAGTCGCCAGCAAAGTCAGCCCTACATGCAAACCCACAAGGCTTAACCCTGCCAGTATACGCCCATCATGGATAAAACCAAAAACCTCAGCGCTAAACGTGCTAAAGGTCGTCAGTCCACCCAAAAACCCAGTAATCACAAATACCCGTACATGATCAGATAGGCCACTACCCATACGCTCAAACCACACCAGCGCCAGACCGATCAGTAGACCGCCTAAGACATTAGCCCCCAATGTACCCAGTGGTATCCAGCTGTGCAACAGATTAAAGCGTGTCAGCCATGCCCGCAAGCAGGCCCCAAGTGCTGCTCCTAAACCAATGGCCAACCACTGCATAGCGTATCCTTTTTATGATCAAAGCGACAAACAGACAACTACAGCGCTGGTAATTCGGTCATCGGCCAACGGGGCACGCAGCTGACAGCTAGATCATCAGACTGCCCTGCTTGCAGACGCTCAAAGCCAGCATAAGCAATCATCGCCCCATTATCAGTACATAATTCTGGTGGTGCATAATGCACAGAGGCGTTTATTTTAGCCAGCTCACGCTCTAAGGTCTTACGCAGATGGGTATTGGCACTGACACCACCAGCAATCACTAAGCGGCTCATGCTGACTTGCTTCAGGGCTTTCACGCATTTTTTTACCAGCGTATCGACCATAGCATGCTGAAAGCTTGCGGCAATATCAGCACGGACGTGTGGGTCGCTATCAGAATCAGGCGTATCTTTAATCAGGTTGTGTACTGCTGTCTTCATACCACTAAACGAAAAATCCAAGCCTCGATGCAACATGGGTCTTGGTAAATCGTAAGCATTCGGATTACCCGTTTCCGCCAATTTGGCAATATTGGGACCACCAGGGTACGGTAGATTGAGCATTTTGGCGGCCTTATCAAAGCACTCCCCTGCCGCATCATCGATGGACTCGCCCAATATCTCATATTGTCCGATACCATAAGCGGCGATCAGCTGTGTATGCCCTCCAGATACCAACAGCGAAACAAAAGGAAACGCTGGAGGGTTGGCGCCCATAAGTGGTGCGAGCAAATGGCCTTCCATATGATGAACACCAATCGCTGGTACACCCAAGCCATAAGCCAAGCTGCGGCCAAATAATGCACCCGTCATCAAAGCACCAATAAGCCCCGGGCCTTTAGTGTAGGCCACGGCATCGATATCATCTTTCGTCATACCGCACTGCGCCAAAAGCTCATTGAGCAAAGGCACCAGCTTACGGATATGATCACGACTGGCAAGCTCAGGTACGACGCCGCCATACAGGGCATGCAGCTCTATCTGAGAGTACAGCACTTGCCCAAGTAGGCCTTGATTGTCACTGTCTCTTTGCTCGCTATCAAAAATAGCCAGCCCCGTCTCATCACAAGAGGTTTCTAAACCCAATACTTTCATGCTGTCGCCTTTATCATACCTTTGTTTTTTAGTGTGCTTTTGTCTTTAGTGTAGCCAGATCTGCGTGTGGTTTTTTTATCTTACTTTTGGCCTTTTTATTGACCCATAAGCAGATACAAAAAAACCGCCATTGGTTATTACAATGACGGTAAGTTTAGCAAATTTCAATGGCGCATACGGGCTTAGAGCCTGATGAGTAGTCAATCGTGGCTCTGAAAAAGACGTATCAGCTGACCGCTTCGATCATGTAGTCCACAGCAGCTCGAACCTCCGCTTCGCTTACCTTATCGGTCGCTTGCGCTGGCATTTTATTAAAGCCATTCATAGAGTGCATATAAAGCGTTTCTTTGTCTTTAGTCAGACGAGCACTCCATGCCGCCTTATCACCCAGTATGGGCGACCCTAGTAGACCACCTTCGTGACACAGCTTACAGTTTGCCTCATAGATTTTAGCGCCTGTACCTGCGGCCAGCACTTCAGGCTCAGCAGCCTCGTCTTCAGTTGTCACTGTCTCTTCCGTGGTGATCTCTTCTTCGACCACGTCTGTCTCTTCAACTACAGCCGTCTCCTCGACCACAGCTGTTTCTTCAGACGCAGCGTCTAGCACTGGCTCATCAGTGGCCACTTCTGTTTCTACGACTGGCGCTTCCTCTACTACCGTTGTCGTAGGTTCTTCGACGGCGGCAGGGGCGTCATCAGCTGTATTGTCACCACTACAGGCACTTAGCGTCAGCAGCACACTCATACCAAGAGTAGATAATGTGAGTTTATGTATACGCTGTTGTTTATTGTTCATATTTAACCCTCTGTTGTGTATTTGACGGTGGCGGCTGATGCCGACACAAGGCGCTCGCCTCGGTTATATCTGACAAGTGACAGCTGACACGGCCTGCTATGTAACGGTTTATTATAGATATAGACTACTCAGCTACCGTTGCTTCAGCAGCATCAGCACTCTCGGCATCAGTGCTTTCTGCTACGTCACTGTCAGCGTCAGCATCCATGTCAGCAGCGTCATCTGAATTATCCTCTGAAGCGTCTGCGTCTACTGGGTCTGCCTCAGATGCGGCATCATCCATGTCTGTCGCCTCATCAGCTTCGGGCGCTGCTGCAGTCTCTGGGAACTCCATAACTTCAGCTTCGGGCGCATTGCTACGAGCAAGCTCAGCCGCTTCGTCAACCCGATCTGGGGCATATACCTTTTCTTTGTCACCACTACACGCTGTGAGACCCATCCCCAGACTGACCATAAGTGCCGTACTTAAAGCCATGTTTAGTGCTGTTTTTTTCATTCCAAAACCCTCAATAAAATTGACATAAAAGCATAAAACATTTACTACAGTATGGAAATCATAATAACATAAACTTTAGCCGATACGTTACAGACAGCCGCAATTTTATTAGCATAACCAGCGGTGGTGTTGACTTAAATACAGCAAAAGAAGTGGAGTAAATACCTAAAGCAGGCCTATACTCAGCACCCCTATGCTCACAAGACATAAATGCTCTAAAGGCATTGACTTTACTGGATTTTTTTAGTAAAATACCTGCCCTTGTGTAAGCACACAAAATTGTCCTAGTTTGAGCTGATGCCTGTAATCTTGAGATATTACGGCTAAATACTATTATACAGCCAAGCTAATGCCTTTATATCTCATTCCAAAAGGAGTATTCATGCCTTCAGTTAAGGTTAAAGAAAACGAACCTGTTGATATCGCTATCCGTCGTTTTAAGCGTGCTTGTGAAAAAGCTGGTGTACTATCAGATGTACGTAAACGTGAGTTTTATGAAAAACCAACGCAAGAGCGCAAGCGCAAAAAAGCGGCTGCTGTAAAGCGTTATAAGAAAAAATTACAACGCGAAACTATCCGTACCACGCGTATGTACTAAGCACTGATTAGCGACTGTTTACTGGCATTCATACCATTTGTATCAGTCGATAATGAGTTTGGATAATAAAATATCAGATTATCCCTGTCACTACCTATATATATCATAATCCCAGATATACTAGCGCCACTGTTATCCATTGATATCAGTGGCGTTTTTTATGCTACAATTTTTAGTATTTATACCATCCCTAAACGATAACCCCTAAACGATAACATCGACACTCTACAAAATATATAAGGAATGATTAAGCCAATGAGCCAACTTAAGCAAAGCCTATCTGATCATATCAAGGCGTCTATGAAAGCCCGTGAGCTTGAGCGTGTTAAAGTGCTACGTAACGTGCAAGCTGTGGTCAAACAGATTGAGATTGACCGTAAAACAGAGCTGGATGATGCTGGTGTACTCGATATATTACAAAAGCAGCTCAAACAACGCCAAGAGTCACTGAATATCTTTACCGAAAATGGTCGTGACGACTTAGCCGCCAAAGAGCAGTTTGAGATTGATATCATTAATGAGTTTATGCCCAAGCAGATGGACGATGATGAGCTTGCCGCCTTGGTCAATGCGGAAGTCACTGAGCAAGGTGCGACGTCTATGCGTGATATGGGTAGCGTGATGGGCGCACTAAAAACCAAAACCGCTGGTCGTGCGGATCCTGCTGTCATCTCAAGACTGGTAAAAGAGGCGCTACAAGGCTGACTCAACTGCCTTCATACAAGCTTGTCATAAATAAAGCGCCCATACCGTATGAGCTATAAATAACCGCTTAAGGCTTATAGTCTTTTGCGGTTTTTACGTTTTTTATCTCTTGGACGATATTTGCAAGCAGCGGACGAGCACTACTGCTCTGTGTACTGGCCTGCATCTTCTCAGCAAGCTGTTTGGCTTGTGTCAATGACGTCAGCGCTGACTCATAACGAGCATTCCATAGCTGGTCATAACTGCGATAACGTAGCGCATTGATAGTCGCAATATCAGCCACTGATGATGAGGTCGCCGTTTTGGCTATTTTTTCATTGGCCAGCTGTAGGCTTTGCCAAGCATAACGATCGCTGGGTTGCTGCTGAGTCAAAGGCTTTAGCAGGGTTTGTGCTTGGGTTGGTTGGTTGTTTTGCGTCAAGGCTTCAGCTAAGTACAGGCGCAAATCACGGCGCTCAGGGTACAGTCTTTGCTGGGCTTGTAAGACATCAACCGCCTGCTGCCATTTGCCTTGCTCGCTCAGCACTTGGCTGTATGTAATCGACAATAGCGGCTCTAGCGCTTGGCGCTTAGCTGCTGTTAAGCGTTGAAACTCAGTCATGAGTGTTTCTGCGTCATCAAAGCGCTGCTGCTCGCCATACCAATACATTAAAGCCAGCTTGGCACCGATGCTGTTTTTTGCAGCGGTCGTGAGTGAGGTCTCTGAAGCGTGCTGACCCATGACTTGCACTCGCCAGTAAAGCAGGTCAAATAATGCTTGATGGCGCTGCTGCTGATTGAGCGACAAGGGCGGATAGCGCTGAGCCCGACTTTGGGTATCACTGAGACGCTCGTTGCTCAAAGGATGCGAACGTACAAAGCTTGGCAAAAACTGGTTTTCTACCTGATTGAGCTGGCTTTTTTGATTCATAGTAGCAAAAAATCTTGGCATCGCACGAGGGTCATATCCCGCTTGATTCATTATTTGCATACCCACCCGATCAGCTTCTCGCTCATTACTGCGACTAAAGGCCATACTGCTATTCATGGTTGCGGTCTGGCTACCCATCATCACGGCCGCTGCAGCGTCACCATCTACAGCCGATGCCGCTATTGCTGCCAACATGCCGCCTATCTGCATGAGCAGTGCTTTTTTGCGCTCGTCTGCCCCGCTCTCATAGTGACGCTGACTGACATGCGCCACTTCATGAGCAATGACACTGGCCAGCTCATCCATGCTGTTGGCGGCCAATATGGTACCTGTATTGACACCAATCACGCCGCCTGGTGCGGCAAAGGCATTGATACTGGGATTGTCAATAATCACCAAAGCCAAAGGCGCTTGTTGACGCACTTGCGCATTCATACGCCAAGTCATGTCTTTTATGGTTTCTTGAATCCAAGGATCGTGCTCCATTTTGATGCGGCCATTGATGTTTTGTAGCGACCATTCACCGAGTAGCTTGGTTTGATACTGATCAGCAAAGCTTAACCCCTGACCTTGTAAGCTCGGTAGCTTTAACTCCTGAGCACGAGAGGGTTGCCATGAGCCATAATTGGTAGTGGCTAGCGCTGCTGGTGTAGACACCTTGGTGGTATGAGCATTTGTCATAGGCTGCGCATAAGCTTGGATACTCAGACTGCTGATCAAAGCCAATAAAACCAGTGGGCAGGTCAAAACCAACCCTTGTCGTTTATCAATGGTGTTTTTTATAAACTCAGTCGTTAGACAGGCGTGATGATTAGAGCGGTTCAATGTCTGCATCCTATGCGTTTAGCCACGATTGTGTTTTGACTATACGAGGTTGATATGACCACGTCAATTCCAGTATTCTCTTGACTACCAATGTCTAGGCAGTGTGTCACTTTCGTGCAACATGACCGTGCAACTCTGTTTGATTCTAATCGGCTCAACATTATGATGATTATATTCAACTGCAATTACCAAGCAGCAATTTGCTATAATATCTGGTTCAGATTGGGCTAGTGTTTTGGGCCCAAGCAACCATATTTTAAGGGTTTATGTTATGTCCGCTGATAATGACGCTATCAATACACACGCACCTTATTCGGTGGTTTTGACCGCAAAGTTACCTGAGGCCGAGCGCTTTGTCTCACAGTCCTTATTGGCTCTATTGCCTGCTGCATGTATTGCCAATGTGGTTGATGATAGAGCAAATGACAGTCAAACCAAGGATGGCCATGATACCAACCCATCCTCAATCGGTATCAAGCGCATGGTCGATGGACGTGGCATGGCTTGCCCGATGCCCTTATTAAAGACTAAAGTGGCGTTGCGTGACGTAGCAGCTCATGAGTCACTGTACGTTGTCGCCACCGATCCCAACTCACAAGCGGATATCACAGCGTTTTGCCAACAAAGTCAACAGGCCTCTCATGGTGATACGCTGATACTGACAGTCAATCAAAAGACAGCAGGGCCAGCCGAAGAGGGTCTGTCAAAACCGTCGTCCGATACAATATTTCACTTCATCATTACCAAAACTGATAGCAACTAAGCATGACTATCATTTACAATTAAGACAATAAAAATTCTCAATTGCATAATGGTTTACTTATTTGATCAAGGTCAAGAATATGGCTACTCCTCCTAATAACTCAAAAACCACTCAAAAAGGGCGTACCCCCGATGACAGTACGACCCCAAAAAACGCCGCCCGTGAAGCAGCATTAGAAGCAGCGGCCAAACGCCCGCCGTATGATGCTAGCGCTTTAGAAAAGACCAGCACCCGTGATTTGGTACCGGCGATGCCGACGCATTTATCGGCACCTGGGGTCAATCTGGGTGCGTATATCAATACGGTGCATCAAATCCCAATCTTGACGCCTACCCAAGAGCAAGAGCTTGCTCATCGCTATTTTGATGAAGGCGATGTCGAGGCCGCACGTTTACTGGTGATGTCACACTTGCGTTTTGTCATTCACATCGCTCGCAGCTACTCTGGCTACGGCTTGCCACAGGCAGACCTAATACAAGAAGGCAATCTTGGCTTGATGAAAGCCGTCAAACGCTTTGACCCTAATAAAGGCGTACGCTTGGTTTCTTTTGCTGTGCATTGGATTAAGGCTGAGATTCATGAGTTTGTGATTCGTAACTGGCGTATCGTCAAAGTCGCCACTACCAAAGCTCATCGCAAGCTGTTCTTTAATCTTCGCAGTCTAAAAAAGACCAACAACCAGCTGACTTTAGAAGAAGCAGACGCCATCGCCAAAGACCTCAATGTCAGCCGCAAACAAGTGCTAGAGATGGAGTCTCGTTTGACTTCGTATGATGCTTCTTTCGAGACTCAATCTAGTGATGATGACGATGGTCGCTATGCACCGCAGCTGTTTTTGGAAGATGGTGTTGATCCAGCCGAGATAGTCGAAGACTCTGATTGGGAAGACAGTAACACCTCAGCCTTGGTAGCGGCGATGGATACGCTAGATGATCGCTCACGTGATATCGTCGAGCAGCGCTGGCTGTCTGAGCAAAAGTCTACCCTGCACGAGCTGGCAGCGGTTTATTCCATCTCTGCCGAGCGGGTGCGCCAAATCGAAAAAAATGCGATGGATAAAATCCGTGATGCCATGACCATAGACAGTGTCATACTGCCTGATGACATTCAATAATTGGCGTTAACCGACCGTTAGACCGCTATAAGAGACAGCCATCGCTTGTGCGCTATAACTTGATGATAAGAGTTTTATGATGTTAAATTGGATAGGCATTGCTGCGATAAATCTCGCTATCGCTGTGGCTTTAGGGGCTTTTGGTGCTCATGGCATCAAAAGCATGGTCAATGCGCAGCAGCTGGCGTGGTGGCATACTGCGACCCTTTATCTTTTTATCCATGCATTAGGTTTATTACTTGTCGGCTTACTTATCCGCTTGAGATATACCACACAGACCACTGCTTGGTTATTGCAAATCGGTGTCATCATCTTTGCTGGTAGCTTGTTTGCGATGACCCTTGGTGCGCCTCGTTGGTTTGGGGCGATTACGCCTATCGGCGGCGTCCTGATGATCGCAGGTTGGGTGTGGTTGGCGATTAGCACTTTTCGAGCCCAGCAGTACTAGCCCGCTTATGATACGAGACTCAATCTCACATAAGCCTGATATACTCTATGCCACACTACGCCACAAGCAAGCAAGCCACAAACAAGTGAATCAGATAGCCACAGCACTGTATCAGGGTTAAATAAACCCTACGCTATCCTCGCAAACTATGTTTTTTGAATGTTTAGCAGACCCCAAAAACAAAAGCTTTCAGTTATAGGAAGTAAAGACTATGAGTATGATTACTGTCAATGGACAGACACTACAAACCACACATCAAACGGTCCAGCTTGTCATAAATGAGCTTGGGCTAAGTAAAGGCCGTTATGCTGTCGAAGTCGACGGTGAGCTGGTCCCAAAAAGCGAGCTTGCTCAACTGCGTATCGTGGAGGGCATGACTATCGAGGTGGTGCAAGCCGTTGGTGGTGGCTAATTATTAGGAATGTTGACTTATCAGGGTACAATAAAAAAGACCTCAGCGTATAAAACGTTGCGGTCTTTTTTCCTTGGCTGACTTGTCTTTTATAAAGGTTTAACGCGACGAGTAGCTATATTATTTATTATTGTTATACGTCGTTTATTAAACCCTAATAAGATTATACCGCTGGGGCAGTATCGCCACTTGAGAGGTCTTGGTAGCGCCCATCACGTCCTGCGCCCTGCGTCTTTTTGCGCTCTAAACGGGTTTTATACTTTCTGACTTGCCTGTTGAGTTTGTCTGCCATGTCATTAATGGCTTTATACATATCATCATCATAAGACTGTACAAACATTTCTTGACCTGAAACACGCAAAATAGCTTCAGCCTTATGGCTTTTTTTACCACTACCGCTATTGTCTAGTGATAAGATAACTTGAATACTTTGTATTTGGTCAAAATGACGCTCTACTTTTTCAAGCTTTTCGCGAACAGCTGTTTCCATCGCTTCAGTAATGCTGATATGGTGACCACTAATAGAAACGTTCATATACTTATCCTTATATATATTGCTTAAAGTCAAAAGATGCTCTAGCTTTTACCTAAAGCATCTTACTGTACCGATAACCTCAACGAATTCATCATATATTTGTGATATGTCCTTTTATCACCTCGCTTTTATGACGTTTTTTGATATAGGTGAAAAGGTTGGTATTTGTTATTGGTATGACTCTAATTTGTCATGAAATCCCGTCAGTAGCAAGACGCTATAATGTAACCGAATGTAACTAAAGCTTATATTGTCTCTAAAATTATATATAATCGAAAAATTTTATTTTTTATAATTGCTTTTGTTAATATTTCTTTCGCCAAAACCATAGACCTGCGTTTTAAAAGCTTTTTGCCTTAGTATTTTTTCTTTCGCTGCGTTGATGAGCTGATATTCATTGCCTCACGATATTTGGCGACCGTACGCCTAGCGATATCAATCCCCTCTGCAAGCAACTGTGCCTGTATACGGCTATCAGATAGGGGCTTTTTGGGGTCTTCATCTGTGATCAGCTGCTTGATCATGGCGCTAATCGCAGTCGACGAGATATCACCGTCATTGCTACTGACATGTGATGAAAAGAAGTACTTGAGAGAAAATAAGCCCTGCGGTGTCAAGATGCTTTTACTGGTGGTCAGACGTGACACTGTAGATTCATGCAAACCGACCTCTTCTGCCACCTCCTTTAAAATCAATGGTTGCATAGCTGTGGCGCCTTGTTGCAAAAACTCGTCTTGGCGGCGCACGATACTACTGGCCACCTTTAGTAAGTTTTGATTGCGCTCTTCAATACTGCGAATAAACAATCTGGCGTCTGTTAGGTTTTCGCGTAGGTACTGATTATCTGGGCTATCATCGCCACGCTTAACCAAACTTGCATACTCTTGGTTAACACGCAGCTTTGGTAACGTCTCTGGATTGAGGCGTACATGCCACCCCCCATCTTGCCCTGCAATTTCATCGTTTTGATAGCGTATGGGTGTGACCAAGACATCTGGAATATCGTAACTTTCAGGTATTTGTGCGCTATGAAGGCGGCTGTTTTGAAAGGCAAGGCCAGGCGCAGGGTTTAATGTGCGCAGTAACGCCAACGCTGGTGTGATATGCGCTGGCGCTAGGCCTGTCGTCTCGGTTAAGGCTTTGATGTTATTACTTACCAAATACTCGCTTGCCGACAGTAATTTGTAGGCATATTCTATATGTTCAGTATTGGGGTCGAGTTTGGCCAGTTGTATCGTGAGACACTCAGACAAGTTGCGTGCCCCTACGCCCAATGGATCACAGGACTGGATGATGTGCAGTACCATCTCTATCTCTTCACGCTCTACCTGCTGCTCCCACTGATAAAAGCTGGCCATGGTGTTTAAGGTTTGTAGCAGCTCATCAATATTCAACTGGACAAAACCCATATCATCCATCGAGTCCACCAGATACTCTGCTATCACAGTATCTGTATCTGATAGACGTTTGAAGTTCAGCTGCCAACGCACGTGATCTTGGATAGTGGCGCTGGTACTGCCTTGGTAGCTATCTAATTCATCAAAATCTGCAACTGCAGAGGAGGAAGCATTGCCACTATAGCTGCTCGTATCGAAGCTACTATAGTCTATATCGCTAATGCTATTTTGATAGTCGCTGTTGTCGCTATCATTGCCACTACTATCTGCACTCAGGTAGTCGTTATCCAGCATACTGTCGTCAATCGCATCGTTATCGATAGTCGATTGCTGCAACATATCTAGGCTGTCACTAAAGCCATCATCAAGCACGTCTACACTGTCGTCAAACAGGTCTGTGCTATCACTAAGGCTGTCTTCATACTCAATATGCCCCTCATCAGAACCGATATTTGTCATGTTTTCTGCTGATTCAGTATTCCACATATCGAGGGTTAAGCAATCTGAACACTCATCTTCTATGCCAGCATCTGGTTCAAGATACTCCTCGTCATCTTCGATACGTTCAAGCAAGGGATTACTATCCAACTTAGCCTGCACCTCTTGTGCGAGCTCAAGACTAGAGAGCTGCAGCAGTTTGATTGCCTGCTGCATTTGTGGCGTTAGTTTTTGTGAGGTGCTTAGCGTGGCCGCCAATCCGAACGACATACTCATGCTGGTTTATTGCACTCCAGTGTTAATAAAATGTGGTATCTCATGTTGATTCGAGCTTGTTAAACCCTTTAAGTCATGACGATAGCATTTTTTGTAGCGGTTTTGCTATGTTAATCTACCTTCTACGTATCTATTTGAAACAATTATTTTCTGATAGAGCCATATAAGCCCTAATACAGAGCAAAACCTAAAAGATATTGGCACTTAACAACTTACTAAGCCTTGGTGCATCTGCACTCAATATCCGCTAAGCTATTATGCATAATGAAAAATCAACTGCATCTTAAACAAGCCTTAATCTGAACGCAAAACCTTGATTATCAACACTGCACTGAGACATACACTATGAGCACACCTAGTCCTACCCCTAATGATACCACCCCTCATAAGCTGACTGTTGCCGCGGTACAACTGAACACTCAGCAAGACGTCGAGCATAATCTTGCTACCATTAAGTCAGCGATTGCTGCGGCCAGTGCACAAGGCGTCAAGCTTGTGGTGCTGCCTGAGAACTGCTGTAGTATGGGGCGACAGTTTCCAACAGCTGAGCGCTTTGACGATCTATCAGAGGTCCTAGCTGGCTATGCTAGAGAGTTCGAGGTTTATTTGCTAG
The DNA here is from genome assembly GCF_017498085.1 of Psychrobacter coccoides. Classification (GTDB taxonomy): domain Bacteria; phylum Pseudomonadota; class Gammaproteobacteria; order Pseudomonadales; family Moraxellaceae; genus Psychrobacter; species Psychrobacter coccoides. The sequence goes on from NZ_JAGBKM010000016.1 coordinate 40,449, forward strand.
CAGGCACACTACCCTGTTTTTATCGTCCTGATGGCACTGCTGTACCTAATGGACGTCTGCGTCAGGTCAGTTTGCTGTTTTCTCCTGAGGGCAAAATGGTGGCTCGCTATGACAAGATTCATTTATTTACAGCAACCGTCGCTGACAAGCACGGCAATTACGATGAAGCAGCGACATTTGAGCCGGGCACCCAGACAGTCGTAGCACCCATTGAAGTTGACAATGTGGTCTACCAACTGGGCATGATGGTTTGTTTTGATTTGCGTTTCCCAGCTCTAGCGCAGCGCTTGCGACAAGCAGGCGCTGATATCTTGAGTGCGCCTTCAGCCTTTACCTATTTGACGGGACAAGCACACTGGTCCCTACTGCTACAGGCAAGAGCGCTAGACAGTCAATGTATGGTCATTGGCGCTGCCCAAGGTGGCGAGCATCACTATAAAAATGGTAAAACACGTGAAACATGGGGCCATACTGCGATTACTGATTTTAATGGCTCAATGGTAGACAGTTACGATAATAGTGCGCTACAAGGTGCAGCGGCTGACAACGACTATGCGCTAGTGTTTGCTACTTTAGATAAAGAGGCACAGCAACAAGGTCGACAAAAAATGCCTATCTTTGATTGCCATCGTTTGGCCTAGTTTGGGTTTGCCTTTCTTTTTCTTCTTGTTTGATATGCGTGGCTCGTGGATGAGCTCGGTCATAAACTTGGGTCAATTTGGCAAAGTCTACATGGGTATAGATTTGGGTGGTGCTGATATCGCTATGCCCTAGCATTTCTTGGACGGCACGTAAGTCGCCGCTACCTGAGAGCATGTGCGAGGCAAAGCAATGCCGCAGCAAGTGCGGATATAGGTTTTGTGAAATGCCAGCACGAGTCGCAGCGACTTTGAGGCGCTGTTGTACCGCCCGTGTCGATAAGCGGGTGCCGAGTTTTTCGCTGATAAATAAGGCCTCATCTTGCTGCTCGACCCACAGATTACGATGCGGCAGATAACGTGTGATTGCATTGGCAGCCTTTGTGCCTAAAGGTATCAAACGGGTCTTGTTACCTTTGCCTGTCACGCGCACACGTAGCGCTGATAGGTCTATATCTGTCATGTCGAGCGCCACCAGCTCACCCACCCGCAAGCCACTACTATATAGCAGCTCAAACATGGCTTTGTCACGTAACCACAGCCTTGCTTGCTCAGGCGCATCAGGCATCGGCTGATCTAATAGCTGCGTCAACAGGTCTACATCTGCGATAGAAGGTAAGGGTCTGGGGCTGCGTTTTAGCTGATAACCCGTGGTTGGATTAATACGTGCTAGCCCTTCTTCTATCAGCCAGCCATAGAAGTGCCGAATGGCTGACAGCTCTTGTTGTACACTCGCCAGTGCCAACTCGTCTTCTTCTAAACGCTGGCTGATGTGCTGGGCAAGCTGGCGCTTATCACAGCGGGTCCACGTCATCTGCTTACCACGTAAAAACAGCGCCAACTGTCTAAGGGCGGCAAAGTAAGCCGTCAAAGTATGTACTGAATGACGACGCACTGCCAATGTATTGAGCCAGCGATGGACAGGCACAAGCAGCTCTCGTACTTGTTCATCCAACTCTATGTCCTCGAAACCCATTGACTCAGCAGGCATGTAAACTAAATCCTCTTTATTAGACATGAGCACAACCCCTGATGCGTGCTACTGACAAACGCTATAACCATGCGTTTAGCTGCTTGGCGTGGGCTGAATGCCGGCTTGCGCCATCAATCCATCTGGACTAAACACCCCTTCATAAACAAAAGCAGTCGGCCCCGTCATCATGACTGAATACCCGGGCTGCCAACGTACGATCATACTGCCACCATACAGTTGGGCACGAATCTCTTCGCCCTCATCAAGCCAGCCTTCACGTATGCCTACGGCGACGGCAGCACAAGCGCCAGTACCACAAGCTTGCGTCTCACCGACACCACGCTCATAGACACGAAGGCGAATGTGACGCTGATTCATCACTTGCATAAAACCAACATTGACTTTGTCAGGGAATGCAGGGTGCGACTCAATCGCTTTGCCTAGGTTTTTCACATCAGCCTCAAGCACGTCATCTACTTTGATAATGGCGTGTGGATTACCCATGTTGGCGACGAACAGCTGCACAGGCGTGCCCTCGACACTCAGATGATAAGCATTTTGGATCTTTGTCGTGGCTTTTGGGGTAAATGGAATCTCACTCGGTTCAAACTTCGGCTTGCCCATATCGACTTCTACCCAGCCATAGCGATCCGTGGTAAGAGAGATAATACCACTGGCCGTCTCAACACGCAGACGCTGCTTAAATGATAGCTTGCGAGCCTGCACAAAACGGGCAAAGCAGCGGGCACCGTTGCCGCACTGCTCGACCTCGCTGCCATCGGTATTGAAAATGCGATAACTGAAGTCCACGTCAGGGCGCATCGGCGGCTCGACGACGAGCAGTTGATCAAAACCAACGCCTAAATGTCTATCACCCAGTAACTGCACCAACTCCTTGGTCAGCTCTAAGCGCTGGGTCACCAAATCAATGACCATAAAATCATTGCCCAGACCATGCATTTTTGTAAATTCTATGAGCATATCCTTTTGTCCTATTCTATTTTTATGTGTCCGTTATATTAGCACGCTGCCTAGCACAATGATAACTATCGCCCCATCAACACTGATATCTGATTGAATAAAACCTTGGCCATAAAAAACCCATTGTTATAGTAACAATGGGTGATGTTTGCTTACTTCTTGACTTAGTATGACGGTATTAGTATGACGGCCCTACTACAGCAGAGGGTCCGTACGCTCGACAGTGTGCGTCTTACTTATCTTGCCACAATATCTCATCAGCATATAACGACTCGAGACTTTCCCGCTTGCGAATCAATTGGTGAGTGTCCTCTGAGACCATAACCTCGCTTGCCCGCCCACGTGAGTTATAGTTACTACTCATCGTAAAGCCGTAAGCACCTGCACCCGTAATCGCTAAGATGTCACCCGTCGCCAATGACAATAAGCGATCTTTTGCCAAAAAGTCGCCCGTCTCACAAATAGCGCCGACGATATCCCAAGGCTGGGTATCATCATTATTGATACCATCGCTGGGTAGGCGGTTTGGAATGACCGCCATTTCGGCTTGATAAAGGGCTGGACGAATCAAGTCGTTCATCGCCGCATCCACGATAGCGAAGTTTTTATGTTCAGTCGGCTTGAGTACGTCCACCCGGGTCAATAACACGCCAGCATTAGCCACGACACTACGCCCTGGCTCAAAAAACACCGTCATGCCAAGCTCTTTTAGCTTAGGCAATAGAGCATTGGCAAACTCGCCTATAGACACAGGCGTTTCATCGATATAACGCACCCCTAAGCCGCCGCCCAGATCAACATGACTGAGCGTGATACCTTTACTCTTTAAGCTATGGATCAGCTCAATAACTTTATCCAGCGCCGCAATAAACGGCTCGACCTCTGTCAATTGTGAGCCAATATGACAGTCTATACCGACGATGTCGATGTGCGACAAGCCCGCTGCCTGCTTATAGACGGCCAGCGCTTGCTCATGGGCGATACCGAACTTATTGTCTTTAAGACCTGTGGAGATATAGGGATGGGTCTTGGCATCGACATCTGGATTGACCCGTAGCGATATCGGCGCACGCTTATCGAGTTTCTGCGCCACCTCATTGATCAGCATCAGCTCGCTGTCCGACTCAACATTAAAACAGGCAATACCTTGCGTCAATGCATACTCGATGTCGTCATAGGTTTTGCCAACACCTGAAAACACCACTTTACTGGCTTTGCCGCCTGCTGCCAGTACCCGCATTAGCTCACCGCGAGAGACGATATCAAACCCTGCGCCCGCCTGTGCCAATATACCCAATACCGCCAGATTAGAGTTTGCTTTTACAGCATAGCAAATCTGATGGTCAATCGCTGCAAAGCTATCGCTATAGTCTTGATAAACCTCTAATATCGCTTGCTTTGAATAGACATAACACGGCGTATCATAGTGTGCTACCAACTCACTGATGCTTACCTTTTCGATAAACAAAGCCTCATCGCTATACCCTAATGCTGGTAAATGAGCCGTCAATGCTACGGGGTCGACATATAGCCCTTGCTCAGTTGCGGTCGTTACAGATACGGCTTGCACCTTAGAATCACTCATACTTTGCTCTCTGGTTTAATCAATGGGTTGGGGGTTACTCGTTATTAATAATCGTTAGGGTCATCACTAACTTCTTCGGCAATAGCGACAACCTCACTACTGGTATCTGTCAAATACAAATTGCCTTTTTGTCCACATCCGGCCAATCCAGCCATCACAGACCCGATAGTCAAGACATATAACATTTGGCGGTCAATACCAAAAAACAAGCCATTGCTATGGGTGTCTGAAGAGCGGCGTGTCGTAATCATAGGGTAGCTCACCTTTTTAATACTTATTTTTAATACTCATTTAGAGCAAATACTTAATCAGCGCTCATCATAGCATTATTCGATAAAGCCGTGCGCTTCTTCGTTTTTCTGGGTCAATAATTTATTGCAAAACCCTCTGGATGTCTAGAGGCCCTCTTAAGCTGAATAAACACAGCCCATAGCTTAAAAATGGCTAAACAGCACTCTGACAAAATTTCTTACAATTTTTACGATTTACAATATATCGCAATGTCAGCCAATCATTAGCCGCATTACATAGTGAACACTTGTTATGAATAGTTGTTGGCTGCTTATTGTAATCCTTGTCGTTGTCGTGGTATAACAGTGAAAAGTTGTTAAACAAAGACAAAACCTTGTGCATATAAGCGAGGTAAACCAACGCACCTACATCTATTTTTTATTGATATAACCTACTGATAACCGACGATTAGTAGGGCTGTTTTTTGACACCGTCCACTTCAAGGCAGATGGACATGTCACGGTATTTATTTAACCAACGGTTCATTGATAATGGACCGCCCTCTCCAAAACCATCTAAGGATAGAGCATGAGCGACAGCGTAACCACCACTTTTAGCGATCTTAATGCCGGTAAATCAAAACTCATCAACCCAACCTTGGTACTAAACTGCGGCTCCTCTTCGATTAAGTATGCCTTAATCAGTGAAGACGAATCGACTCGTATCACAGGCTTAGCCGAAAACTTAGGGCTTGATACCGCTCGTATTAAGCACACCACTTTAAATGGTGAAAAGTTAGAGATCACTATCCCAGGTGGTCGTCATGAGTTGGCACTACAAAAAATCCTAGCACTACTTGAGCAATACGACTTTATCGCTGTGGGTCATCGCGGCGTCCATGGTGGCCGTGAGTACTCAGAGGCGGTACGTGTGGACGAGCATGTATTATCAGAAGTAAAACGCCTAAAGGTGCTCGCCCCACTACACAACCCTGCCAACGCTCTAGGTATCGAAGCGGTTCAAGCCATCTATCCTGAGATTCCGCAAGTCGTCGTCTTTGATACCGCATTTCACCAAACCATGCCTGCCGTTGCTTACCGTTACCCCCTTCCCAAGTCTTTGTATGAAGAACACAAAATCCGTCGCTATGGCTTCCATGGCACCTCCCATGCTTATGTCTCAGAACGTGCCAGCGAAATCACAAGTGCAAAAGGCTCCCATGGTTGGTTGACTGCGCATCTGGGTAATGGTTGCTCTGCGACTGCTGTCTATGACGGCGAAAGCTTGGATACCAGTATGGGTCTGACTCCGCTTGAAGGTCTGATGATGGGCACACGTTGTGGTGATATTGACCCCAGTTTGCACATTCATCTAAAGCGTCAGTTGGGCATGAGCCTAGAAGAGATCGATAAGATGCTAAATAGTGAAAGTGGACTGCTTGGTATATCAGGCTTATCCAACGATTTGCGCACCATCGAGCAAGCCGCTAACGAAGGCCACAAAGACGCCCAGCTTGCCATTGAGATGTTTTGCTATCGTGTGGGCAAATACCTTGCCAGCCTAAGCTGCGCCTTACCTGAGTTCACTGGCATTGTCTTTACTGGTGGTATCGGCGAAAACTCAGCCACTACTCGTGCAAGCATCTTAACTGTCATGCGTCATTTTGGTATCCAGTTTGATGAAGACAAAAACGCCTCTCTTGTCGGCGGTGCAGAAGGCAGTTTGCATACAGAGGATAGCAGTATCGAGCTGTGGGTGATTCCAACTGATGAAGAGTGTCAGATTGCCAAAGAGACGCGCCAAACATTGGGATTGGACTAAATCTTTACTGACCATTCGCTGGCTGTTTGGTCCCTGACCTTATATGAATTGCTGAATTTATGAAGGCTGTTTGCACATCGATTAAATACACCATCAGCCTTCTTTTATCTAGAGTCGACGCAGCTAAGCAGCCTCTCCTCGTGAAGGATATACACATAATATAGTAGGATATACTATGCAAACCATTTTACTCGTTCCTCTTAGTCGTGGTATTGGTGTCACCTCAGCCGCCCTCGGTTTGATCCGTGCGCTAGATTACAACGGCATCAAAGCTGGCTTTATGAAGCCATTTTTGCAAGACGATACCTTAGACAAACAAAACAGCTTAGACAGCTCCAGCGCCTTGGCCATGCATGCTTTTGGTCTAACGCCGCCCAAATCCATCAATCGCCAACGCGTGGAGCGTATGATTGGTGATGACAATCTCGATGATTTAATGGAAGAGGTGGTCGAAAACTACCACTCCATCGAAGGCGACTATGGCGTGGTCGTTTGTGAGGGCTTGGTATCGACCACAGAAGCATCTTATGCCTCACAAGTCAACCGTGCCATCGCCCACGCACTAGATGCCAAAATCATCTTTGTCAGTACTGTCGATACCAGCAAGCCTGCCCATTTAGCAGACAAACTGGACGTCCATGCACGTGAGTTTAGTGGTATGGGCTCTGATCGTACTTTGGGCTGTATCTTGATGCGGGTGAATATTCCAAATACTCTTGAAAACCAGCCTGTGGCTCCTGGTGAAGCGATTGTCAGCTTGGATGAGGGCTTTATTCAAGAAGTGCAGCGTCTGTCACCTTACTTTGATACTGAACAATTCCGCTTGATTGGCGTGGTACCATTTAGTGACTCGTTGTCTGTGCCCCGTACTTGGGATATCGCCACTGAGCTCGATGCTACTTGGATTAATGTTGGTGATGCCAAAACTCGTCGCATCAACGACATCAGCCTAACCGCTCGCTCAGTAGCCCGAGTAGATGAAGTGTTCAAACGTGGCACTCTCGTCGTGGTACCTGGCGATCGTGATGAGTTACTGCTGGCTGCGGCGCTTGCGTGTATCAATGGCATACCGCTAGCGGGCCTAGTACTCACCGGCGGCGTCTCACCAAACGCTGCGGTCGCTGAGCTTTGGCAATCAGCGCTAAAGACGGGCGTCCCTGTGATGAGTGTCGAGTCTGATAGTTTTGAGACGGTACAAAGCCTGTTGAACATGAGCGCTGAGATTCCAAGTGATGACACCGAGCGAGCTGTAGAGGTTACACGCTATGTGGCAGCGCACTTGGACTTGGGCTGGGTCAAAGCGCAGTTCAGCGGCGAGCACAAACCACGCTTGTCACCTGCAGCATTTCGTCATCAAGTGGTCAAAAAAGCGCAACATGCCAAAAAACGCATCGTTCTACCAGAAGGCTCTGAGCCACGCACGGTAGAAGCAGCCTGTATCTGTCAAAGCCGTGGTATCGCTGACTGTGTGCTACTGGCGAAGCGTGCTGATGTCGAGCAAGTCGCCAAAAATCGTGACCTAATCCTGCCAGAAGGCTTAGAGATCATCGATCCTGCTGACCTCGATATGAACAAATACGTCGAGGCGGTGGTTGAACGTCGCAAAGGCAAAACCACGCCAGAGATGGCAGCTGAACAGCTTGAAGACACGGTGTTCTTAGGTACTATCATGCTGCAGATGGATGAGGTCGATGGACTGGTATCTGGTGCCATTCACACCACTGCAAATACCGTACGCCCAGCCTTTCAGCTGATTAAGACAGCACCTCAGTACTCACTGGTCTCATCGATCTTCTTTATGCTGCTACCTGAGCAAGTGGTGGTCTATGGTGACTGTGCGATCAACCCAGACCCAAATGCCGAAGAGCTGGCTGAGATTGCTATTCAGTCTGCTCAATCGGCAGCAGCCTTTGGTATCGAGCCAAAAGTGGCAATGATCAGCTACTCTACTGGCTCATCAGGGACAGGTGCAGATGTCGAAAAAGTCATTCAAGCCACACAAATCGTCCGTGAGCGTGCGCCTGAGCTCAAAGTCGATGGCCCGCTACAGTATGATGCCGCTTCGGTGATGAGCGTCGGCAAACAAAAAGCGCCAGACTCACCTGTCGCTGGTCAAGCCAATGTCTTTATCTTCCCAGATCTCAACACCGGTAACACCACTTATAAAGCGGTACAGCGTAGTGCCAATGTGGTCAGTGTCGGCCCCATGCTCCAAGGCCTAAACAAACCTGTCAACGACTTGTCTCGTGGTGCGTTGGTGGATGACATCATCTATACCATCGCTCTGACCGCCATTCAAGCGTATAGTGATAAGATTTAGCATCTAGTTAAGATACAAGGGTGTCGTATTTAACCCAACGCACTATCTAACTCAAAAGTACACTTTTATGTAGCCGACTGTCATCACGATGGTCGGCTTTTTGATGCTGATCGTTTCAATCAGCTCCTGAGTCTTTGTGCTTCTTATCAGTTGCGCTCTATAGTTGATATACTTAGAAGCCAGTAGCACGACAATATAAACGTATCGATTTTATTTCGAATTGACTATACACTATGCTCAATCAATCCTGTATAGCTCTGCTGCTCACTCATTTATGCCAAATAACGCCAATAATCATCATGACCAAACCCCTGCATCAGCCATTCGTGCTTATCTTGGCGGCTCATTTGACCCTGTGCATAATGGCCATTTGCAAATGGCGATGTCTGTTTATGAACATTTATCTTCGATTGCTCAGCAGCAACAGCGCCCGCTACAGGTTTCTTTATTGCCCAATGCCCGCTCTCCCTTCAAAGACCGCAGCACCAACCCTGCCCATCGCTTGGCCATGTTAAAACTAGCAACGCAGGAGACGCCTTTACAGATTAGTGAGCTTGAACTGTGGCAAGCCCCGCCTGTCTATACCATCGATAGCGTAAAAGCGCTACGCCGACGTTATCCCAACGACAGCCTGATATTTATCATGGGGATGGACAGCGCTCGTCAATTGGATAAATGGCAAGACGGACTACAACTGACTCATTATGTCCACTTATGGATATTTAATCGCCTTGATGCGCATCAGAGTGACTCATTGGGCGCCACCACACCTTTGTATCAACTACCAACCGAACTTCAAGGACAAGTGACAGCCTCTTTGGCTGACTTGACCACCGTCTTGAAAAATGACGACCAAGGACGCATTTATATTGACCAGCGCCAAGTCAGCACCGTATCCAGTACCGACATTCGCAATCAATTACAAACACAGAGCAATCCGCCAGATACGCTACCAAAACCTCTGGCTCAATTAATAAATCCTGCTGTTTATCATTATATTATTGCCCATCGGCTATATTCCGCAGTTCAATTCCGTTAAAATCGTTTTATCTTTGTCATTTTTTATCTGATGTTTTATTTATCAATGTCAGACTTAGCAAAAACCCAGTAAAGCCAAACAAATGACTGTTTAATATTTACAATTTAAGAGATTCAAACTTATGACCAATACCATGACTGACGACCGTTTAAAACAGTGCTTAACCGTTGTTGAAAGCGCATTAGATAGTATGAAAGCCAAAAACATTACCGTAATGGATGTAGAGAGCCTCACTGATGTGATGGAGCGTATCGTCATCGCTGACGGTACCTCTAAGCGTCATGTCCGTGCGCTTGCAGACAGTGTCGGTGCTGCCGCCAAAGAAGCCGGCTTTATGCCACTTGGCCGTGAAGGCGGTGCTGATTCTGACTGGACACTCATCGATTTGGGCGCTGTCGTCGTGCATATGATGACGCCGCAAGCTCGTGAGTTCTATGATCTTGAAGGTCTATGGTCATCACCTGAAAGCCTAGCTGAGCTGGTTGCCACGCCACGTGAAAAGAAAGCGGGTCGCCGTAACTAAGACTGCTTTCTCAAATGTATTGTTAAAGCAAAAGACCAGATGACTATTCTGGTCTTTTTTATGTTTGAAATAAACTGAAAGCTGCCTTCCTTTGCGCTAAGATAGCGCTATCGCTTCGTATAGTCGACGCACTTTAAAAAGCATGTAGCGCTACTGGTATAAATCTTACTTGCGTGCTGCGTCCCTAGAGGCTGCGCAAAATCCATCCCAGTAGCGCATCTAAATCTATATAACAGTTATACTTTCAACTGACTCTACTCCCTCTCTACAAAGATACTCAACTTTCTCTTAGGACATACCATGAGCGCAGCAGCAAACCAGTCACCATCTCAACAAAATCTATCAAATTATAACCACCCCCTACCCCTCCATATCGCTAACTTAACTTGCGTGCGTGCCGGCAAGGCTATGCCGTTTACCCGTGAGCAGATGAGCGCCATCGATAAAAAACCCATTGAAGCACCTGTCACCGTCAATTTTATGGGACTGACTACCGACGAACAAGCCGACCGCCGTCATCATGGTGGCCCCTTAAAAGCCGTGCATCAACTGCCGATAGCGACCTATGACAAAATCAATGCTGAGTTTGGGCTCAAGGTACGTGTCGGCACTTTGGGTGAAAACCTAACTACGGAAGCAGTCAACAATCTCCCAGAGATGGACGAGTCGAGCGTTTGTATCGGCGATGTGTTGCAGTATGGTGCTATTGATGACGACAAAAGCGTCCAGCTACGTATCGTACAGCCGCGCCGCCCGTGCTATAAAATAAACGATCAAATTGGACAATTTAAGTTTAGCAAAATACCGAATGTCGCCTCTTGGGTCAGTAAGCAAGGCATTGCAGGTTGGTACTTTGAAGTGGTGCGTGACGGGCTGATTGACACGGGATTACCTGTTTATTTGACCGAGCGCCCTTATCCGTTTGCCACCCTTGAGACGCTGTGGCAGTTATCGAACTCAAAACAGAAGTTTGACGCTAAAGTGATTGAACCTTGGCTGGCGATTGAGTGTCTGGAGGACAGCTGGAAAAAAGTACTTAAGAAGAAGATTAAAACGACCTAATTTATAATAAATAAACGCTCAATGACAGCATATAGCGATGGCTAAAAGAGTAAGCAGAACTGTCTCAAACACAGTGGTTTAGATAATGAATAACAGAAGGTTTTATACTATCACTTTGATATTGAATCTTTAACACAGAGCATTTTATGGCAAAAAATATCACCGCTTTAGCATTGGTGTCTTTATTCACACTACCCTTAATCGGCTGCGTGACGGCCATCTCTCCAGTAGCCACCACCGAAAGTTACATTGTCGATAGCGAAACCTACCAAGCTACAGGCAAAAGCCAGCGCATCAAAACCATCGTCTTGCACTACACCGTCTCTGATAATGAACGAGCGATAAAAACTCTGACCACAAGTCAAGTCAGCGCTCATTATCTGATTCTGAATCAGAACGACAATAAAATTTATAGCCTCGTGCCCGAGTCTGAGCGTGCTTGGCATGCAGGCGATAGCGGGTTTGCTGGGCGCAGTATCTTAAACGACACCTCTATCGGCATCGAGATTGTAAATGCAGGCATCAAACCTGAATATCGAGAGGCGCTAAAAAATAGCGAGCTACAATATCATCCTTATGAGCATTTTGTGGCATTTGATGAATTACAAATTAAAAAGGTCGCCGATCTGGTGCAAGATATTGCCAAGCGTTATGACATTTCACCGACAAACATCGTTGGTCATGCTGATATAGCACCGTCCCGTAAAATCGACCCCGGTGCCAAGTTCCCTTGGGAGCGACTGCATAAGGAGTACGGCGTTGGCGCTTGGTATGATGAATTTGATAAGCAGTTCTTTATGCATCCAGGCACCTTTGCAGCGGCGACGATACCCGAGATGAAGCAAGCCTTTCGTGATTACGGCTATCAAATCAATGATACAAACGAATGGGATAAAGCCAGTCGTGATGTGGTTTATGCGTTTCAATTGCATTTTCGCCCGCAACAGCCAACGGGCGAGCTGGATTTAGAGACTTATGCGATCCTAAAAGCTCTCAATAAAAAGTATGCGGGTCGTGATGACTTCTATTAAGGCTGAATTTTAAGCCTTGCCAAAACGATGTGCTTTAATTGATATAGTCGGAGCACTTTTAAACCGCTACGGTGTTACCCACCCTAGATGTACTTAGTGTACTATCTGCGGCCGGTCGCCTTGTAGCGATTTTAAAACTCCTTGACTATACTGGTTAATCAATACTTGTTAATGAGGCCTCTTATGACGCTACGTATTCATGCGCTATTCCATACTGATTATGAAGACTTGAGCTTTATCAGGCAGTGGGCAAGCCGTCAGCGTCACCTTATGACCATCAGTCGCTCTTTTGATAATGATACCCTGCCCAATCCTGATCGCTTTGATTGGCTGATCGTTATGGGTGGGCCGATGAGCGTCCATGATGAAGAAAAACACCCGTGGCTCATAGCAGAAAAACGCCTGATTAAACAAAGCATGGCTGCGGGTAAAACGGTCATCGGTGTATGTCTTGGGGCGCAACTTGTCGCCCACTGTTTGGGATCTAGCGTGCAGCCTTCTGGGGTAAAAGAAATCGGCTGGTTGCCGATGCGATTGACGCCCGCAGGTCAGGCACATCCTTTATTACAAGACTTACCCAAACAGGACTTTAACGTGCTTCACTTTCATGGTGATGGTTTTGACTGTCCAACAGGCGCAAGCATTATCGCATCATCGGATGCTTGGGCGAATCAAGGCTTTGTCTATCAGACCTCGCTGCATAAAGAGCGAGGCACTTGGGTACTGGGCTGGCAATGTCACTTTGAAGTGACCAAAGAGAGCCTTGCTAAGATGGTCTTAAATGGCAATAATGCCATTCAAAATGGACTTAAAGATTATCCCAACACCGTGCAATCACCCGCTGAGATATTAGAATTGGGTGATAAATATATCAAAGCAAATAACGCAAGGCTATCTGCGATGCTAAATCGGATAGCGGCAAACTAAATAGTAAGGAGTATATATCATGAGTAACTCACAACATAACGAACAAGACAAGCTACAGAAATACCTAGAAGAGAAAGCGAAACAAGAGCAGCAGCAGGAAAAGCAGAAAGAAGAGCCTGCGCAGCTGTCGGCTTACGAGGCTTGTGTGCTAAGAGAAAGCGCTAAGATTCATGAGTTGATTGCGGAGGCTCAGAAGAAAGCTAAAGAGCACTCAACAGATGAGTAACTTTTAGAATCTTTACTCATTTAGCTTTTATTTATGACGGCATCAGCAGGTGCTTAATCTAAACGACAGTGGCACAGAGTTTGGAACACTATCGATTAGCTTCTCTCCTGCTTCTCATTTTACAATGATGAAATCATTCTTGGTAAGGGCTTGATTCACTACCGCAAACTGAACTGCTGAGAAGCCCTTGCCTGAGCCATCTGCATCGAAGTACAAACTATCACCCTTTTGTAGAATACGAGTATTGGCATCCGCTCGCTCGCCACCTGCAGCAAACCAGTTACCCTTTAGACCTTTAGCGTTAAGGTCTCCAAATATTCGTTTACTGAGGCCAATCTTATCGCCCTCTTTTGAGCTAAAGTCTGCGATAGTATCAATGTTGTTTGCACTTAACTTGCTACTGAACACAAAGGTATCTGCACCGCCACCACCATAAAGCGTTTCACGACCTACACCTCCTACGAGAATATCGTCACCCGCAGCACCTATTAAAGTATCATCGCCGACACCTCCTTTCAGATGGTCTTTCTCCTTAGTGCCCATCACTGTGTTGCTAAATACTTTATTTCCTTGCCCTCTGTCATCGATATCGGCTCGTTTGACTTCGTTACCATTGGTAACGACCGTATTACCACTTATTTCAATACCACTCGTTTTGTCATTGAGTACGATACTCGCTAAGACTCGACCGTCTGAGCTGAGTGCGGTGCCAACCCCATCAATAAAGTTATTAGTGATTTTGCTGTCAGTGACACCATTGATCCGAAAATCTGTGCCATTACCGACAATCTCATTGCCATCTACAAGTATATTATTGATTTCGTTATTAACTCCAGAAGCTCTCTCGGAGATCACCATACCATAACTTTCGTTATGCAAAAATTTGGAACTGAGAATATCTACATTCGTCACTAGCTCGTCATTATTTGGCTCTATGTCTATGCCCGCTGCTGGGCGAGTGCCATTGGTATTCTTAAATACAGAGTTGATAATCTCAATGCCATTGCCATCGACGATAGTAAGCCCTTGGCGACGATTATTGTCAGACACCACATTGTAAATTGTCACATTTTCACTCTTACTTTTGCTCGCCCCAATATAGATACCGTCGCCCCAAAAACCCTTTATCTTTACATTTTCAATCGTGGTGTTTTTTGAGCCTAGGATACCTATACCCATACCCCACTCTCCTTTGGTACCAATATGATCATAACGATCACCGATTATGGTACCGCCAGTGATATTTACGTTTTCGACGTCTCTAATAAAGAAAACATAATGAGTGCCTTTGTCACTAGGAATCGCTTCTAGTACGGTGTCATCTTCCATTTTTACGGTGACATTGCTACGCATTCTTAATCTGGCTGTGGTATCAATTAGATAGTCACCTTCAGGAATATACACGGTACCACCGCCGCTTTTAGCAACGAAGTTAATGACTTTTTGGATAGCAGCAGTATCATCTGTGCGATCATTTCCTTTAGCGCCATAGTCGCCATCGGTCACATCCACTACCAGTGAACTAGGGTGTGTTGACAATTACCGTAAATGGATAATCGTCGCTGCTAAATAGATATTAGCAGCAAACGACTCATCCGTTTTTTCAGCACGCATGGCAATTTTCTTGAAATCTTTCAGCTTACAGAAGAAGTTCTCGATTAAGTGACGCCACTTGTACATTTCTTTATCGAAATCTCGTTGCTTTAAACGAGAGCGTTTAGGGGGTATGACCGCTTTGCTACCACGCTCTTCTAAGTCTAGCAGTAGCCAATCCGTGTCAAAGGCTCTATCAGCAAGCAATGCACCAAACTCTTTGTCTTTAATTAAAGGTTTAACGCCAGCCATGTCATGCTGTTGTCCTTTCAATAAAGTAAAATCAACAAGGTTGCCTAATGCATCAACCATTGCCATGATTTTAGTGGTCATACCGCCTCTTGATTTGCCAATTGCCTGATGACAAGCCCCCCTTTTGCGCCTTGTCCATGACGATGTACCTTAACAATAGTGCCATCAATCATGGCATACTCTAAATCTGAGTCATTCAGAGCATTAAATAGCTTGCTGAATCTATCGCTTTTTACCCATCGACGGTAGCGCTTATAAACACTGTTCCAGTTACCAAATTCAGGGGGTAAGTCTCGCCACGGACTACCTGTTCGGACAATCCATAGAACAGCTTCGATAAATAGTCGATTATTTACCGCTGTTCTACCAACATCGGTCTCTTTACCTGCACAATACGGTGCTATCTTTGCCCACTGGGCATCACTTAGGGTTAATCTAGTCATAACACTATGATTATCAATTATTCTATATATGTCAACACATCCTAGCAGGATCAGTGGTATAAATACTGGCGTCACTGTCACTAATTCTGGTTTGTGCCAACCCTGATTCATTAGTATGCGCTGCTGCGGTGATTTTTTTACCAGCTTCGTTACTGGTCAGTTTATAGGTATCTTTTGTTGCACCCTCTATCGCTTGGCCGTCTGCAAACCACTGGTAGTTGACACTAGAGTTCGGCACACCATCAGCATCCTGAATCTTCGCGCTTAACATGCCATCCTTATTGCCCCTGACTATCATACCAATAGAGGCATTAGAGATAGTGAAGTGACTAAATAGCTTGTTGTCGGCAGCCATAGCTGTCACCTTACTGTCTGGCACATCCATACATCCCGTGCTAAAAGCAAGTAGAGAAAATGAAGTGAGTAAGAGTAGGGGATATTTCATTTATTATCTCAGCTTTATGATTGATCGACTCGAATGAACAGCTATGGTGAATGAGACTTACCTATATAGGACTTATAATAAAGACATGACCTATAGTTTTAAAATTGGTTCTTCATGCTCATTTCCTAAAAGGCTAACGATATCGTTTTAGTTAATAATGAAGATAGTAGTAAAAAACAGAGTTGGATACAACCTAACCAGTTAACAACATAGTTTTATTTCCCTCTAACAATAAGCATACTCTTGAGAATGTCTAAAAATATGAGATGCAAAAACGATACACGCAAAAAAGCTCTCAAGTAAATTTACTTGATAGCTTTTTTTAACTAAGACACCTTTTTTGATCACATATACACTACGCGTTACATGATAATGAAATCATCCATCGTCAGTGTTTGATTTACTGTCGCAAACTGAACTTCGGAGAAAGCATTATCGGAGCCATCCGCATCAAAATACAATTTATTACCTTTTTGCAAGACACGAGTATTAGCGTCTGATCGCTCGCCATCTGCAGCAAACCAATTACCTTCTAAGCTCTCGATACTAAGGTCTCCAAATATCACTTCACTTAGACCAATCTGATCTCCTTCTCTTGAGTTGAAGTCTGTGATAGTATCGATATTCTTCGCACCCAACTCACTATTAAAGAGAAAAATATCTGCGCCATCACCACCCGTTAGGATATCCCGACCGTAGCCACCATTGAGTATATCATTTCCAAAGCCACCTTGAAGAGCGTCATTGCCGTCAGTACCAATAACTAAGTTGTCAAATACCTCGTTACCCTGGCCTCTGTCATCGATATCATGACGCCTGACCTCATTACCATTGGTAACAACCGTATTACCGCTCACTTCAATACCGTTGGTGTTATCATCAAGTGCGATACCAGTGAGTACTCGGCCATCTGCACTAAATGCGGTACCGACACCATCAATGAAGTTGTTAGTAATCTGCCCATCGGTAACCCCATTTAGAAGGATATTCAGTCCATTACCCACTACCTCATTGCCATCTACAGTTATATTGTTAATCCCATGATTAACCCCAGAGGCTCTTTCGGATATGACAATACCATTGCCTTCGTTATTTAAAGATTGAGAGCTAATGATACTAACATTAGTTACAAGGTCATTATTATCTGGTTCTATGTTAATACCCGCGCTAGGCTGCGCACCTTTAGTGTTTTTAAAGACAGAGTTGATAATTTCGATACCATCGCCATCAACGATAGTGATGCCTTGACGACTGTTATTATCAGAAACCACATTGTAAATTGTCACATTTTCACTCTGACTCTCATTTTCCCCAATATAAACGCCATCACCTCGAAAATCTTGTACATTTACATTTTCAATCGTGACGTCTTTGGCACCCAATATACCTATACCTATACCCCAATGGCTACCTGTACCGAAATGTTCATATCGATCACCGACTATAGTACCACCTGTGACATTTACATTTTCGACATCTCTAATAAATAGAACGTAATGGCTCTCTTGATTACTAGGTATGGCCTCAAGTACCGTGTTATCTTCCATTTTTACGGTAACATTGCTACGCATCCATATACCGTTAGAGGTGGTATCTATCAGATAGTTGCCGTCAGGAATGTAAACTGTTCCACCACCATTATTAGAAACAAAATTAATGGCTTTCTGAATAGCAGCAGTGTCATCTGTGCTGCCATTTCCTTTAGCGCCATATTTACCATCGGTCACATCCACCACCAGTGAACCAGCAGGGTCAGTGGTATAGATATTGGCGTCGCTATCGCTTACTAAACTTTCAGTAGAACCTTTGTTATCCGTATATGATGCTTTGACTGTAATTGCTTTTCCGGCTTCTTTGCTAGTAAGACTGTAGGTACTTTGCGTAGCGCCATCAATGCGTTGGCCGTCTGCAAACCACTGGTAAGTGACACCTGATTTTGGCACACCGTCAGCATCGTCGATCTTGGCGCTTAAGATGCCAACTTTGTTGCCGCTGATGGTTATACTAGCAGAGGCGTTATTGGGGTTGCTATTGATAGAAGGCCCGATCGACTCACTATCAGTGCTAGGACCAACTACTTGACCCATTGCTGGAGGCTGCACTTCACCTTCTGGCTTTTCAATACCTTCATTACGCACGACTTTTGCGGTAGCAGCACTCAATGATTTCTCAGAAAAGTCAGCATCATCAGTGTAGGTTGCTTGTACTGTTAGATGACTGCTGATGACACCGGTATCTGGTGTGTAAGTGCTCTTAGTTGCGCCTCTGATAGGATTACCACCTGCATACCATTGATAGCTGATACCAGAGTTAGGGACACCATCGGCATCTTTGATGACGGCTGTTAAAGTCTCGCCAACTTTTGCTACGCCATCAATACTAACAATGGCTGGGTTGTTTTTTAGCTCACTTCCAGCTGTTACAACTTTTGCAGTGGCCGCACTTAATGTATTTTCAGAAAAGTTAGCACCATCAGTATAGGTTGCTCGCACTGTGAGATGACTGCTAATGACACCGGTATCTGGTGTGTAAGTACTTTTGGTTGCACCTCTAATGGGATTACCACCTGCATACCATTGGTAGCTGATACCAGAATTAGGTATACCATCAGCATCTTTAACGATGGCTGTTAAGGTCTCGCCAACTCTTGCCTCACCATCAATGCTAATGATGGCTGGGTTGTTCTTGGATTCTTTCATTTGTGTTTGCTCTAGTTTAATTAGTGAACGTGGAGGGCTGTCAGAAGAACTACCCAATGCTGTTACAGTACCAAGCACTCCTAATGATCCTAAGCCGACAAAAAACCATGGCTTGTAGAATTTAGAGATATTGTTATCTGGAGTTATATTCTCCATACTAGATAGCTCAGATGTTGATATATCTGTGCCTAGGGGATAAATATAACGCTGACCATCAGCTTCAAGCCCAGTGATAACAACGGAATCTTGGTTATTGGTGTAGTAGTCTTTTAGCACAAAAAAAGATTCATCTTGATCAATAACTAATAAGTCGTTATCTTCACGTGAAAACTTAACTTGTTTAGGTGCAAGACCTAAAGAGTCAGCAAGTAAAAACTGAGATCCAGATCTCACATCAATAGCTTGCAAGTTATCTACTTCTGCCACTAGTAACTGTTGTCCTTGTGGCGTAATTACTTTTAAAGTTTGCAGGGTCATAAGAGGCCTTAAATCTATACCAGCTAGATAGGCGCATCCTCTCAGGCATCTTTTGTTGTCTTGATAAGCATCAAATATTTAGCAAATCGCTACAAGCAATCGATATATCCAGTGATTGAAGTGAGTGTAAACGCCATATCTTTGTCGTAATATTTTCATTAACAGTCGCTACAATGAAAAAGCTAAAAGATTAGGCACTCTTACTTACAAAATCCAAATATTACTTAATTTAATATTAAGCACACTTCTCAGTTTCATCTGTTTACATCTTTCGATAACAGGTGAAGAGCCTACAGCACTTTTGTAACGCTCGCGTAAAAGAAGGTTGGCTTATGGATGTATGTCAATTGCTTATATCTTTTAATTTTTAACTTTCGTAGCCAATTAAAATTAAGTCATAAACACAAGTTTAGTATGGGATATAACCGCTTGTTTTTATGCAAAATCTATGCCATCAATGACATACAATTGGAAAGTATTACCATAAAAATTATGCTGTAATACAAGGCATTTTTCGTGTTTCAAACACAAAAAAGGTGAGCCGAAGCCCACCTTTTTCTATGTCTAAAACAAGTATCAAAGTCCAAATAAACCTATCTTAACCAAGCACGGGCGTTACGGAACATACGCATCCACGCGCCGTCCTCGTCCCATTCTTCTGGTTTCCAGCTGTGGTTGTAGGCTTTTAGATTACGCTCAGGATGTGGCATCATAATCGTCACGCGACCGTCAGTGCTACACAGACCAGTGACACCGCCGAGCGAACCGTTTGGATTAAGCGGATAAGTCTCAGTCGGATGACCTTGGCTATCGACATAACGCATGGCGAGCTGACCGTGCCGCGCCATACCATCGATCTCGGTGTTATCCAGTGTGGCATAGCCTTCACCATGCGCCACAGCGATTGGCAAGATGCTATCTTGCATGCCTTTGAACAGGATGGACTTGGTACGCTCGACTTTGACGTTGACCGTACGCGCTTCAAATCGAGCTGACTGGTTGGCGATGAAACGTGGGAAGTTCTCTGCGCCTGGAATCAAGTCTTTGAGCTGCGCCATCATCTGACAGCCGTTACAAACGCCTAGAGAGAAGGTATCCGGACGGGCAAAGAAGCGCACAAACTGCATGCGCAGCTCGTCATGGAACAAGATAGAGTTCGCCCAGCCAGAGCCTGCGCCAAGGACGTCACCGTAACTAAAGCCGCCACAAGCGACCAGACCGTCGAAGTCACGTAGATTGATGCGACCTTCTAGCAGATCACTCATGTGCACGTCGACCGCTTCAAAGCCAGCTTGGGTAAAGCCTGCCGCCATTTCTGACTGACCATTGACGCCTTGCTCACGCAGGATAGCAACTCTTGGTTTGCTTTCACGGCTATTTAAATACGGCTCTTCAATTTTTTGATTGAGATCAAAGTTTGGTGCAGCGATCAGACCTTTATGGTTAGTATCAGCAATCAAGTCATACTCTTGCTGCACACACGTTGGGTTGTCACGGCGGCGGGCGATTTGGTAGCTGACTTGGCTCCACTCTTGCTGCAGCTCAGAACGGCTAAAGCGTAGGGTATCGTCACCCATCAGCGTTGGCGTTTGAATGATTAAGCTGTCTTCTTCGGTACTTTGACCGACGAGACTGAGCATATCGCTGACGTTATACTGCTCTGCCAACTCCATCAAAGCCGTAACGTTTTCGGGCAATACTTGAATCACTGCGCCCAGCTCTTCGCTAAACAGTTGACCGAGCAAATTGTCATCAGTCAATGACAGTTTGATACCTTGACGGCTGGTGAATTGCATTTCTGCAATCGTCGCCAGCAGTCCACCATCGCCGATATCGTGATAGGCGCTGATAACGCCTTGCGCATTACCCGCTTGGATAAAGTTAAAGAAGTCGACCAAGTCGCTTGGCTGCGCCAAATCTGGGCAGTCATCGCCTAGCTGACTTTGCGTTTGCGCAAGAATTGAGCCGCCCAGACGCAATTGACCTTTGGATAAATCGATACGATAGAAGGCGCTATCGCCGTTGACAAGCTCAGGGGTTAGCGTTTTTGTCACATCAGTTACAGGCGCAAAAGCAGTAATCACAAGGCTCATAGGCGAGACGACTGATTTGTCTTGGCTGTCACCGTCACTATTATCGTTGTCAGTCCAGTTGGCACGCATCGATAGTGAATCTTTGCCGACTGGAATGGCGATACCGAGTGCTGGGCATAGCTCTTCGCCGATGGCGTGCACCGCATCAAACAATGCGGCGTCTTCCGTATCATCCCCGCAAGCGGCCATCCAGTTCGCTGACATAGTGATATCAGATAGCTGAGCGATACATGCGCCAGCGATGTTGGTAATCGCTTCACCAACAGCCAGACGTGCAGAAGCTTTTGGATCGATAAGCGCAACAGGGGTTCGCTCACCGATACTCATCGCCTCTCCAGTCATCGGCTGACCATCGATAACTTGTAAGCCTGACGCCGTCACCGCACAGTCAGCGACGGGCACTTGATAGCGACCGACATACTGATCACGTACCACCATACCTGTGATCGAGCGGTCACCAATGCTAATCAAAAATGACTTGCTGGCGACAGTTGGATGACGTAGCACGTCTTTGATTGATTCGGCTAGATTAACTTCAGCTAACTCTAATGCTGGCAAGGTGGTTTCTTGACGCTCAAAGCTACGCTGCATCTGCGGCGTACCACCGAGCAATACTTGCATCGGCATATTGACTGGCTGATCAGGGAGCAACTCATCATCGACCACGAGCTGACGAATCTCAGTTGCTTCTCCTAAGATGGCATATGGGCAGCGCTCACGGGCACAGATGGCATCAAACTGCGCCTTGCTTTCGGGACGAATCGCTAATACATAACGCTCTTGCGCCTCATTTGACCAAATGGCCATCGGCGACATGCCTGCCTCTAATGATGGGATTTTGCGCAAGTTCAGGTGCGCGCCCATATCATGGTCATCGACCAGCTCTGGCATGGCATTTGACAGTCCACCTGCCCCAACATCGTGGATAGAGACGATTGGGTTGCCGTCTTTACTGTTGTTGCTTACATCGATATCGTTGCCAGCTAAGGCCCAGCAGCGATCGATGACTTCCTGACAGCGACGCTCCATCTCAGCGTTATCACGCTGTACAGAGGCGAAGTCCAAGCCTTCATCTAGCTCACCACTATCGACCGACGATGCTGCACCGCCGCCAAGACCAATCTGCATCGCAGGGCCACCAAGGACGATAAGCAAGTCGCCTTCACGAATGGCATTTTTTTCAATGAGGTTGCGTTTGATATTGCCGTAACCACCTGCCAGCATGATGGGCTTATGATAGCCACGCATCTCGCTGCCGTCTTTTTCCGCTGAGGTATCCAGTTGGAAGCTGCGGAAATAACCGCATAGGTTAGGACGACCAAACTCATTGGAAAAATTGGCTGAGCCTAATGGTGCTTCCGTCATAATCTCAAGACTGGTCGCCATACGATCGGGTGTACCATAATCCTGCGTGCTTAATTGACCTGACTGCTCCCACTTTTCAACCATCTCTGGAATGTGCAAATGTGACACATGAAAACCTGTGAGACCTGCTTTGGGCTTACCACCACGGCCAGTTGCGCCTTCATCACGAATCTCACCGCCCGCACCTGTCGCGGCACCGGCATAAGGGGCAATCGCCGTTGGATGGTTGTGAGTTTCCACCTTCATTAAAATATCGATGGCTTCTTGATGAAAGTCATACGGATGAGCAGAGTTAGGATCTTGAGCGTCAGTCGGCACAGGGTAATAACGCATGCCTTCCGCCCCTGTTCTAACCGCTGCGTTGTCTTTATACGCAGATAGGATGCCTTGCGGGTTTGACTGATAGGTGTTTTTAATCATCTGAAACAATGATTTTGGCTGTACCTTGCCATCTATCGTCCATTCAGCGTTAAAAATCTTGTGACGGCAATGCTCAGAGTTGGCCTGCGCAAACATCATCAGCTCAACGTCCGTTGGATTGCGCCCCAGCTCATTGACATAAGCATTCATTAGGTAGTCAATATCTTCGCTCGATAGCGCAAAGCCAAACTCGGTATTGGCCGATTCAAGCGCTGCCTGACCTTGCCCAATCACATCAATATGATTAAGCGAGGCTGGCGGCTCATCATCGAACAGTTTATTCACCTCATTTAAATCGTAGACCAAGCTTTGGGTCATGCGATCAAACAACAGTTGCTCAGCAGCCGCTGGCAATTTTGTGTTTACCTCGTCGCCTGCTTTTTCAGTAAGGGTTAGCGTATAGACGATGACACGCTCGACACGATTGATCTGAATGTCACAGTTATTAAAGATGTCGGTCGCTTTGCTGGCCCACGGTGATATGGTGCCAAAGCGAGGGCTGACGACGACTTGAATTTGGTTGTCTTGCGGAGCGTCAAGCTCAATACTTTCTTTTACACCAAGCAAATCTTGCGCTTTTTTGCGCTCATCACCTTCGAGATTGCGTGATAGCACATACACTTGCTGGGTATTGATTTGACTGACATTTATTTCGGTCTTTTGCTGAAACTGACTGATGAGTTGCTGCGTCTGAAAATCGGTAAGAAACGGTTGTCCGGCGATGGTCATCATAAAGGCATAATCCGTAAGATTAAGGCATCTCTGCCATGCAAAGTAAATGGTCTGCGTATTATAACAAGAAGCCCTGTAATAAGCAGGTCAAAACCCAGATAAATTACTAAAGGTCCAGCTAGCGGGCTACCCAGTATGTGCGACTGACTGAATTTTTTATACTGTCTCTTATGAGGCTCGGCGCTTTGTGCGCCTAAATGTTTCAAGACAGAAAGCTTAAGCACATGGTGTCACAATTTTTACCTAACCCTTATAGTCCTTACAAACACTCACATCGCATTACTGGCAACCTATATAAACACACCGCTTTTAGTCGTTATGCTGTGTATGAAAGCTGCTTGGCGGTAGGTGGTGTGAGCAACAGCATTTAGCGTGCTAATACCCTCTTTGGACCAAAGCCTAACCGCCGCAACAAGCATGACTTATAACTTATTTATAAACATTCACTATAATAAAGACAAGGATATCCCTATGAGTAAACAAGACCATATCGAAAAAATTCAAGACGTGATTAAAGACGTAAAATTCGCCATGATGAGTACGGTAAACAGCAAAGGCGACTTACATGCTTGGCCGATGACCACCAATAAGGCCGATATTAATGCCAGAGAAATCTGGTTTATCGGTGCAAAAGAATCAGACGTGGTCAAAGACATTCAGGACAATGCTAATATTGGCTTAACTTATGCCAATCAGGATGACAAAAATTATGTCTCAATCACTGGTGATGCTGAATTACTAGACGACAAGGACAAACTAGATGAGCTTTGGTCACCGGCTTACAATGCTTTTTTTGCACAAGGTAAGGAAGACCCAAGTGTGCAGCTGATTAAAGTGGTGCCAAAAGGAGCAGAGTGCTGGTTAAGTGGTAGCTCTGTGGTCAATATGTTTAAGATGGCCACGGCTGCTGTGCAAGATGGTGAGACAGCCAAAGATATGGGCGAAACGTTTTCAGTAACGCTGTAGTTTTATCAGCCCCAATAACATAACCAGTGACATAAATGGTCAGTTTAATAAAAAACGCCAGTGACAGGCAGCACTGGCGTTTTTTATGCGTCTATCATATCAGTCTAATCTGCTTAACCGCTCTGCTTGAGGTATGGCCAAGCGGCCTTTAGATAGATCATCATTGACCATAAGGTCAATACAACCGCTGCCACCATAAGCGCATAGCCAATGGTTTCAAGCGACTCCCAATTAAGCAATAACACAGTAATCGCCACCATCTGAAAGGTGGTTTTTAACTTACCCACATAAGACACAGCAACACTGGTACTCTTGCCCAACTCGGCCATCCACTCACGCAGCGCAGATACCGCAATTTCACGTGAAATAATCACAATCGCTGCGATGGCCATAATGATATTGGGATGCCATTGTACTAATATGATAAGGGCAGCGGCGACCATGAGTTTGTCAGCGACAGGATCCAAAAAGCGCCCAAACGCTGAAGTGACATTAAGCTTGCGGGCAAAGTAACCATCGAGCCAATCAGTAATTGCCGCTAAAATAAAAACACTTGTGAGCAATAAATGACGCAATAAGCTGTTACTAAACTCGCTCATACCGACTTTGGCAATCACATTGTCAGAGATGGCAGGCATGCCTATCCCCATCGCTGGTGGCCAATACGCTATCGCTACAAACAGTGGAATCATTAAGATGCGCGCAATCGTTAGATTATTGGGCAAATTAAAGATACTTTTTTCATCTGGTGGTGAAGGCTGTTGCGTCTGCAACTGTGTGCTCTCGGTCATGGCAAACCCAGTGTTATATAGATAAAAAGATGGCTGCTAGCTTAGCATTTTTCGAACAAGTCGTCATGCCATCTCTTTAGAGGTTATTGACCGGTATATTGCAGGCAAGGTGTAGCAAGTCTGACTGAACAGTAAGTTGATGTAATAAAGCTCGCTTAAACGGCTTTACTTCAGCTATGATGTTCATATTAAGGAAACAGTTGTACACCTATATTTGTAGGCGGTCTATTTGTAAGCAGATCATCTTCAGTATTGAATGAACCATCATTGCCTCTATATATAATGAACAGTATTAAAAAAGCCAATAATAATAATGCTCAATGACTGTATTTGTAGTCTGACTACTTAGCCAGTTTTCCTCAGCCCACAGTTTCCTCCTCTGTGGGTCTTTTTTTGTCTGTTCATTCACTGATATATAATGAGTTCTAAATAAAAAAAGCACAGTTGTTATAGCCTGCTACTGTATCTATATTTAATAAATTCACCACATCAAATACCGCAATCGTAAGCTTACCTATCATCGGTCTGCCTGCGCCATTCGATGCTAACTTTGATTTAAGTGGCTACGATACTGATAAAATGACCTTTTGACAGCGGATTGGCTGTAAGAATGATAGGATAGATAGTATTTGAGTTAACCAAAGTATGTTCTAAACCATATCGATAGTGGTTACTCTTTATCTTGCCTCATCTTAAAGGGTTCTGAAAACTGTAAAATCAAAAACCCAACCGCTGATAATATAATGGCAATCTCATAACGACCGTATGCCACCGAAATACCGATAGCACCCGTATTCCAAAGGCTTGCTGCCGTCGCCGTACCCTTAGAGCCCATTTCATTCTTGAAGATAGCACCACCACCGATAAAGCCCATACCTGTGATGATGGCATACATGATCCTCGCCTCACCTGCAGATTCATAAATATCTCTACCGACCAACATAAAGGCACATGACGCAATCGTCACCAGCGGAAAGGTTCTCAGCCCTGCACCATTATCTTTCATCTCACGATTTAGAGCGATAGGCAGTGACAGAATAAACGCAATACCCAGTTGAAAAAAATGGTATTGCATTAAGTCAATATCAATATCAAATCCAAACATCACCGACTACCTTGCCTCTTAATAACTTTACGTTGTAAGCGGGTTACTCTTTTATCCCTATAGAGCGCTTTATCACAGCGGCCGTCTCTTTTGCCATCTGATAGCAGCTTTCAATATTGCCTTGCCCGCACCAATCGCCACTGACAATCCACTGCTGCTTTTGATCCACTAAGATACCTAATGCTTCTTTATCCGTCTCAGTGACCGTCGCCGCATAACGCCAACGATGACAGTCTATCTGACTGGGCGTACTGTCTTCATTCCAATCTAAAGCTTGCTGCGCCGCTTGTAACAACTGCGCTTTCACCGCTTCGATATCCTCATCGACGTGCTGCTCTGACCAGTCGTTACGAGCATGTATGGTGATGCTGGGCAGTAGACCATCATGGTTAGGTTTGTGATGTTCAATAAATAGGCGGTCAATGATTGAGTCCTGTACGTGAGCCACATCCCATGCTGGTTGCTGCTGACTGTTCAGCGTTTCAGGTAAGGAATGCGCATTATCCCATCCCAGCATTAGTGTATAGCACGCCTGCATTTGGGGCTCGCTGATTTTTGCTTGTTTAGTGAAACCACTGTCTGCCATCAGCGCCACGGCTTGGGCGTTGGGTGCTGTACAAATTACCCAATCAAAGTGTCCCAGACTGTCCCCCTGTTCATCAAATAGCTCGGTGTGCTTATTCGTTTGATTTTGTGTGCTTTGCGTCAGTGGTGCGACACGGGTTTTAAAGCTAATGACCGTATGCTTAAGCTCATCGGCCAATGCTCGTCCCCAGCTGGTCATTTTTGGGGTGCTGATATAACGCGCTTGCCCTGTGTCCCACTGCTCCTTTTGCTGTATGTCGGGGGATTGCTTACTGGCGCTGATCGGCTTTAAATCAATCACTGGCGCACACCACGGTTGAATGAGCTTTGACTCAAGCCAAGGGGCAATAAACTGCTGAAAGCTGGACGTCTTGGCGGTAAAAAACTGTGCGCCAAACGCCCATTGCCATTGCTGGCTCGTCTGATTATCGGTGCGGTATCGAGTGGCCAGTCGCCCTACTCCACTTGATTTTTCAAAAATGTTAATTTGCGCTGACCAGGGCGATGCTTGCAGCACACGCTCTAGTAATGTGGCGGTAAACAGCCCTGTTAAACCACCACCGATGATAGCTACTCTACATAGTTGTTGCTCATGGCTTGGTTGCTCATGGCTTGATAGGTCAGTCATAAAAAGTGAACCTTAAATAGTCAGCTCAGAATAAAAAGGTATGAATCTCTGACCCTGCTACAGTTATCCACCTACCTTGCGTGTTTGCACAAATACCAGTCGGTAGGAGGCTTAATAGTAGAGTGTCTTATGAATATACGGTGTCTTCTGCCCTAAGCACTTCGATTATCTTATTGATAACCGAGCTGTCAGCAAGGGTGGATAAATCGCCCAGACCTACATATTGTCCGGCCGCCAGACTGCGCAAGATACGGCGCATGATTTTACCTGAGCGGGTTTTGGGTAACCCATCAACGATATAAATAGCATCTAAGTTGGCGATAGGACCTATTTCACGGCGCACATGGCGATTGAGCTCTTCTTTG
Source organism: Psychrobacter coccoides (assembly GCF_017498085.1). Taxonomy (GTDB): domain Bacteria; phylum Pseudomonadota; class Gammaproteobacteria; order Pseudomonadales; family Moraxellaceae; genus Psychrobacter; species Psychrobacter coccoides. Next base: position 68,765 of record NZ_JAGBKM010000016.1, read on the forward strand.
ATCTGCTCATCTTTTGTCTCTCCTGACTTGAGAATAACAAAAGCGGCGATACCCACACCGCGAATCTCATGGGGCATACCAACCACTGCCGCCTCAACAGTAGCCGGATGCGAATCAATGGCACTTTCAAGCTCAGCTGTCCCTAAACGGTGTCCTGCGACATTGAGCACATCATCCACACGGCCTGTGATCCAATAATGACCGTCCTCATCACGCTGCGCCCCGTCTCCTGTGAAGTAATAGCCAGGATACTCTGTAAAGTAGGTCTGCAAAAAGCGCTCATGGTCTTTATAAATCGTGCGCATCTGCCCCGGCCAACCGCCTCGTATCACCAAATTACCCTCTGCCAGACCTTCTAACACTTCGCCATCACTATCAACGATCTCTGGCATGATGCCATATAAAGGGGTCATCGCACAGCTGGGTTTGAGCGCGACTGTCCCTGGGATTGGTGCTATCAATATACCGCCAGTTTCTGTCTGCCACCACGTATCGACAATAGGGCACTTGCCACCACCAACGACCTCATAGTACCAATCCCAAGCTTCAGGGTTGATGGGCTCGCCTACTGTAGCAAGCAAGCGCAGGCTTGAGCGATCAGACTCACGGACAAAGGCGTCGCCTTCTTTCATCATCGAGCGAATCGCCGTCGGGGCGGTGTAGACCACACTCACCTTGTGCTTGTCGATGATATGCCCCACACGTGCCCAAGTGGGATAATCTGGTGCACCTTCAAACATGACAGTGGTGGTACCATTCGCCAATGGCGCATAAGTAGAGTAAGTATGCCCTGTGATCCAACCGATATCAGCACTACACCAATAGACATCATCGTCTTTGATATCAAAAGCATCACGGAAAGTTGAGAGCGCATAAGTGATATAACCGCCCGTGGTATGCAGGACGCCTTTGGGCTTGCCTGTCGAGCCTGAGGTATACAATAAAAACAATGGGTCCTCAGCATTCATCACTTCCGGCTCACACTCTGCCGACTCACCTGCGACCACAGAGTGATACCAGACATCACGGCGGCCACTCATCGGAATTGAGTTGCCGGTGCGATGTACCACGATGACCTTTTCGACACATTGTGTGCCATCCATATCTAAAGCACGATCGACATTGGCTTTGAGCGGCGTATGCTTATTGCTACGCACGCCCTCATCAGCGGTGATCACCAACTTGGATTGACTGTCGATAATGCGATTGCCCAAACTCTCGGCAGAAAACCCACCAAATACTACCGAATGCACTGCGCCAATACGTGCGCACGCCAGCATCGCTATCATGGCCTCAGGTATCATCGGCATATATAAGGTGACCCGATCGCCCTTACTGACTCCAAGCTTGCGCATGGCATTACCAAGTCGGCAAACCTCAGCATGTAGCTCTGTAAAAGAGAGGGTCTTGTGTAGGGAAGGATGATCGCCCTCCCAAATAATTGCCGGCTTATACGGATTGTCTTTCAGATGACGATCTATACAATTCACAGAAATATTCAGCTCACCGTCTTCGAACCATTTAATGCGAAAATCGTCCAAATCATAGTTCACATTGCTAATAACAGTCGGCTTTTTTATCCAGTCGATAAGCTCTGCACGCTCAGCCCAAAAGTCATCATTGGCTTTTGGCGAGGCGATGGATCTTTGATAATCTTTGATGTACTGTGCAGGCGTGGTATTGGCGGCAGCGACAAACTCAGCCGACACGGGAAATGAGGATTGCGTCATGATAAATTCCTTTTTAGTAATTCCTTTTTGGTAATTACTTCTTGATAATTACTTCCTGCACAAGCATATTGACTAGTCTCCGATTCCAGTTTGACAAATAAGAATGGGGGATGCAAGACATCAAATACCAATCACAACAATTCTAATGTACATTTGTAGACATAGTCCGTTTTGCGTTAAAGCCCTCATCCTTGACTCACAATAATTTGACATTTAGTTCTTGTAACTGCCTGTTAAATATGGACAATAGCCCCTCTAGTGCTAGATTGCTTACGCTAGTCTTTAGACTTTATCGACCACCCTTTATGGATTCTAACCACAATGAATACTTCTCCTACCCATTATGACGTCATCATTATCGGTGCAGGCGCTTCAGGCTTGTACTGTGCGCTGACTGCAGGTCGTCGTGGGCGCCGTGTGTTGGTGCTCGATCATGCCAATAAAGTCGGTAAAAAAATCCTGATGTCAGGGGGTGGTCGCTGTAACTTTACCAATTACTTCGTCGAACCTGAGCACTTTATCAGCACCAACCCACATTTTTTTAAATCCGCATTGAGCCGGTATCCCAGCTGGGAGTTTATCGCCATGGTAGAAGCGCATAACATCGCCTATCACGAGCGTGAGCATGGTCAGCTGTTTTGTGATGACTCGGCCAAAGACATCGTCACTATGCTGCTCGATGAATGCGCTGCCGCCGGGGTACAGATACGTATCAACACCCAGATTGATAACATCGATGCTCATCATGATGCGCATAAAAGGTTTTGGCTCACGACCTCTAAAAAGCTAGGGAAAAAAGACAGCACACATGGCGTTCAGCCCTCACAGGACACATACAGCTGTGAGTCGCTGGTGGTCGCAACGGGTGGCCTGTCGATTCCTACAATGGGCGCAACTGGCCTTGGTTATGAGCTGGCACAACAGTTCGGTCATACGATCATGGCCACTGACCCAAGCCTAGTGCCCTTTACCTTTACCGATAAAACCGGTGAGCTGATTCGCTCTTTGGCAGGTATCAGCCTACCTGTGATTGCCAGTAACGAGCGTATTTCCTTTAAGCTGCCGCTACTGTTTACCCATCGAGGTTTATCGGGTCCATCAATGCTACAGCTGTCCAACTACTGGCATCTGGGCGAGACCATCAATATTAACCTGTTACCTGAAGTTGAGGTTACTGACTTGCTGCTAACTCATAAGAAGTCGCACCCTAAACAACTGATACGCACCGTACTGTCTGAAAGCACCGACCATGCGCTTCCCAAAAAGCTGTTAGCGGCATTACAACATCATCTTTGGGAAGACATCAAAGACACTGAGCTGGCTAATATTAAAGATGAGCGTTTGATGAAGATTGGCGATACGCTTAATAGCTGGCAGCTCAAGCCCTCTGGCACAGAAGGCTATCGCACCGCCGAAGTCACACGTGGCGGTGTCAAAACTGATGAGGTATCGTCGAAAACCATGCAAAGTAATCTGCAAAATGGCCTCTACTTCATTGGTGAGGTACTCGATGTCACAGGATGGCTTGGTGGGTATAACTTCCAGTGGGCATGGGCAAGTGGCTTTGTCTGCGGTGAGGTGGTTTAAGGAAGTAGTTGATTATATCGTTTGGTTGTATCATTAAAAGATAATAAAAAGCCCCAACAGCATTACGCTATCGGGGCTTGGCTAATATAGGAACTAAAATTTCATCTTTTTGCTGTAATATAGTTAACCCATTTTAAAAACGATACAGTGCGGTTGGGATGCTTTCTTTTAAAATACAGTTGCGCAGCCTCTGTGATAACAGCACGCAAGGAAAATTTATACCAACTGCACGATAACATCAACGTATCGATTTTATTTCGAGCTGACTATATTAAGCTTGTTTTTCATCCAAAAACGGATAGTCGGTATAGCCTTTAGTACCGCCGCCATAAAAGGTTTGCGGATGCTGCTCATTTAAAGGCGCATCTTGGCGGATACGTTGTGCCAAATCTGGGTTGGCAATATAGTCACGTCCAAAAGCCACCGCATCAATATAACCTGCCTTAATATTTGTCTCGGCTTTTTCAGCAGTATAACCACCAGCAGCGATAATCATATTATCAAAGGCCTCACGGATACGTTGACGGAATTGGTCACTATATGGCGTCCCCCCTGCCCAATCAGGCTCTGATAAATGCAGATACATCAAGCCACGCTTATTAATCTGTTCAATGAGCCAAAGATTATCCTCTTCATCATAGCCAGCCTCTACCGCATTAAAAGTACCCTGCGGTGAGATACGAATACCGACATGGTCCGCATCCCAAGCATCAACGCAAGCATCGATGATATCCAGCGTTAAACGTGCACGGTTTTCACGGCTACCGCCATACTCATCATCACGCTTGTTGGTGTGCTCTACCCAAAACTGATGCAACAAATACCCATGCGCACCATGTATCTCAATCCCATCAAATCCAGCTTCTTTTGCGCATCTGGTCGCATGAGCGAAGTCTGCAATCACTTGCTGTATCTCATCTAAAGTCGCAGCACGTGGCGGTGTCGTCTCCACCCGAATCGCCTGATCATCACTATCACGCAGCGAGGTACGAGCACCGACTTTGACCTCTGAAGCTGAGATTGGCGCTTTGCTGTCTGGCTGTACGCTCTTATGAGCGACAAGACCTGTATGCCACAGCTGTGCGACGATTTTGCCGCCTTTGGCATGGACATTATCGACGATGGCCTTCCATGCTGTGGTTTGATCTTGGGTATGAATACCAGGCGCACCTGCATAGCCCTTGGCCTGAAAAGAAACCTGCGTCGCTTCTGTAATAATGAGGCCTGCTCCTGCACGCTGCGAGTAGTACTCTGCAGCCAGCGCCGTTGGCACATCACCTGGCTCGATTGAACGCAGGCGGGTCAAGGGTGCCATAAAGATGCGATTTTTTAGCGTTTGCGTGCCCATTTTGATGGGTGCAAATAAGTTATCGTGTGCCATAATAAGCCTTGTTTGTTATTGTATAAAACCGTTTGGTAAGCTGTTTAATCATGCTTAAAAGCGTCTGTCTGAAAGCATGGTTTTCGATTTCCTTTATAAGGGGTATAGGCTATTATTCAAGCTGACTTTACAAACGGCAACACCAAGTTAAAAACGACAGGTTTTAAAAATGATCCGATAAGCTGTGTTATAAAACCATAAAGGCTGGCTGTGTTATCCGTTTAAACATTGATATTTTTCACTCTCATCATTGAATCAATGACCCACCCTAGAGGGCGTGTCCTCATTTTAAAAATGGAGATAAAAATGAGATAAATTGCCGTCAAACAAGGAAAATAGCGCAGATAATATCGGGATATTACCTAGCTATTTAACGCTGTTTGGCAAGATTTAGCCATTTTTAGCCCATTTAGGTATCCTTCGATTGAATTGAGGACACGCCCTAGTAAAGTCGTTGATGTTGTATGAGCTTCCCAACCATTCAAAGGATGTCGTCTGTGGCAAAGAACAAAATACCTCTTATCATCGGTGCCAGCTTATTGTTTGCTCTCACGGCTTGCCAGCCTCCTTCTCCTACAGATAGGTCTGATGCCTCAGACGAGGATATCGCCGCAACCTCTGCACAAACCACTACTTCACCAGATGCGCAGCCACTAGCAAAAGCCAAAACACCAAAAGAGCTCACCACAGCACTGGTGAATTTGTCCGAAGACAAGTTAAGGGATCAGCTGATTTGCTCTAAGCTTGATGACCATATAAATGCTGTGGATCATACAAGTAAAATCGAAAGCGTTCGAGCAGTTCAGCGTCAGCTAAAAGTGTGCTTACCAGCAGCTGATGAGGATTCCGTACTGCAATGGCTACAAGACTATCAAGCGATGTACGCACGGTTTTTGCAGTCTGACAGCTCTATAGATGACGCAGATTTTTTCACCGTCATGAACAATGTAAAACAAGGCAAAAGTATCGCCGTGGCACAATTAAGAAAGATCAGCCCTCGTGCTCGCTATCTTATTGGTTTGATCAGAAGCAATGCGGACGTTAGCATCAGATACTTGGGGGCAAATGACTTTGAATTTCATCATGACCTAGCAGCGATGGCAGATATCTTTACTCCCTATTTAGCAGATGATCAGAGTGAGTTTGTCCAACGTATGGCGCAAGACAATCAGAGCGCATTTTGGTTTGATAACGCAGTGGCATTGTCCTTTGAAGCACTGATTGAGCGTGCTGTGTTTTGGGAGGATTTTATGCAGCGTCATCCTGACAGCCGATTTTATGACCATGCTGAAACTTTGTTTGACCTGTATCGTTACCTGCTGTTTTTTGGCGCCAACAACGTACAGTGGACTGATAAGGATGTCCGAAAATTCTATATTCCCGCCAATGAGCGCTTGATGATGCAACTGACTGAGCATACAGACAGTCGTCTGACACAGAATGCACAAACCCTCTTGGCATTTATGCAGCTGTCAGATAATGAGCGTCAGCAGCGATACCCGATACCTGACGAGGATAACAACGGCCAGCCCATCAATACCGAAGAAAAAGCACACTATCAGTTGATGCAAGCCTTAGCACTCTTTGCACCATGGGACACGGTGCGGGATAAAAACTGCCTAAACGGTATCATTTGTCGAGATGAGAAGGTTGAATGACAAGCACACCCTATTCACTTTTGAGCTGACTATTATAAGCTATGACCTTAGCAGTTTTGTGATAGACAGCTCAAGCGACAGATAAGTACCAATCAATATCACGATAGAGCCGATGACCGCTCGTGTATCCAACGCCTCACCAAGCAGTACATAGCCCAATATAATAGCGAAAATAGGAATGACCAAGGTGATACTCGTCGCTCGTGTCGGCCCGATATTTTTGATCAGCTGATTCATAAAGATTAGCGCAATTGCAGTAGAAAACACACCAATACAGATCACTGCTACCCATGCTTGTAGACTGATGCTTTGACCGTAAGGAAACTCATAAGCAGCCACCGGCAGCATCAGGACACTCGCAATAATCAGCGAGCCTGCCGTAATGGCCACAGGGGACACATGGTACAGATAGCTTCGAGTGATATTGGCGCCGACTGCATAACCGACACAGGCTAGCAGCGCATAACCCATCGGCAATAGACCTGCGAGTAAGCCCTCAGCTGACTCATTGCCAGCAAACAAACTCTCACTCATCAAAATAGTCACGCCGATCACCCCGATGACCAGACCAAGCACTTGCTTTTTTGACAATCTGTCTTTAAAAAAGGTACTGGCAATAAAGCCGCTCATCATCGGCACAGAGGCATTGAGTACCGCCAACACCCCAGCATTGACCGACTGTGCAGAAAGTGAAAACAGCACAAAAGGCAAAGCGGCAGAGAAGATACCAACGAGTGCTAAGAGCTGCCAGTTTTTGCGCAGACCTTCACGGTTTTTCTTTTTGACCAAGATGAAGACCAGCATGACCAGTCCTGCAAATATCACCCGCAGACTGGCAAACGCCAGCGAACCAAACTCAGGTACACCAATACGGTAAAACACAAAGGACAGCGACCACATAAAGGACAGCGTAATAAAGGTAATCAGGTCGCGCTTGCTCATGGGCCAATCCTATTCAGCACGGAGACTGTTTTGTCAGTCATTAAAAATGCCATGTTATAAAACATGGCAATGATGACAGTCTATTCTATAGATAGCAGCTGATTAAATATAGGCTAAGTACAGATTAAGTGCGGCTTGTTGGTGGTTATCTGCTACAGCGTCACCTTATCTAATACAAAATCAATGTCCTTGTCACCACGCCCTGACAAATTCACCAGAATAGTGTCCTCTGGCGACATATCCTTAGCAGTCCTCATCGCATAAGCAATCGCATGGGCAGTTTCAAGCGCTGGAATAATACCCTCCAGTCGTGATAATGCCATAAACGCCTCTAAACACTCAGCGTCTGTCGCCGAATCATAAGTCGCCAGATTATTGTCTTTGAGTAGCGAATGCTGTGGCCCGACACCCGGATAATCCAGACCAGAAGCTATCGAATGTACAGGTGCAGGCTCACCGTCCTTATCGAGTAGGACATAGCATTTAAAACCGTGAATTTCGCCCTTAGTTCCTAAGGTCATGGTGGCTGCATGATTCAACGTATCCAAGCCCTCACCTGCAGGCTCTACGCCTACTTTTTTTACCTCCTTATCATCCAAAAACCCACTAAAGATACCTATAGCGTTAGATCCGCCACCGACACAAGCCACGACTTTATTGGGCAGCGTGCCCGTCGTCTCTAAAAACTGTGCCCGAGCCTCACGGCCAACGACAGATTGAAAGTAGCTGACAATCTCGGGATATGGCGCAGGGCCAAGTGCTGAGCCAATGGCAAACATGCTGTTGTCCAAATCTGCTAAATAACTCTCAAAGGCGCTATCGACCGCTTCTTTTAGCGTCCCTGCCCCCTGTGATACCGGTACGATTTTGGCGCCCAAGATTTTCATACGACTGACATTGGGGTGTTCTTTTTCGATATCGACCACGCCCATATGTATCTCGCACTCGACGCCCATCAAGGCCGCTGCCGTGGCCAAAGCCACACCGTGTTGTCCGGCACCCGTCTCAGCGATAACTTTGGTTTTGCCGAGTTTTTTTGCCAGCAGCACTTCACCCAAACAATGATTGATCTTATGAGCGCCAGTATGATTGAGGTCTTCTCGTTTAAAATAAATCTGCGCCCCGCCGCAATGCTCACTTAAGCGTCTGGCGTGAAATATCGGGCTGGGTCTGCCGACATAAGTCTCACGCAAGCGCTTCATCTCCTGAATAAAGTCATCGTCTTTGATGATCTCACGAAAGCCTTTTTCTATCTCATCCATGGCTTTGGCCAGCTCAGGGTGACCAATCTTGCCGCCAAACTCTCCGTATAGCCCTTCGCTACTCGGCAAAATCGACTGATGTAAACCATAGCTGTCTGTTGCATTGTCTGTTGTCATCGTTAACCCTTAATATCTGAAACTGTGATCGTTAAAATTATGATCGTTAAAAATTATGATATTGAAAACTGTGGTATGTGACTCTTTGGCGTTTTAAAATTGTTCGAGCAAATTATTTTTATAGCGTTATAATAAGGCCGTTGTATTCATGTTCTAGTACGCTGAAACGTATTTTAAGTGAAGTCCTGTTTAAGGTCAATAACTAGAATTGATTTGAAAGTATTTATTAGCTGTTTTGATTCATTTGAGAGGATATCAAGATGTCAAAAAAAGACATTCAGGCGAAAAATCAGGCAAACGACGCTTATGATTATCTACTGAAACTACTGGTCGAAACAGATGACAGAGCACATCTATCAGCGATATTTGATGCGCTGATGACGGAAAAAGAGCAAACGGAGCTGGCCAATCGCTTGACCATATTTGCCCTACTGCAGCAAGGCATGACCCAAAGAGAGATCAGCGCCCAGCTTGGTGTCGGTATCGCAACGGTGTCGAGGGGCGCTAAGGTGTTTAGCCAACACCAGATTGATGAGCTATTGCCTGATATAGGAGAGGTGATTGGGATTTGAGTGTGCAACAATGACTCGTAAGTAGCGTAAAACACCAGTCAGGCAATAATAAAGAGATTTTTGTTTGTTAGACTGACCTTAGTTATGACAACAGCCAGAGGCCAGACAAAGCATGCAACGACGCACATTTATCACATCTATGGGGTTAGGGGTAACCACAATCAGCACTGCAGCGTCCCTGAGTGGCTGCCAAACGCTGGCCAAGCAGCCAAGGCTACCTAACACCGTGACCCAAGTTGGGCACTTTCCCAATATTATCGTCGGGAGCGGTTATGGCGGCGCCGTATCAGCGCTACGGCTCAGCGAGCAGGGTCATAAAGTACTCATTCTAGAGATGGGTATGCGCTGGGACAGAACGCCTGAGCACGATACTTTCTGTCAGATGATCACTGCGGACAAACGCTCTAGTTGGTTTCGCAACAGACCTAACGCCCCGATTCCCATTCCCATCCCGATTAGAAAGTACCCTGGCGTGTTAGACCTGATTGAATATGAGGAGATGAAAGTTTTTGCCGGGCGAGCTTATGGCGGTGGCTCTATCGTCAATGGGGCGATTGCTATCCAACCTAGACGCTCGCATTTCGAAGCCGTCTTTCCGTGGATTGATAGTGATGAGATGTACGATACTTATTTTCCAAAAGCGATGAAAGCCCTCAAAGTCAGCCAAATCCCCGAGTCATTTTTCAATCAATCTGAGCATTATGAATTTACTCGCGCCGCTGAACGCCAAGCATCGAGGGCAGGGCTTAAAACTGAGTTTTTTGGCAACAGCTATGACTTTGATTACATGCAACGTGAGGCCAAAGGCGAGGTCTATCCATCAGCATTGGGCGGCGAAGTCATCTATGGCAATAACGCCGGCAAGTTTTCGCTCGACCTAACCTACCTAAAAGATGCCGAAATCACCGGCAACGTCACCGTTAAAACCCTACGTAAAGTCAATAGCATTCAAGCGCTCGATAATGACCAACTGCGCTTGGAAGTTTATGTCCTCAATACTACTGGCGGTATCGATAAAATAGAACATTATACCTGTGATAAGTTGTTTTTAAATGCTGGCAGTACTGGCACCTCAGAGCTGCTGCTCAAAAGCCAAGCTGAAGGCAAACTCAATAACCTAAACGAGCACATTGGTCAGTATTGGGGACCAAATGGTAATATCATGACCGGACGCAACTTTGTATACTCTGCTGGCACCACTCAATCTACCATCCCTGTCAAAGGCATCAACCTATGGGATGGTGATAGAGGCGGCTCCAAGTACAAAATCTTTGCCGAACTTGCACCCTTGCCACTCGGTCTTGAGACATGGACGACGCTGTATCTTGCCATCACTGACAACCCAGAGCGTGGCAACTATTATTACGATACCGCCACAAAAACCGTCAAACTCAACTGGAAGCGGGCGCAAAATCAGTACTCAGTAAATGCTGCCCAAGAGCTATTAGACAAACTTGGCGCTTCCAACGGCGGCGCCAAGGCTCGCCTGCTATTCAATAATGGCTTTGGCGATGATTTTTGCTATCATCCGCTTGGTGGCTGCGTATTAGGCAAAGCGACTGATGAGGTTGGCCGCGTAAAAGGACATAGCAACATCTATGTGCAAGACGGCGCATTAATCCCCGGTAGCGCAGGCGTCAATCCGTATGTGTTTATCACTGGGCTTGCTGAGCGGAATATGGCGAGGATTTTGAGGGAAGATTTTGGGTAGGTGACTGAATATCTATAAGGATTGGTTGGATAAAAATGCTCTTAAGGGGCGTTTTTTATCTAACTAATTCTTATAGAAATAACTTATTGGCCGTTTGTCACTCTTACCTGCGCCAAGCAAAGAAGTACGTGCATAACCCTATCTGCTACAGAGCAATTGAATGCTTCTGATGGACTTATCGCATGGCATACGTCATTACGTATATTCCAACCTCTCTGCTCTGTGAGTAATATTCTAAAATAAAATGATAAATCAATACCAAAGCATTCTTGGACTTTCTCATCTCTAAGTAAGTCATCAAAGGTTCTTAACTGCAACCCACCTTGCCTATTTCTTTTTGAAGTTGCCCCTCCTGTTAATTCGACTAACAACCGAATAGCAGCTTCTGTTTGAGGTACTAATATATGTATTGCTGAAATATAATCTTGATCCAAATACGCTTGTAAACCAGCATGGATAAGATCCTTTTTTGTTTCTTCAAATATAGGTGACGCTAATACAAAGTCAGCCAAATCTTGCACTTTTATATTATAAACTTCTAAGGCCTTTTTTAATGAATGCTTAAGAAAAAAGGCGTTAGTATTTAAATTACTAGAAAGTTGGTGAATCACGTGCCCTTCTAAATCGTCTTCAACGCTGCCAATATTTGCGATAGGTCTGCCTTTGTGATCTTGAAGTGTCTTAGTAAACAAGTATGTCAGCGGATAATTTTTTGCTAGCTCTAAAACCTGTTCCTCTACTTGATCTTTCTTTGGAATAAAATGTGCTGCAATTCTTACAAGTGTATTTTCTAGACCACCATTTGTCATTGAGTCGAGATAAGCTTCTAACTGTTCTTTTGGTATTTCTATGCTGTGAGAGAAGGACTGCATACTATCTACAACTTTTGGACCTATCTCGGTTATCTTTCTAGTTACTCGCTCTATGTCACTTTTCATATTGAAGCTAACATATATATTGTGCACATGTTGCAACCATGAAGAAGCTTGTATAGGTGCCACATCATCGCACGCATCCTCGAAACTTTTACCAACTACCTTTATCACTCGAGTTGCTTCTTCTTTGTTTCCTTTAACTCTATAATAATCTGCTAAACGGACGCCTGCTGACTCACACCCCCATGGAGAGCTATCTTTAGAAAGTCGAATTAATCGCTGCTCAAGATCTTCTATCAATTTTTCTCTTTGATCCTCGAATAAATACTTGCTCTTACCTAAAACAAAAAGATCGAAGCAAAACCCCCAAAGTCCCGCTTTACTGTCCTCTGCTATACGACCTTCAAGATTGATAGCACTTTCAATACACCTGTTTATGAGATCGCTATTATTTAAGCCAACTGCAACCTTATAAGCTCTAATAATTTTTTTAATAGCTTCAGTAGGATTCTTACAAAGACCTTTATCTGTTATCTCAAGAAGCGCGTTTATATAATCAACGGCAATAGTATATTCAGGTTTTTTATTAATGGCAGGTTTAGAAAAATCCCATATAAGACCACAATAACGTGCTTTTAATATTGGATTAGCGGTGCTTTTTGATCTACTTATCCAGTGTTCCACAACTTCTTCAGTAATCGAAGAAATGCTAGGGCTTTCATAAACCTTACCGTCATCTCCAAACCATACCATCATAGGACCAAAGTAAGTACCCCAACCACTCTGTTTATGCTGATAGTCCTCACAAAATCCAAATGCAATTCTCTCTGCAATAGACTCCGAACTTGGATCTTCGTGTGTAACTTCATTAATCTTTGTTGCAATGGATGACTCGGTAATCTTTTCATCTGACTTATCCAACTCACTAATTAGCTGGGCTAGCTCAATATTCATCGCCATTCTCCGTTAAAACCATTCAAGACTTTACTCAGCGAAATAGTTTTTTTATTTACTTAAGTTTAGTCCCAATAATAGCATAGGAGTAAGTGAAGCTTTAAGATATCACTGGTCAGCTTCAAGAGCGATTTAGCCCTGATAGCAGCGGTATCCTAACGCCGACGATGGCAATGCGGACTATGGCTGGTGGTGGTCGCTCGAATGTTGGAACGCCACCAGACAAACCAGTCCGCACGCCATCGACAAGTTAGATACAAGCGGATAGCAGAATTGGCTCCAACAAATACTTTTCTTTCAAAACCTATAAAATCTCGTCCAAAACACTCCGCCTTTCCCTACCACACACCCATTGAATTAAAACCTTACATCAGCAACAATAAAGAGTATCTACTATCAACAATAAGGGACAACCCATGAAACTACGCATCCTAAAATCCGCCGTGACCAACCCCTGGTTTAACCTCGCCACCGAAGACTGGATATTTAATACGCTCAATCCCGACTCGCACACACTCTTTTTATGGCGCAATAGCGAGACCGTGGTTATTGGACGCTCACAAAATCCGTGGGTAGAGTGCAAAATCGACAAAATGGAAGCAGATGGGGTGTTTTTGGCACGGCGTCAGAGTGGCGGCGGCGCAGTGTTTCATGATTTGGGCAACACCAACTTTACTTTTCTGTCGCCCAAAGACGACTACGACCAAGAGGCCAACTTTACCATTATCATCAATGCGCTAAAAAAACTGGGCATAGACGCTGAGCAATCAGGACGTAACGACATGCAAGTCGGTGATAAGAAAATATCAGGCAGCGCCTTTAAACATGCGCTCGACCGCAGCTTTCATCATGGCACATTATTGGTCAACGCCAACATGCAAAAGCTCGGCGATTATCTCAATCCGCATCCGCTCAAATTACAAGCCAAAGGTATCAAATCGGTACGTTCAAGAGTGGCTAACTTAGTAGAGTTTAATGAAGACATCAATCACGAGACTTTATCTGCTGCCATTATCGAGGCGTTTCGTGAGTACTATCATGACACTGATTCTGGCGACACCGTGCCAGTACAAGAGCTGGATGAAGCCAGTCTCGCCAAACAGCCCAGCCTAAACGCTTATTATGAGCAAATGGCCGATTGGAACTGGCGCTTTGGTAAGACGCCGCAGTTTAGTCATCATATCGAGACCCGCTTTGATTGGGGTATTATTGATTTGCATATGGATGTTCAGCAAGCGCTGATTACTGACGTGGTTATTTTCTCTGACGCGCTAAACGTCGAGCTGATTGATTTATTAAAGCAGACGTTAACAGACATCAAATATAATAGAGGTGAGATAAAAGCCAAGCTTGCCGAGCTCGGCAAAGCGCATCCTGATTTGGCAGCGCAGATTGACGATGTGTCTGAGTGGTTACTTGGTGAGATGGAAGGTTAATTCGTTAAACACGTAGGTGGGTTAAGCGCTCGTCAACCCACCTTCTTATTCAAATAATAAGCCACTAAAGCTAAGAGGTTATTTAAGCGTTAGCCCTTTTGCCGATTGATCATTGTCATACCATTTGAGCTCGATCTCAAGGCTATGCTCGGTGCCTTTTCTTCTTTTCTCTTCATTCTCGACTTGAACCTCCAAAGTAAGGTTCTCTGGTAACTCTAACTGCAAGTCTTCTGTGCCTTGGCTGAGTATCACCGCACCAGTGGAGATTTTGTCAGCTAACTCATGCAAAAACGCCACCACTTCTTCTCTGCTTTTTCGTTCTTTACTTTTAAACAACCTCACTTCTTTGGCCATGATAGCGCTCCATTATCACACACATTTAAAGATACTGGCATGTACTACTATTATAATAGCCTATAGAATTAAATTATCAATTAAGCCTATGTCAATAAACTCGCAAATGCTGTGTAACTATCCCCTAAACTAACACAGCTCAAACGTAGAATTTCTTATAAAATACCCATAAGGAGTTTTGATATGAGCAAACGAATGACTGAGACCCAAATCGTATCGATATTAAAAGAAGCAGAAGCTGGGATACCTGCTAAAGAGCTGTGTCGTAAATACGGGATTGCTAGCTCGACTTTCTATAAATGGCGTTCCAAGTATGGTGGTATGGAAGCCTCTGACGTCAAACGCTTAAAAGAGCTTGAAGAAGAAAACCGTAGACTCAAACAGATGTATGCTGATTTAAGCCTTAAAGCGCAAATGCAAGAAGATATCATAAAAAAGCTATAGCGCCTGTACCCGAGCGCAAAGTCTGGGCGCAAGAATTACAGGCGCAGTATGGTGTCAGTATTGCATTGAGCTGTCAGGTCGTGTGCATGAGTCGAACTGCTTACTACTATAAATCTAAACTATCTGATGATAGTGAGATTATCGATGTCTTAAACAAGCTTACTGACAAGCACAATCGTTGGGGTTTCCCAAAGTGTTTTAAGCGTATACGCAAGCTTGGCTATTCATGGAATCATAAGCGAGTACACCGTGTTTATACAGCGTTAAACTTAAACCTACGCCGTAAGTCTAAAAGACGGCTACCAACACGTAATCCCCAGCCGCTAAGTGTGCCAAACGCATTGGGTCATACTTGGTCTATGGACTTTATGAGCGATAAGCTGCACAACAATATTCGCTTTCGAACCTTTAATGTGATTGATGATTACAACCGTGAAGTATTAGGCATTGATATTGGTACCAGTATGCCTTCACTCCGAGTAATTCGCTACCTTGACCAGCTAGCCGAGTGGCATGGCTATCCTAAGCAAATTCGTGTGGATAACGGCAGTGAGTTTACATCCAGCATATTTACTGATTGGGCATCAGCTCATGGCATCTATATTGATTATATCGAGCCTGGCTGTCCTTATCAGAATGCTTATATTGAACGGTTTAATCGCAGTTACCGCAATGAGGTTTTGGATTGTTATTTATTCAATGATTTAAATGAAGTCAGTAAGCTTACTGAGGAATGGATCAAGGTTTATAACACTGAAAGACCCCATGATTCACTTAATGATATGACACCTGCTGAGTACAGGCAGGTGGCTTAATTATTCTACGATGATGTTGTGTTAAGAGTGGGGTATTTACA